>JAABRR010000071.1 GCA_011390785.1 Sphingobacteriia bacterium
AATCCTTGATGTAGCTTTATCAAAAATTGGCGACAAAGGTCTGTTTACCAAAGAACTGGAAGTAGAGTTGATGGCTGGAACCATCGATCTGGCAGTACACAGTCTGAAAGACCTTCCTACCCGTTTTCCGGAAGGACTATCGCTGGGTGGCGTACTCGAAAGGGGCGAATTTCGTGATGCACTGGTACATATTGATGGAAAAAAATTTAATGAAATCACTGATGATGATGTAATTGCCACATCAAGCCTTCGAAGACGAGCACAATTGCTTCGGAATAATCCAAACTTCAAAATTGTTGATATTCGTGGTAATGTAAACACCCGGCTGCAAAAAATGCAGGATGGTCATTGTACCGCCATGATCATGGCAGCAGCAGGTCTTCAACGACTGGAACTGGGGCATCTTATCAGCGAAATTCTTGATCCGGAATTGTTTATCCCCGCAGTTAGTCAGGGTGCCATTGCCATAGAAACCCGCGAAAATGATCAGAAAACTGCCGATATTCTTGCTTCCGTTACCCATCAGCCTACCTTGAAAGCAATAGAAGCAGAAAGAACGTTTCTCCGTTTACTGGAAGGGGGCTGTCAGATACCTATCGGATGCTTTACTCATGTAACAAAAGACCAGTTCCGGATAAAAGGATTTGTGTCAAGTACTGACGCTACACAGGTTTTGGAAGAAGAACTTACCGGCTTACCCGACAAGGGCGTAGAACTGGCTACAAAACTGGCAAATTCATTTATCAACAAAGGATCCGTTCAAATACTCGAACAAATAAGAAAAAATAATGGAATATGATAAATGGGAAGATCATTGTTACTACCCAACCTGCAGATCAGGCATCAGAAATGATAGACCTGTTGCATAAAGAAGGTGCCGTAGTATTCAATCTTCCCATGATCAAAACCCAAACTCTTTTTCTTGATGCAGAAGAAGTAAAGGAAAGTATTGAACCCGACAATTACGATATCATCATATTCACCAGTCGTAAGGGGGTAAAGGGCTTTTTTGAGAATGTTTATCAAACAACAGGATCTTATAAAATCTCTCCCGAAATAGAAATTGCTGTGGTTGGCCCTGCAACTGCCGAAGAATTAAAACATTACAACCAAAATGCCCATTGGGTAAACCCCGGGAATGATGCCAAAACGCTGGCTGCATACCTGCTTGAAGGCATTGTTAAACCCCGGCAGAAAGTCCTGCTGGCTTTGGGCAACAGGGCTCCCGACTTTTTGCAGAAAACTTTGTCAGGAATAGCTACCGTTGATCGTATCAATGTTTATGAAACCCTGGATGTTACCAATCATAACCCCGAAATAGCCAGGCACATTGCCATGAAAACTGCCGACATGTGCATTTTTACATCACCGTCGGGATTTTTTGCTTTTCTCAATTCGTTTACCGACATAAAAGGCTTAAATTTGGCAGCTATTGGAGAAACTACCGCTTCGGCCATTACCGAAAATGGATATGCAGTAGCTGCTATTGCTGCACAACCATCAGTCCAACATATGGTAACTGCCGTTAAAGAATTTTTCAGCCAACAAAAAAAGTAATACAAACCAAACCTTCAAACAAGATATCGTTATGTATTTTCCAAGCACCCGACTCAGACGCCTTCGTGCCAACCCTACCATCAGAGCAATGGTGAATGAAACCACCGTATCGCTCGATAACCTGGTTATGCCCTTATTTGCCAGTGCAGGGAAGAATATTAAAAAACCTATCAGCTCAATGCCAGGCAATTATCAACTTTCTGTTGAGTTACTGGCTCAGGAATGTAAAGAATTATATGCTTTGGGAATAAAATCGGTTTTGCTCTTCGGTATTCCCGAAACCAAAGATGACACGGGCATGATTGCCGCCCACGACGATTCCATCATTCCTTCGGCCATAAGAGCCATAAAACAAGAAATTCCGGAAATGTATGTAATTGCCGATGTGTGCAACTGCGAATATACAACCCACGGGCATTGCGGCACCATCGTAAATAATGATGTGGATAACGATCTCACCCTGAAAACCCTCGCTGCACAGGCGGTAGCATTTGCCAAAGCGGGTGTTGATATGGTAGCTCCCAGCGATATGATGGACGGACGTATTGTATATATCCGCGAATCGCTTGATGAAGAAGGCTACACCAATATTCCCATCATGGCCTACTCAGCCAAATATGCATCTGCCTTTTATGGCCCGTTTCGCGAGGCTGCTGAGAGTGCACCACAGTTTGGCGATCGCAAAACCTACCAGATGAACCCGGCCAACAGCAATGAAGCCATGCGCGAAATTGAACTCGATATTGAAGAAGCTGCCGACATCATTATGGTAAAACCGGCCCTCTCCTATCTTGATATCATTCGCCGTGCAAAAGACACTTTTAATATTCCCATAGCTGCCTATAACGTAAGCGGAGAGTTTTCGATGGTAAAAGCTGCCGCTGCCAACGGATGGATCGACGAAGAACGTATTACAAAAGAAATCCTGATGTCGATCAGACGCGCCGGTGCCGACATCATTCTTACGTACCATGCCAAAGAAATTGCCCAATGGTTGAAAGGAGAAAAATATTTCTAGATTAAAAATCTGCACTGCCCGACTCCCCCCTTTGAAAAAAGAACACATTAACAAAAAGTTTTAAGTTTGCAGGTTGAAACCTAAAATTGAAAAAGATGAACTATACCAACAGCATAAAAGAATTCGACAGAGCTAAGAAAAGCATCCCCGGTGGTGTTAACTCACCGGCACGGGCATTCAGAAGCGTGGGTGGAAACCCTGTTTTCATTGCCAAAGCCAAAGGGGCGAAGATGTGGGATATTGACGGAAACGAATACATTGATTATGTATCATCCTGGGGCCCTATGATTTTAGGACATGCCGAGGAGCGGGTCATTAATGCCATTACCGATGCAGCCCAAAGGGGTACCAGCTATGGAGCACCTACTGTTGGCGAGACAGAAATGGCTGAGCAGATCAAAAAGATGAAACCATCAATGGATATTGTGCGCATGGTAAACTCCGGCACCGAAGCTACCATGAGTGCCCTGCGTCTGGCGCGTGGTTATACCGGCAGAGATAAATTCATCAAATTTGAAGGTTGCTATCATGGCCACGCCGACAGCTTCCTGATCAAGGCCGGATCCGGCGCTCTGACACTGGGTCTGCCCGACAGCCCCGGCGTAACCAAAGGAACCGCGCAGGATACCCTAACGGCCCGATACAACGACCTTGAAGGTGTTGCCCGCATATTTGAAGTGCATGGAGCTGATATTGCTGCAGTAATACTGGAACCCGTGGTAGGAAATATGGGTGTTGTAATTCCGGATCAGGAATTCCTGGAGGGATTGCGTGGCCTGACACAAAAATATGGCGCTCTGCTCATTTTTGATGAAGTAATGACAGGCTTCCGGTTGTCAAAAGCAGGTGCTCAGGGTTATTTTGGTATTACCCCCGACATTACCTGTCTCGGAAAAATTATTGGCGGCGGACTTCCTGTAGGAGCTTATGGAGGCCCGAAAGAGATCATGGAAAAACTGGCACCTGCAGGCCCGATTTATCAGGCCGGAACACTGTCAGGAAACCCACTGGCCATGGCTGCCGGATTGGCTACACTTAAGATTATTGATGAAACCCCCGATTTCCACAAAAACCTGGAAGAGAAATCGGCCCGGCTCGAAGCAGGTTTCCGCAATAACCTGGAACAAACCGGCCATAAAGGTGTTATAAACAGGGTTGGATCGATGATCACTCTCTTTTTTACTGATCTGGAACAGGTTAAATCTTTTGATGATGCCAGTCAGTCGGATACAGTAAAATTTGGGAAGTATTTTCGAGCGATGCTTGAAAATGGTGTTTACATGCCCCCATCGCAATACGAAGCAGCTTTTATACCGGCCTGTATCAGCAATGAAGAAATTGACAAAACCATTGCCGCAAGCCTGAAAGCCATGCAATCTCTTTAGGCAATAAAATCCGGGAAAACCCGTGTGCAATTACATAAAGTCAAAATGACTTAACAAGGGTTTTACCCATACAATCTAATTTTTAAGACATAAAAATATGCCCGATATATTTCTCGATACCCTGCAGGGGAAAAGAACAGAACGCCCACCCATCTGGTTTATGCGACAGGCAGGCCGCGTGCTGCCATCGTACAATACACTCAAAGAAAAGCACACCTTCTGGCAGCTGATGAAAGACCCGGAACTGGCAGCAAAAGTAACGCTGCTACCCATCAATGACCTGGGAATGGATGCCGCCATATTGTTTTCGGACATACTGGTGATTCCTTATGCCATGGGCATGGGACTCGATTTTACTGATCAGGGGCCTGTTTTCGAACAACCTCTTAAGGACGTTGAAAACCCCATGGAGAGATTCCATCCTGACGCTTCCAAACTTGAATATATATACAATGCAATTGATGCTATCAAAGAAACTCCCGGAAACACCACCCCATTGGTAGGCTTCTGTGGTGCGCCTTTAACAGTAATGCTGTTCATGATTCAGGGACTGGGCACACGATCCAATTTTGCCGATGCAGAAAGATATTTCTTTAAAGAAAAAGCACTCACCCGGAAAATAACTGACGCAGTTACAGAGCTTACCATCGAATATGCATTGCAACAGGTAAAGCATGGTGTTTCTGCCTTTCAATTGTTTGATACCCATGCCGGCAGCCTGCCATTTGGCTGGTATAACGAACTATTCATGCCCTCCGTTAAAAAAATTGCTGATGCCGTTCGCCAAACGGGAACGCCCTTTATCTTTTTCCCAAAAGGTATCGGAACCGGCATACAAGAGATGAATCACGATATTTGTGATTTTTTGAGCATCGACTGGCAAACCGACCTTTATACCGCCCGAAAAATGGTTGATAAAAACGTGGGATTGCAAGGCAACCTTGACCCACGAGTACTTTTCGCCGATCAGGAAACCATCAGGAAAGAACTTTATAAATACGTACCCTTCCATCAACAGGAAGCCAAATGGATCTTCAACCTGGGCCATGGACTGGTACCCGGCATCCCGGTTGAAAACGTGAAATTCGTTGTTGACTTTGTGAAGCAGGTGCACTGGGAGTGAGTTTGATGCAGGAAGGTGGAAGGTGGAAGACCGGAGACCGGAGACCGAAGACCGGAGACCGGAGACCGAAGACGTGCGGTGCGAATTCTGACGCAAAACAGGAAACGAGATCGCAGAATCTTGCTGCAAGTAAACGAGGTATGGCGTAAAACACTGTAAAAAGACGATAAACGCTGAAGAGCAAATCTAGGTTTAGATAAGCAAGACACGGCGCTAAACGCTAAATGCAAAATTTTTTGAATGAACATCCAGATATTAAATAAATACAACAAGCCCGGCCCAAGATATACAAGTTATCCGCCGGCAACTTTTTTTCATGATGGCGCAAACAGTGAGAGTTACCAAAAGATGCTGGTACAATCAAATTCTCATCAGCCTGAAAATATTTCCCTGTATATTCATATCCCCTTTTGCAGGCAGTTATGTCATTTTTGTGGTTGTAACACAGCAGGATATCCGGGCGGTTCTTTGGTAGAACAATACATAGATGCATTGATTAAAGAAATACATTCTGTTTCTCAACTTATTGACACATCTCGGCCTTTAACCCAGATTCACTGGGGCGGTGGCACTCCCAATGCCATTCATCTTTCTCTGGTTGAAAAGGTGATGAACGAATTGCTCGCTATTTACCAGCCAACTCCAAAGGCAGAAATTGCCATGGAATGCAATCCAGCCATGCTCGAACTGGAAGACATAGACCAGTTGGCTGCCATGGGATTTAATCGGTTAAGTTTGGGCATACAGGATTTTAACGATGATGTGTTAAAACTGGTAAACCGAAAACCCTCCAAGCATCCTGTTGAAGCGCTTGTAGCACGCATGAAGGCCAATAAGATGGATGGTGTAAACATCGACCTGATCTATGGTCTGCCCGGTCAAACCCCTGAATCCTTTCAGAAATCTATTGAAAAAGCCATTTCCATTGGTCCTGACAGGCTGGTAACTTTTTCCTATGCCCATGTGCCATGGGTTAAGGCAGCGCAAAAGGTCCTGGAAAAGCATGGCCTCCCTTCCACCGAAGATAAACTGGCAATGTTTGAACTGGCTTACACCCTCCTTACCCAGAACGGTTATGAAGCTATTGGTATGGATCATTACGCCAAACCCCACGATGAGCTATCCATTGCACTGAAAAATAAGAAACTACACAGAAATTTCCAGGGTTACTGCACCCGTGAAACAACCGGACAGGTTTATGGCTTCGGCGCTACATCCATAGCACAGTTGCAGGGTGGTTACTACCAAAACATCAAGGACACCCGAAAATATATTGAGTTGATCAATTCTACCGGTTTTGCCGTAGAAAGGGGTTACGAACTTACCACTATTGATGCCATCCGCCGAACTGTGATCAATGAAATTATGTGCAACGGACTGGTGGAATTCGACAAGCTCGCGGCAGATTATGAGATCAGCATCGACGAATTGAAAGAAATTACCGGATTCAGCATGGAGCGTCTGGCCCCCTACATTCAGGATAACCTGCTGGAAACCGATGGCAAAACCCTGCGCTTACTCGAAAATGGCTTTCTGGTGGTAAGGAATATTGCTATGGAATTTGATCCGTTACTCAACAAAAAAACAGGGATGTATTCCAAAACGGTATAAATTACCATTTTAAAACACATCCCAGATTATATTGCCATGGCATTTAATGCTTTGGCATTTTTTTATAATTCATAACCGGTTTGACTCTGAATCATCAAGCTGAACCACTACCGGGCATACAATTCTACAATTTTAAGAATTACCTGTGTGGCTTTCTCCATACTTTCAAGGGGAATAAATTCGTACTTCCCGTGGAAATTGTGCCCTCCGGCGAAAATATTGGGGCAGGGCAATCCCATGTAAGACAGTCTTGATCCATCAGTACCGCCGCGAATGGGCTTGATGTTGGGTTTGATTCCCAGCTCGATCATCGCTTTTTCGGCAACTTCAACAATATGGTAAACGGGTTCTACCATTTCGCGCATGTTGTAAT
>JAABRR010000072.1 GCA_011390785.1 Sphingobacteriia bacterium
GCTGAATGCCAAGAACCACGGCACTGGTTCGTGCACCGGGTTTTTCGGCTATATATTTGGTTTCCACATCTTCCTTTTTCAGGAAATGGAGCAAAAAGTTGGCGATCTGATCTTTTCCAACCCCGGTAAGCAATGCTGACCGAAGGCCAAGACGGCGGCAACCCACTGCAATGTTGAGTGGTGATCCACCCACGTAGGCATTAAATTGCTCGATTTCTTCAAACGGAGAACCAATATTGGCCGAGTACAGGTCAATGGAAGAGCGGCCATAGGTGATGATATCGTATTTTTTTTCTGTCATAATTACTGTGTGTTATTCATCTCTAAGCTAACGATGGGAAGCCTGGGGTCCATTCCTTTCCAGGTGCCATAGATCCATTTGTGGTCGGGGTCGTCGGTATTGGCCAGGCTTTGATCGCTTCCGGCAAGGAAATTTAGATAATAAACATTGTAACCATGTCCGGCAGCTACAGGGTGGTAACCACGGGGGATCAGCATGGCGTCGTTGTTGTGAAGTTCGGCCAGCTCGTTAAGTGAGCGGTCGTCGGTGTAAACTTTTTGAAAAGCGAAACCCTGGGGTTTGTCAATCTTGTAGAAATAGATCTCTTCGAGCGATGCTTCCTTTACTTTGCCGGCTTCATCGGTTTTTCGATCGTCGTGCTTATGGGCAGGGAAGGAGCTCCAGTTTCCGGATGGGGTATAGACTTCCACGCATACCAGTCTGCCGAAAGCAGAACCCGGAGGCAGGATGCTGTTGATCTGCCGGCTGGCATTGTCTCCCCCGCGCAGTTCAATGCCCATTTTATCCACATCTTCCGGCGTTATGAAAACAGGGTCGTGTTTTTCTTCTGAATGCACGTAGCCACAGGCAATATCAAGTATTTTACTGTCGGCAGTAATGGAAAAGCTGGTTTGCGGTGGAAGATAAAGGGCATGCGGAAAACCGCTGAACACATTCTTTCGTCCGTTGCGTGTTTGCCATGAACCTTTTGGCGTTGCTGCTTTGAAGTTTCCGCCCAGCAAAACAAAAAGCATTTCAAAGTTGCCTGTGTCACCTTCCCATGAGTTTGATTTTTTTAGGGTGCGGGCTTCAAAGTTGAGATGTTTCCAACCGGCATCGGCAACGCTTATTTTTTGGTATCGTTGATCGTTCTTGTTGGCTCTGCTTACCAGAGGGCATTTGGGGTCTTGTATCATATTGTCTCGTGTTTGATGTTTTTAGCCAGAAGTGAAAGGCATTTTTGCGAAACGAATTTTTCCAGCTCATCCATATATTTTTTCCCTGGGATTATGGGGTCAAACAGTTCCGGAGAGTTCTTGAAAAACTCGCGGTGAAGGCGTGCCCATATCAATCGCATATCGGTGGCAATATTTACCTTGCAAACTCCTGATGCGATGGCTGCCTGAAGCTCGAAGAGTCTGACGCCGCGGGCATCTTCATCAAGCTTTCCTCCATATTCGTTGATTCGTCTTATTTCGTTGTACGGTACAGCTGAAGCACCATGCAAAACAAAAGGGAATTGTGGGATCATCTTCTGTATTTTTTCCAGTATATCGAGCCGCAGAGATTGATCACCCTTGAATTTATATGCACCATGACTGGTTCCGATAGCGATGGCGAGGCTGTCGCAACGGGTTTTCTCCACAAACTCTGCTACCTGATCGGGTTGGGTAAAGCGGGCCTGATCGTCATTCACCGTCATGTCATCTTCCATTCCGCTAAGCACACCCAATTCTGCTTCCACCGCCATGTTATTGTCGTGAGCCATTTTTACAATCTCAGATGTGATAGCAATATTTTTCATAAAGGATTCATGCGATGCATCGATCATTACAGAATCGTACCCACCCGATTGAATGGCATCTTTGCAATGTTCGGGGTTTCCGTGGTCCAGGTGAATGGCATAATCAGTTTCCGGATAAAGATGTGATGCTGCATCGATGATCGACCGCAAAACTTTATCAGACATATAGTTGCGAGCCACTGGTGTGATCTGCAATAACACTGGCAGTCCGGCATTACCTGCACCCCGCATTATGCCATGAACCTGCTCTGCATTAAATACATTGTAGGCCCCAATGGCGTATTTGCCGTAGCATTTGCTGAATAGTTGCTGTGTTGCAGTTCTCATAACAACTTCTTTACCAGAAAATAGCGTATAAAACAGTTAATATTCCAATAATTCCCATGGCGCCGATGTTAAATGGGATGGTAGTGTGAAGAATGTTCCGGTCAAACATAATGGCTTTGTTGTCAATGGTTTTGTAGCGGGCATTGAGTATGATAACGAGTCCCAGCAGAATAAATCCTGTAACCAGCACATAGGCAGAGTCGAGCGCCAACGATGCATACTGCTTTACGAAAAATGCCAGTACAATTCCTGCAAAAGCTGCAATGCCTATCATCCAGCCACCCAATCTGATATCTTTTTTGCGGTTGGAACCGGCGACATCAGGATTAGGTACTGCCTTGCGATTGTCGGACAAGCTGATTCCCACCATTACGAAAGTAAGAATGATGAACACATAGCCTATTCGAAGGATGAAGGGGATGTCAGGGAAACCGAATTTGAAAAGAGCACCCATGGGGAGTGTAAGCAATGCGGTCCAGAGTGCGGCATTGGCAGTCGCTTTTTTCCAGAAAAGACCCAGGAAGAATATCAGGAAAACGCCGGGATAAATAAATCCGGTGTATTCCTGCACGTACTGATAGGCCTGATCGAAGGTGCGAAGCTGTGGGGCCACGAGAGCTGAAATAAGCAGGGCAACCAATGCTACCAAACGGCCAACTCTTACCAGTTCTTTGTCTTTGGCATCTTTGCGGATAAATGACTTGTAAATATCCATGGTGAAAATAGTGGAAGTGCTGTTGATTAGTGAGCTCAGGGATGAAACCACCGCTGCTACGATGGCTGCGAATGCCAGTCCTGTTATACCTGGTGGAACTATATTATTCAACAACCACGGATAGGCTTCATCTGACTTGCCCAGATTGGCTCCCAATGAAAAGGTGATAATTCCGGGAATTACCACCAGCAGGGGAACAAACAGCTTCAGATATCCGGCAAAAAGGACACCGTATTGTGCTTCTTTAAGGCTTTTACCAGCAAGGCCGCGTTGTATGATGTATTGATTAAATCCCCAGAAAGAGATGTTGGTCAGCCACATGGAGCCAAGGATAACGCCCAGTCCGGGCAGGTCCATAAAGGCATCTTTCTGGCCGCCACTGCCATCTGGGATCATCATGGCCCCTTTTTCTATGATCATTTTAAATTTTTCGGGCGTGTTGGAATAGGCTTCCTTAAATCCGGCTATGATCCCTTCGCCGGCACCCAGCGCATCAAGTGCAAGAACAGTGGTGATGATACCACCAATTACCAGAATAACAACCTGAAACATGTCTGTCCATGCAACGGCTTTTAGGCCTCCGTAAATTGAGTATAGTCCGGAAAAGGCTACAAGCCCTATAATCCCATAAATCAAAGGGATGCCCAGGATATTTTCCATTGCCAATGCACCGAGGTAACTTACCGATGTAAGGTTAACGAAAACATACATCAACAGCCAAAATACTGCCAGACTGGTACTCACCCTTTTGTCGAAACGCTGGGTAAGGAATTGGGGCATGGTAAAAATACCCTGTTTCAGAAATACCGGCAGGAAATACTTGGCTACCAGAATCAGCACCGCAGCGGCTACCCATTCATAAGCTGCAATGGCCAACCCTATGGCATAGCCTGAGCCCGACATGGCAATGAAGTGCTCGGCAGAAATATTGGCTGCTATCAATGATGCTCCAATTACCCACCAGGGCAATGAGCGACTGGCCAGAAAATAATCATTGGCAGTTTTTTCTGTCCCTTTTTTGGTGCGCGATACCCAGAGTGCGATAAAAGCTATGGTTAGGGTGTATGATCCGAAAACGATCCAGTCGATGGTAGTGAATTGGTTCATTTATTGGAGTTAGGAGTTAGGAGTTAAAAGTTAAAAGTTGGAAGTCCGAAGACCGGAGACCGGACAGGAGACCGAAGACCGATGCCCGGCAGGCTAATAAAATAGCATCTCATCACGAATAGGGGTTTCTCTGATGGTGAGGCCGGAGATGCCCACTTCGAGCTTTTCGCCCATGTAGTCTTCAAAATATACTACACGTATGGGGTGGTAGCCTTCTTCGAGTGCTATTCTTCCATCACGGCGACGCAGACTGTGTGAGCCATCATTATCAACTGCCAGCGAATCGCCGATGTATAGCACGGAGCCATCATCAGAAAAAGTGTAAAGCCTGTAGTACCCTGTTTTGGGGATCTTTATGTATCCGGTAAATTCGAAACCAAAATGATCGGTAACATCAGCGTCGGAAATATCGAAATTAGAAACATTTCCTGTTCTTTTAGGCTCTGTAGCCAGCATTTCGGCTGTGCTTTTGAATTTTCCTTCAAAATAGCGATAGTTTAATCCGGATGAAAGTTCATCGGGAGTTTCGACTGCCGGCATCGGGTTCAGGATCTCTTCACTGAAACTCATGCCGGAAGGATAGTTGTATTCAAAGGTAACACCGTCAGGTGTGCTTATCCAGGTATTGAAGGCGTACTCTCCTTGTGTGATTTCAATGATGCGGCCACCCTTGGTGAAATCACCGTACCCACCAAATCCGGATGTTTGTCCAAAAGCCAGTGCCACATCATGCAAAATGCCAATGTAGTTGTTGTAGTGATCGTGCCCCACGAAAGCGCCCATCACATCCTGCATCTCAATAAAAGCAGCAAACAGTCCGGTGTTGAGCTCGGGCGATGCCACACCTTCTTCCTTAATGCCCATGTATGTCTCGTTTCCAACTACATCGAGAAACTCAGGGGTTGGGATATGGAAAAACGCCAGGGCAGGGTAAGGGGTGTTGTTGTTTGCCTCGGTAAGGGCGGTGCTTTGATTGCGGTACCACTGAATCTGGTCGAATTTAACCCAGTCGTAGCTGCCGCGTTTGGCATTTTGTGGATAGCCGTGCGAATCGAAAAAATAGAGCAAAGCCGCTGTTTCTGGTGTTGATGCAGACTGTAACGGAATGATGTAGTTGCCTACTCCCGAGAGATCGGGGCCGGCTATACCTACAAATCCTTCCTGTTTTTCCAGAAATTCGAAGATCTGTTCGCGGCTCCAGGCGTCTTCATCATCGTGGTTGCCCAATGTTACCGCCCAGGGAATACCGGAACCAGAAAAAATGTCTGCAATATACTGCCAACCTTCCGGGGCAGGGGAGTTTACAATGTCACCGGTGAGCACTGAAAGGTCAGGCTTTTCTGTTCGAAGAACATATTCAATGGTTTCACGGGTCTTTTCTGGCTCACCGGGATTGGTGGTGTGCAGGTGGATATCCGTAAACTGGGCAATTTTGAACTTCCCGTCGTTGTTGAATTTCAGGGGTGCCGTTATGCCTGTATCCTTATCTGTTTCTGTTGGAGTTGAGCATGCCATGAAAATTACGGCTACTGCTAAACTTAGTAACACCGGAATGGTTTTTTTTCTCTTCATATCTTCGTTTTTCAAAAGTTATTCAACAATAAATAGCCCTGAGTGGGGGTAGTCGCTCTGACTGCCCCACCGGGGCTTCCACCATAATACAGCATTGTCCATTGCGTAAGGGTTATCTTTATCATCCCACGTAAGGTTGAGCCTAAACTGATTGTCAGGACACAATCTTCGGGGAATAATGATGGTCATTTCAGCCTGGTTCCCATTTTGCTGCACTTGTGCAGTGATGCGCGAACGGCGGCCCGCACCGGTAATGGTCATCTTCTCTTCACCGGCGATAAATGTAAATTCAACTGGTTGAGATGGTGTTGATTCGGTTTCTGTGGTGAAGAAAACCTTTATGATATCAAAGGCCGTTTCATGGTCATTTTTTGTCAGAAAGGCATCATCTATAGCATTTATACGGATGATAATATCCTTTTCATCATGCGATACGTCGATCGAGAAGGCCGCATCATCAAATCCAGACCAATCCCATGATTCTGAGATGTATCCGGGGGTTTCCCAGTCATTCTCTTCCTTGTTTTTTCCTTCAGGTTTGGAAAGCCTTACATGATCGATTACCCATCTGGGTTCGGCCTGACCTGTTATTTCAGTTTCTTGAGATTGGTACCTTGCGGTTAGCAGGGGCTTTACTTCCGGCATTTCAGCAATGAGTCTGCCCATAGAATTGGTAAGGGTAATTTTTATGGTTTTTGACTCGCCGGGTTGGAGCTCTGCCCCAATTATTGATGGTTCAATTTCAACTCCTTCTGTTTCGGGCCATGATCCTTCAATAAAGAGATTTTGATGGCCCGGATTGGTAAGATGAAGTGTGGATGTAACCTTCCAGGGGCGATCAACAGGTAGGTTGGATGGATCAATGGATGCCCAGTTGCCGCTTCGCAAAACGTTTACCTGTTTAATGTTGGATTCATTTACAATATCGGCAGGTAGCAGTCCATCCAGATCCAAATTGGCAACCCTGATCTGATCATTTCTTACAGTCACCTGCATCAGGTTGTAAAACTCACCCAGCTCATGACCACGAAGACCGCCACTGGCCAACCCGGCCAGCATGTAGTGTTTTTGCCCGTTTATGATGCGGTGTTGATAGCGATGCTCATGACCACAGAAAAAAGTTACGTTATGCCTGCCAAATGCCTGCTGCAGGTCGTTATAGCCCTTACGATTCTTCAGTTTCCAAAATCCGTCATGAATGATCAGGAATACCGGATCACCCTGCTGGTGGCTGTTTAACGTCGAAAGAACGTAATCAACCTGTTCCTGAGAAAAACCATCTTTTTCATAGTAGTTCATTACGATGAAAAGGTTTTCTCCGGAGTAGAAGCTGTAGTAAAGATATCCCCACCGTTTTTTCCATTCATCTACCAGCATTTCGTTGGTAACATCATGGTTTCCGGCAGTTACAAAGAATGGCATTTCCAGCCTGGAAAGCGATTGTTCCAGGGTATTCCATTGTGCGGTGGCTTCTTGGCGACTGGTGGTATAGCCTTCCACAATATCGCCCACGGTGATGACAAAATCTGGA
>JAABRR010000073.1 GCA_011390785.1 Sphingobacteriia bacterium
CAGCATGCCGGGTTTTCGACCAGATCTGTGCAGTGCGCTGTATCCGCAACCCCACCTGGAAGTGTCCTCCAAAATTTTTGCTGGCCAACAAGCTGTTTCCATATTATGATGAAAGCATGACACATTTTTATCACAACTATTTGGACTGACAATAGTAAAGTTGATCCTCAAACGTTGTGTTTTGGAGGAGAAAAATCATGGCTGAAAAAAAATTCAAACAGGTATGTACCTGTGAAAACTGCGGCAATGAAGCGGAAATGGTTGTCACCTGCAAGTGGGTTGAAGTGGAAGAAGCCCGGGAAAAACAGCAGGCCGATCACAAACCCCATAAGGTAAAAGGCACCGGCACCTGCACCAGCTGCGGCAATGAAGCGGAAGCCTGGGTGGACCTGTAACCCACAGCGTTACAAAAAAGAAAGGCAAATGCAATGGATGACCGCCGGATACTGGAAGACAAGCTCATCCTGGTGGTGGATGATGAACCCGATATCCTGGAAACACTGGAAGAGCTGCTTTATATGTGCCGGGTCCATACAGCAGGATCTTTTGAAGCAGCTGTGGATCTTTTGAAAACCAACACCTATGATGCCGCCATATTTGATATCATGGGGGTCCAGGGGTACCAGCTGCTGGAAATCACCCGCCGGTTGAACATCCCCACCCTTATGCTCACGGCCCACGCGCTGACACCGGAAAACCTGAAGACTGCCATTGAAAAAGGGGCAGACGCCTATGTTCCCAAAGACAAACTGGTGGATATCACCATGTTTGCGGCAGATGTTTTGACCGCACGGAAGCAGGGAAAGCAGGCCAATGCTGACTGGTTTTCCTTTGTGAGACCCGTGTTCGACAGATTGTTCGGGTCGGGATGGCGGAAAAGCGACCAGGATTTCTGGGATGCCTTTGACAAACAGCGGAAGGAATAGGGGCCAGAAGGTATCTTTTGACCCCTACAGCGGAATTACCACCTTGAATTCAGCCCCCCGGCCGGAATCTGAATCAAGTACCAGTTTTCCCCCCATGTCCCTGAGCAGCACCATGACACCTGCCAGTCCCAGGCCATGGCTCTGGATGGCATCTTCAATGGAACCGCCCGTGGTGAAATAGGTTTCAAATATCCGCTGCTGGTCTGATCTGGGAATGCCCCGGCCGTCATCCTTCACCCACAACGTCAGCCGGTTTTCACGTATCACGCCCCGGATATCCACCCGGTCGGCCCGGTGTTTGAACGCGTTGGTAACAAGGTTTCGCAGAATCTGGCGGACTTTTGCCGCATCCAGACAGACACAGGTTTCCCAGGTCTGCTGCGCAAAATCAAGGGTCACCCCGGCTGTCCCAATAGCCGCCTGGAGTCGGGGATATGATGCGGCATTCCGGATGGCATCCGCCACATTGGGGTCGGCCAGGTCGAACACTTCCACCAGTACACCCACCACCAGGGATGCCACGGTGAATTGTGAACATATTTTCACCCCTTCCCTGGAACGTCCCAGCTCCAGGACATCATTGACCAGGTGCTGGGTGGCCAGGGTGTTGCGCACAATCCGCTTGAGCACCTTGATCTGTTTTTCCGTGAGCGGACCATAGGCATCCTGTCGTTCCAGCAGGGATCTGGCCCCGGCATTGATCACGGAAATCGGCACTTTTAAATCATGGATGAGAATTTCGGTCTTGATATTGGTGTCAGGCATCTTGTTGTTCACCCCTAAAATCCTTGCAATTTGATTCAATGATTTTATATAGTGGCAATATCAAATCACAATGGTTATACGGGGATAGTTGAATCTTGTAAAGTCTTTTGGAGTTTTTATGGACAACAGCCGCAATGTCAGCACTGCCCTGGAAAAGAAGATTGCCGCACTGGAAGAAGAAAACCAGCTGCTCAAAAACATCATTCACAAAGCCCCGATCCCCATATTTGTTCTGGACAGATCCCATCGAATATCCCATTTCAATGAGGCTTTGGAAAAACTGAGCGGGTTTCGCGCAGCAGATATGATCGGCACCGATTTTCAGTGGAAAGCATTTTATGGCCAAAAACGGCCGGTCATGGCAGATCTGATCATTGATGATGCACCGGATGAGCAGATCATTGCCCTGTACGGTCCCAAATACAAAAAAGCGTTTTCCGACAGAAAATTATCCGCAGCCACCGATTTTTTCCCGGACCTTCCCCCCCATGGCAAATGGCTGTTCTTTACCGCAGCAGCCGTAACCGACACCAGAGGAGAGATTGCCGGAGCCGTGGAAACCCTCCAGGATGTTACGACAGAGAAGACAAGAGAGCAGGAGGTTTTTGAGCTTTATCAGACCTATCAAAAGGTCCTGGAATTCATTCCCTATCCCATCATCCTGTATGATGCAAACGGGTTTGTTACCTATGTCAATCCCGCTTTTTCAACGGTTTTCGGGTGGACCCTGGAGGAAATCAAAGGCGCAATACTGCCGTTTGTACCGGAAAATTTGAAGGAAGAAACCACCCAGATGCTGGACCGGTTCAAGGAAGAGCAGCGGCTCACCCGGTATGAGACCCAGCGCCTTACCAAAGACGGCAGGCGCAGGGATGTGGTCATCTGGGCCGCGTCCCACACCTGGTACAAGGGACGGCCGGGTGAACACTTTGTGATTTTACGCGACATCACCGAAGAAAAACGCCTGGCAGCCAACAACCGCTCCATCATGCGCATCAGTGCGGCCCTGCCTGAATACCCGGAACTGGAAGACCTCATGGATTATATTACCCGGGAAATCAAGGAACTTCTGCATACAGAAGGTGCGGTGGTGCTGCTCTATGATGAGATCAAAAACGATCTGTTTTTTTTGGGCGCATCCTATGATGACTCTGATACGGAACAGCGGGCCCGGAAAATCCGGTTTGCCCTGGATGAAGTGCTTGCCGGAAAAGTACTGCAAACCGGACGACCGGCGGTGGACAACCAGGCGGATAAAGACCTGGAATCCTATCCGGAAAGGGAACGCAAACTCGGGTACAAAACCAGAAGTATCCTGTGTGTACCCATCAGAAGTGACAGCCGCATCACAGGCATCCTGTGCGCCATCAACAAAAAACAAAACCCCTTTGACGACAATGACATGGAATTGATGACCATGATTGCCGGCACCGTGGGCATCTCCATTGAAAACGCCCGGTTTGCCCAGGCCCTGAAAGAAGCCTACCTGGATGTGGCTTCCATGAACCGGGCCAAGGACAAAGCCATCAACCATTTGTCCCATGAACTCAAAACCCCGGTGGCGGTGCTCACCGGATCACTGCAGATCCTGGAAAAAAAACTGGCAGACCTGCCCCAGGTCAAGACCGCCTCCACCCTGAACCGGATCCAGCGGAACCTGAACCGAATCGTACAGATCCAGGAAGAAACCGCTGACATCATGGATAAAAAAATATACGGGGCCAAAGACTTTCTCCTGGTCATGCTCCAGACCTGCAAAGATGAGCTGGAAACGGTGATTGAACAGCACCTGGACGAAGAAAACCCCATGGAGGTGGTGCAGGCGGTCATTGAAAAAGAGTTCGGTTCTCCCGAGCTCAACTACCGGGACATCACTTTTTCACAGGCCTTTGACACCCTGTTTGACAGCCTGAAACCTGCTTTTGATTTTAGGAACCTGGACATCCGCATTACCATGGATGAAAACCTCCCCAAAATCCGCCTGCCCAAAGATGTGCTGGAAAAGACCATAACCGGCCTGATGAAAAACAGCATTGAAAACACCCCGGACCATGGACGTATCGATATCTTTGCCCGCAGCAAAGACAACGGTATCCTTTTTGGTGTGCATGATTTCGGGGTGGGCATTGAAACGGAAGACCAGAAACGCATATTTGAAGGATTTTTCTCCACCCAGAAAACGGCTGATTATTCCACCAAAACCCCTTTTGATTTCAATGCCGGCGGCAAAGGCGTGGACCTTTTGCGCATGAAACTGTTTGCCGACCGCTTAGGGTTCTCCATTCACATGGAATCCAAACGCTGCTGTTTTCTGCATGACAACCCGGGTGAGATCTGTCCGGGAAACATTTCCCGATGCCGGTTCTGCACTGATCCTTCAGACTGCCGTAATTCGGGATATTCCATATTTACGGTATTCTTTCCCCATGAAAAAAAAATTACAAAAAGTCTTTGACAAACCAGAATCAATTGCATTACAACTAAAGTTGTGTTGAGACTGAGCGCTCGTTCTGATTTGATGCGGTTGTTCCGGCTCTTGCAGTGATACAGATATTGACACAGGCATTGGAAAGCAGTATGTCATCATACATCTTTATGGTAAGGAGGGTACGGGTCCATGAACAACAGTGTGCGGCACCTAAGCTTTTTTGACATCTATGAAAAAAATGCCCGGAATCTGAAAAACGCCTGTGCCCTTCACTGGAACCATCAGGACACCTCCCATGCCGACCTGTTTGATCAAACCGCGCAACTGGCAGCGGGCCTGGCTTTTCTCACACCCGAAACCAGGATCGCTGTGCTGTGCAAAAACCTTCCGGTATTTTTTCACCTTTTCGGGGCTGCCGCAGCGTTGAACCTGACCCTGGTGTTGATCAACCGGCGGCTGTCTGACAGTGAAATCCGCCATATTATAGAAGATACCACCCCTTCCATGATATTTTGCGACAATGACATGGCAGAGAAGGCATCAGAACTGACTGCTGCATTTTCCTTTCTGGATCACTGCATTGTGGTGGACGGTCCGAATGAAAATCTGTCGCCCCTGTACCGGGACAGCAGCAATATGATCCCGGTACCCTTTCAAAAAGATGACCCCTTTGTCATCATCCACACCGCAGCAGTCCAGGGCAAACCCAGGGGAGCGGTGTTGAGCCAGGAAAACATTTTGCTGTCCAACATGCAGGTGATTCATTATTACGGCCTGGACCAGGCCGCATGCCATGCCAATATTCTGCCGCTTTTCCATATCATGGGCCTGAACATGGCCCTGGCAACCCTCCAGGCCGGGGGCAAAAACGTTATCATGGAAAAATTCGACCCCCAACAGACCCTTCATCTTATCCAGGAACAAAAAGTCACCCTTTTGGGTTCCTTTCCCCCCATATTAACCACCCTTGCAGACACCATTGAAAAAGGCGATTATGACCTGACAAGCCTTACGATCACAGCAGGCCTGGATGCCCCGGACACGGTCAAAAAATGGGAGACTGCCACCGGCACCACCTTCTGGACCATGTACGGACAGACCGAAACTTCCGGTTTGATCACCTTTGCCCCGTACTTTGAGCACCCGGGATCTGCAGGCTCCATATCCCCTTTGGCCCATGTGAAAATAGCCGATGACCTTGACCGTTTTCTGGCAACCGGTGAAACCGGTGAAATCCTTGTCAAAGGCCCCCTGGTATTTCAAGGGTACTGGAATGCCCCTGAGCTCAATGCCCATACCTTCCGACAGGGCTGGCACCATACGGGAGATCTGGGCATGATCGATCCGGACGGGTTTTTGTTTTTCAAGGGCAGAAAAGCAGAAAAAGAACTGATCAAGCCCGGCGGAGAAAATGTCTTCCCCGCTGAAGTGGAAAAAGCGATCATGCAGCACGGGTCAGTCAGAGAGGTGTGTGTGTTCGGCGTGCCGGATCCGAAATTCGGTGAAGGCATCAAAGCTGTCTGCAGCCTGCACCCAGGAGAAAACCTGACAAAAGAGGAATTGATCCAGTTCACCGGATCCGTTATTGCCGGTTACAAAAAACCCCGGTATGTGGAATTTGTCCCGGATCTGCCCAAAACCGAAGACGGAGCCATTGACCGCACGGCAATAAAGCAGATGTTTGCTTGACAATCATCTAACGGGTTGATGGTAAACACGGTTTCGGGGTTGACACCGAACCGGTCGTTTATCAAGGGGAATCGGTAAGGTACCTGACTGAAGATTTTTCAGCTGTTGAACAGTATCATTTTTTGTAACCAAACCGGCAGGGGGGACTGCCACATGCGGCAGGAGCAGATATTTTTCCAGTTAACGCAAAACATTTGGATTCTTTATGGCGCATTTAAGAGTTTCAGACGTGACCCTTTCTTTTGGCGGGCTCAAGGCCCTGTCCCATGTGGATATGGCCATTGAACCGGGGTTGATCACATCCATCATCGGTCCCAACGGGGCGGGTAAAACAAGCATGCTCAACTGCATCTCCGGATTTTACCACCCCACCAAAGGCAAAATCCTTTACAAGGACAAAGACCTGACCCATGCATCCCCCCACCAGGTTTCCACCATGGGCATCGCCCGGGCCTTCCAGAACCTGGAACTGTTCTCCGGGCTGTCGGTTTTGGACAACCTGCTGCTGGCCCGGCACCAGAACCTGACCTATTCGTTTTTCCAGGCCGCCATATTTTATGGAAAAGCCTCCCGGATCGAAGCGGAAAACAGGGCAGCCGTGGAAGATGTCATTGATTTCATGGAACTGGAGCCGGTGCGCAAGCACATGGTGGGGAGTCTGAGCTACGGGTTTCAAAAAAAAGTGGAGGTGGCCCGGGCCCTGACCATGGATCCTGAGATTCTGCTGCTGGACGAACCCATGGCCGGCATGAACATCCAGGAAAAAGAAGATATTGTCCGGTTTGTCATGGATATCCAGAAGGAACGTAATATCACCGTGGTTCTGGTGGAACATGACCTGGGGGTGGTCATGGATATTTCCGACCGGATCTATGTACTGGATTTCGGACAGGTCATCGGATCAGGAGCCCCGGAGGAAGTCG
>JAABRR010000074.1 GCA_011390785.1 Sphingobacteriia bacterium
TTTCAGTACTCCAAGCCCGTAAATGCAGGCGAAGAAGTCCTACCCTACCAGGGCGATGGCAGTTTCGACTGGATTGGGCTGGTAAAACTATCAACCCTTGATGGCCAGGTTTTAAAAACAAATGCTTACGGCAGCAGTTCAGACCAGAATATTGCCAGTATGGAATTTGACAATGATGGAAACATATTAATTGCAGGATTCTTTACATCAGCATCCGGCTTTGAGATAAACGGTGTTACTCCCACCTCTTATGGTGTGGAAGATGGATATGTGGCCAAACTTAACAACGAATTTGAACTGATATGGCTTAAAAGTATGGGTAGTGAGTTTTCATCCAGATGCTTTAACCTTTCAGTAAGCAGGGAGAACAGAATTTTTGTGGGAGGAGGTTTTGACAGCTATACCCCACTCTATTTCGAAGGCCGCCACTTGATTAACGGAGAAAGTCCGGCAAATAGTTTAGCCATGTTTCAGCTGGTTATGGATGAAGACGGAGAGTTTGAAAAAGCCTTTGCTCTTCACGGAAAAGACATTTACTCTATTGTGGAATACAAAGATGCGGTTTTACTTGAGAATGACATTGTTATGGCTGCCGGTGCATCGATGGATTATGTAAATTTTGTGGAAGAGGAGGAATTCTATTCAGACCATTGGGCCGGTTTTTTCATGAAATGGGACCTGTCTAAAAAGTTTTATAAAGTTTATTTTGATATAAAAGATCAGGACGAAAATTTTCTTGAAAACGCAATCGTAACCCTGGAAGGCACTTCCAATCCTTACAACAAACACTCCTTTTACCAAATAGATACAGGGGTATATAACTATACAGTTTCCCTTGATGGCTTCGAAACCATTGAAGGTACCGTTGAAGTAACCGACCAGGATGTAACGGTAAATATTGCAATGCCCCTGAAATCTTACGAAGTTTCCTTCGATATAAGAGATGAGAATGAAAACCCGCTTGAAAACGCAATTATAACCCTGGCCAGTACTCCCAACAACGCCAATCAATATACATTCAGCAATATTTTCCCGGGGCTGCATAGCTATAGCGTTTCGCTGGAGGGCTATTTAACTTCCGCAGGCGAATTTGAGATCGTAAATCAAAACCTTACCATACCCGTTATAATGGTTGCTGACTATACATCTGTTGATAACCCCCTGTCAACATCCGTAAAAATGTATCCCAACCCGGCAAACTCTCATATTTTTATTGATGCTGATGACCTAATAAAAGAAATTGAGATCACCAACATTCTGGGAAGCTTGGTTTATAAGCAAACACCGGGCAGTATATCAACACAAATAAATACCGGAAAATTAACCCCGGGGTTCTATTTGGTAAGGATTGCCACAGCAAAAGGAACAGCTACTAAAAGACTTCAGATTGCTGATTAGGTGGTTAAATCCAAGTCAGAGTCAATTGTTTTGATGTATATTGCTCATTAGAGATCCGGCTGCATACCACAAGTAATATTGCACCAGTGCAGCACAGGGCATATTAGATAAAACCTTACTCGGAAACAGACGATTTGGATTGAAAAGTGCGAAAGAAGGTAAAACAACCATAGCAGGATGCAATGTGGTAACAAAATGATTATTATCTGAGAATTGATATCGGTATTTGTATACCTTATTGGAAAATAGGTGCTTCTCTATGTGTTAAACAGGCACTACACCAATTCCGGGTTTATCAGGAAGAATGACTTTCCCATCTATTACTTTCACCCCATCGAAAACATCGTTGTTGATAAGCAGGTTTCCATCCAGATCGGCCCAGCGGGCCAGGTGACCCATATGTGCCATAGCTGTTACCGCGCATGATGTTTCTGTCATGCAACCCAGCATTACTTCCATTCCCATTCCTATGGCGCTATTGGCCATTTTGTGGGCCGCTCTCATTCCACCGCATTTCATTAGTTTGATATTGATACCATCGTAAACCCCATATAGCTTTTTTATATCAGCAGGCCCTTGCAGAGCTTCATCTGCAATGGTGGGCAGCGGACAATTGGCTGTTAACCATGCCATATCATCAACTGCATCAACCGGCATGGGTTGCTCTACAAAAACAACACCCTGTTCTTCGAGCCAGTAAATCATGTCAAGTGCCTTTTCTTTGTCCTTCCAACCCTGGTTTACGTCCACACATAAGGGTTTGTCGGTAATTCCCCTTATGGCTTTAACCATTTCACGGTCAGTGTCATGTCCCAATTTTATTTTTAAAATATTATAAGGTGCTGCTTCCCTGGTTTTCATTTTTACCACATCGGGGGTGTCAATACCAATGGTAAAAGATGTATCAGGAACTTTATCCGGGTTCAGACCCCATATTTTGTACCACGGTTGGTTGAGAAGTTTACCCACCAGATCGTGAAGGGCAATATCAACAGCAGCTTTGGCAGCATAATTACCCGGGGCAATTCCATCAATATATTCAATGATATCTTCAAGTTGAAACGGATCATTGAATTGAGAAAGATCCACTTTTTTCAGAAATGCCTCTACAGTTAAATGACTTTCGCCCAGATAAGGAGGCATTGAGGCTTCTCCATACCCCACCAGACCGTCGAAATGAATCTGTGTAAGCATAACAGGTGTAGTGCGACGACTGCTACCTGCCAGGGTAAATACATGGGTAAGTTCCAATTCATAAGGTTTGTAGCTTAGTTGCATTACTTTACTATTTCCGGAATTTTTACTACTGCTTTCTTCGGTATTGATGCAACTGCCTAAAACAGATGGGATAATGACTGAACTGCTCATAAGGCCTGCTGTTTTTAAGAAATCTCTTCGGTTTTTCATGGGCTTTGTTTTAGGGTTATGATGCCAGGTTTAATTTTCTTTTCGACAATTCTTCCGACGATCTTTAGTGCTTGTTATATTCTACATCTATGCTCCTTTTCCAGACATCGAAATAAAGATTGCCCTTTTGCCACTCCATTTCTCCTCTCTGAAAATCCCACGGTTCGCTGCGGGGAAATTTCTTTTTGGGATGGAGCTCACGGCCATAGTCGGTATTAACAATCAGCCTGTAAGAGTCAATTCCTGAAATATAAAATTCCTTTATATTCATGTCGTCAGAATCCTGCAGTTTAAAAGAAACATCTACAGGCACCCATCCTATGCCATTATACCACACTTCGCACCAATCATGCAGGTTTACATTGCCTGGATGAAGCATCCATCCACTTTGCCAGCGGGCAGGGATTCCCTTGTATCTGCAAAGCGTCATAAACAACAGGGTTTGCATACCGCAATCACCATACATATGGGTAAGGCAAAAGTCGGTAAGCGATTTATCATTCAACCCGACTGCGCCAGATATTTCCCTTAACGAATCATTAAGCAGCAGGAGATTGCGCAAGGCACTTTTAAAATACCTTTTCTCTTCGTCTATCAGTATATATTGGAGTTGATGGTTTTGTTCCCATTGGCTGAGATCATCCGCATCTGCAACTATTCCCTCTTCAGTAAGCAAACTTACGATCTGCCTTTGTGTATAAGGGTATTCCTTTTGATATCGGTTTATATAATCTTCTATACTATCAGCAAAGCAGTATGTTTCTTCAGTTGGTTGACCGTTTTTCAGGAGTTTGATTTTTTGTTGTGCCTGAGCAAATAAGCCCTTCTCATAAAGTTCTGCTATCTCCTGGTTGGCATCTGCTTTTTCCTTTTCAGAGATAGAACAGCAAGAAAATAATAAGACGATGGACATACAAATACCCCAGAAGGTTATATAGGTCAGTTTATTCATGCGCTGTCTGTTTTGGTAAAACACCGGATGGCTATCCCGGATAAAAAAATGTTTTTGACAAAGCCAATCTTATGCAAGTTGACTGCACAGCTGGATCAAAAGTTAATGCAACGCTATATTATGGCTCTATTGTAAGCATAGCTGCATCCGACAGCATTTGCATCTTTATTTCTTGCAAGATTTCATTTTCCTCGGGTATTAAATCTGAAATCTCTTTTCCAACATTATAAATTTCCTGCCCCTTTTAAAAAACCGGAAGACCTTCCGGTCTCTTTTCTTCTACATCATCGTCATGATCAAACATAGTTGCATTATTGTGGTTATTTGCCAATACAGAAAGTGATATGATTTCAGTAAAGACTAACAATCTGTCACTTACAAAGGCTTCGCGTATCATAAGGTACAAATGGGGTACAAATCCGGGTCAAAATAAGCTGAATGGATACCAAAGGTTTTTGTTTGATAGTTGATAATTATTAAAAGAAAACAGTATAAAACTAAAGCTTCTTTTCAGCCTGGCGAAATTTAATGTATCATTTAATGGTTCATTTATTGGTTCATTTATTGGTTCATTTATTGGTTCATTTTAAACATCAGGATTTAAATTAAGTACCCGTTTGCCCGTTTTCTTAGAGCCGATGAACTCAATTATTTTCAACTCTCGCAAATTATTCAGTATCCTTTTTATGGAGGAAACAGATTTTTCTAGTTTTTTTGCCATTTCTACAATTGATATTCCCGCATCATCCTCAATCAGCTTCAATATGGCAATCTCATCCGAAGTGAGATAGTCGGGGAATTGAGTTTCCGGAGTTAATTCATTAATCTTGTGTAACAAAGACTCTTTTTGTTTCTCAAAATCGCTATGTCTTTGCAGGATTATGGTAAACATACCCTCTGTTTGGTAATGGGGTTCAGGGAGCTGGTACATCTGCATCAGCTCTTTCATACGAGGGATGCCTGAGCCTATCTTCTCTACCATGTTCATCCGGTGAAAAAGGCCAAAAATGAGTGGATTGCGCGAAAGGCTCCTTTGTCCGAAATCTTTGGCTACTGCTTTAAGCAGATCACCAGGATTGGAAATCTCAACTCTGTCATCAAACAATTCTACTGTAATGACAGCTCCTTTCTCGTGATAATCGCGGTGCGAAAGTGCATTTACAAGTGCTTCCTTGAAAACATCAAGCGGTATTTCCCATACCTCCTTTCGGGGGCCTCCCATTTGACCTTCAATCTGATAAGTTACGTTGAGCTTCCCTTTCAACCAGTCCATGGCACCGAGGTACTGATTGTAAAGACTTCCTCCATAGGTTTTGCTGTCAATGATAAACCTTTTTCCTGTACCCTTGAAAGCAACACATCTTATAATTGCCTGATCGAAAAAAGACTCTGGTGTTTTCCCGAAAAACAATACGGCACCTCGTTTGAATAACCCTTCTTCTGTAAACAGTTGGAGGTTTTTCAACACCTGCATTGGGGGTACTGTAGATGAAATACCAGACAGAGAGATGAACCGGGCAAACTGATCCTGGTCAAAATCCTTTTCCAGATTAAAGGATTGAGAGCCGGATTCGTCAAAATAGAGTTTATCGGAGCGTTGAAAGAATTCTCTCATTTGCTCTGCTGTAACCAACTTTTGGGTATTCGCACCAATGCGAACATAAATTACTCCAGAAAACACATAGGGCTTTTGGGATCCAGATGGAACCTGAATAACACCGATATCTTTCCCATCAATTTTAACCACATCCAGCGAACAATGCAAATGGGGTGAAATACCCAGCAAGGAATCCTGAATTGACGAGCGGACTGCATTATCAAGTTTTGCCCCTATTATTTCATTACGATCACTAACCCCAATAAGCAAAACACCACCGGCTGAATTGGCAAAGGCACATACTTCAGATGTGAGCTCTCGCACCTTGGAAGGGACGCCCACTTTAAACTCTGCATTGTAGCCTTCGCCGGCTTCAATAATATCTAATATTTCTTCTTTTTTTAGCATTAACTAAACTGTTAATTCATTATCTCCTAATCAATTGACAAATAATACAATTATTATTCAAATTCAAACAAACCACATAGAACATATACCAAACCTGTGGGTTAGCCTTTAGAAAAGCACTGTAAATATAGGAAATAACACAATGAGTGGAAAGATAATATATTTTGAAACTACCAAAAAAGGCTATACCGCATGCTAATTTCAAAATTAAATATTGGCTCAGATGGACAATCCAATGACTTTACTTGCTTAATATTCCATATTGGAATCAGGAATATTTCCCTATCGCAGTGTAAGTTCATTTTATTCTCCATTTTAGTTTATTGGGCAATTGATCCTGAGAAACATTAAAAATATACCAACTTGTATATTTCAAGGTTTTAAACAGGATTTCTGAAAATTCATTATATCCCAGCAGCTCAAAAATTGCTCCGGTTAAAGCCCTGGTTGACGCAGGATAAGATATGGCCAACTGGACACAATGTTTTCTTTCTGATTCAGATAATTCGCTGATTAACGATTTAATTCGGGTTAAAGAGTTTCCGATTGTTGAATCTGGAATGATTTTGATGAACCGGATGCAATCCAGCAATTGTAACAATGGAATATTGGCTTTGGTGATTTTATTCCATTGGCGAACAAATTTCACTGTATAAATGTCCCTTTTTATTGATTTTTTGTCGAAGTTCATTCCGATCTGAATAACATTGGGCATTTGCGTTGTCAGTTTAAAACTATTAAAGACCGGGTACCCGGTTATATATCCAATAGTTTTTGTACCATCCATCAAAAGGTCTTTCACAATCTCATATTCATTGGGC
>JAABRR010000075.1 GCA_011390785.1 Sphingobacteriia bacterium
GGGTTCAAAAGCCTGTTGTATGACCTTGCCGGTGCATTCGCCGGGTAATTCAATGCCTAATAATGCTGCTATGGTAGCCGGAACATCAGTAATCAAATGGGTTTGATCAATCAGTTTTCCCCGGGTAACTCCCTTGCCATAAATGATAACGGGTATTTCCATCTCATCAGGTGAATCTCCGCCATGGCCGGTACCTCTGCCTCCATGGTCTCCAGTGATGATGATTACCGTGTTTTTCATCAGGTTGGCTGATTGTAACCGATCAACAAATTCACCGATTTTTGCATCCCATTTGGAAATTCCGTCGAGGTAGCCTTTGGTATTCCATCCGTAGCTATGTCCAAACCCATCGGTTTCATCTATGGCAAGGAACAGAAATTCGGGCTTTTCTTCAAAAAAAGTTTCCACAGCTTCTTCGAAAAGCTGTTCAGCATTGTCTCTTAATACTACTTTGTGCGGCATATCCATATCCAGGGTTTTGGCCATGCCTCCCCATTCAAAAAACATATGAGCTTTGGCATTGGGGCGTTGTTGACGAATAAAATCAAACAACGACGGAAATGCACCCACATTGTTTTCAAGCGAAGGGGTGATGGTGTAAGAATCTCTTGACCAGTTGTTATTGATAACCCCATGATGCAACGGAATGGTTGCTGTGAGCATGGAAGTCCAGTTGGGACCGCTACTTGTTGGCATAACTGAACGTGTTGTAACAGATACTGAACCATTGGCAATCATATCATTAAAACGTGGTGTTTCTGCCAGTTGAAGGGCTTTTGCCCCAAAACCATCTAGTCCGATGAGAATTACATGTTGGGGTTCCGGGGTTTCTCCCTGTTTCTGGCAGGAAAAAAGAGTCAATAAAGCAATGAATAAGGATATGTTCTTCATAAGAAATGATTTAAAAAAAACTCTACCGATTTGTTTGGGTGAGAGTTTTTTATGATGTTTAAAGATAATATATTGATTATAATACTTCACTCATCTTAACCGGTCTGTTTTCCAGTCTTGATTTATTGGCTGCAAGGGCAATGGCCACGGCCATATAACCATCTTTCCCATTAACAGAGGGCTCCAGATCATGAATTATACAATTGCAGAACTCGTTCATTTCGTTGGCATAAGCTTCCAGGTATCGATCCATGAAGAAGTTGAGAGGCAGGTTTTTATGAACTCCATCTGCGTTGTAATACCGGTGATTGTCGGGGTAATTGTTATCTACATTTACCATCCCTGCTGAACCAAATATTTCCAATCGCTGATCGTAGCCATAAACCGCTTTCCGACTGTTGTCAATGACACCCAATGCGCCATTTTCAAAAGAGAGATTGATGATGGCCGTGTCGATGTCGCCGGCTTTTCCAATCTCAGGATCAACAAGGACGGCAGTACGGGCATACACTTCCGAAACTTCGCTGCCCACAATGTGACGGGCCATGTCAAAGTCGTGCATGGTCATATCAAGAAACATTCCACCGGAGCCGGCAACATATTTGGCTGGAGGTGGAGCCGGGTCACGGGATGTTATTTTCAGAATATGGGGTTCGCCGATCTTACCTGCCGCTACCATTTCATGAATTCGGTGAAAATTGGGGTCGAAGCGCCGGTTGAAACCTACCATGAGTTTTACCCCTGCTTTTTCTACTACATCCAATGCTTGTTTTATCTTTTTTAATTCCATATCCAGTGGTTTTTCGCAAAAGATATGTTTTCCTGCCTGTGCGGCTTCAATGATGTATTGAACATGTGTTTCGGTGGGAGAACATATGATTACAGCATCAATGTCAGGGTGTTCGATGATCTCTCTGTAATTTTCAACTGCCATTTCAATTTCAAATTGTTGTGCCAGTTCGCGGGCACTTTCCAGGTTTACATCGGCTACAGCAATAACTTCAGCCGGAGCTACATTTTGTACCAGGGTTGCTGTATGAACTTTCCCTATTCTACCTGCACCGATAACTCCGAAATTTATTTTCTTCTTCATATTACTATAATTAAATGAACTTAAAACTTTCTTGTTTTTTATAATAAAGTTTACTCTAAAAGAATCGTTTTTTATTAGAATTAAATAAAATCTAACCTTCCTATTACTTACAATTTCAATTAGTTGCGATCTCCACCTTTTAGGGGGTTGGGAGGTAATGTTTTTTATAATTCCAATGTTTTAATGTATTCTCTGTTGCGTGTGGCACATTCCAATGGGTCGCCCATTCCGGGCAATACATCTTGTTCAACTACAATCCAACCGTGGTAATGCTGATTTCTTAGCTCTTTGGTTATTGCCGGAAAATCTACTCCCCCTTTGCCTAATTCGCAAAACACGCCAGCGTTTACCGACTGAAAATAGTCGTAACCCTTTTTTCTGGATTCTTGGGCAATGCCAGGGTGGCAATCTTTGAAATGAATATGCCATATGCGCTTTGCATACTTTTTAAGCGCCCTAAGTGGATCACCACCTCCAAACATATAGTGTCCCATGTCAAGAACCAGTCCTACCAATTCAGGATTTGTCATTTCAAGCAGTTTGTCTATTTCTTCAGAGGTTTCTATATATCCGCCACAATGATGATGGAAAACGCATCTCATGCCTGTTTCATCCTTTACTGCCTGGGCAACTTTTTCCACTCCCCGGGCATAGGTTTGCCATTCCTGGTCTGAAAGTCCCATGGATGGTGTAATTCGGCCTGCATTAAAGGTTCTTTCTTCTATGCTGCCATTCTCATCAGCCAATACAATAAAGGCATTTTCATAACCGGCATCTTTCATGAGTTTGGCAGTTTTTACTGCTACTTCAGCTCCTTTTGCATGGGCGTTTTCGTTTTTGAATGCAACAGGTACAAAGGCTCCAAGCATTTCGAGTTTCCGCGTTGTGAGCTCTTTTCTTAATTCAGCGGGATCGGTAGGCATAAAACCCCAGTCGCCCAGCTCGGTGCCGGCATAACCGCTTTGTACCATCTCGTCCAGCACCTGTTTATAACCGGCTGCTTCTCCTTCCAGCTCGAATTCGAGTACGCCCCACGAACAGGGGGCATTGGCTATCTGTATCATGTTTTGTGTTTTAAAAGTGAACTTCTTATAATAGGTTAATTCAGAATTTTCGTGTCCATTCGTTGTGCCATCTTTCAATTACCACTTTGGTTTGGGTGTAAAACTCCACCGCATGGCGCGATTGGGCATGCAGGTCGCCATAGAAGCTTTTTTTCCAGCCGCTGAACGGGAAATGTGCCATAGGTGCTGCTACGCCGATGTTTACCCCGATATTCCCTGCCATCACATCATGTCTGAATTTGCGGGCCGCTGCCCCACTGTGGGTGAAAATGCTGGCTGCGTTGCCATACTCTGCCGCGTTGATCAGATCTATGGCATCATCAAGGTCTTCGGCATACATGACACCCAGCACCGGGCCAAATATTTCGGTGTTGTGGATGGTACCCCCTCTTTTAACGTTGTCTATAATGCAGGGTCCCAGGAAATAGCCCTTTTCGCCTCCGGGAATGTTGATGTTGCGCCCATCGAGTGCTAAATTTCCACCTTCTGCTATGCCCTGTTCAATGAGTTCGAGCACCCGGGTTTTGCTTTCAGGGGTAATCACCGGGCCCATGGCTACATCTTCATTCATGCCGTAACCACATTTTTTGGATTGAGCGGCTTCAATGAGTTTGGGCAAAAAGATCGGTGCTGATTCTTTGGTAAGTACCACGAGTGAAGAAGCCAGACAACGCTGTCCGGCACACCCAAATGCGCTGTCGGCAACAATTTTAACGGTGCCTTCCACATCAGCATCGGGCATAATCAGAATAGGGTTTTTGGCGCCACCCTGTGCCTGAATACGCTTGCCATTGGCACTTCCGCGCGAGTAAATGTAGTGGGCAACCTGACTGCTTCCTACAAAACTGATGGCCTGAATGTGTGGATTATCGAGTATTCCATCAACCGTTTCTTTTCCGCCATGAACCATATTCAGAACTCCCGGGGGCAGGTTGAGCTGCTCAAACAGTTCGAATATGCGTGTCATGGTAGCCGGAACTTTCTCTGATGGCTTCACAATGTAGGTATTGCCGGTTGCAATAGCATAGGGCATAAACCAAAACGTGATCATAATGGGGAAGTTGAAAGGAACAATGCAGGCTCCGGTGCCAATGGGCTGACGAATCATAAACTCGTCGATGCCCCGGGCAATGTCTTCCGAGAATTCACTTTGCATCAAAACCGGTATTCCGCATGCCACTTCAATGTTTTCCAGGGCACGAACCATTTCTGCCTTTGATTCGGCAAAGGTTTTTCCTGATTCGTTGGTGCATATTTCCGCAATCTCATCGGTGTGGTTTTCCAGAAGGCTTTTCATTTTAAAAAGGTACTGGATGCGATCGTTGGCAGGGGTGTTGCGCCAGGCTTTTGCTGCTTTATGGGCTGCATCAGCGGCGGCGTTAAGATCATCTTTGCTCCCTGCGGGTACTTTGGAAAGCACTTGTCCGTTGGCCGGATTGATTACATCGAGGGTTTCTTTGGAATGGCTTGATTGCCAGGTTCCGTTAATGAAGTTTTTTAGTATTTGTGTCATATCTTATGTTTTTTTTACTGCAGAGACGCCAAGGCGCAGAGTATATTTCGTTTTGTTGAACCGCGGTGATGCTAAGTTGTAGTAATTATTTTTACTCTTACCGTTAAAACATCCCCCTGGCCCCCTTGAAAGGGGGAATCGGGTAGTGCGAAATTTGACTTTTAGTTATTAGTTTTTAGTTCTTCACTTTTAGTTTTTAGTTTTAAGTTTTTCACTTACCTCTGCATTTTCTTCTTCTCTTTATAATTTTTATAGGCTTTTTGTACTGATTCAATTTCTGATACTTCTGCAATGGGTACTTCCCACCAGGCAAAGCCGGGAACTCCTTCAAACAGGTCGGTTTCGATTACTATTACTGTTGTGCGTGTTTGTTTTTTGGCTTCGGCCATTGCCTCTTTGAGCGATTCGATGGTGGTGGCAGTAATTACGTGTGCTCCCATGCTGGCGGCATTTTGAGCGAAATCTACTTCTACATTCTCTTTTTCTTTGGTTTGATATCGGGTGCCAAATCGCTGTGAACCAATCGATTCTGACAAAGCCCCAATGCTGCCAAAACCGTGATTGTTAAGCAGGACAATGTTGAATTTTATTCCTTCCTGCATGGCAGTGGCAATTTCGCTGTTCATCATCAGGTAGTTGCCGTCACCTATCAACACCCAAATTTCACTTTCGGGAGCGGCCAACTTGGCTCCCAGTCCGGCAGCTACCTCGTAACCCATGGTTGAATAGCCATATTCTAGATGAAACGCCTTGGTATTATAAGCTTTCCAGAGTTTGTGGAGATCGCCGGGCAAGCTGCCGGCAGCACAGATCATGATGTCTTTTTCGTCAACAAAATCATTCACCGCCCTCACCACTTCTGCCTGTCTTACCGGTGTTTTACCCAGTGGTTTGGTTATTTCAGCAGTTTGTAATGCCCAGTCGCCGGCTGCTTTGGCAGCTTTACTTCGATATTCATGCGATACAGAGTGGTCCTTCAGCATGCTTCCCAATTCCGTAATGCAAACTTTGGCATCTGATGTAAGGGGCAATGCGCTCTGTTTGAAGGCGTCAAACTCGGCAATATTGATGTTGATGAATTGCATGTTTGGATTTTGGAATGCCGTTCTTGATGCAGTGGTGAAATCGCTGTAACGGGTACCAATGCCAATAACCAGATCGGCATCAGCGGAAAATTGATTGGCTCCGGGAGTTCCTGTGGCGCCTGTAGCACCCAGATTTAGCGGATGATCCCACGGCATGGAGCCTTTTCCGGCAAAGGTTTCAGCAACCGGAATGCCTGTTTTTTCGGCAAATTGTTTCAGTTCAGCTGTGGCATCGCTGTATTTGACACCGCCTCCGGCAATAATCAGCGGCTTTTCTGCTTTCCGGATTAGTTCAGATGCCTTGTTTAGCAGTTGACTATCGGGCCGTGGGCGGGCAATATGCCAAACCCGTTTTTCAAACATCGAATCAGGAAAGTCAAACGCTTCGGCCTGCACATCCTGCGGTATTGCAAGGGTAACCGCGCCTGTGTCAGCCGGGGATGTGAGTACGCGCATTACCTCAGGTAAAGCAGCAATGAGTTGCTCGGGGCGGTTGATCCGGTCCCAGTAGCGCGACACGGGTTTAAAAGCATCGTTGACCGAAATGTCCTGTGATGAACCCCATTCCAGCTGTTGTAAGACCGGGGCAACATTGCGGCGGGCAAAAATATCGCCGGGTAAAATTAGAACGGGTAATC
>JAABRR010000076.1 GCA_011390785.1 Sphingobacteriia bacterium
ACCAGGATATTATCTCTTGGCAATATTCTGGCGAAGCTCTTTATTTCCGGTAAATTATCTGCCAGATATTTAGCGGTCCCCGGTGCCTGATAGGGATGTACTTCCTGACACAATCTATAGATATCATCTGATTTTTCGTGATATCTGTCATAACTCAGTTCATGCGAAACATACAGGAGCAACAATATACAGACAGCCAGTCCGATAGAAAGACTGGATATACTTATCAATGAATACACCCTGCTTTGAATGAGGGTTGCAAATGCGATTTTAAAATAGTTCTTTATCATGGGAATAGATTTTAACTGGCCTTTTTCTGGTATATATAGACGGGTATCTGAACTTAATTCCGATTCTCCCTGATTACCTGACCATCGAGTAAATTAATCGTGCGGTGAGCAAAACCAGCGTCACGAGCAGAGTGTGTCACCATTAAAACAGTGGCTCCTTCCTGGTTGAGTTCCGATAAAAGATTCATTACTTCAATGCCATTCTTTGTATCCAGATTTCCCGTTGGTTCATCTGCCAGAATTAAAACCGGGTTTGCTACAACGGCTCTTGAAATAGCTACGCGTTGTTGTTGTCCGCCCGAAAGTTGTTGTGGAAAGTGCTTGGCTCTATGACCAATTTTCATTCTGTTCAATACCTCATTGACTCTTTTTTTACGCTCTGCGCCTTTCATTTTCAGATAGAGCAAGGGAAGCTCTACATTGTCATAAACATTTAGCTTGTCAATCAGGTTGAAACTTTGAAACACAAAACCAATATTCCCTCTTCTGTACTGTGTGCGATCCTCCTCTTTAAGATTACTGACATCGGTTCCGTTGAAACTATAAGTCCCGCCTGTGGGATTATCCAACAAACCAACTATATTGAGAAAGGTTGATTTTCCGCAACCGGAAGGACCCATGATGGCCACAAATTCACCTTTCCTGACATGAACATCCACACCTCTCAAAGCAAAGGTTTCAACATCCTCGGTGCTGAATACTTTTGTTAATTTTTCTGTTTTTATCATGTCATTTGATTATTAATATGCGTTCTTCCTTCTATATGTGCCAGGCTTTGAACCCATTTTTCTTTTCTATTTAATCATAGATAAGCAAGGCTTATGCCATAAATAGTAATTACCTGAATGCGTGACAGATAATGATTGGTTCGTGTTTTAAATCAAAAACAATTGTAATTATTTGTTACAGTACATGTCTACATAATTAACAAATATTGGAAAGATCAGAGAAGATATATTAAGACAGGTATTAGGCTTTTGAAAGGCAGATCTGAGGATTTATGATTGTGCGATTGAAATAGATCATATTTATCAGCAAGCTATCTCCAATTTTTTTCTCCTTAAGCGTAAGCATCCGGTCTGCCACATATTACATTCAATACTGCAAAATGATCTAATAATGTTTGAGCAGACTCTTTCGGATAAACGCCAAATTGTTGAGGTAAATATCCCAAAAACCTCTGAACCGACCGAAGGGAGTTCACCGAAGGTAAACCCGCATGCACTATACCATGTGTTGTGCGTTCGTTATAGTGGTATTCCAATTACAGCTAATCCACTAATAATATCCGTTATTACCCCAAGTATTTTATTATTCGTAATTGTATATGTAAGCATGCTATAGGCTACTAAAATTAATATGCCAACATAAGAAGCTCTTTGTTTGTTTGAAATATTGATATTCATATTATCCTTGCTTTTAAATTCTTTATTCCTTAACCAGTGTAACTATATCCCGAACCGCTGATGCTGGAGCTTTTGGGAATGCTGATTTAACCAGCCACATAGGAACTTTTACAGGCGGAGATGATTTGCCTTTCATAGTTATTCTTACTTTACCATTTTCTAAGTCCTTAAACGTATAAATGACATTGAAATATTTCATTCGATTTACATCACCTTTTTCATATTCTGATGGTGTTGCAACAAATTCAAAAATGGCAGTCTTTTCTTCCTTGTTTTCTGAAAAAGTCATTCTCGAAACACAATCAGAATTTTTTACTGGCCATGGATTATCTGTAAAATAATAAATAATCCATTCATTATCAGAGATTGTTTTCACAATTCTGCTTTCATAGTCACCTGTAAATAACTTGTGTTTCTGAACATCTTTCATTAACAATACGCATTTCGCAAAATCAACTTGGGCTTCTGTTATTGTACTATCTTCAATTAGTAACAATTCATTACCATCTTCGTCAAGGAATTTTGAAAAACAATATTTTACAATAATCTTTCTATTGTCCAACTCTTTTGTTGTACAGTCCTTTTCTTGTGCCGAAAGACTCAATGTAAAGAAAATCAGACAGGTTAATAATCCTACTTTGTGCTTAAAAGTCATAATTCTTCTTTGGTTATTGATGATTTAAATAAATATCTGAATGTATGACTCATAAGTCAGATGTTTTGTTACAAACTATCGTGTTTTTTAATGACGCACAACGGCCCGGCAATAAAGGTAGGTTGTGGTACCTGGCGCAGCCATCCGGCCACCGATCCTGGTACTTTAGCCGGGAGTAAGTCCCGGTGGCAAGACAGGTATGGCGGGCTTTTTGCAAATCTGGGTACAAGTTTTTTTGTGAAAAGGTGCGATCGCGGTACAAGGTTTCTAAGTGGCTGGAATCGAGTCATGGTACAGGATATTTATAAGTTGGCACTGGCGCAGCAATCGCGGTACACGCATGAACGAAGCCGGAATTAAGTCCTCGGTACAGAAGTCATATTGCGGGCAGCTGTGCGAATCCGGGTTTAGGATTTGAGAACTGATCCAGGTAAGTGACTAAGAGTCAAGCAAAAAGCGTGACAATACAACTTACCTTTATTGTCCGTGTTATGCTTTGTTATTTTATTTCTGACAATATTTTTTTTGCATTTTCATTCTTAGGATTTAATTCTAAGGATTTCTTATATGCAATTATTGCATTTTCTTTGTCTCCCAGATCTAATAGACATTCACCGTAACTATCAAACGTATTAGAAGCATTTGGGTGTAATTCTGTATTTAATTTAAATATTTTTAAGGCATCTTCCTTGTCACCCTGATTCAGAAGTTGATAACCAAAGTTATTCATCCAATTTTCACGTAAATCAAATTGAGGCTCTTTACCTTCCCCTTGCTTGACAATTAGTATTATTTCATCAATGGTTTTCCCTTCATCTAGCAAGTCTGTTAGTTTTTTTCTATTTAAATTTTTTATTTTCTCTCTTTGCTCAGCTAAGGTTTCCACACCATATTCTATTCTTTCAGCATCAGTAATTTTTGTTGAGTCCATTTCTTCTCTTACAACAATATTGTTTTCCAATCTCTTATAGTGAGTCCCATAGATTTGAGGTTTATTTATACTCAGCAAATACCTATCAGTTAATACTGCCAAAAACCATTTATTTTTTGTAGAATCCAGTTCAATAGATTTATTCATTAGTTTCACAGCCATTCCATATGCAACAGAGTCTTCTCCATGATGAAAAATCAATGCAGCATTTTCAAAGTCTAGTGATGTATGTACTTTATTTGAATCTAATAATTCATAAACTCTTGCTTCTCTTATGCTATCGTTTCTTTGTCTAATATTCCAATCGATATGATTAGTTCTATCCGCTTGATCATTTTTGAACATTTCAATAAGTTCGGGGTTATCATCAACTTTCTCTTGAGCTACATTTGATGTTTTTCTATTCTTAGAATCGCAGGAAACAAATCCAATAATTATTGCTAATAATAAAATTCTTCTCATAGGTTTATTTTTTTAATAAAGCATAACTAGTTTATATGTACCACCCTCTAAGTGCAATTTGTAATTGTGCGATTGACATAGAAATGGATCATATTTATCAGCAAGGCATCTCTATTTTTTTTCTTCTTAAGCTGTCTATTTTTCAGTCTAATTTTTCATTGGATTTAATAGTACTTTTTTAGGTCATCAATTATTTTTGCGCTCACCCAAAAAACATCTTCATTTCCGCTTTTTACCCATCGGGTGAAGAATAAATATAATCCATCAGGAGATACAATAGGGAAACGCTCCTGCCTGGAAGAATTGATGCTTGGGCCTAAATTGATGGCTTCTGTCCAGCTTCCATCAGATCTGCGGAAACATACAAATATATCACCGAGGTCAGTATCGGAAGTAAAACGACTTGATGAGAATAGCAGGTAGCTCTCGTCAGGTGCAATATATGGTGTCCAGTTTAATACCCCATCCCCTGCATTGATTGCAGGAGGCAGCAATTCTGGCAAGGCATACTCACCATTAATTAATTCAGATCGGTAAATACCGAAGTTATTCAACGATCCCAGTCCTTCAGCATGAGCAAAGAAATAGAGTGTGCCATTGTTGGTAACCGAGGGACCATATAGATACTTCAATTCAGGGTATCGAGCGAGAAGATTCAGACTTTCTGGTTCACTCCAGCTTTCTCCTTCTTTTTCAACAAAGTATAGGCCTTTTTCATTCTCAGTATCAAATGGAAGAAAAAATAGCTGTTTCCCATCCGGGGAAAATGCGGGCATACCTCCATATGGAGAGATCTCAGGTGCCCCCCATTTACCTCCAATACGACACATCATCTTAAGGAAAATTTCCGTCTCTTTTTCATTATGGCGCAGGTTCGACTGCCAGAAAACGGTATTGCCATCTGGTGAAAAAGTTGGTGCACCATGCTCCACGGTGCTGTCTACAGATATAATCCCTGGAGCAAAGACGACTGGCGTTTTACCCGGAGGGGTCTGACCCAGATAATCTCCTTCCGCAACTGCAGTTACTTTTTTTACTGGCATAATCCAGGAGTCAAGTTCATTCTCAAAGATTATCGCAGAAGGGTAGTTCTCTCTAACAATTGTGGAATCAAAGGGTGGTGTTGTAAAATGGTAATGGATCGGAAGAATGTAGTCTCCACCAATGCCCTTCTTTACAAAATCAGAACTCATTGTATCGCCTGTAAGATAAAAGTGTTGAATAAAAGCCAGGTCGATTTTTCTTTCGGGCAGCTTAAGTGATCTGAACTCGTTAAAGGTGAACTGGTTAAAATCAACATCGCCTGTATGGAACAGGCTAATTCCATCTACCGATATAAGAAAACCATTGTTGATTATTCTAGCTTCCTTACCGTGAGGCAGGTAAAACGCTTCTACATTTATTCCATTAGTCACTTTGGTTTGAGGAATCTCTTTCGTTGGATTAAATCCTACAGAGCGGTCGGCAAAATCTTTTAGCGCATCAACCATTTGTTGGGTAGATGCAAAAATTGCTTCCGGATTGTTTTGCATATGTTGCCGCACCATCTCCGGATCAATATGATCGCCGTGTGCATGGGTTACTATTATTAAATCAACATCATCAAAGGGTGCCTGGGCCAGTCTTAGCTTCTCCTGAACCTCCTGTGGCAACTGGTAGCTTCCTTCAAAGCCTGTAAATAATGCATCGATAAGGATTTTCTTATCACCGATGTTAATCATAAAACCGGCATTCCCGACATAGGTAACCCCTGTCCTGCCTGGCTGAGCATGGGATGAGACGGCAATGAAGGTTAACAGGAGAAATATTATTATTCTTTTCATTGTTTGCATAATTGCTTTTGGGTCAAGCTGTTTCATTCAAGTTGCATTATTCAATTATCCAACCTAAATACTGATCCAGCAGGTCCGGAAAGTCCTTTACGAAATCATGCCCTGAATCTTTGTTTATAGTAATCTTACCCTCTCCTCCGGCTTCGTTTATTTTGCCGACCAGGCTTTTCTGAGCCTCCAGTGCAAAATCATTTTCTCCTGTAATAATACCAATCCTCCTGTTCATGGCGACAAACTGACCTATCTCCTCTTCATCGATATCAGCAGGCACCACCGGGCAGTTAAGTACCAGGCCGGTTATCGGAACAAACCGGTTAAAAGCAAAATCGAGTGCCAGCCAGCCTCCGGCCGACATGCCTGCCGCAATAATTCTGGAGGTGTCAACCGTGTAGCGTGACATTATCTGATCATAAATATCCTTAAACTCCCTGCCTGTTTTGGCATCACCGGTTCTCCATAAATAATTTGTGTTGTTTGAATAGATATATGACTGTAGAAATACTGAAATATATTCTTCCCTCATTATCTTCGACACCCAGGACTCTTTTGACTTTTCAATATTCCTGTTGTTTCCATGAAAAATAAATAGTACAGGATATTCTTTTGTTGCAGTGTA
>JAABRR010000077.1:0-291 GCA_011390785.1 Sphingobacteriia bacterium
ATCATTTACCCCCATCCCGGAACCGGCGTCTTTTCTATCGAAATACCGGAGGGGATTACTGCGAAAACCATAGATGTTTTTGACACATCAGGCAGGCTTATTTTACAAAAACGATTTGAAGAAACTTCCCGCACCCAACAGATCGATATTAGTCAGCACCCCGCAGGGCTTTATCATGTAAGAGTAGTTCAGGAAAAACAGAACAAACAATGGCAGGGAAGATGGGTGAAAATAGAATAAATTGCCTTGTGCTTTAATTTAGAGTTCAAATTTACAAACTAACCCCTCCAG
>JAABRR010000077.1:301-2750 GCA_011390785.1 Sphingobacteriia bacterium
GAATTGAGCCGAAAAATAATTGGCTCACCCCTCCAGCAACGGCAATATCACTTCAAACCTGGTTTGGGTTTCGGTAATGGTGATTTCTTTGTCGGTTAGGAAGGAATAGCGGTTGCGGATGTTTTGCAGGCCTAATCCGCTGGATTTACCCTTGTTTTCTTTTGGCTGCAAATTATTGGAAACACAAACCCTATCGTTTTTACAAAGTGAAACACTTATCATCAAGGGTTTATCTGCTGTTATTACATTGTGTTTAATGGCGTTTTCTACCAACATCTGTAAAGCAAGCGGAGGCACTTTTCCTTTCAGGCTCTCTTCGGAGATGTTTATCTCCAGTTTCAGGTTTTCCCCAAAGCGTTCCTTTTGTAAAAAGTAGAAAGTTTCAATAATCTGAATCTCTTCCTGCAAACTGATCACTTCACGATCTTTCATTCCCAATATGCTGCGCAGAAAATCAGATGTTTTATCAACATACCGAACCGCCACTTTGGGATTTTCTTCAATAAGGATGGTAAGTGTGTTCAGGGTATTGAACAGAAAATGGGGATTGATCTGGGTTTTCAGGGTTTCGTATTGCGAAATAACATTTTCCTTTTCCAGCATTTGAGCTTTTACCAGGCTGATATTCCATTGGTTGTAAAAAAACCAGGCTTCATGCAGTGAAGTGATGAAGAAAGTAATTAACAGGGTAATGGATATGGAAACAATGATATCGGTATGGGGATCAAATTCTAAAAGGTTGCTATATCTGTAAACCAGATAACTAAGAAACCCAATAAACATGGTATAGCTGAAAACCAAAACAATTTCCAGGATCAAATGCTTGAAAGGGCTCTTTTCCCAGGGGTATTTATTCCATAGAACAATGACTATTTTGCGTATTCCCAGCCAGATGGCAACAGTAGTAGAAGTGCTCATTATCAGATTCCAGTAACCTTCAGAGAACAAAAAGTCAATGCTAAATCCGTTGAATATCAAAGGCATCACAAACCCCACAAAGGGAATCCCTAAAATAAGAAGCCATTTATCTTTCATAAAAGATGTTTTTATTTTGCGCCAAATGTACATAAATTTGGATTGTGGTAGTTTTGGCATGAGGTCAAGACCAAAAGCAATGGATTTAAAAGCCTTTAGCCTGGGTCTCCATAGGCCGGTCAAATCGTTTCTCCCAGGCACCATTCTTTTTCAGCTGGCTGTTCCAGTAGAAATTCAATAAAGGGGTTTTGCTTATCAGGCTGAATCCTATGTATTTTACCTTTGACATTCGCAGGGGGCCCTTTAGTTTTTTCATGATTTGATTAGAAAACTCACCCTTTTCTGCAAAGTGTTCGCCCAGTTTTTTGAAATTATCAAACAGTTTTCTGGTCATTCCGGGTGGCATCACCTGGATACCTTCTACCCCACCCTTTATTACCGTGCCCAGGTAATTATGGCCCTGTCTTCTGGTGAATTTTTCCAGGTAGCGTTCCACATAAACAGAGTGAATGGCTTCCGGGAAACCAGATTGTACAATAAACCCAAGATTTTTGGTTCTGTTATTTTGAAGAAAATATATCTTTTCGAGAAACTCTTTCACTACCCCGGGCATAGAATCCGTATATAAGGGAAAAATGATAATAACATCGGTTGCCATGGAGAAAGTTTCCAGGTTTTGAACCATTTGATCTTTGGCAGAGAGAAATTCAGTGATCACATTTTTTTGGCCGGCCACACTTCTGTAGCCTTGAAGAAAATGATCCGTAAGAATTTTAGAGTTGCTTTTCTGTTTACGGGGCGATCCGTTAAATATGGCTAAGGTCATGGGCTATTTCCTCCGTTGTTTGTGTATCAGTAAACCAGGTGTGTTTTAAATTGCTGTGAAAGTTGATGGCCAACCTTTTGTAAATGTCTGCGATGATTTTTTCATCCTCATCATCAGTGTCTGCTTCTTTTTGCATCAACAGGGCCATATCCGGATATTTGTCATATCGTTTGCGATGATGGCACTCCCCTTTTATGGGCTCAATATAGGGGTGTATAAGTACGATCAGTCTGTCCTGTATTTTTTTTAGCAAACTGCTGGTGAAGCCTGCAATGACGGGCGAAGCAAATACCACCATGTCAGAATGGATCACTGCTTTCATGATGGGTTCGGCATCATCCTTTATGGCGCACAGTCCGGGCGTTTTCCACCAGCAACTCCAGCACCCTATACATTGATGGATCTTCATGTCGGCCAGATGGAAAGTGTTTACCTGGGTTGTTTGCTCCAGGGCTCTGGCCACATCATTTACATATAGATCAAACCCATTTGGGGATGTTTTCATATTGCCATTCAAAATTGTTACCATGATTTCTGTGCTTTTTTTATTAACCCAAACTTAATTATCAACCAAATATCCTAAAACCGCATTCTCCATTGCGGAATAATCATCATCCCCAATTGCGGCACAATGGTCTCATTGCCTGT
>JAABRR010000077.1:2760-6092 GCA_011390785.1 Sphingobacteriia bacterium
GCGTTTATCGAAACCCAGTGAGTGTACATTCTCATTGTTAAGTAAATTGGTGATTTCGAGCATCCATTCCTGGGTTACTCTGCCAGTGTTCATCTTAAAACCTATACTAAGATCTGTGCGGAAGTAATCTTTGTGCCTGTTTTCAAAAGCCTGGCTGTTAAGCCATATTCTGTCATAAAGCTCATTTTGCGCATCCCATACGGTGGTAAATGGGATGTATCGCTGTCCGCCGGCATAGGTTGCTTTAAGGTTTATGCTCAGAATATTGTTGCTTTTCTCGGATTTTCCAAGCCTAAACTCATAACCGGCAAGCAAATTGGTAATGTAGTTGTTGTTGAAAGCTGTATTGCGCCATACACCGTCAGAACCTTTGTATTTGGCATCAAAAACTGAAGCGGTAAACAAGTAATACAACCCCTTGTGTAAAAATCTTTCAATGGTTAGTTCTACCCCCATATTTTGCCCAACGCCATCGTTAACCATATAATCAGGAGTAAACACCCCAAAATTGGCACCTTCATTAAGCATGGAGAAACTGGTTTCATCGCTGGCATTTACCGGAACATTAAAAATATGTTGGAAATAGGTCTCGATTTTAACACGCGTGCTGCTGGAAATTCCGTAATCATATCCTAATACAAAATGATCACTTTTTATCATTCCTAAATCACGGTTAGGGGTTGTATAATTTGATCCGTCAAAAACTTCGGTAAAATAAACGGTTTCTGCCAATAACTGGCTATGGCGGCCTGCTCCCATGCTAATAGATTGATTGGGCAGAAATGCATAGCGAACACTAAACCGGGGCTCTAATGATTGGGAGTTGTTGAGAAGATAGTGCTGATAATGCAACCCTGTATTGATGGTTACATAATTATTCAGCCTATGCTGCCAGTGCATATAAGGCTGTAGCAACCAACCATTCCCATCAGTATCGCGTACATTTACAATCTGCTGAAAGTTGTAGTTATAAACGCTGTCTGCCAGGTTCAAACTTTTCAGGGAGAAATTGGCTCCTGTCTTTATTGTGTTTCTTTGGTTGAGCTTGCTGTTGAGAGAAATAGCACCTGAAAAGCGATTTTCGCGATGGTCTCCACCATAGGTTCTGAAAAGATCATTCTGCGGAGGGATAAGGCTATCCACCTGTGTACGCATATTTCGGTGGGCAACGGCAAGGGTAGATCGTAAATAGGTACTCGGTGAAATGCTGTAAATATGGTTAAGCCCCACAACGCCCATATCTGCGCTATTGATCAGGTCGTAGCCTTCACCAGCGTAATAATCAATCTGTTCTTCTCCCCGGCTGCTGTCAAGAAATTCGATAGAACTGCGTCCTCCCAGTCCAAACAAAGAGAAACTTCCCAAACGGGTTTGGGGGAGGTTAAATTTAAAGGAAATGTCGTTGTATTTCGGGATTCCTGTTGTTCCAAAATTCATCCCCATCATATCAAAAACTTCCATGGTGCTGTAGCGAAAGTTAATGAGATACGATCCTTTGTTTTTCTTCAGCATCGGGCCTTCGGCACCCAGCTCAAATCCGTTGAAGCCGATCTGCGCCATTTGCTCATGCCGTGCATCATTGCCATTGCGCATCCTAAGGTCGAAAACACTGGCGGTGGCATTGCCATATTCAGCAGGGAAAGCTCCTGACAGGAAATCGGAATTGGCCAGCAAACTGTTGTTTAGCATGCTTACCGGGCCACCGGTAGAGCCGAATGCGGCCCAATGGTTTGGACTGGGAATATCAATCCCTTCCAGTCGCCAAAGCAAACCGGCAGGACTGTTACCACGCACAACAATATCATTGCGGTCGTCGCTGTTTACACTTACACCGGCATAATTAGATGCCATGCGCGCCACATCATTGCGCGAACCGGCAAAACGCTCTGTCTCTTCAACGGTAAAACCACGGGCACTGATAGCTGTTAACGGATTGATGGCCTCTGATTTATTGGCATTGGCACGAACCACAACTTCCTCACCAGTCATAATGTAATCTTCCATGGCTACTTCCAAAACAGTTTCCTTACCCGAATCATGATTAATATAGGAAAGAAATACATCTTTGTAACCCATGTAGGTAACTTTCACGTCTATTCTACCCACCGGCACTTTGGTGATGACAAAATATCCGTCCTGGTCGGTTGAAGCACCCAACAATGGATCGCTGTCAACAATAATTACGTTGGCACCAGGAAGTGATTGGAGTGTTTGCCGGTCGGTTACACGTCCACGCACCGTTTGGGTGATGATTTCGGCGGAAAAAACTTCCAGATTCAGACCTAATATTAGCAGGAATGGCATTAGGATTTTCATGATACAATTCTTTTATATGGTTTATGTGAATTAATAATCTTAGGCAAATATAGAAAGAGCCTGGGTGCCAAAATAATTCCATATGCCGAAAACGCAAAAACAGATGCTGAATGCGAAGATTCGGGTTGGGAGTGAATTCTGTTACTTTTGTGGATCTACGGGATTTTTCCGTTGTTGATTAGATTTGATGGGGCATTCAATAGTTTGCAGCGTTTTTGTTGGTTTAGAACAAACCCTGGATGTTTTGGAAACATCCAGGGTTTTAGGGCCGGAAATGAATTTTAGATCAATCAGTCGCCAGCCGACCTGACAATGCACAACCCTGACAGGATGTAATAACAAAGCCCCGGGTGAAACCCAGGGCTAAATTTTATAAACTATTATCTACAGATCACAAAAAACGTCATTATCTGTCCACTACTATTTTTTTCACAATCACTCCCTTTTCTGTATAAAAGTGCATGATGTAGGTTCCACTTTCAAATCCAGACAGATGGATGTTATATTCTGTTTGTCCGGAGGATTCTGAATAAATGGTTTTCCCTGAAATATCACTGATGATTATCCTGTTAATGTTCCATTGGGAATATATATGTAATCTGTCACGGGCCGGATTGGGGTAAACGTTTATTTGGGCTGTTTGAAGTTCTTCAACAGCATCGCTGAAGTCAACAAATACTGTAATGGTTCCATAAACAGGGCCATAATTTTGGCTGTCATCTGGCACAAAAACAATAGGTATGTCATCGTATGTGCCTGGTTCGGGCCTCTGATCAGGGTTTTCAAAAACAAAACTTCCGGGAAGCCCGGTTTCACCACCGGTAATGACTGCATCAGAAAGTTGCTCTCCATGGTTAAGCATGGCTGTTGGCCAGGTTACAACAATGGGAAAGAATTCAGATGTTACAGTAATATCTTCATTCAAATCTGCAAAATAAATATGAATGGGGTAACCTCCCACAAGCAATTCCCCGTTTAATTCCCAAATAACAAAATAGTTATCGGCAGGATGAGCA
>JAABRR010000078.1 GCA_011390785.1 Sphingobacteriia bacterium
TCTTATTAGTTTTTGTGAAACAGGTTGTGTTAATTGAGATGCAAAAATTTTATATTGCTCATTGTTTCAGGTGTAGTTCCGGATTTTATGGTAATTGTTGTAGTTTCTCCTGGTAGCAAATCAAAATAGTTATTGCTTACAAAGGCATTGCTATCAGGCACATCAATAAACAGGTCTTTGATAAGATTTGTGGATGAAAGGGTAAGTTGATAACCCTCGTTAACGGGTTTCAGGTCATACCTTATGGCAGCTTTGGGCAAAACCAGGTTTTTAGGTTCGGCGAAATAAAGGATGTTGCCGGCTATCTCTTTTTCTCCCCTTAGAAGAGAAAAACTTAAAAGGGTTTCTTCGGGATTTAACTCTGCTGGGAAATCGCTGATATCCATATCGAGCACCGGGGTTGATGTATTTGGCTTAACAGAAATGGGTTTGTTGATTTCATGAAGAATAGTACCATCGAATTTCATGAGTCTGATCTTAAGACTGGCATCAAAGGAGTCTAATTGGTCTGAAACAGCAAATGCTTTTACCCGGTTGTTTTCCTGGTTTGCTGTTACAATAACCGGTTTAAAGGCTTCTTTCACAGCATAATGGGCGGCTTTCCAACGATAATTATAATCGAGCGTAGCCCACGAAATGGTTGGCCAGCAATCGTTAAGCTGCCAGTATAGCGACCCCATGCAATGTGGCATGGCACTTCTGTGGGCTTCAATGGCGGTTTTGTAACCTCGGGCCTGCAACAGTTGACTGGTGTAAACAAATCGTTCAAAATCTTCGGGTACTTCATAATACCACTCCATATAACGTTTAATCATATCATTGCCATCGAAACCGGGGCTGATCCAGTCCATTTTACTGCGTTGTCTGTGTCTCATAATTTCTGAATCGGGGCTCATGTCTTCCGGCAGCGCAAAAGATTGGAGGGTTTCCATAGGTGGGAATGCCTGCAATCCCCATTCGCTTACAAAGCGGGGAACTTCATCCCAGAAAGTTTCAAATCTCTTTTGTCCAAACCAGATGGTCCAGTCGTGCTCATCGCCTGATTTCCGGTCAGCGAGCTGATCATTAATGCCCATAGGTGACGATGACCAATAACTGTTTTTGGGATCAAATTCCTGCACTGCCTGGGGTAATATATCATAGAAGATTCTTTCGTAGGTGCGCCATAAGAATGCACTAATATCGGGTTTGTAATTGTCTTTCCATCCCCAGTTGTGCCAGGCCATAAGGTTTTCGTTATTGCCGCACCACAAGGCAATACAGGCATGGTTGCGAAGTCTTTTTACATTGTATTCGGCTTCCAGTTGAATATTTTCAAGATGCTTTTCATCACCGGGTTGCAGGGCACATGCAAACATAAAATCCTGCCACACAAGTATGCCGTTCTGATCGCACAACTGGTAAAAATAATCATCTTCGTAAATAGCACCTCCCCAAACCCTGAGCATATTCATGTTGGCATCTACCGTATTCCGTATCATTTTTTCATACGTTTCGCGGGAAACGGAAGGGGTGAGGGTTTCTGAAGGTATCACATTGGCACCCTTCATAAAAACGGGGATTCCATTTACTTCAAATTGGAAACTGTGGCCGGTTTCATCGGGGTTTTGCACCAATTCCACGATTCTGATGCCGAAATCCAGTTGATGGGTGTGAACAGGCTGGTTGTCTTTTTCAAGCTTTGCTTCAACAAGGTAAAGATAGGAATCTCCCAACCCGTTGGGCCACCAGAGTTTAGGCTGGTTCAATTGAACATCAAAAGAGAATGAGTTTTGTCCTTCTTCCAGAGTGATTTTTTGGGCTTTTCCTGCTTGTTTGCCATTGAACCAGAAAGAAAGAGAATAACCTCCCTTTTTCGCGCTCTCAATATCGGCTGAAATTGAGATTTCTGCTTCAGCTTCATCTGCTTTGTTGGTTACAAGATACAGGTCATTGATCCTGGCATCGTTTCGGGATTCAAGGAATATGGGCCGCCAAATGCCCGATGTAACCAAACGTGGGCCCCAATCCCAGCCATAATGAAACGGGGCTTTTCGGGTGAATACGTTCGTTCGTTCATCTTTTGGGGCCTGTTCGTTGGTGGCTTCCAGAATGTAATCGAGTTGTTTGAGTTTTTCCATCCCCTTTTTAACAGGTGAGTGGAAATAAATACGCAGCTCATTTTCTCCTTCTTTGATGTGTTCTTTGCAGTTTACTTTCCAACCAACAAACATATTGTCTTCGCTCAAAATAAGTTCATCGTTAAGATACACATCGGCATAGGTGTCCAAACCATCAAAGTGGAGTTCAATGATTTGCCTGTTAAAAATATCAGGGTTTACATAAAAGCTGCATTTGTATTCCCAGTCCTTTTCTTCGATCCATTGCAGGTTATCCTCCTGTTTCCTGAAAAAGGGATCATCGATCAATCCGTTGTTCAATAAATCTTTATGAACGGTTCCGGGCACTGTTGCCGGATACCATTTTTCGTTACCCACCTGCCTGAAAACCCATGTTGCGTTGATTTCTGATCTTACCACTGCTAAGCTGTCTTTTTTAGTTTGAATCATGTTATGATTGTTTTCGCCAAATCTTCTGGCATATTCATTTAAATAGTTTTTAATCAAATTCGATTCGGATTCAATCACATCAAAAATATTATTTTTCAGTGTAGAATCAGGAAGATTCGGAAAAACTATTTTGTCAGTTTGTGCAGTGCTGCTTGTTGCCAGTTCTGACAATATTCCAGTGTTGGGTTTCAGATCAATTTCGCGGCTAAATTCTACATAGGGTTGGTCATCGTAATTGGTCAATGGGCCCCGGGCAAACATTTCCAGGCCTTTGTTGCTGAGCATTAGGTTGGCCAGAAAACTTTGCGGGTTGTAAATATCTACTTCCTGCAGATCCCTGTAATTTGCCCTGTCGTAAAAGAGTTTCTCCAGGGTGTTATAATTAATGACCAGGGGTGAGTTTGATCCGGCAAGAACTACATGTCCACGGGTAATGTACCACAGCTGGCTGTGCTCAAAAACTTCAGTAAAGGCGCTTATTAGCGATTTAAATTCATCATCAGTGAGCCAGTTGGTTGGTACCCATTGGGTAACAATGCCACCGGGGTTTATTTTTTCCTTGCATATTTCGTAAAACTCCCGGGTATAAAGGTTGGCATTTAGCCGCGAATGGACAGCATTGGATGTTATAATGTCGAATTTTTCGGGTGTGCGCAAAAGAAAACTTCTTCCATCTTCAGGTATAAAATGGAATTTTTGATGGTGAATGATGTTGTTATTGTAATCTGCGAAGATATGGGCTGCGTCTAATAGTTCGGGACAAATATCTGCCACCTTAATTTGTTCTGTAGGTAATTGAGAGAGCGTGCCGGAGGTAACTCCCATTCCAAATCCAATAACGTAGGTAGATTGGGTTGTAGGGTTTAGCAACCATGGAATCCAGGCCAGCATACGGTGAACCCTCAGATCATCGTTGTTGGTAAAGGCTGTTTTCGCCCCGTTAATAGAAAGGGCGTAATGGCCGGATGGCTGAAGATTTACTCTAACGGTTGCCGCAATACCCTCTTTGTGAAAAACTGTTCTGTCGCCCCTGAAATATTGGCTTTGCAGTTGATTAAACTGGTGTTTCGGGAAAAGAATCACTGCTATTACGGCCAGGAGAATTACAATTGTATAGCCAATGACCTCACGGTTTCTGAAGTTGCTTTTTATTTTCGTACGAGTTTTGGCATTTTCCGCTATAACAGATTCTTTTTCTGAATAGTAGGGCATGTACCTTAGATTGGTTGAAAAAATCCATCCTGCCAAAACCAGGTTTGAAAAAACTATGATTATGAACGACCAGTAAACCCCCAGGAAAGGCAACAGGAGAAAGCCAGCTGCCAGAGAGCCCAAAACAGATCCAACAGTATCCAGCATGCCTGCAAAACCAACGCGGGAACCCACTTTGCGGGCTGAACGGGTTATGATTTTTGCCACAAGAGGGAAAGTCATACCGGTAAAGAATGTAGGAACCGACATCATAATAAGTATCAGTGTGTATTCACTTATGGCCAGTGATTGCCATGTTGGGAATTGCCCGCGGTTTTGTATCCATCCGGGTGCAATAAGGTGAAATATTATGAAAATACCCAGAGATGACAAGCCAACAAGTACCTGAATAATGCCGATAAACCGAAAATGATTTTTGATTTGGTTGTGTATTTTGTTAAAAACCAGTCCACCCAATGCCAGTCCCAAAATAAAAGACATTATGATTATGGTGGTGAAATAAATTGTTTTTTCAAAAGAAAACTCAATCATCATGCGGGTCCATAAAACCTGGTAGGCAAGTGTTGTGAATCCTTCGATGGCAAATACCCATAAGGCTGTTTTTATTATTGGATGCGGAAGGGGAGTGGTTTCGGCAGTAATTTCTTTTTTAATTGTGTCCAACTGATCTTCTGAAGCCGGGTGTTTGCTCTTAGGGTAGCTGTTACTACTAGCAGGCTGCAAAAAATAAAGTACAACTCCTGAAATACCGATCAGGAAATTGATGGAAGCAGTTATTTGCAAAGTGGTATGGGTTCCCCAAAAATACACCAGTACAAAGCCGGCTAGAAAGCAGCCCACCACTGCGCCCAGGTTGTTGATATAATAGATCAGGCTTACTTTTCCGCCTACTTCTTTAATTTGTTTTACAAATATGCGTGATGTTAACGGGATTACTGCTCCCATAAAGGATGCGGGTATCAGAAGCAAAAAGAACCCTACCAGGGGTCTCAATAGATTCAGGTTTTGGAAGGAAAGATTGTATTGTTGACTCAGGAATACAAAAAGGTTAGAGAATGACTGAAGTAAATCGTTAAAAAGAAGGGCAAACAGGCCGATTAATACCTGGGTAGAGAAAAATAGAAGAGATGCTTTTTGGGGAAATCTATCGGCCAGGCGGCCAAAAACATAACTTCCCAAAGCAAGGCCTGCCATAAAGGCTGCCAAAACAGTGCTGAGAGAGTAAACATGAACACCAAAAAGCAATGAGAATTCCCTGATCCACAATATCTGGTAAATCAGACTGGTAGCACCCGTAAGAAAGATTATCAGCAGGAAAAGCTTTTTTTGCTTCATATTTGTATCCGTTGATTTACAGATAATTATCCGAAGGTGGGGTTGAGGTATCTGCTCAATAAGATGGATATTTTCTTACCTAACAATCTAAACCTTGAAGCCGGCTATTCACAACATTTTTTCGAACTCGGGCTTCCCGGAATTTAAGAAATTAAGGTTTTTGGTTATGAGTTGGTTGATGGTTTCTACCGTGGTATAGCTGGTTAAACCGTCTTCGGGTGTATTTATAACATAATCAACCAACCTTTCGATTGATGACACTGCCACATGCAATCTTGTGTCGGAAGATGCATAATAAATATAAACTGTATCATCATTGTCTCTTACCCAACCATTGGTAAACAGAACATTGGATACATCGCCCACCCTTTCTTCATATTCAGGGGCAAGGAAATAGCCACCAGGCCGATGCGTTATGCGCGACGGATCGTTTAAGTCTGACATAAACATGTAAAGTACGTACCTCAGTCCTGCGGCACAATATCTTACACCGTGGGCAAGATGAAGCCAGCCTTTTTCTGTTTTTAATGGGGCCGGTCCCTGTCCGTTTTTCCCTTCCTTAATGGTGTGATATACTCTTTCATCAATAATTTTTTCTGCTCCAATTTCGGCATTTTCCATAGAGTCTGTCAATGCCCAGGCAATTCCCCCTCCGGAACCAGCGTCAATAAACCCATCTTGCGGTCGGGTGTAAAGACCGTATTTGCCATCAATGAATTCAGGGTGTAAAACTACATTGCGCTGTTGCGACGAAAGCGTTTTCAGGTCCGGAAGTCTTTCCCAGTTTTTCAGGTCTTTGGTGCGTGCTATCCCCGCTTTGGCAATGGCCGATGATGTATCGTGAGGAAGGGCATTG
>JAABRR010000007.1 GCA_011390785.1 Sphingobacteriia bacterium
AAGCCTGTTTTTTGGGATTATGGGTATGGATTTAAAGTAATGGGTGAAGGAAGAAACTTCCGTTTCAGTCATGGCGGGGCAACTGCAGGATGGCATTCTCATTTTATGGCATTCCCCGAAAGGGGACAGGCCGTTGTGGTAATGACCAACGGAACCAATGGATGGGTACTGTGGCCTGAAATAGAAAGGGCGGTGGCAAATGTTTTTGAATGGCCGGTTCCGGTAACAAAATATGTTGCACCCATTGAACTGACGGAAAATCAGATTGAAGAATATACCGGCAATTATGCAATGAATGGCCTGGATATTTCAATCACTTCTGACACGGCCGGTTTGAGTTTTGAAGGGGCCGGTATACGATGGCAACTGATACCTGTTCAAACAGATACGCTTGAGATTGCAGATATGGAAGGGCAGGTGTTTTTCAGAAGAAGCGAGGAAAATGAGATTACCGGTTTGCACATGTGGTTTGGTGAACCTGACTGGTCGCCATACAGAGCCTGGGATTTTACAAAAAAGAGCAGCGATTAGTATCTGGAAATGAATTCAACAGAAGAAGGCATTTAATTTCCAGGTCATTTTTTAGTGTGGTATAAACTCCTCCGACTATGACTCTAAATCGTGCCCTGAATGCAATCAATTCTACCTCTCAGAAAACATTTTATTCATCACCAGCAGATGCGGTAAGGTAATGACCGCGATAAAAATGAAGAGTACCGGCAGGGGATCAATATGATTCAAAAAACCTGACCAGAGCAATGCGGTCAGTCCCAGGAAAAAAATGGCCAGCAGCGTAAACGGTAAAGCCGCTTTCCATAGCCGCCAAACGGAATTTTTATCGCCTAGAAATTCTGACATATGATCAAACGTATTCAGCGAGTGCCATCCGCCGAAATATAGGGCAAAAGCGGGTAGCAAGGGTAAAAAGTAGATTACTACCAGCAGCAATACGAAGTTGATCCATTTTACCTGTTGCCATTTCAGGGGCTCAAAACGCTGGGCGATAACACTTATCAAAATAAGGGATACCAGCAAAACTCCGTAAACCCCCAAGGAATTGCCTGCAATCCATTGCCAGATGTTCAGGGCCGGCATACTTTCACGGGTGATGCGAAAGATCAGGTCTGCAGTAAAGGCCGGTTCACGCATCAGGATAAGGAAAAGTACCAGTGTGCCCAAAAGCATCTGACTCACTTTCCAGAGCAAATGCCGCGGTGCAGATTGCATATCCGATTCACCGAAATGCCACGCCGATAATAGCAGAAACAACGAAAGACTTAAAACCGGCATAAAAAACCAAAGGATGGCATAGGCTGCAATCTGTAAAATGTATTTAAACAGGAAACGAAACAGGGAAAAGGGTTTTTTTTTCTTTTGGAAGTATTTTTCTTCCACAAGGTGATCTACGGCTCCGTGCGGTATGCCAATTAATATAACAAAGATGGCGAAGAAGATATAGTCTATAGCCGGGTTTACTTCTCCGGCCAGTTGATGAATTAACACCACGACTATACCCATTATCAGGGCCCAGAAACGGGGCTGACGAAGTTGTTGTTTTAATGTTGTATTAAGCATTTTGCAATTCCCTTAAAACATGATATTCATATTCCGGTTGGGCAAAGCTTTTTCCGGTCAGCCTGTAATACAAAGCTTTTAAGAAGATGCGGATGGGCAGTCTTGCGAATATGTTGGCCTCCTCCCATACACTGGTTTTCTGATCGAGAAAGCGCAATATGGTCTCCATCTTTCTTCGCTGAAACAGCTGCGTGAAAATTTCTTTGCAGGTTTGCGGGTGATTGCGGATTATCCAGAGCAAAAGTGCATCATAAAAAGCAAACCTGTCATTTTCGTTGAAACGCTTCGGTTTCTTACCTGTAAAATAGGCCCGGGCAATTTCTTTGCTGTCATTGTGGATTCGTTGAAAAGCATAACCTGTGCTTGCTTTAACCATGCCTGCCAGCGTTCCCAGGTTAATCTCACCGTTTTTGCCAGAATGCCTGAAAACTCCCTGCTGCATAGGGATCTGGCCGTATTCTTTTTCCAGTAAATTATATTTTTTGCCTACATGTTCCGAGATATAAGCTGCAATCTCTTTTTCATAAACCGACATATCGTATGGTTGAGGGCCGAAATAAGTCAGCTCAACCAGGGCTCGCTTTTCCGTCAGGGGTAAGATGTACATAAAGCGACATTCACCATTGCGGGCAACCGTAAAATCCATCAGACGGGCGTTATTGGGGTCAAAGGCCACATCTTCCGATTCGATAAACCAGCCACGGAAATGCTGCCAGAGATCTATTCGGGGTTTTTCACCCAGAAAAGCACTGTTGTAAACTTTGGGGGATTTATACAATCCGTTTCCTGTAGTGACCTTAAAACTCCCATCTGAACCTGAAATATCCAGAGCTATATCTTTTTGAAATTGTATATTGGGATTTTGGGAAAGAAACTCCTCGTTGAAATACTCAAAAAAAGATTCACCCGGAATGTAGTGATATTTGAAATTCCCAAGATCCTGGCGTACGATAACATCATCCGATTTAAAAGAGAGTTCTTTCCAGGATGTGTTAACCATTTTTTGTAACTCCGGTTCCAGGTCATTATCCCAGAAGCACCAAGAACGCTGCTTTTCTTTTCCGTCTCCCAGCAAAAGAACCTTTTGATTTGCAAAAGCAGGATATTTCGAAAGCTCATACAACAGCAAAAAACCGGCTAATCCATCGCCGATAACTATCAGATCAAAAAGTGTTTTTTGCTGTGTTTGCATCAATTAAAATTTAAAGTTATTTGTAAACATGTAAATAGTTGAATTGTTCTCTTTCCTGTTTTGTAAATTTTGAAAATAAATCCAATTTTTCTTGGTTTCGAAAAGAGCAAACCTTATATTTGCTGACTATTAAAAGAGAATCATTCTCTTTAACGGGCACCGAATATGAAAGCAGAAGAAATCAGCAGGAAACTTATTGAAAAAGGTCTTAAAGTTACTCCCCAAAGGATTGCTGTTTATGAAGCTGTAATACAACTCAACAATCATCCCACCGCAGAAAGTATTATCAAAAATATCAAGAAAACATCTCCACATATAGCTTCGGCAACAGTATATAAAGTGCTGGATGCCTTAACAGAGAATGGCCTGATTAAAAGAGTAAAAACTGAGAAGGATATAATGAGATATGATGCTATTCTTGAAAAGCATCATCATTTATATTGCACCGAAACAGATCGAATTGAAGATTACCAGGACGAACATCTGGACAGGTTGATTGAGAATTATTTTAAGGAAAAAGAGATTCCCGATTTTGAAATTGAAGATATAAAACTACAGATCAACGGGAAGTTTATGAAAAACAATTAATTGAAAGTTAAACCAAGTGTAAATTAAAAAAAATGAACATGGAAAATAGCGGAAAGAAAATGGGCAAGTGCCCGGTAATGCATGGCGCAAATACCAACACAGAAAATTCTGTAATGAGCTGGTGGCCCAATGCACTAAATTTGGATATTTTGCATCAGCACGATACGAAAACCAATCCATTAGGACAGGATTTTAACTATCAGGAAGAGTTTAAAAAACTCGATTTAGAGGCAGTAAAAAACGATCTTAAACAGCTAATGACTGATAGCAAGGACTGGTGGCCTGCCGATTGGGGGCACTATGGTGGATTAATGATCAGGATGGCCTGGCACAGTGCCGGCACCTATCGTATTGCTGATGGACGTGGTGGAAGTAACACTGGAAATCAACGTTTTGCCCCACTCAACAGCTGGCCTGATAACGTAAACCTGGATAAGGCGCGCAGATTGTTGTGGCCCATCAAGAAAAAATATGGTAATAAGCTTTCCTGGGCCGATTTATTCATTCTGGCCGGAAATATGGCCTATGAATCCATGGGCTTCAAAACGTTTGGATTTGCAGGCGGACGAGAAGACATCTGGCATCCTGAAAAGGACATTTACTGGGGGGCTGAAAAAGAATGGCTTGGAAAAGACAGGTACACCGATAAAGCAGATGAGGAATCACTTGAAAATCCATTGGCAGCAGTTCAAATGGGTTTGATTTATGTCAATCCAGAAGGTGTTGATGGCATTCCGAATCCTTTAAAATCGGCTCAAGCGGTGCGGGTTACATTTAAAAGAATGGCTATGAACGATGAAGAAACCGTTGCATTGACTGCCGGTGGCCATACCGTTGGTAAGACTCACGGAAATGGTGATGCATCGATCCTGGGGCCAAGTCCGGAGGAAGCAGATGTGGAAGAGCAGGGTTTTGGTTGGAAAAATCCCAAAGGTAAAGGGCATTCCGAAGATACCGTTACCAGTGGATTAGAAGGCGCATGGTCCAGCAAGCCTGACAGATGGAACCATACCTATTTCCATCTTTTGCTCAATCACGAGTGGGAGTCCGTAAAGAGTCCTGCAGGAGCATGGCAATGGGAACCTATCAACATGAAAGAGGAAGACAAACCTTTAGATGCCCATATTCCCGGTGTACGCCGCAATCCTATTATGACGGATGCCGATATGGCACTGAAGATGGACCCGGAATACCGGAAAATATCAGAACGCTTTTATAAAGACCCCGAATATTTTGCTGATGTTTTTGCCCGTGCATGGTTTAAACTTACCCACCGCGACTTAGGTCCGAAGAGCCGCTACCTGGGTCCTGATGTACCCAAAGAAGATCTCATCTGGCAGGATCCTGTTCCGGCAGTTGACTATACCCTGTCGGAGGCAGAAATTGAAGACCTGAAGAAGAAGTTACTCAACAGTGGCCTGTCGCAAACAGAGCTGATCAATACAGCCTGGGACAGTGCCAGAACCTTTAGAGGCTCTGATTTCAGGGGTGGTGCCAACGGTGCAAGAATTCGCCTGGCTCCTCAAAAAGATTGGGCTGGCAACGAACCCGAAAGACTACAAAAGGTGCTGGCAAAACTGGAAGAAATTCAGAAAGGCCTCGATAAAAAGATTAGCATTGCCGATCTGATCGTATTGGGTGGCACAGCTGCCGTTGAAAAAGCCGCACAGAATGCCGGTGTTGACATTAAGGTTCCTTTTAGCCCGGGAAGGGGTGATGCAACAGAAGAGATGACCGATGCAGAATCTTTCAGCGATCTGGAACCCATTCATGATGGCTACAGAAACTGGGTGAAGAAAGACTATGTTGTTAAACCCGAAGAACTTATGCTAGACAGAACGCAGCTTATGGGACTAACCGCTCCGGAAATGACAGTTCTTGTCGGAGGTATGCGTGTACTAGGCACCAATCATGGCGGCACAAAACATGGTGTATTTACCGACCGGGAAGGTTTACTGACCAATGATTTCTTTATAAATCTTACCGATATGGGTTACACCTGGAGGCCTGTTTCAGATGATTTGTATCATATAATCGACAGAAAGACAAAACAATCGAAATGGACGGCTACCCGGGTTGATCTGGTGTTTGGTTCCAACTCTGTGCTACGGTCTTATGCCGAATTCTATGCACAAGATGACAACAAAGAGAAATTCGTAAAAGATTTTGTCGCCGCCTGGACCAAGGTTATGAACGCTGATCGGTTTGATCTGAAATAAGGGTTTTAGCAATCTGCTGATTTAAAACCAGATTAATAATAGATTATTTAAAGGTAGTTCGGAAACGGGCTGCCTTTTTTGATTATTATGGGGGTTCGATGACCTAATACATCTTTATCATCTGTAAGATTCAAACCGCTAGGGTTATCTTCATTTGTATCATCAAATAATCGAACAATTAATATAATCGTTTTTAAATTCATCGATTTTTATTGTTTCAGATAGTATGAATATTTTGGTACTCCCCACAAACAAAGCTTTGGGTGCTCTGCTCATAATACTACTTTGACACATTTAGTAATTCATTTTACAATGTAGCCCCTACAGGGTTTAGAGAAACATACCGGATATCTGAAGCTACAATAATTTATGCCCCACAGGTAAAAGACGGGTATTCCTGTTATTACCGCGTAGCAGTTTAATTATTGTTGAAAAAAAGTTGCTCCCTGTTTTTTTACCGCGTACCGGTTACATGCCAAGATTACAATGTGTCAAAGTAGAATTAGGATAAAGTAGAGTTTTGCAATAAATTTTTGTTTAATTAGTTGTGACATTCCATCCAGGGGCCTGGGGGGACCATTTGTTTTCGAAGCATACTAATTGCTTTCACCAAACAATGTCAGTTGCTTTGTCTGTTATTGAAAACATGTACAAAATAATTGTGAAAATATATTCATTAATCGTCAATTATGTTTAATTTAGCGGGAAAGTTTTTATAAAATAAAAGGAAACAATACCAGGAAAAGCATCTGATGCTTATCATTTCTTGTCCTCCCCCAACAAACCAGTGGCTTTTTCGTGTGCAACACAAAAATTAGTCACCGGGTTTTATGGTTATCAATAGTTTACAGATTCGTATAAACAAAGAATACAATACCTTTAACAAAGTGCAGTGGCATTTAGGGTTTTATTGATAATTCAGACATTCCTCCCTCTTCATTCTTTTAGCTTTGGCTGAGAGTTTTTTAGTATTTAATTACTTATTTACGCAACACTTTATCGTTCATTGCTGTAACTCCCAACTGCAACAACAATAAATAGAAACATATAAATCAAAAAGTGCATTAAATAATTTAAAAAAGGAGGTCAAAAATGCAACACAAACAATTAAAATGGAGTGTCGCACTTTTGTTGGGGCTTTGCCTGACAGGATTGCAAGCACAGCAAAGTATTAACACCGCAGGTGGTAATGCTTCGGGTAGTGGAGGCTCGGTGAGCTATTCCGTAGGACAGATTGTGTATCAAACTCATGCAGGAACCGGAGGTTCGGCATTAGAAGGAGTTCAACAGCCATACGAGATTTCTGTTGTAACAGCGATTGAAGAAGCCAAAGAAATAAAGCTTTGGTTTTCAGCTTATCCAAACCCCACTACCGATTATCTTACATTGAGCATTGATGAGTATGATATCTCAAACTTATCATACCAAATCTTCGATATCAATGGAAATCTTTTACAAAGTGAGAAAATCACAAACAATCAAACAAACATTGTTATGAGTAATCTTGTGCCAGCTTCTTATTTTGTAAAGGTAACAGGAAGTAAGAATGTAGTAAAAACGTTTAAAATCATTAAAAATTAGGGAGGACTAAACAATGAAAAAATTATTTGCAATTGCAGTCGCCGTTCTGTTAACAGCAAGTCTGTTTGCTCAGGCACCCGAAAAAATGAGCTATCAGGCAGTAATTAGAGATGCAGATGCTAATTTGGTATCAAACCAGGAAGTAGGAGTTCGTATACAAATACTTCAGGAATCAGAATTTGGTGCAGCTGTTTATGTTGAAACACAAACACCAACTACAAATGAAAATGGACTGATGACTATTGAAATAGCAGGTGAAAATTCTGAAGTGGTTAGCGGAAATTTTTCAACTATTGACTGGGGAAATGGGATCTATTTCATTAAAACTGAAATTGATATAACCGGAGGAACATCTTATGTAATTACAAATACAAGCCAGTTGCTAAGTGTGCCCTATACATTTTATGCCCAAAAGGCCGGCATTGCCGGAAATGCTGCAACATCTGAAACTGCTGCTGTGGCTGAGAGTGTGGACTGGGAAGATGTTGACAATAAACCAGTAACATTATCTGAAATGGGGATTCCCAATCCGGTAAATATCTCTGCAATTTACCCCTCGTGTAAAACCCTGGATGCTTTTGACAGTAACTATCAGAAATTAGCCGATTTAGGAACATTCACCAAATTGAACGCAGAAACTTTATTAGAATTAATGTTTATTGGAAGATTAGCAGTAGGTACAATGACTGGGTTGGCTGTAACTTTTGAGTTAAGAATTGATGACCAGGCTACTACAAATAAATTTGCCTGTGCTACTGTAAGAGAAGAAGAGGTTGGTCTGCAGGGAACAAATGCAACAATATATGGTGTTTTTAACAATATACCCATAGGTTCCCATACCGTTAGTATTTGGGTAAAGGCAACTTCAGGTACAGGAACAAATGCCCGTATTAGTCCAAATTGTTTTTCCTCTGTTGATAAGGTTATTATTAAAGAATATAAATAGTACCTGCTGAAAAACATTCACAATTGAAGTTTGCAATCATATAACCTTTAATTTCAAACTTTTAAAATAAGGTTTTAACATCTATATCCTTAATCTTACCCTGGGGTAGGACGACTTCCTGATCGTTCAACCAAAGGGTAAGACCCAGCACGTTTAAATTTATCAAAATATTTCACCCCACACCCATTTTCCAGGATTGGCTCATTGGGTGTTATCTATTAACAATTTGTCTTTGTACTCATTGCCTGAATCATATCCAGAACTCCGGATCATCCAGGTAAAGCGCTTTGAACTATGAAGAAAAGGCCAACAATGCTTCCCAATATAGCGTAATAAGTTATATTTTTAATTCTCATAATTATCGGTTTTCTGATTAGGATGATCAAAAATTAGGCTTTCACAATCGCTTTAGGAGAATATCTGTTCCAAATAGCATAGTAATTTGTTTCAATGGCTTTACGTGGTGGTATCATTTTTTTTTAGCCGTATATTGCAGATTAAGTCTTCTTTTTTCTGCTGCTATTCCGGAAGAAGAGCGCGATGGATCAGGAAGGCAACCAGTTTGTAACCCTGTTCGTTGAAATGCACACCATCCCGCGTGAGTTCATCATAAACCGGCCATAGGGCAGACTGAACATCGATGTAGGCAACATCAGCTTTTGCAGCTACTTTAGCAAAGTCTTTGTTGAGCTGTTGCACTCTGCGGGCACCACCGTGGTATTTTTCCTGCAGGATGCTGTCGTGGCCATAGGGTGGAGGCGAAATCATTACAATCTCGGGTACTGATCTATTTTCGTAGTATAGCTTTATGGAATCAAGTAACTGGTTATAAAGCCCCGGTACTTCTCTTAGTTTCCTGTCAAATTCATTTTTACAATCGTTGGTACCCAGCATAATGAGCACTTTGTTGATTCTGTTGCCTTCCGGATCATACCGCGTAAGATGATTTGTAATATTTTTGAGAGAATTTCGCGACTCACTGCCCGAATTATCAAATCCAATGGTGTTTCCTGAAATGGATGTATTAAAAAATGTATCGTTGAACAACAATACCTGCAGCTGATCTACCCATCCTCCTTTTTTGGCCCCATTGGAATCACCAATAACCAGGACGGTTTCTGCCGGAACATGATTCAATGCTACTTCGGTAAGCATTTCATGCCCACCATCAAAAATAACAATCTGTATTTTATCTTCAAACTGATTGGCATAGTGGATTTTTCTGTCAGAAATTGTTTGTTTCCCATCTCCGGGCATGTAGCGCGTTACGACCAATTGGTTGATAATATCCTGAGAAATCAATTCGGTTGAGGCCATAGGCTTAAAATCCCGGATTATTTTATTGCACATTTCTAATGAATGTGTAATGGGAACAGAGCCGTTGTAGCCATCATGAATTCCTGCATATAAATACAATCTGCTGTTTTCACGAAGTTCAACAGGTGTATCCATAAATATGGGTGATCTTTTTTTTGCTTCCTGAACATCCGGATATTTTTCATTGCCTGCGGTTGCCAGAGCTATATGGCTGGCATACGGGGTTTGTCTTCCCAATGATTCATAATACCATTTCGACAAATCTGTAATAGGAACCCAGGCTGAAAACGTACGAATGTTATGTTTCGATTGCATATAGGCGATTAAGGTTGCATGTCCGCCACCACTTACCCCTATTACATGAATATTATGGATGTCAACATTTGCGTTCTCAAGGGCATACGCTATGGCATCGTCGATATCAGACGTCACCAGTGGGCTGCCACAGGCCTCGATGGTGTTGTTCGGGCCGCGAAAATCCGGACGAATGTAGTTATAATCACGGGCTAGTATTTCCTGAATTAAAGGATCACGCTGCTGGTAATTGTTGCTCCAGGTGTGAAGACTTACGATCAAAGGTTGGGGCGTGTCTTGCGAAGTAGCATAAAAATAGGCGGGCTGTATTTTTCCATCAACTGTTGATGGTATTTCCACATCCAAAAACTGTTGTGGCCAATCAGGCCTTGATGTATCATCCCATTGGGGGTCCTGGGCCTGTGTGAAGTTCAAAATCAACAGGCCTAATAAGGTACATGCAAAAAAATGGATTACTGGTTTCATTATGGTCATAATAGAAAATTTTGGTGGGTAAATAGTTAACTTTTCATGCCTAATTTGTGTTCGGACGACTTTCTGATCATCCAACCACAAGGTAAAGGGCACCATTTTCCTAATCAATCAAAATATTTCACCACACAACCGTTTTCCAGTATTGGCTCATTAGATAGTCTCTGTCTTTCCTTTAGTGGTTCAGAAGAGGGTACCAGAGGAGGAAATCTCTCAGTATCCGGAAACAGAAACTGTTGATCGGCAAGAAGCTGTTCTCTTAAACGGGGATAACTCAAATCGTGCAGCTCCGTATTGGTTTCCAGAGCCATGGATGCTGCTGTGGTGGCTGATTGCCCCAGAATCATAAAGACAGGTTCCATGCGGATAGAGCCGTAGGCAATGTGAGATGCTGACATGGCGCAGGTTACGAGCAAATTATCACATTCATTTCGTTTGGGCAATATGCTGGCGTATGGTATGGCATAAGCACCTCCGGCCCATACTTCAATGTTTCCTTCGTTTTGTACGCAACCCATCCTGGTTATGTATCGTTGCACATTGTGCGAATCCATGGTGTAGGAACCCATGCCAATTGATTGGTCGGCTATAGTTATTCTGCGGCAATCGTTCTCGGTCATTACATACTCTCCAATCATTCTTCTTGCCTCGCGCACGTAAATCTGATCGGGCCAGTGACCGTTGTTGGTGAATTCATCAGCAGGCAGACCCCATTTTTTTACTTCATCTCTAATGTTTTTGGGCACACGCGGATGGTTGGCCAGCGTCCACATCAGTCCTTTCTGGTAATGCTCCTGTTCGGCTATGATGCTTTGTCTAATGCTATAGTTTCCATTGGGGTACTCATAGTTGATCCCAATTTTGTTGGTGGAAACACCCCATCTGTTATTGGTGTCGGTTTTTCGGTTGGGCATCATATGTGGGAGCCAGGGAACGCGCGTTTCGCCAGCTTCGAAATTTCGGAAGAGCAATTCATACTCCAATTCATCATATCCCTGCGGTTTTTCAATAGGCACCTTGTTTTCATCAACATCGGTAAGGCTCATTCTGAAGCAATAGGCCTGAATTCGGTGATCGCCTTCAAAATCTTTGCCTGGATCATCTCCGTGCACGCCGGGTAAAATTCCGCTTCGGGGGTTACCAGGTTCAATGTAGGGATCTACAAATCCGGGGATAATGTGGTTGTGTGTCCGCACTTTTTGTACACCATTAAGGGTTTCACCATATACCGAATTTGCTTCACGACCCACATGGTAAGATACCCCTGCCATGGCCATCAGATCGCCTTCGTATGTGGTATCAATAAAGATTTTGCCTTTGTACTCATTGCCATTTTCGGTAACAATAGAAGTGATTCTGTTTCCTCGTTTGTTAACGCCATTGCTTCCCAACACCAACCTGTCATTGATGACCACCGGAATCCTGTTTTCTTCCAGCATTTGCTGGTAAACTGCCATGGCTGCGCTGGGTTCAAAAAACCATGACGTATCATTGGCACCAACAATTTTGGGTTCTTCATATTTCCATTTCGATTCATCCATATAATATTCCCTGAGTCTTTGGTAAAAACCTCTCGACATGCCACCAATGGCATCGGCAATTCCAAGGTCGGTGGCCCCAAGGCCTCCGGTGGTTAGTCCGCCAATACGTTGGGAAGGTTCAACAATTATGCATGACCGCCCCATTTGGGTAGCCTTCACAGCAGCGATAATACCCGCTGAAGTAGCACCATATATCACTATGTCGTAAACAGTTTCTGCTGCCTGGCAACTTTTAAGATAAGCCGGTAACAGCAATCCTCCGGAAAAGATGGCTGTGTTTTTAAGAAAATCTCTGCGGTTTTGGTTCATAATATCTCAAGAATTAAGAATTAAGAATGAATGTTCTAATTTAGAGTAATTTTTGGTAACAGAATGCTTTTTTCGCCTATCCTGATATGGTTTCCTTTTTTTGCAATATGAATATCGGGGTGAAATTTTCCAGCTACCTGCAGGGTAATTATCACCAGAATATCCTTGTTGCACTGAATATCAATCAAATGAATTTTTGAAGCATTAGGATGGGTTGTATAATATTTTAAACACGGGATGTAAAATAAATACAGAATATTGCAAACACCTCGTCAAGATAGCAAAAGTTTGAAAAATAAAAACTTCATAAAGTGCAAATGAGGTGATAGCATTTTATTATTGAAACAAATTTACATTTCTGGTGGTTTATAGTATATGATAATCCTTGGTTTCTAACCTTATCCGAAAAGCTGATTACCAGAATCTATATGCAGAAATAATTATAATTGCCAGTATAAGGCCCAACAGCCGGGTTTTTTAAAGTAACGAAAAGTTACTTTTTGCAATTTCTAAAGTATACTATAACAGAATTTTAAAGTTTACTGTATAGGCGTTGTATAGATGAAATAATGCTTTTTCTTTGGTTTACGAAAAACAAATGATGGTAATATTTTTTTTTTTCTTCTGACGTAATTTACTTTTATACTGTCAAAACACACCAGGTCGGAATCGAACACTTTTGAGTAAAGGCTCAACACACGGTTTTAACCGAAATGCCAAAATAAAAAAGTATGAAGGAATTTTCGAACGGATCACTATACGCTGTCATTTACCTTTTTGTGGCAATATCTCTTGTTTTTACAGGATGCGATGATGCTATTGAGCCACCGCCAGATGATAACTACAATAGTCACTGCCCACGACTTCGAAAGCAAATAAATACTCCTCTCACCGACGATCAACTTTTAGATCTTGTCCAAAAACAAACCCTTAAGTATTTCTGGGATTTTGCCGAACCCAACTCAGGTATGGCGCGCGAAAGAAATACATCAGGCAATCTTGTGACTTCCGGTGGCAGCGGATTTGGCATCATGGCTATAATAGCAGGTGCAGAAAGAGGGTTCCTGGATCGCGATAAAGTTCTCGACAGGATGATCAAAATTGTTAATTTTCTGGAAACTGCTGATCGTTTTCACGGAGCATGGGCTCACTGGATGGATGGGCGCAATGGTAATGTTATCCCCTTCAGTTCGAATGATAATGGTGGAGACCTGGTAGAAACAGCATTCCTGCTACAGGGCTTGCTTACCGCCCGCGAATATTTTGATGGAGATACCCCCAAAGAAATTGCACTAAGGCAAGACATTGATACTCTTTACGGCGAAGTGGACTGGCAATGGTACACCCGTGGACAAAATGTATTGTACTGGCATTGGTCGCCCACAGTTGATTTTGCAATGAATATGCGCATAAGCGGTTGGCATGAAGCACTTATTGTATATGTGCTGGCGGCAGGTTCACCCACGTATCCCATTGCACCGGAGGTTTATCATCAAGGTTGGGCCAGGAACGGAAACATGAAAAACGGACGTTATTTTTATAATGTTCAGCTTCCGCTAGGCCCTGATTTTGGCGGCCCGTTGTTTTTCGCCCACTACTCTTTTCTCGGACTTGATCCACGTGGCCTGAACGATCAGTACGCCAACTATTGGGACCAAAACCGCAATCATACTCTCATTAATTATAAGTATGCTATTGCCAATCCTAACGAATTCTGTCATTACTCCGATTCCATTTGGGGCCTCACCGCCAGCGACGACCCCGAAGTGGGCTATCAGTCGCATGCACCAAATAATATTAGTGGTAGCGACAATGGCACTATTACACCTACCGCTGCCCTTTCATCTATGCCCTATACTCCCGAAGAAAGCATGAAAGCACTGAGAACTTTCTATTATTATATGAATAATAATCTGTGGGGTAGTTATGGGTTCAAAGATGCCGTAAACTTTGATCATAACTGGTATGCCGATAGCTACCTGGCCATTGATCAGGGGCCTATTGTGGTAATGATTGAAAACCATCGCTCAGGTTTGCTTTGGGATACCTTTATGAAAAATGAGCACGTAAATAACGGACTTCAAACCTTAGGATTTTATTACGAGTGATAAGCTTTCATTAAGCCGTATAAAAAATATTTTAAAATCAAAACTTCACAATGTAATGATAAAAACAAACAAAATATACTTTCAATTCTTGTTTATTGGGTTACTGTTTACCTTGCCGTTTATTGTATCGGCACAGCTTTCTGTTAGTCCGGCCACATATCAGTTTCCTGCAAGACAGGTTGGTTCTGAATCAGAAGAAGTTGTATTTACCCTTGAGAACGAAGGGATTGCAGCAGAAGTAATCACTCCGGAGCAAATTCAAATTGTATCGCAAAACGGGAAAAGCACTCCTATTTCTGTAATGACATATAATATCTGGAACGACAACCAGAACTGGCCTGCCCGCCTGGCTCATATGCTTAGTGAAATCAGAATCCTTAACCCCGATCTTATAGGACTTCAGGAAGTGATTCAGCGGTCGTCTTTGCCCAATCAGGCGCAAACTCTTGCCGATTCACTGGGTTACTACTATTATTTTTCTTCGGTAGATCCTGTTACTTCGGCGCAAAGATTTGGTAATGCAATTCTTTCCCGATATCCTCTGCTGGAAACCAACTGGAGACATCTGCAACCCGAGAACGATTATCGTATAGCAGTTCATGCCAAAATTGAAATTGCAGGAAACATTATTGATTACTATAACACCCACTTGCACAATACCGCTGTTAATGCGCATATCAGAGAACAGCAAATCACCGATCTGTACGATTTTATTGATGATACATCAACATCAGACTATATTTTTGTAACCGGCGATTACAACGCCAATCCCGATTGGGATGAGATGGAATTGATGTACGAAGATTTCTATGATGTTTATCCTTTTTTTCATGAAGATCATCTGGAACCGGATCATAGCACCCTAAATTTTAACTGGGGGCATCAACAAAGAAGAATCGACTACATTTTTTTCAACAAAGCTGCTGAAACCATGCTCATACCCCAATCGGCAGAGGTAGTCCTTGATCAACCTGATGAAAACGGAATTTATGGTTCAGACCACTTTGGTGTTTTAGCCACTTTCAACCTGCTTTCTGATGCCGATGCCTTCCTTCTCAGAAACATCGAACAATCTCTTACTCTGCAACCCGGAGAATCTACCCAGGTGGATGTAATATTTGCCCCTTTTGTTGTGGGGCAGCATGATGTGAATCTTGAAATTCCCGGAATGACGGTACCCCTTAGCGGAGAAAGTTTTGATGCCACCATACACCAATACCCGTGGGAAGAAGATTTTTCAACAACACAACCGGGTGTATTTCCACTGGGGTGGGAAGCCAATACAGAAGTCTGGCAGGTATCTGATTCTGATAATGCTGAAGGTACTACCCCCGAACTTGGATTCGTAAATAATGCGCAGGAGGAAGGCATTTTTTGGATAAAATCTCCCTTCCTGAATACTGTCGGGCTCGATAGCATGGAGCTTTCTTTCCACCATCAGTTAGCTGTGACTCCCGAACCGGTTAATTTTAACCTGCAACTGATGGTTTTCGGTGCCGGACAGGAATACCTGGTAATGGAGTGGTTAAATCCTGCTGCTTTTGCCGCAGAAGAGTTTACTGTTCAAATAAACAGCGCCCTGCATGGCATAGGTAGTGGGATTGTTCAGCTTGTTTGGATGGTTGATGGAATCGAAAATCCAGGCGCCAGCTGGTTTATTGATGATGTAATGCTTACGGCTGAACCGGCCCTTTCAGTTTCTCCGGTTTCGTTTTCTTTTGAGCCTCAGCTGATCAATACGTCTTCTGATCAACAGATTTTTACACTTACCAATATTGGGGGTGGCACGCTGAACCTGATGCCCGGGGATATTACCCTGGTTGGAAACGATGCCGACCAGTTTGTTTTACAAAATATATCAAATCCGGTTGCTCTGGGCAATATGGAAACGGCAGAAATTTCTCTGGTATTTCAACCCGGTACAGTAGGTTTAAAAAACATCTCATTAACTTTTCCCGGGCATGAAATTCCTGTTGACGGACTCGCTTATGACCCTACAATTACAGAAATGCCGTGGAGTGAAGATTTTAGTGGACTGGCCGGCGGGAGTATACCTTTGGGCTGGGCTACCAATGTTGTAAACTGGGGTGTTTTCAATGGCAATAATGCAGGTGGCGAAGCCCCTGAAATGGTTTTCTGGTGGCAGCCTGAAACAGCCGGAGAGTTCATTCTCACCACACCTAAAATAGAAACGCAAACCTTCGACACTCTCATATTGTCTTTCAAACATCGCATCAATGATTTTGGCCCTCCCGGGCAATTCACCCTGAAAGTGCTGGCCATTACACCCGAAGCCACGCATATTCTGCAACAGTGGCAAAATCCTGGCAGTACCGATCCTGCTACTTTTACAATCCTTTTAACTTCGGAGCAGGGTTTAGGAAGCAATGAATTTCAACTTGCATGGGTTTTCCAGGGGACTACCGACAATATTACGCAGTGGGATATTGATGACATATTATTGAAAGAACCTGGTAATGTTTCCGAAGCAGAGATTTTACCCAAATCTTTCGACTTTGGGCAGCAGGTTACCGGAACACTTTCCCAACCGGCAATATTTACTGTTCGAAACATTGCCGGTGGTACATTAAGTATTACTCCTTCCAACATTCAGATAGAAGGTGCTGATGCCAGTTCCTTCCTTTTGCAGTTACCCGCAGAGGGTATTGAACTTTCAACCTTTGAGACTGCTGAAATCTCCGTTTCTTTTATTCCGCAAACCCCTGGAGCTAAAAATGCATTACTAACCGTTCCCGGTCATCAAATTCCCCTTACCGGTTTGGGTGTAGACGTGGAATATTTCATTTACAGCGATTTCTCGGTTGTAGAAAGTGGAATACCCTATACCAACGTAGGTGGATTCAGAGAAGTACCCGGTTGGGCCACATCCAGTCTCAGTGCTACCGATGTTTCAGGCGAAGGAGACTTTGGCAATACCATCTTACGTATCAATTATGATCTAACACAGACAAATGACTTTACATCTTACTGGATGTGGGCCTTCCCCTCAGCCAACATCAGTGGTCATGATAAAATGATAATATTCATCAAAGCTGATGAACCTGCCAGCAATGTCAGGATTCAAATGTTCGACACAGATGGTATACAGGGATCAAACGGCGCATCTTATACCTATATCGATGTAGACACAGAATGGCAGGGATTGGTTTTGCCTGTCAACGATTTTTCTACCATGGACTGGGCAGAGAATTTACCCGATATGAGCAAGATCCAGCGAATAGATATCACCTTTGAGAATGGATCAACTACACCATTGCAAAATACCATTTATGTTGATATGGTGGGATTCGAGGAGCAGTCATCTTCTGCGCCAGACCTTACAAATAACGATTCTTTCCAAATGTATCCTAACCCAGCCGGGCAAAGTGTAACTCTTTTCACACCGGAACAGGCACTCATTTCATTTATTGACCTTCATGGAAAAGTGCTGATCAATCAAATATCCGGTCAAAATCATACTACCGTAGATTTATCCGCCCTTGAAAGTGGTATTTACATAGTGAAAGTTCAAAATCAGAAAGGTACCTCAGTAAAAAAACTTTTGGTACTGTAAAAGTCACAAAATGAATGTTTTTTTATAAAAAATTGTATAGATAACCTTTAATCAGACTTATATTAACCAAAACAACATGATTATGAAAACCTTGATATCTTTTCCCCGGATCATAGTTATTTTTTCCATTGTTATGTTTTCATGCGGTAAGTCTCCGCAAACTACAGAATTTATTTCCCGGGGAAACATAGACTATCCCCTTAGTGCTGATGATGAAGCACTGCTGGACTCCATTCAATACCATACTTTTTTGTTTTTCAAAGACAAGGTAAATCCAGAAAAGGGTCTGTTCAAGGACCGCGCAGCAGATTATGCTCCCTCCAGTATTGCTTCAACCGGATTTGCCCTACCCACTATGGCAGCGGCAGTTGAAAGAAACTGGATGACCCGGGAAGAAGCAGCCCAGATAACTTTTAACGCACTGAATTTCCTGATAAACTCTGAACAGAGTGATGCTCCGGATGCTACCGGTTACAAAGGATTCTACTACCATTTCATTGATATGGAGACAGGCGAACGCACCTGGGAATGTGAATTATCATCTATCGATACCGGATTACTTATGATGGGGATCATATTTTCAAGAAATTATTACAACCGTGATAATGAAACGGAAAGTCAGATCCGCGATATGGCTGCCCAATTATTGGGAAAAATGGACTGGAGCATCTTCGAAATGGGCCCGGAAACCAAACAGCCCAACACCATTTCCATGGGCTGGAAGCCAGAGGATGGTATGCTTAACTGGGGGTGGCACGGTTATAACGAAGGACTTTTTCTTTATATTCTTGCTGCCGGAACAGGAATGGAAAACGTTGAAGAAAGTTTTGATGCCTGGCTGGCAACGTATGAATGGAAAACTCCATATCCCGGGCTTTCTCACGTAATCTTTCCTCCCCTGTTCGGACATCAGTTTTCACATGCCTTTATCGATTTCAGAGGTATTGTAGACAAATACATGAAAGAAAAGGGTATTGATTATTTTGAAAATTCTCGTCGGGCAACACTAACACAACAGCAATATGCAATCCAGAATCCTTTTGAATGGAAAGGTTATGGTGAGTTTTGCTGGGGGGTTACTGCAAGCGACGGACCGGGGAGTGCCTATAATTATGATGGTTATGAATTTAAAGGCTATGCTGGCAGAGGTGCCGCCAGTCCCGAAGACAACTACAATGATGACGGAACCATTGCTCCTTACGGTGCACTTTCATCGCTCCCGTTTGCCCCCGAAATTGTATTTCCTACCATAAGATCAATGATAGAAATTAGTGGCGACAGCATATGGGGCCCCTACGGATTTTATGACTCTTTTAATTATACGGCAGGCTGGGTTAATGATGATTTTATCGGAGTGGCACAGGGCCCTATGCTGGTTATGATAGAGAATTTCCGTACCGGACTTATCTGGGATTATGTTATGCCAGACCCTATCATTCAAGAAGGATTAAACAAGCTTGGTTTTGAATACCTGGATTAACAGGAATGTTTACGAAAAACATTAAAATGATTGGAAGATAATTATCAGAAAGGCTGATATCATCTAAAATTAATATTTGATCCAATGAACGAGCAGAAACCCACGAAGCAAAATGCAGGCACGCTGGATGAAGACCGGATAAAGTTTTCGCAACTTGCGGCATTTGGTTCAGGTGGTATAATACCCATCGCCCTCTTTAATGTGGCTGGTATACTTGTGGGCTTAATGGGCAACATCAGCCTGGGACTGAGTGCCTTCTGGCTGGGTGTGATCCTTATCATCCCTCGTTTATGGGATGCTGTTTCTGACCCTATTATCGGTCACTTTTCCGACAATGTACGCACTCGCTGGGGTCGTCGGCGCCCCTTCCTGCTGGTAGGCGGAATTCTTGTGGCCGTATTTTTTGTACTTATGTGGTGGATACCCAAAGGTGATATGGTGCGTGTTTGGTTTCCTTCAGAATTGGGTTATCAGGCTTTTCAGCTGGGTTATATCCTTATCTCGCTTTTGCTCTTTTTTACTGCCTGTACAATCTTTGAGATCCCTCACGGTGCATTGGGAATGGAAATGACTTCCGACCATCACGAACGCACCAGACTTTTCAGTGCCAAAAGTTTCGTAGGTAACCTCTTTGCCATGAGTACACCCTGGCTTTTTGCACTTGCCAACATGGAAGTATTTAAAGGACCCGGGGGCAATGAAGCCGATGGAATGCGTTACGTTTCCTTATTGGTTGCAGCTATCCTGATCCCTTTATCGTTCTGGTGGTTTTTCTCCTTGCGCGAGCCAGGTTTCAAAAGGGTTGTTAAGCAGGAAAAAACTCCTTTCTGGAAGGATATGAAACATGCTGCAAGCAATAAAAACTTCATCAAACTTACGCTAACCATATTCACTTTGGCAATGGGGTTCAATTTTGTGAACCTGCTGGGCTCGTATATACCCATCTTTTATATTTTTGGTGGTGATAAGGTTGCAGGAGCCTACCTGCTGGGGATCAACGGAACAGTATGGGCAGTTACAGGCCTGCTGGCTGTCTTTCCCTTAAACTGGATCGGACCCAAAATCGGGAAACGTAAAACGCTTATCCTTGCCATCGGGCTTATGGCGCTGGCACAATTATCGAAAATTGTTTGTTATAATCCCAACTATCCCTACCTGATCGTTATCCCTACCATGCTGCTCTCTGCAGGTATGCTTTTCTTCTTTACCCTGGGAGCATCGATGGTGGGAGATATTTGTGATGAAGATGATCTTAACACAGGTCAACGCACTGAGGGGAGTTTTTATTCCATATTCTGGTGGTTCATAAAAATGGGGACAGCTCTTGCAAGTTTCGTGGCAGGTGCTCTGATCGTTTTTACCATGTTCGATCAAACCCAGGTAACACGTGTTGACGCCATTGAAGGAAGTGTAAGGGAAATGCGCACGGAAGTTCAAAGGCTAGAACAGGAAGACTTTTATACAGATTCAGCAAATGCTGATATTTCCACACTCGAAAACCAGGCATCCCAGGCTCTCAATGAAGCCAGCGAACAACTTACCTATCTTGAAAAGGAAGCGGTAAGAAATCCGGGTCGTGATCATGTAGTGGAAACCCGCGACCAATTCTTTTCAGCAGCCATTGAAGAGATCCGTAATACAACAAATGAACTTGAAGCAGTGAAGCAAAAACTTCAGGAACAGGATATTCAAAATTCGAATAATCTTGTGAAAGAAATTGTTGCATTAGCACTGCAAATCAAACAGAACAAAGCTCAAGTGGATGCTTTTCAGCTCGAAGCCCACTTGAAAACCCGTACTAAAGAAGCGGAAACAAGCGAGGAGCATTACACCGAGTTGTTAGGAAATATTGGTAAAATTGGAAATGATCTGTCATCCATTAATACATCCCGCGATCTTGAGCTGCTGGAAGAAGAACTTATTGAAATCGAAGATCGTATAGTACCACTCAAAAGACAATCTCCCTATACCCTTTTTATGATGCGGTTAGTGGAAATCGGATTGCCCGTTTTACTAAGCATTTTTTCCTTCTTTTTTGTCACAAGATATTCTCTCACCGAAGAAAGATTGCAGGAAATTAAACAGCTTTTGAAGGCAAGAAATAAAAAACGCGAAGAACAATTTCAAAATAATGAGTAGTTCCATGACAATGAATAATGAGACATTCACAATCCGTGATAATTTGTTTTACCTTAATGGGAAAGAAGTTTTTCTAAATTCAGGTGAAATACATTATTTCAGGATTAAGCGTGAATACTGGGACACTCACCTGGCAGCAGCCCGGGAGGCCGGACTTATGGCCGTTAGTAGTTATGTGCCCTGGGACTGGCATGAACCCAAGGAAGGGGTCTTCGATTTTGATGGCTCTACCATTGCCGAACGTGATCTCAAAGGATGGTTGCAAAAATGCAGGGAACATGGTTTAAAGGCCATAGTAAAACCCGGGCCATACATCCTTGCAGAATATCGGGGGGCAGGTTTACCTGAATGGTTTCTTGATAAATATGAAGATGATGTAAGGATGAGCAACAGAAAAGGCGACAAGGTTTCAAGCGAAGGAGTAAATCTGTTCCATCCCATTTATCTCGAAAAAGTTACGAAATGGTATGATAATATCATGCCTCTGATAAGCAAAAGTGAAGTTGCGAGCGGAGGCCCCATAATCATGATGCAGATTTGCAATGAGATTGGTCTGTTTTCATGGCTGGCCCATCAGGCTGATTATGGCGACAACGTAAGAGAACGATTTATTGAATGGCTAAGTGAAAAATATTCTGATATTGAAGAACTAAATGGTATTTGGAAAACTCAATACATACAATTCAGTGAGATTGAATTACCTCCTGATGTGATTACACCTTATGCATCCAAAAACGATAGGGCAAGAGATTTTGACTGGCACTACTTCTGGAGGAAATATTATGCTGATTACTTGAAAATGCTTGTAAAAATGGCACGCGACAGAGGTATAAGTGTACCATTTTATCATAACCTGCCAGGCTGGATTTTTGGCCATGGTTATGAGTTCCCTGTAAATATAACGATGTACGACGAGCTTTACGGTGAAAAAAGCGATATCATCTTTGGTGTAGATCACATACCCGAATTTATGTCGCACCGAAATATGCATGACGATCGTATCATCAATGATATAGCTGCTGCCATGCAGGGGAATAAGCCTTTGTTTGCCGCAGAGTTTCAGAGTGGTTCGCGTGAGTATCATGTGGTAACCAACCCACGTGAAATGGAACTATTTTACAAAGCGAGTATTGCCAATGGGCTTAAAGGATGGAACTACTATATGTTCTCGCAGGGCCGCAACCCCGTTCGCAAAGGATACTCTGGCGATACTTTCTACTGGTTTAATCCGCTTACAGCCGAAGGAGAACGCACATCTGCCTTCCCTCTTGTACAAAGGATGAGCAAAATCATTAATACCTGCGAATCCCTTTTTGTAAAATCAAAACGTAAAGCTGACGTTTGTGTCCTTTTCTATCCGCCTTATTACACATCCGAACTGGAAAGACCTGAAAACGGAGCAAGCGAATTAACGTTTGTACCCGCAGCAATCAGAAGACCTGCGTATTTCGACGGTTTGCTGAAAGTGTTACAGGTGCTGAACATTGATTACGACATGGCCGATCTCACCAAAATCTCGCATACCGATCTGCAACAATATGAGCAGGTATGGGCATTTTGTACCGATGAGATGGATGCGCGTGAACAGCAAATCCTGATAGATTACACTTCAGCCGGAGGCAAAACAATGATCTTCCCCAATTTACCCGACCGCGAAATATCTCAGCAACCCTGCACCATGATCCGGGAAGCAGTGAAGATAAATCCAGCCGGAAAAGAATTCATCGATTCTCCCCTGATTGTTGTTCTGGGTTTGAAAGATATAAAATGTGCCAATCCGCAAATTACCTATGCTGAGGAATCTTTGGCAGATGATCAGATCATTGCCAGAACCCTTAGGGGAAATGTCTGTGGTTTTACCAAACAACTGGGATCAGGAGAGATCGTCCATCTGGGCACCTGGCTGGGATTCGACACTGAAGGACACAAACCTGTGTACATGGCACTGCTCAACAGAATGGGGGGTAACCTCAGAGTGGCATCTGCCAGCACTGATAATATTACTGTTCGCCAAAGGTTTTCTGAGAATGGAACCGCTTTGCTTTTTGCCGGAAATTATTATAACGAAGAACAAGAAGTTTCCATTAAATATACCCATCCTGCAACAGGAGAAACACTGTCATTACCCTATTCCGGGGAATCAATCAACTTCCCACCGCTTTATGCTGTTCTTTCGCCGGTTTGCATGAAGGTTACCAATGTACTTACAATCCTGCATTGCACTTCCGACCTGTTGTCGGTAGATAAGAACGAAAATTATCTGAAAATTACGCTTTATGGCGACCGCGATCTGATGGGTGAGCTGGTTCTGGAAGGAAAAATAACATCTGCTGAACTGGATGGAATACCCGTAGAGCCTGAGCTCAAAGAAAACAGGATTATTCTTTCTTACGATCACAATCATAAAAAAGAAATTTTACTTAGTATAAAACTCTGAAAATGAATATTCAAAACCATACCGGACTCAACATTGATTTCCTCGATAACGGCGCAGTAAAATGCATAAAAGCCGGATCAATCAGGATTAGTATGAGAGAGGCATCTCCTTTCTCAGAGCCCGGGGTAAATATTTTTCTGAGAAAACATACTGACAATATTGAATATATTCCTTTAACCGGCCCTGACAGCGCGGGTGTCTTCCGTTTAAGCGATAAGGAATATATGACAAAGGGAAACCGGGAAGGTGTGGAATATCTTTGCGCGATTCAGTTTTCAGAGAAAAGCCAAAGCTGGCAATGGAACATCCGGATATCAAACAAATCGGATAAGGAAGCTGAATTTGATGTGATATGCGTGCAGGATGTCGGGCTAAAAGCAGCCGACTCAGGAACTGTAAATGAATATTATGTAAGCCAGTATTTAGAAAGATTGATCCTTGAAGATGATAAGCTGGGTCCTGTGATCTTTTGCCGGCAAAATATGAAAGAAAAATCAGGACATCCGTGGTTGATGATGGCCTGCAAAAAAGGTGCATTATCGGGATTAACAGACGGTATGCAGTTTTATGGAAAATCATACAGAGTTACCGGAATTCCCGAATCATTGCTCTCTAAGAAACTAAGAGGCGAATATGCCGGAGAGTCTTCGTTAATTGCACTTCAAGGGAAGCCTTTTGCTTTGAAAAGTGGTGAAAGTTTTTCTGATGCTTTTGTTTTTTCTTTCCTGGCCAACCACCCCGAAGCCACTTCAGCGGCAGACTTGAAACGTCTTCCCGGGATACTTCAGGAGTTTACGGACGAGCTCCCTGAATTTGAAGACAATGGATGGCAGCAGCCAGTTACCAACCTATTTAAGACAGCGCTATTATTTCCATCGGAAGAACTTAACAGTGAGCAACTGAATAGCTTTTTTGGCGCTTCGCGTCGTCATGAAGAAACAGCGAATGGTAAACTATTATCCTTTTTCTGCAATGATCATGACCATGTGGTGCTTAAAGCCAAAGAACTTCTAACCGACCGTCCGCACGGGCATATCATACAGGCAAATTCAGGTCTTAAACCGAATGAAGCCATCATGTCGACCAACCCTTATGCTTTCGGGGTTTTCAACTCACATATTACCCAGGGTAATACAAATTTCAACATATTCCTCTCAGTTTGCTCCGGGCAGTTTAATCTTGTTAAGGAAACCGGACAGCGAATTTTTGTCAGCATAGGAAATGAAACCTGGTTGCTGGGTGTTCCTTCTGCATTTGAAATGGGTCTTAACCATTGCCGGTGGATTTACAAGTTTGGTGAACAAATATTACAGGTACGCACCTGGACCGACCCCCATTCGGCAAATATTCATACGGATGTAAAAGTACTTTCTGGAGGCGAAATAGATCTTACCCTTACTCATCAGTTCGATCCTTTGAATTCATGGAAAATAATTCCGAAGAAAACCGGAGAAATAATTGCCCGCCCGGCCATGGAAAGCATGATCATCTCAAAGTTCCCTGAAGCACAATTCAGAATTCTGTTGCATGACAGTAATTCCGGGATTGAAATTCAGGGTGCAGAAACCTTGTGCAATGAAACCAACCGGAAAACTGACCATTCACTTCTTGTACTCAAGGTGAAAAGCACTATGAATTTTGCCATGAGTTTTGTGGGTGAAGTTACTTCCCCTGCCAAAACCATCAGGATTGAAGATACAGACCAGCAGTTCCGGCATGATTGCAAGGAAGCAACACGGGCATGGAAAAACCTGAGCCAGTATTTATCTCTGAAAGGGAATCACAAGGATATATCTGCCATCAATGAAATCATTCCCTGGTATGGAATGAATGCATTAATCCATTACCTTACACCTTATGGCCTGGAGCAATTTGGAGGTGCTGCATGGGGAACACGTGATGTGTCGCAGGGTCCCATCGATCTGCTTTTATATCTTGGTAAATACAAGGAAGCTCGGGAAGTACTCTGCACCATTTTCTCCAACCAAAATCCTGATGGAGGATGGCCTCAGTGGTGGATGTTCGACAGCTATTCTGAAATCAGGGCGCACGAAGCCCATGGCGACATCATTTACTGGTGCATCATTGCCCTTGCTTATTATATTAACATGAGTGGTGATGTTAAAATTCTTGATGAAGTTCTGCCATGGTACAGCGAAAATTCCAAAGAAACAGAAAAGTCAGGCCTTGCTGAACATGTTGAAAGACTTATTAATATAATTGTTAGTTCATTCATTCCCGGTACTTCGCTGGTACCCTTTGGTGGTGGCGACTGGAATGACTCTCTCCAACCCGTAAGCGAAGACCTGGCAAGCCGGATGATCTCATCCTGGACCGTTGAAATGAATTACCAGGCCTTCAGGCAATATACCAGGGTGTATGAAGCAGTCGGCAACAAGAACAAAGCCCTGGAATTGAATCAAATTTGTGAAAAGATAAAATCAGATTTTAACAAATATCTGGTTAAAGATGATGTTGTTGCCGGCTATGGATTGGCAGAAAAAGATGGCAATATCAGTGTTCTGCTCCATCCCACCGATACAACAACCGGAATTAAGTATAGTGTATTACCCATGAACCGTGGTATCATCAGTGGTCTTTTCAGTCGCGCACAGGCAGAAAAACATCAGTACCTTGTAGAAACCCATCTTAAAGGACCCGACGGAGCAAGACTCATGGATTGTCCTTTGCCCTATAAAGGGGGTGTTCAGGAGATTTTCCAGAGGGCCCAAAGCAGCACATTCTTTGGCCGTGAGATCGGGCTGATGTACATTCATGAACATATTCGTTATGCCGAATCACTTGCCATCATGGGCAAACCGGAAGCATTTGTTAAGGCACTACGGCAGGCTATTCCTGTTGGTTATCGTGATATTGTGCCATGCGGCGATATTCGCCAGGCCAATTGCTATTACAGCAGCTCCGATGTGGTTTTTAAAAGCAGATACGATGCTGATCGGAGATATGAAGATGTAATTAGCGGAAAGATGACAGTGAGAGGTGGCTGGAGGGTTTATTCAAGCGGACCCGGTATATTCATAGGATTGATAGTTTCACGTTTACTGGGAATCAGAACATTTGCAGAAAATGTTGTGTTTGACCCGGTTATGCCACCACCCTTCAATGGACTTACCGCAATCACAGAGCTTTTTGGTAATCCGGTTGAAGTGACATTCTTAACAGGCAAACAAGGTTTTGGTGTAAGATCTGTTTTATTAAATGGTAACCCGTTAAATATTAAAATGGAAGAAAATCCTTATCGTGAAGGTGGCGCAATTATATCTAAAGAAAAGATTATCAGTTTAATTAAGAATGTAAACAATAAACTGGAAATAGAAATAAAATAACTGAATATTTAATAAACATGTATAGAATATTGCAAAATTTTATTTACCTTTTACCACTGATACTTTTCCTGGCATGCGCATCAGAAAAGCAGGATGTCGAGACAAGGAATATGGATCGTTTTATCGATAACCTGATGAAGGAAATGACCCTGGAGGAAAAGATTGGTCAATTAACCTTATATTCAAGTTTTATGGATGAAACAGGTCCTTTTATGAATGAAGATTATCTTGATTATATCAGGGTGGGGAGAGTAGGGGCTGTTTTCAATGCTTACACCACTGAATACACACGTGAAATCCAGCGTATTGCTGTTGAAGAAACCCGCCTGGGAATTCCTCTTCTTTTTGGATATGATGTGATACACGGTCATCGCACCATTTTTCCCATGCCCATAGGCGAAACTGCTACCTGGGATTTGGAAATGATTGAGCAATCCGCCCGCTATGCAGCACAGGAAGCTACCGCCGAAGGTTTGAACTGGACCTTTTCTCCCATGATAGATGTTACACGTGATCCCCGGTGGGGGCGTATTGCCGAAAGTTCGGGCGAAGATCCATTGTTGGCATCGCTCGTGGGGAGGGCAAAAATCCGTGGTTATCAGGGTGATGATCTAAGCCAACCGAATACCATGCTGGCTACCGCCAAACATTTTGCCGCTTATGGCTTCCCGCAGGCAGGCCGCGATTATCATACCGTTGATATTTCTGAGCTTACATTGCGTAATGTTGTGTTGCCTGCTTTTAAGGCAGCCGCCGAAGAAGGCGTAGCTACCTATATGACCTCTTTTAATGATCTTTTTGGAGTACCCGCTTCAGGCAGCAATTTTCTGCTCAACGAAGTGCTAAGAAACGAATGGGGCTTCGATGGATTCGTGGTAACCGATTACACATCTATCAACGAGATGGTGCCCCACGGTTTTGCCCGCGACGACAAACATGCAGGCGAACTTGCTATCAATGCAGGTGTTGATATGGATATGCAGGGTTCTGTTTACCATGACTATCTCGAAGAGCTTGTTGATGATGGCAAAGTAAACGAAGAAACTATCGAAAAGGCAGTGAGAAGAATTCTTACATTGAAATATAAACTGGGTTTGTTTGAAGATCCGTATCGTTACAATGACAAAGATCGGGAAGAAACGATGATCATGACCCTTGAGATTATGGATTTTGCCCGAGATTTTGCCCGCAAATCTGTTGTACTGCTTAAAAATGAAGAAAATACGCTTCCCCTTTCCGATGATGTCCGATCACTTGCCCTTATTGGCCCCATGGCTGACAACCAACGAGATATGATCGGCTCATGGTCAGCTGCCGGCGATTATGCCAAAAGCGTAACCTTACGCAAAGGGCTGGAAAACAGGTTAGGCACCAATGCACGCATTAATTACGCGCAGGGAACTACCGTTAATGGAACGGATCGGTCCGGTTTCTCCCAGGCAATTGCTGCGGCACGCAATTCAGATGCAGTGATAATGGCTTTAGGCGAAGAGTATTGGCAAAGTGGAGAAGCAGCCAGCCGTTCCGATATCAGTTTGCCTGGTGTGCAGGAAGAGTTATTCGATGAGATCATTAAGCTTGGAAAACCCGTTGTTGTAATCATTATGAGCGGAAGACCCCTTACCATTGGCAATGTTGATGAAAAGGCTGATGCGATATTGTATGCCTGGTACCTTGGCACCACTACCGGCGATGCGCTGGCAGATGTTATGTTTGGCGATTATAATCCTGCTGCAAAACTGCCGGTAACTTTCCCCAGAAATGTGGGTCAAATCCCAATTTTCTATTATGCCAAAAATACCGGCAGGCCCGAGTCAGAAATCAAATTTACATCCAAGTACCTTGATGTGCCCAATACACCCTTATATCCTTTTGGATACGGGCTGTCTTATACCACGTTCGGGTATTCAGATATTACACTTTCATCCGATCAGTTACCCATGGATGGAGAGTTGAAAGCAACCCTTAGTGTTACCAACACCGGAGATCGTTTTGGAGAGGAAGTTGTACAGTTTTATACACGTCAATTGGTAGGAAGTGTAACCCGTCCTCTTAAAGAGTTGAAGAATTTTCAAAAAATTGGCCTGGAACCCGGTGAAACCAAAGAAGTTGTTTTTACAATTTCTGCTGCTGATCTGGCTTTTTATAACGCACAAAATGAATTGAAAGCAGAACCCGGAGCTTTTCACCTGTTTATTGGTGCCAGTTCTGCTGACGTAAAAAAGGCAGCATTTACGCTGCTTTCTAAATAAGAAAAGATGTACAAACAGGCTCAGGCCTGTTGGTATTCTTTATAACCAATCATTTTTTTAATTATTAACCTAAATTTCAAAACCTATGAAAAAGTTTACATTTTTAATGGCCTTTCTGATGATCTTTTCAGTTATGGCTAAAAGTCAGACCGTTGTTTCTGACTTCGAACATCTAAGACTTAACCTGATGAAAGGTGGAGACGAAGACAACAGCTCCTTTAGGGTTGTTCCGAATCCTGACCAGGGAGATGCCAATCCAAGCGATTATGTGGTGCAATTTCATCGTGACATGGACGGAGTTCCATGGGGTGGTTTTTTTGCATTCCTTCCTGAAGATGGAAAAATTGACCTGACCACTGACAAGTACATCCATGCCCAGGTTTGGAAAACACGTATCAGTCCTGTTAAATTTAAGATAGAGGCGGGCACCACGGCCAATATTGAAGTAGCATCCATGAATCCTCAAACTCTTACCGGAGAGTGGGAAACCATGGTTTTTCATTTTAGTGAAGCTACCGGCGAGTATGGCACTGTTGTTTTTATGCCCGACTTTAATGACCCGGTTGATCTTACCGAAGATATTGTAATTTATTTCGACAATATCTATGTTTCCAACAGCCCTGATGTTGGAGCCGCTCCTACCCAACCCATTGAAGACTTCGAAACCATCAAAATGAATCTTATGGCAGCCGGTGACAATGGCCACCTGCACATTATCCAAAATCCTGATCAGACGGAAGAATACGGAAGTGCTCATGTTGTTGAATTTAAAAGGGGTGTTGGCGAACCATGGGGCGGATTTTTCTCTACATTGCCAGAGCCTTTGGATCTTTCAACCCATAAATATGTGTATGTAGATGTCTGGAAGCCACGTATCAGCCCGCTTAGATTTAAAGTTGAAGGTGGCCCTTCTGATAATACAGAAGTAGTTTCTATGATGCCTCAAACCAAAGTTGAAGAGTGGGAAACCATAGTATTCGATTTTAGTGCCATTGACGGTCAATGGGCAACCATTGTTTTCATGCCTGATTTTGAAGATCCCCTTACCCTTACCGAAGATATCATGATCTACTTTGATAATATCAGAGTTGGCGATGCCCCTTCTGGTGAGCCTGGCGATTTTATGGCCATGGACTTTATGTGGAGCGATTTTGAAGGAGAGTATACCAATGTAGGTGGTTTTTATGAAGCCATGAATGCTAACACCGTTGCCAGCGTTATTGCTGATGGAGGGGTTGATGGTGGTGCTGCCGTTGAACTTACCTATACAGTATCTGCCGAAAATACTTCTACCGGTTACCAGATGTGGTCTTTCCCCGATATGATTGATGTTAGTTCATACAACTTTGTTGTTCTTAATGTAAAAGCTGATGTTGCCATCGACGACGTACATCTTATTTTACGCGATGATGTAAATGCTCATCAGGAAGGTAACAGCCAGCATCCTTTCAGCATTGGTACCGAATGGCACCAGGTTTTCCTTCCATTGGACAATTTTACCGTTCAAACTGGTTCGGAAACAGCTGCTGATCTTACCATTCTGCATCTTATTCAGGTTCGGTTTATCCATGAAGTTGTTAGTGTTCCCAGCGGAACTGTGCATATTGACGACGTTGGTTTTACCACCGATGCAGTAAATGCGCCTGTTGTTAGTATTGATGAGTTGAGAGTTAATGTTTACCCCAACCCGGCAAGATCATTTATGGAAGTTGCTGCTGTTGCCGGCTCACAAATCAGCCTTATAAACATTAACGGAAGCATTATCGAGTCCAGGATTGCTGATACTGGTACTACCCGTTTCAATGTTTCTCAGTTACCCCAGGGTATCTATTTTGTAAGAGTTATTAACAACAATAATATTGTTACCAAAAAAGTAATGGTACAATAACTTTAATGAATCATAAAACCCGGAAAGGATAATTCCTTTCCGGGTTTTCTTCAAATTATTTTTTAACATTGAATCCAATTGATCACACCACTAATTGCTCATAAAAATAAAATGAACTATACTTCCTGGTTATTTAGTTCTTGCAGGAATATCAACTTTGCTTTGTCATTTACCTGCAATGAAAAATAAACCCAGAACAAAACAACAATCTATCAATTAACTAAAATCTATTAGAATGAAACGAGCATGTATAAACGCAAACACCCATAAGCATGAATTATTGGGCATGCAAGTTCCATCTGGCTTTTCCAGTCTCTTTAAGGAACTGAAAAAGCTTATTCTGAGTATGTTATTTGTGGCATTTACAGCTTCCATATCTATGGCTCAGATTACTGTTACCGGCACTGTAACCGCAGAGCAGGATGGATTAACCCTACCCGGTGTAAATGTTGTAATTAAAGGAACAACCACCGGTACCGTAACTAACATAGATGGGATGTACACAATTAACAACGTGTCGGAAGATGCCACACTGGTATATTCTTTTATTGGAATGATCACTACAGAAGTGCCGGTAGATGGCCGCACTACCATCGATATAGCCCTTAGTACCGATGCCATAGGTATTGACGAGGTAGTAGTAATTGGATATGGTACAGCACGGTCTTCCGACTTAACGGCCCCCATCCCTGTCATTGAAGCAACAGATATTGTACGAAATGTTAATACCAGTGCTGCTTCTGCCCTTCAGGGCGCTGTTTCAGGGGTGCAGGTAATTAATCAGGGGGCTCCTGGTTCCACTCCCGAGATCATCATCAGGGGTATGGGATCTATGCAGGGTGCACAACCCCTTTATGTTGTGGATGGAATGTTTTACGATAACATCAACTGGCTTAGCCCTAACGATATACAGTCTATTGCCGTATTGAAGGATGCCTCTGCAGCTTCTATTTATGGGGTGAGAGCTGCAGGAGGAGTTATCATGGTTACCACTCGCCAGGGGAGAACAAATGAAGGTGTAATCATTGAATATGATGGTTACATGGGCCTTAACTCTTCCAGCAACCTTATGGAAATGACCAATACCGAGCAGTACTCCACTATGTTGATTGAACAGGGCTCTCTCTCACGTCTCGACCCCTCCATTAATATCTGGGGTGGTCAACCATTCACTCTCGGTGGCATTGAATATACCATTCCTGCAACCAATACCGATTGGTATGGCGAATTGCTGAGCAACGGGCAGGTGATGAATCATTCTCTTTCATTCAGGGGTGGATCACAACGTGCCACTTATCATGTGGGTGGAAGCTACCTTTCTGAAGAGGGTCTTCTGAAATCTGATAATAAGTTTGAACGTATCAACCTGAAAGCCAGTCTGAACTTCCTTCCTTATAAATTTCTGGATGTGGGTGCCAATATTGTGATCAATCACAACATGTCTCGCGATGAAGGCTCTGTATGGGGCAGTATGTATAGTGCTGTTCCCATCATTCCTGTGAGAGAAGAGAATGGCGACTTTGCCGGTGTTATACAGGCTGGTTTTCAGGTGGGTCCTGTCAACAATCCGGTTGCACAACTATTTTATGACACAGGCAACCATAACTTTACCAGTGGTTTAAACCTTATGTATAATGCCCACGCCAATGTTAAATTACTTGGGAATGATAAACTGGTATTCAGAACCCAGTTTAGCCAGCAGCTTCGTAACAGCAACTACAGGGTATATAGCCCGGTTTACTTTGTTGACGACAAACTGAAGAACGAAAACTCTTCCCTCAAAAAAGAATGGAGCCAATACAGTGCCATCCACCTCGATCATACCCTTACCTATAAAGAAGCGTTTGGCAACCATAATCTTACTGCAATGGGTGGTTTTTCTACCCGTCAGGTTGACGCTACCAATTTGGGCGGAAGTGCCAGTGATGTGCCCGGCGATTTGCCAGAGTATTTGTATTTTGGCAATTCTACCAATCCTAATCCTGAAAGTTATGACGTTTTTGATGGTGGGTTTGCTGAAAGGGGTGTTTCTTTCTTCGGGCGATTGATGTATAATTACGATGATCGTTATCTTATCAATGCAACCTACCGGGGCGATGGTACCGATAAATATTCACAAACATGGGGCTATTTTCCGTCTATTGGTGCCGGCTGGATTATCAGTGAAGAATCCTTTATGCAAAACCAGAACATCCTGGACAGGCTAAAGATACGCGCCAGCTGGGGACAATTGGGTAACAATGCTGTACCAAGAGAATCAGGTGCCAGAGAAATTTTTACCGGTTTTAACAACTCCTATGTTTTTGGTAGCGATTTGATTTTCCCGGGCTATGTTTCCAGCGTATATTTCAACCAACTGGAATGGGAAATTGTAGAAGAAACCAATCTTGGGTTAGAATTTTCAACCCTGAATTACCGGTTATATGCCGAAGTTGACTATTTCCATAAAGTAACCAACAACGCTGCTATATATACCAGCAACCTTATGGGTGCCGGTGGTCTGATCAGAAATGCCGGTGAAATTCTTAATACCGGGGTTGAGCTTAGCCTGAAATGGATGGACAAAATTGGTGAGTTTAATTATTTTATTAATGGAAACATGAGTACGCTACGCAACGAAGTGTTAAGCCTTGGCGGTGAACCCTATATAGATGCCGGCTCTGCCGAATACCGCAGAAGATCTGAACCTGGTCATCCTCTTTACTCATATTATGGTTATCAGGTAATTGGTGTTTATCAGAATCAGGCAGAAATTGACGCCCATATCGATACTGGTATTCATACTCAGGTGGAGCCTGGCTTCCTCAAATTTGAAGATGTGAATGGCGATAAAGTTATCAATGAATTTGACAGGCAATATCTGGGAGCCAATATTCCCAAATTAACTTATGGCGGCCAGGTAGGATTCGATTACAAGAATGTTGATTTTTCTGTATCCATGTATGGTTTGTGGGGCAATAAACTCATTAACAGGCTTCGTGGAGTTAGAGCCTTTCATGCCGACTTCAACTTTGACACAGATTTGTATGATAACCGATGGAGAGGTGAAGGAACTTCCAATGAATATCCTTCTTCCAAAGGTTTGGCGAATTCCTGGAACCTGAGCCCGCTAAATTCTTTCCTTATTGAAGATGGTGCATTTTTTAGAATCCAGAACATAACCCTGGGTTACACCTTCAATGATTTGCTGCCAGGAAGCACATCGGGATCAAAAGTAAGAATCCGTTTTACTGCCCAAAACCCGCTCACAGTATTTTCGTTCAACGGATTTACTCCCGAAGTTACCGGACAGGGTGATGCAGGTGGTGTATATCCTATTCCTACAAGCTTTATTGTGGGCATAAATGTTACTTATTAATACTTTCAGCAGAGAAAACAAAGCCATAAATACTTTGTTTTTCATTCACAAACTTCAAATTTTACTAAAATGAAACATTTTAAATTATTCAACATAATAGCCATCGTTTTGCTATTGATAGCAACGGGCTGTGAAGATTTCCTTGATAAAGCTGTTGAAGGGCAGGTACCGCTGGAAGAAGTTGATTATACAGATGAAAGCAGAATGTACGAACCTGTTTCAGGAGTTTACGCAAGGGCCAATGCCAACAACCTGCATCACTGGGCCAACCATTGTATGTTGCTTTTCAGAAGCGACTTCATTTTTAAAGGTGCCCATGCCAATGATCAGCCAGTAATGGAAGATATCCAGGATTATAAGTATGAGTCTATGACGAATGCCTGGTTTGTTAATAACCTTTGGGTTGCCCATTTTGGACTTATTCGCGATGCGGATGCTGCTCTTGAGGAGCTTAACCAGTTTGCAGAACATACAACCGATCAGGCCCTTGTACGTCAGTATAAAGCTGAAGTGAGATTTTTCCGTGCGCTGGCTTATTGGCGTATGGCACGTATCTATGGCGATATACCATGGTATAACAAGGACCTGGTGGCCGGTGCCCTCAGAAGGGCTCCACGCGAAGAAGCTTATCAATACATCATTGCTGAACTTCAGGAAATCGTTGATCATCTGCCTGCCCAACATCCCAATCAGCTAACCAACAGGGGAGGAGTTACCAAATGGGCTGCATATGCCCTGCTTGCCAAGGCTGCTGCCGATGTGCAGGAATACGACATCATGCTTTCTGCTTCCAAAGCTATAGTTGATAGTGGTGTCTTCTCACTTTTTCCTGATTACTACACCCTATTTAAGAAGCAGGGTGAGTTTTCAAACGAAAATATTTTTGAGATGAACCATACCGATTTCGGCCTTTCAACCGGCGATGCAACTTTTATTGATCAGTATTACGTGGCTCACGGAATCAAACAAGCTGGTGGTACCCGGTTTGATGGAGGGGCTTTTAATGGTGGTTGGGGCTTCTCTATGCCCGCTCAAAAGTACATCGACTTTATGGAAGACCGTGGCGAAGGAATCCGCTTGCAAACCAATATCATTTACCCCAACACCCGCACACAGGAAGGTGATTCTATTGGATCTATTCCTGGTGATTTACAGGCATTACTGGATCGTTATAACCAAAATGGCCGTGGCGCAGCAGAAGCCTATTGGTTTAAAACGTATTTGCCTTTTAACCAGCAATCGCAGGGCAGATATCGTTTTGGCGGGTATAACAACGTTCGGATTTTTCGCTATGCCGATGTTTTGTTGCTCTATGCAGAAGCTTTGATCCATACCGGCGGAGCAGGTGCCGGAGATGCGCCGCTTAATTTGGTGAGAGATCGTGCAGGTCTCGGTCCCATTTCAGGAGCTACCATCGATGATATTCTTGATGAGCGCGCAGCTGAGCTGGAGTTTGAATGGTCAGCCGACCGTTTCTTCGACCTTATCAGACTGGATCGTACCGAAGAACTCGGCCCCAATTTCGTAAAAGGCCAGCATGAGTATTATCCAATCCCCACAGTGCAAATCGATTTGCAACCCGGATTGGCGGAGCCTGCTGTTTCAGGGTTGTTCCCGAATTAATCAGGTTTGTTGATAATCCCTTCGCCGGGTTGTTTAGATTATCCAGATACTGAACCGGGTCCATTTTCCAGGTTCAGTATCTCTTTTTTAATTCTTTTAAAAGTCCTTCTATTTCAACAAGGACTAATTGCTTATTGATGAGCTTTCTAGGTGAAAAAGGAGAGAAGTTATCGTGAATTACATGCAAATGAAAATAATATTCCTATGTGGGTTTTTGATACTTCTCCTGTCAAACGGTTGTATGGAGAATTCAGGTATGAATGAAGAATTTAATCCTATTCTTCCTGTTCCAAAAGAAATTAATTTGCAGGATGGAACTTTTTCCTTTCGGGATACTTTGGTTTTATATGCTGATTTAAAAGTACTGGAACCGATGTATGATGTTTTAAAGCAGGAATTCAAAAGCCTTTATCTCACTGAGATCATTCACGATACCGATTCAGCAAGGGCTGGTATACTATTAAACATTGATTCATCATTGGATGAGGAGACCTATAGGGTAGCTGTAAATAATAATATTGTTGTCAATGGTGGGTCCTATCGTGCGGTAGCCATGGGTACGGTAAGTGTATTGCAAAGCATTACCGAAATACTTGACCAGAAGTACATCCGGAAAGGTGTCATCTACGATTTTCCCGATTTGCCATTCAGAGGATTAATGATAGATGTTGCCCGCAGAAAACACAGCATCGCAGTTTTAAAACAAATTGTTTCGTTGTGCAGGTGGTATAAAATACATTATTTACAGCTTCACCTTACTGATGAGAATTATTTTAGTTTTCCTGCAAAAGCCTACCCTCAGCTTGCCACAGAAGAATTTCGCTTTGAGAAAGATGAATTAATTGATTTGATAGATTTTGCCAATGCCAGGGGCGTAGAGATTATACCCGAACTGGAAGTACCAGGTCATGCCGGGCAGTTTATTGAAAAAATGCCGCAAGTGTTTGGTTTTAGAAATGAAGAGCTTAACAGACAAACAATTAATATGGCGAATGAAGAGATTTACCCAATACTCGATACATTGATTGGAGAAATAGCCGATATTTTTCATTCATCCAGATACATCCATATTGGGGGAGATGAACCAAATTTTAGTGGTATGGATGAAGATCCACAGATGCAACAATACCTGAAAAGTAAAGGACTTAATTCGGTAGAGGAATTGTACTGGCATTTCATTAACCAAATGCATGGATTTGTGAAAAAAAGAGGAAAGCAAACCATTGTTTGGGAGGGATTTTCAAAAGAGGGAAACCCTGTTGTATCAAAAGATATCATAGTAATGGCGTGGGAAACAATGTATCAGCTCCCTTCAGAATTGTTGGATGGCGGCTATACTATTATCAATGTAAGCTGGAAACCGCTGTATGTAGTGAATACCAGAAAATGGGATCCACCGGAAATTCTTGCCTGGAACGTTTATCAATGGCAAAACTGGATACCTGAAATTCCTTCCTACGATACCATTCAAATTGATGAGCATCAAAATGTACTTGGCGCCAGCATGGCCTCATGGGATCAGCCGGAATATACAGAAATCAGTTCGTTGAGAAGGAGACTCCCGGCTATGGCAGAGCGTGTTTGGAATCTAGAAATGAATATTTCAGATGCAGAATTCCAAACCGCCTTAGATCAGTTAGATACAAAGCTAAGCAGATATTTTTCACCTGTTCAGGTTCATGCATCCGGATTCAGTTTTCCGGAAATCTTGGATGGCCGTAACGATGAACAGGGTTGGTTTGATGATACGCTAGGGGTGAAGCTTAAAACACCCAATAATTTATTGGTTCGTTATACCACAAATGGAACCCCGGTTTCTGAATTATCTCCTGTGTATCAGGATGACCTGATATTTTCTGAATCTGTCACTTTGAGGTACAGGGCCTATTCCCTGACAGGAGAACCAGTGGGCCATGAAATACTAAATTATTATGAATTTTATCCTTTGAAAATACGATTGGAAGGCGAACGATTAATAGATGATGATGAACGATGGGAGAGAGTAGATTCATGGAATTACCCTTTTTATGATAGTTTGAAAATACATATTTCGGCAAACAAACCGGGAGTAATCAGATTTGCAACCGGAGCAGAGAATCTAACAGAAAACTCACATCAATATAATGGACCCATATCAATTTATAACGATACAATTGTAAAAGCAGGACTGTTTAAAAACGACTCCTTAGTAGGCAAAACATGGATTCAGAATTTTAAGAAAATCATTTAACATCCAGGATTTTGGCCACAAATTATAGTTTTGATCAATAGGTTGGCAAACTGAGACTTTCGGGGATGTCAAAATAAAAATATGAAGTCATTACTATTTACTATCTTTTTTGTTAAATAGCCTTTTTTGTTTTTTTCAGATAGAGAACTTCTGCGAAAATCGGGAAAAATTGCTAAATACTTTTCAACATAGGTAATTTGCTGGGTACGAAATTAAAATCATCCCAGTGTGTAGATAGAATTGTCATGGGTCATTACAATCAACAATCAAATAGTTTTAAAAACACTTAAAACCTTATTTTCATTTTTTACCTGGAAGAAAATTCAGTAACCGCGCAGCAATAAATCTTATTACACTTTATTCAATATTCGGTTTGTAATAATACAGTGAATATATTATTGCTATTGTGCTTCACCATCCTTTTATATACTGACTACCTTTCTGTTGGGAAGCTGGTATAATTGATGCTTAGTTTACCGTACCAGAATTTTTTCTGTTTTTCTTTGCTCTCCCAAAATTACTTCTACCAGGTAAATGCCGCTTTGCAGGCCATCCAAAGAGAACGATTTTTGAAAGGTTTCGTTTGATTTGGTAGCATCAAACCGCAATACTTCTGACCCGTTAATGGAATACAATCTCAATTCTACCAGGCCCAAATTAGGATTACTGAGCTGTATATTTAATCTGCCAATGGCTACGTAAATATCCCAATTGTAATTATCTGCAGTACTAAATTCTTCAGAAGATGTAGTATTGGCGGGCATTAGTTTGGCCACACCAAACCAATCGGCGTTAATCCAGTGGCTGTTGTGTGCGGCCAGGGGCACATCTACTGATCCAAAAAAGTGATCGCGCTTTAGTGGATTTTCACCTGGATTATCATTATCGCAATAGGCCATGCTTAAACCCATTATTTTTCCTTCTTCAAGATCAACTACTGATGCTTCCTGGTTATTATGGTTATACGTATCATTGTGTACAATCAGTGAAAATTCCCAAAAATACTTATCACTATCCTTTCTTAAGGTAAACTCCGGGATATGACTTTCATAATCTCTGGTGTTGCCCCAGGTTGTTCCTGCAATATCAACAGCATGTTTTTCAGTTTGCAGCTCATTATCCGCCAGTGCATTGGCGGCAATATGATAGGAGAAAGCATTTTGTGCATTGCATGTGGGGCAGTTTGACATGCCCGGATAAAGGGTATTATCAAAAACGTGTGGACCACCGGAACGGTCTTCGTCAATAAATATTTCCACAATATCATAATTAGGATAGCCACCCGCAGGAAAGGCATATCCATCAACAAAGGCATCATCTGTTATTTCAACAAGAAAATACATAAGGTTGGTTTCAGACGACCACAACACCTTAAAATTGCCTGTAAAATCGTTTGCACCATCGTAAATAATAAGTCCGCCTTCCTGGCCAAGATTACCTGATTCATTGTTCCAGGGCATCCAAACCTGGTCGATGGGGCTCCATTCCACTGCGTCCCAAACGGCATCTGCTTCGCCATCAATATTTGGTAACACAAGCGTTTCGGAGATGAACAGGGTATCTGTACGATCAAAAATCTGAGCCTTAAGCGTTGTTGTACCCATAAGCACAAAAACGAAAAGAATGGTTAGGTATTTACATTTCATGGTAGTAAGTATAAATGAATAAGTTATTGAATATAATGGGGGGTAAAAATACAAAAAATAATTCCTTACTTTTGATTTGATTTTTTTTTTAATCTGAACTTCCAGGGTTCGTTCATGCCTCGGAGAAAACAAATTGATGACATATCATTTAATGCTACCAATATGCTCAAAGGTATTTCACCCATTATCAGCCCCCAACTACTAAAAACGCTTGCCATGATGGGCCATGGTGATGAAATTGTACTGGCCGATGCTCATTTCCCCGGTCATGCCCTGCACCATGAAGTAGTCAGAGCCGATGGCCTTATGGTTGCCGATTTGCTCGAAGCCATACTACCGCTTTTTGAGTTGGATGCTTATGTTGATGATCCGCTGATTATGATGCAGGTTGTTGATGGCGACACGCTAGATCCTTCTGTAGAAGCCCGATATCTTGAGAGCATACACAAAACCAATCCACAGATCTGCAAAGTGGGCCGTATAGAGCGGTTTGATTTTTATGAACGGGCCAAAAATGCGTTTGCCATTGTAATGACCGGCGAAACGGCCAAGTATGGCAATATTATTTTGAAAAAGGGGGTAACGTCCATTTAATCAAAGTTAAAAAGCCCGTGCTGATAATTCAGCACGGGCTTTTTAAATATTAGCCTGATAAATGTTCTATAGTTCTTTAATCTTTATATTGCGGAACCAAACATCATCACCATGATCCTGAAGGCCGAAATAACCTTTAGATGCTACATCGGCCCATTCTTCGTTAAGACCGGGGAATTTGCTGTTGGCCACGTCTTCATTCCATTTGGGAGTCCAGAGATGGTATTCAACAACTGTTTCGCCGTTTTGCATATGCCATACAGAACCTTTGAAAACTTTAATTTCGGCACTGTTCCATTCTCCTGCGGGGTTTGCATTTTGTGGTTTGGCAGGGTAGAGGTCGTACAACGAACCCGCCTGACGGTTTCCGTCAACGCCCGCTTTGGCATCAGGATGGTTTTCATTGTCAAGGATCTGCATTTCAGGAGCAGTCATCCAGATATAGTCGTAATCAGAAGTTTCCTGACCGAGGTAAAATATTCCTGAGTTTCCACCTTCTGATACTTTCCATTCGAGTTTTACGTGGAAATTCTGGAATTCCTGATCGTAGATAATGTCGCCACCATCTTTTGCACCGGCTTCACCTCTTCCCGAACCCTGAATATGCATCGTACCATCAGCAATTTCCCATGCAACAGGGAAATGATCTTTTCCATAGCCTCTCCAGCCTTCCGATGTTTCACCATCGAATAACAGAACCCAGCCATCAGCTTTTTCTTCTTCGGTAAGTGCATTCAACAGGGGTTCTGAGCTTCCTGATTTAGGAGCCTGGTTGCACGAAGTGAGAAAAAGTGATCCTGCAAGGAAGAAACTAAATGCAATAAAAGCTAATCTGAACTTCTTCATTTTATTTGATTTTTATGTTATTAAATAAATAGGTAAACTTTGATTGCAAAATTAAGGCATATCTGGCAAACTCCAACCATCTCTGTAATTATGTTTCACCAATTCTTCAGCGAAAGCCATTGCATTAATAGGATCAGTCATGGTTTTGTTAAATGTTGGGTGGCCATCAGTAATGTTGAAACCATCTTCAATAACGATTCTAATGGTTTCGTCATCACCAATATTGGTAAACTTCATTTTTTCACCATCCCATTCTAGTTCTTTATGAAGCTCCTGTAAACGTACCGCAAGAACCCCCATAACTACCATTTCGTTGAACGGACCTGCTTCGTTAAAAGGAGATTTGGTTTCTATCCTGTTTTCAGGAGATTGTTTACATGCTCTTACCCAGTCCATTTCGTGGCTGCCTTCTACCCTACGTTCAGTTTTTGGGGCGTTGGGAACTCTTCCGGAGAGCAACCATGGGCGCACCCCGTAGCAACCGCAAACAAGTTTGTCTTTGGTACCGTGGAAGATTACACCACCACCAGCATCATTCATATCTTTTCCGGCAGGCCATCCTTCTGGCATATCGGGTCTGAGACCGCCATCATACCATGTAACTTCTACTTCGGGGAAAGCAATTTTCGATTTTGCCAAACCGCCTCTTTCCGGATAAATCAGTTTCACTTTTTCTGCCTGTGGTGCTGAGTCCTGAAGTAAAAGGGTAGATGTTCCCTGAACTTTTGTAGGGTATCCCAGGTTTAGGCCTTTGAAAACAGGATGAAGAATGTGACATGCCATATCGCCGAGAGCTCCGGTACCGAAATCCCACCATCCGCGGAAATTCCAGGGAGTATAGATTTCGTTGTAAGGACGCATTTTCGCTGGGCCGATAAACAGATCCCAGTTGATGGTGTCAGGCACAGGTTGTGGTGCGGGAGTGGGTAGCCCTTGTGGCCAGATTGGACGGTCGGTGAAAGCTTCTACTTTTGTAACTTCACCAATTTCGTTGTTCCACAACCATTCCACAACCTGGTTTACTCCTTCACCAGAAGACCCCTGGTTACCCATTTGGGTGGCTATTTTATATTTATCTGCCAGTCTGGTTAAGAGTCTTGATTCGTAAACGGTATGGGTAAGCGGCTTTTCAACATAAACATGTTTACCGAGGGTCATGGCATGAGCAGCCACGATGGCATGGGTGTGATCAGCAGTAGCTACAACAACAGCATCAATATCATTGATCATTTCGTCAAACATCTTGCGCCAGTCCCAGTATTTTTTTGCATTGGGGAAAGTGTCAAAGGCACCTTTTGCATAGCGCCAGTCAACATCGCAGAGAGCCACAATGTTTTCTTCCTGAACAGCTTTCAGAACACCGTTTCCACGTCCACCCACACCAACACCGGCAATGTTGAGTTTATCGCTGGGGGCCTTGTGCCCTAACCCACTAATAACAGTACTGGGTAGTATGGTAAAACCAGCTGCCACCGCAGCACTACTACCAAGGAAATTCCTTCTAGAGATTTTTTCTTCCATCGTTTTTTGTTTTAAATTACTATAATTGAACCGGTAGTTTTCTATGCGTCCCGGAGAATATTCATGCTAAGCTACAACACATTATCCAAATTCAACATCTTTTTTGTTGTTGTCCCAAAATACTTTTTTATTATTTCGATAGGCAATGGTACCCATATGGGCCGTAATGGCTTCATCAACAGCTTCTTTGATTCCACAGCTAACTGGTGTTCCGTTTCGTATGCTATCAATCCATTCTTTAATATGAAGATGGGCAGTATCAACCTGTTTTCCGCCCCTGTATGTATAAAGCAATCCTCTTTGAGCAAAGTATTGTTCTGTGGGGGATGAAATAGCATCTATTCCACCTTTTCCGGGTACATGCGTAATCATAGGAGAATCGGTAGGTATTACGCCATCCTGAATGGCTTCGCGGTATCGGTTGGATTCCCGGTCGGCATAAACCATCAGGCTGTTGTCCAAGACCATATAGCCATCGCTTCCGAAAAAGGTTTTGGCCCTGTGTTGACTGTTTGCCAGGGTAGCACTGTATAGCAGGTTCAAATCAAGTTTCTGAAATTCGTAGCTTACATGCAAAACGTCGGGTACAGTGCGGCCATCTTTAAAGTAATAAATACCTCCGGAGGCGGTTGCAGCATCAGGGATGCCGACATTCATTACCTGGTTAATTACATCATATTCGTGGGTAAAAAGATCGCCGGTAAGCCCGGTGCTATAGTCCCACCAGCACCGCCAGCGGTGAAATCTTTCTGCACTGAACGGATGATCGGGGGCTGTACCTAAAAATTGTTGCCAATCAACATTTTGGGGGTTGGTGTCGGGGTGGATGTCATATACCCAGGCACCAGAAGGGGAGTTACGGTTGGTAAAAGTTTCTACCAGGGTAATTTTTCCTAATAAATTTTTACGGATTACTTCCTTCGCTTTTTCGTGGCTTTCAATTTGCCGGTTTTGATGGCCCAGCTGAAAAACAATATTGTTTTCTTTTACTGCTTTTTCAATTTCGTAAGTTTCGGCAACTGTTAAACTAAGGGGTTTCTCAACATACACATGCTTTCCGGCGTTGGCAGCATCTATAACCATTTGTGCATGCCAGTGATCGGGGGTGGCAATTACTACTGCATCAATATCATCGGCAGCAAGAAGTTCTTTGTAATTTTTATAGACCCGGGCAGGTTTGCCTTTTTGCCCGTTAGACCCCTCGCGGTGGATGTTGGTAGAAGCTTCCAGTCCGGCATCGCGGTGAACTGTAAAAATATCGCAGATGGCAGTAATTTCTACATTGAGATTATCCATTTGCCGGTAAATTTCTACCCTGTTATCCTGCTTGTTTGTTTTGGCTGATTCAGTCCATTCATCAATCCATTTGGGTTGAATGAACCCCATAGAACGCATAAGGTAAAGACCTCTCCCTCCGGTACCAATTACGCCTACCCGTAGTGTGGTGCTATCGCCCGGTGTTTCATTTATATAGGCTGCTGGTGTTTCGCTACCTTTATCAAGGCTAAGGGTTTTAAGTAATTCATTATGTTTGTAGTGCTCCAGCTGTTTTTTTCGGAAAGCACCATAAACCAAAGCACCGGCAACGGGCAGGGTTATCAGGCTTTTCAATACATCTCGCCGGCCAATTCCCCGGGGAGTATTTTCTGAATTGATGTTATTATTATTATCGGTTGTTTCCATTATTTTTTTCTGAATTGCTTTATTAATCTGTCAATTCCAACAATATGCTCTGTTGGAAAAAAATACAAAACTGCAACGGCCAGCAGCTCTATCAGATTTTTATTTACCCATAAATAGCTTCCTTCGCCAGGGAAAAGATAATCGGCCATCATAAGCGGAGGATGGGCAACGAAGTAAAACAACAGCATAATCATTGCCCCAATCTTTGCAAGCCGGGAAAATATTCCAACGATCATGGCGAAGCCTACCAGGGTTAAACCCCACACATTCAAAAAATCAACTATACTTAGTAGGTTCGGGTTTGATGCCATATTTATGAAAAATCCTGAAAACCATCCTTTACTATCCATAAGATATCCATACGAAGACCATCCGGGTTGAAGAACTTTGGTAATGCCTTCGTACATTAAATGCCAGCCAATGGATATGCGAAGTGCAACCAAAAAGACCATCTGTACTGCACTGTAATTATTTTTGCTCATTGAATTTATATAAATAGTTGACTTAATTTGCTATTTCAAATTTTGATTACAACCAAAGATTAAACCATTTTTGGGAAAAAAATCCGAAAAAGCCGTTAAAAATAATAAAACAAACCTGTTTTATTCTATTAAGAATATATAAGCATCTGCCTTAAGATAACAAAAGACCAAAAATACAATAAATCACCTTAATAAACAGGTACATATGTTTTTTTTGAAGGGGTTATTTAGATTATTTTGTATCTAAACATTGGTTTTCAGTTTAGATTAACTGTCAAATAATTTCAGAAACTGGAATGAACAAAAAAACCCCTTTTCACAGGGGTTCAAATTTTAATGGAGAAGATTCTGGATTTAGATATTTCTATCCAACCTTATTTAGTGCTTGCAAGAAAACGCCAATTGCTGCGTTATGCTCGTCTTCAAAACAGTCATCTTGTTATTTCAATGAGACTCTTGTTTTTCAGTCGTCGAAAGCCTTGCACTTGACGCTTTCTTATCAGATACATGTAAAAAGCCGGAGTTTTCTTGCTGACACTATTTAACCAGAATCACGGTCTTATCTGCCCATCGCCATAAATAATATATTTTGTTGATGTAAGCTCTCTTAATCCCATGGGGCCACGGGCATGGAGTTTTTGTGTTGAGATTCCGATTTCGGCACCGAACCCAAATTCAAAACCATCGGTAAAGCGTGTTGAAGCGTTAACGTAAACTGCAGCAGCATCTACTTCGTGCAGAAAACGTTGCGCTGCTGAGTAGTTTTCAGTAACAATAGCTTCTGAATGGCCGGTACCATAAGTGCTGATGTGAGAGATGGCTTCATCAAGCGATGATACCACTTTTATGGAAAGGATTAAATCAAGATATTCGGTGCCCCAGTCTTCGGGGGTTGCATTGTTGGAAAAAGGTACCAGATCACAAACTTTTTGGTCGCCCCTGATCTCTACATTGAGAGATTTGAGCTCCTGACAAAGTGGGGGCAATATTTTTTCTGCCACTGCTTCATGAATTAACAGACTTTCCATGGCATTACAAACGCCGGGGCGGTGTGTTTTGGCATTGACGGCAATTTTTTGTGCTTTCTCCAGATTGGCCGATTCATCAATAAATGTATGGCAATTGCCAATACCGGTTTCCAATACAGGCACTCTGCTGTTTTCTACCACCGTTTTGATAAGACCGGCTCCACCACGGGGTATTAGTACATCGAGATATTCGTTGAGTTTCATCATAGCCACTGCGCTTTCTCTGCCGGTGTTTTCTACCAGTTGAATGGCATCTGTAGGAATATCTTCCTTACTGAGCGCGTCCTGAATAACTTTTACAATGGCCATATTGGAATGAATGGCTTCTTTTCCGCCACGCAGGATTACCGCGTTACCGGTTTTCAGGCACAGGGCAAAAGCATCAGCGGTAACATTGGGCCGTGCTTCGTAAATAATGCCGATAACCCCGAGTGGAACCCGTATTTGTCCTATTTGCAGGCCGTTGGGGCGTTTTTTCATAGAAAGGGTTTCGCCAATAGGATCATCGAGCCTTGCCACCTGTTCAAGCCCTTCTGCTATAGATTCCAGCCGTTGGCTGTTAAGGCGTAGCCTGTCAACCAGTGAGCCTTTTACGTTGTTGGTGTTGGCATTATTGAGGTCTTTCTGGTTTTCTGAAAGGATATAGTCTGCTTTTTCAATAATAAGTTTGGCAGCCTGCATAAGGGCGCCATTTTTTTTGTTGGTGGAAAGCTGAGCAAGGGTTTTGGCGGCTTCGGAGGCTTGTTTGCCTTTTTGAATCAGTTCGTCCATAATGTAATGTTTAGGTTTTTGTTTCGTTACTACTCAGGTTATTTAGACTAAAGGCCGAAGGCTTTTAGAATATTGGCGAAAAGCTAATTTTTGCACCCGACACTCTTTCTTGTTCATTTTTTTTTAATATATGCATCGTCAGCTGGTTGAACTACTAATGGATTAATAACCTCTGGTGAATTCCTATAGTCTATCAATCTACAGCCTACATCCCTGAGTATTTAATTTGTTTCTATTTGAATTTTTTATTCCCAAAAGAATAGGGTTCCTGTTGGGGTACCTTCTAATATTTGCTTGAGAATTCCGGGGTTGGCACCATTGGTAATTATTACTTTGATACCTTGTGTCTGGCATATTTTAGCGGCAGATATTTTCGTTATCATCCCCCCCGTGCCAAAACTGTTTCCACTACCCATGGCAGATTTTTCCAGTTTACTGTTTATTTCATGTATTAGTGGAATAATTTTAGCATTGGGGTCTTTACCGGGGTCAGCAGAGTACAAACCGTCAATGTCGGAAAGCATTACCAGCAAATCAGCATTAACAAGACAAGCTACATTGGCACTGAGGGTGTCATTATCTCCAAAAATAATTTCATCAGTTGCAACCGTATCATTTTCGTTAATGACCGGTATTACATTCATGGATAGCAGTGCCCCCAGGGTATTGGATGCATTTTTTCTCCGCTCGGGTATATCAACAATATCGCGGGTAAGCAGAACCTGTGCTACTTTCTGGTTTTGAGCTTCAAAGAGTTTCTGGTAAATCTTCATTAGTTCAGCCTGACCCAGGGCTGCCAACGCTTGTTTATCAGCCGTTTCGGTGGGTTTCGATTTTAAACCCAGTTTGCCGGAACCAACAGCAATGGCTCCTGATGATACTAAAATCATCTTTCTCCCTCTCAGCTGAAGCTCGGAAAGCACAATAGCCAGTTTCTCTATCCTTTGAAAGTTTAATTTTCCATTGGGATAGCTAAGGGTAGATGTACCCACTTTCACCACTACGATTTTTGTTTGGGGTATTTGTTTCCAGTACTTGTCCTGCATTATGATTCCTGGTAAGAAGTTGTTAAAATTTCGGGAAATCCATTGATCATTTCTATATTGAGCCTGTATTCAGGGGCATTTTCTATTATTTGTTGTTCACTGATGGGTTTTCTTGTTACACAATTAAAGTTGATTTCTTTTGCTATATCTTTGCCTGCTTTGATCTTGTGGGCCAGTTGAAACAAAATGTCTTCTGATACTTCTGCCAGTAGGGGGTTATTTCTTACCACAAGCATAAATTTATCATCTTTCTGCTTTTTTACTACAATGGCATTGGGGCGTATGAGACGGGCCACAACCAGGGTAAGGGGATAATTATCGTTGAGTATAATATCGTCGGTAGAAACGGAATCATTCTCATTAATAATGGGGATGATATCTTTTTCTAGCAGGTTTATAAGGGTATTTCTGGCATTTTTCTTCCTTACCGGGTTATCGGCCACATCGCGTGTAATAAGTACCTGTGCCACCATTTGGTCGAAACCATCAAAGAACATCTGGTAATACTTCATCAGATCGGCCTGACCAATGGCTGCTATGGCTTGTTTTGTAATCAATTCGGTGGGTGGCTCTGGCAGGCCCATTTTTGCGGTACCCAACATTATGGCTCCAGATGTTACAATCAAAATCCGAAATCCGGCATTGCGTAAATTTGTAATAATCATAGCCAGATGCTCCATTTTTGGAAGACTTAATTTCCCATCTCCTTCAAATAAGGTATCTATTTCGACACGGAAAATAAGTGTATAACTTTTTTGCATGTTTTTACTACTATTATATATCACCCATAAGGGTTTTGAGAGCTACATCAGATTTCATAAAATTAAACTGGTAGAGTACGGCATCCATTTTTTGCACTATCATATTATTACATAAATTACCGATACTTCCTTCGTGGGTATGATGAAGGTCCTTTTTGGGTTTGTATGTTTTGTCTGCAATTGTTTGTGCAACCATTTTGTATGCATTTCTAAAAGGAATACCCTCCAGCACGAGTTTGTTCACTTCTTCAACACTAAAAATTGAATCATACATTTCATTCTTTATGATTTCAGGATTTACCTGCAGGTTCTCCATCAGAATATTGGCCATCGACAGACATTCATTTATTTCGTCGAAGGCAGTCATGAAGCTTTCTTTTGTTACCTGATAGTCACGATTGTAGCCTGATGGCAGATTGGTGGTTACCAGGCTTATCTCGTTGGGTAGCGACATAAGTTTGTTGCAGCGTGCCCGCATCATTTCAAATGCATCCGGGTTTTTTTTATGGGGCATGATACTGGAGCCTGTGGTAAATTCATCAGGCAGCGAAAAAAACCGGAAGTTTTGCCCGCTAAACAAACAAACATCCATCGACAAACGAGACAATGTATTTGCCAGTGATGCCAATGCATAAGCAATGGTACGTTCATTTTTGGAACGACTGATCTGTGCATAGGCAACATTTACCTGTAAATTGTTAAATCCGAGCAATTGGGTGGTCAGCGATCTGTTTATGGGAAAGGATGAGCCATAACCTGCTGCTGAACCCAGTGGATTCTGATCACTAATGCGGTAAGCCGCCAGCAGGAGCTGAACGTCATCTACCAGGCTTTCGGCAAAGGCTCCAAACCATAATCCAAAAGAAGAGGGCATGGCTACCTGCATATGTGTATAGCCCGGCATAAGCACATCTTTATGGGTGTTACTTAACTGAATCAGGGTTTTGAAAAGCTGATGGCTTAAATGCACCGTGTTTTTTAATGCTTCACGGGTAAATAGTTTCAGATCAACCAAAACCTGATCGTTTCTTGAGCGCCCGGTATGTAGTTTCTTGCCCACTTCACCCAACTTCCTGGTTAGCATAATCTCTACCTGGCTGTGTACATCCTCCACATCATCTTCAATATAAAAATTATCAGCCAGAATGTCTTTTAATATTTCAGCCAGCGCTTTTTCCATCTGCTCTAATTCATCGGGGGTTATTATCCCAATATTTTCCAACATTCTGGCATGAGCAATGCTTCCCAGCACATCATACGGAGCTAGTTTCTTATCAAGAATCCGATCGTTGGACACGGTAAAGTCTTCAACAGACTTTACCGTATTAAACCCTTTTTCCCAAAGCTTTTTCATTGTTTCCTGATTAAAATTTGTACTTATTTCGATTGTCCGTTTTTCTTTCGCATTTCGGTAATGGCATGGTGGGCCATCAGCCGTATGGCGTTAATTTTAATGAACCCTTCGCTGTCCTGCTGGTTGAAGCCACCTTCAATATCCATGCTCGACAGGTTCTGGTTGTATAATGAGCTGGGCGATTCGCGGCCATCGATCATCACGTTGCCTTTGTAGAGGGTAAGGTAAACCACGCCATCAATAAGTTCCTGACTTTTGTTAATGGCTGCCATTAAAAATTCCATTTCGGGACTGAACCAGAAACCATTGTAGGCAAACTCGGCAAAAACCGGAGAAAGCATATTTCGAAGTTTCATTACTTCGCGGTCCATGGCGATACCTTCTATATCCATGTGTGCCGCAAGTAATATCGTGCCACCAGGGGTTTCGTAAATGCCACGCGATTTAATACCTACATACCGGTTTTCAACCATATCGAGCAATCCGATCCCGTTTTCTGCACCCAACTTATTTAGATAGATAAAGAGTTCGAGGGGCTGGGTTTCTGTGGTTCCGTCGTCAAGGTTTACAACCTTTATCGGATTACCATCTTTAAAATAAACAGCAATGTGGGTTTCTTTATCAGGAGCATCCTGAGGCATTTTGATCTTGCTCATGATTTCACGCTCAGCTTTGTAGGCCGGGTCTTCCAATACCCCTGCTTCATGGCTGATGTGCAGTAGGTTATCGTCTTCGCTATAAGGCTTCTTCAGGGTTGATTTAACTGGGATGCCTTCCTTGGCTGCGTAATTCAATAAATCCGTACGACCCTGAAATTCATTAAGAAACTCTTTGTCTTTCCATGGAGCAAATACCTTGATCTGTGGATTCTGTGCATAGTAGGTAAGCTCAAACCGCACCTGGTCGTTTCCTTTTCCTGTGGCACCATGCGATACAATGGTTGCCCCTTCTGCTTCGGCTATCTCGATCTGTCGTTTGGCAATTACCGGGCGTGCCAGTGCTGTGCCAAGCAGATATCTGCCCTCATAAACGGCATTGGCTTTTATGGCGGGGAATATATAATCGGTAACAAATTCTTCTTTCAGGTCTTCAATATACACTTTCGACGCGCCAATGGCCAAAGCTTTTTCTTTTACTTCTACATAATCATCGTCCTGTCCAACATCGCCAACATAAGCAATTACTTCATAGCCTTTGTTGATAAGCCATTTTAAAATAACTGATGTGTCGAGTCCACCACTGTATGCCAATACGATTTTTTCCTTTTTTTCTGTCATGATGATATTTAAAATTTAGATAGTTAATAAAACTTTTATTTGAGATTACTTTAAATTTATATGATGACCATTTTTAATCCTTGAATTCCTGCTACCGGGCAAAGCTGTCGTGTTTTTTTAAGGGGGAGTTGATCTTATGTAATAACAAAATCAGCACAATCATAATTTTAGTAAGAGCTTTTACAGCATTTTAAATGTTTTTACCAGGCGATATTGAATAATATTTCATGAAGTTAGACAGGAAGCAAGGCGTAATTCAGGAAATGAAGGGCCTTAAGCATTGCACCAGATCTTGCCTGGGAATCCCTTCCCTGGCAATTACCAGCAGGGTATCGTCGCCGGCTATGGTGCCTATAATTTCGAAAGCATTGATAGCATCTATTCTGTAAGCCATGCTGCTGGCAAAACCGGGCAGCGTTTTAATTACAGCCATATTGGATGTGTAATCTACAGAAATAAATCCTGAAGGTTGGCCCGAAAGGGGAGCAGATCCGTTTTGAGAAGCTTGCTGTAATTGTGATTCTGGTAAAACGTAAATCATACCCTTTTCATCATCAGGAACTTTAATCGCTTTTAGATATCGAAGGTCGCGCGATAAGGTGGCCTGGGTAAATCCATGTCCAGGTTTATTCAGTATTTCCAGCAGTTCTTCCTGGCTGCTTATCTTGCTGCTTTGTATTATTTTTCTAATTTCTAAAAGTCGGGCTGTTTTGCTCATTATGAATAAATATGCAATTAAAATGCAAAATTATACATTTTGTTTACAACCGCAAGATTATTATAAAAAAAAGTGATAAAATGGGGTAAAAAAATTTGTGTAGCTATTCAGGATATTTAGGCTGGGGGCTGAAGGCTTTTCTAATTTAGCAGGTTAAACAATTCCTGGGTTTTATTCAGTCTGGTTTATTCCAACAGTCTATCAAACTACAGCCTTAAAGCCTGATAGGTTTTAAATGTGTAAAGTATTTATATTCAGCAAGATAGGTGTTTGGCTAATGAAAATCAGTAAATTAAAAAGATACAGAATGAAAAATTATGATAATTTTACGGGCTGTTTCAGAGCTATCTGTTTTTTAAGGCGTTATTTATCAATTTGGAAAAGGTAAGAAAAAGAAGGAAAACGATTTTCTTACTCATTTTGTATCACTCAAAAATTAAATACAAGTTATGAACAAACTAACAAATGAATTACCGGGCAGTGCCAATCTGCCAAGAATCATTTTTTTATCGGTGGTGGCCACCCTGGGCGGGTTCCTTTTTGGGTTCGACAGCGGTGTTATAAATGGTACCGTTGATGGGTTGCAGCAGGCTTTTAATTCTGATGCCATAGGTACAGGTTTCAACGTAGCATCTATGTTGCTTGGTTGTGCTGCAGGTGCTTTTTTTGCTGGCACCCTGGCCGATAAATTTGGCCGTAAATATGTGTTGTTACTAGCTGCGTTTGCTTTTATGGTAAGTGCCTGGGGATCGGGTATTGCAGGCAGTTCAACAGAATTTGTTATTTACCGTATTATAGGTGGCTTGGCTGTAGGTGCCGCCAGCATTCTCTCTCCTGCCTATATTGGTGAAATTGCTCCCCCGCAAATCCGGGGCCGATTGATTTCTCTCCAACAACTGGCTATTGTACTCGGGTTGTTTTTTGCCTTCTTCAGCAATTATAGTCTGGCGGCAGCTTCTGGTGGTGTTTCCAACGAATTTTGGTGGGGTTTTGAAACCTGGCAATGGATGTTTTGGGTAGAATTGCTTCCTGCATTTTTATTTTTCTTTTTCCTTTTGTTTATTCCGGAGTCTCCGCGTTATCTGGTAGCTGTTGGAAAATTTGAAAAAGCAACCAATGTGTTGGCAAGTCTTACCAATTTAACCCTTGCCAAACAGCAGGTTGAAGATATTAAAACTACTGTTAGTGCACAACATAAGCCACGCTTTTCTGATATCATTAACGGAAAAACCGGTAAAGTGCATCCTATTGTTTGGGTAGGTATTGCTCTGGCAGCTTTGCAGCAGTTTACCGGGATTAACGTAGTATTTTACTATGGCTCTGTTCTTTGGCAGGCAGCAGGATTTACAGAATCTGATGCCCTGTTGCAAAACGTAATAACAGGCTCTGTAAATATTGGATTTACCTTTGTTGCCATATACCTGGTTGAAAGGGTAGGGCGTAAGCCATTGCTTATGATTGGTGGTTTAGGACAGGCTGTTATGCTGGGAATATTGGCCTTGCTTTTCACCTCAGGAACACTTGATGCCGATAACAGGCTTATCCTTCCCGGAAATAACAGTCTTTATGCATTGATAGCAGCCAATGGTTATGTTGCCTTTTTTGCTTTTACCTGGGGCCCCATCATGTGGGTAATGCTTGGCGAGATGTTCTCCAACCGTTTCAGGGGAGCTGCTCTGGCGATGGCCGGATTGGTACAATGGGTTTCCAACTTCCTGATTACCATTACTTTCCCGATACTTCTCACATCTATTGGATTGGGAGTATCTTACGGTATCTACGCTGCCTTTGGTGTTGTGGCCTTTGTTGTAGTTCGTAAGTATGTTACCGAAACGAAAGGCAAAACTCTCGAAGAAATTTCCCACTCTCAGGAGTAATCTTTTCTTCTTCAGATATTTAATAAAAAAGCCGGTTTTTACCGGCTTTTTTTTATAACAAAGGGTGATTATGGAAGAGATGAACCTTTAGTAAAACCATCAATTTGTAATTTATCCTTCACGGGTCTTTCTGCTTCCAACAAAAACAATTACACCTCCAATAACCATAGCAGCAGCACCCAACAACGGAGACCAGTTTACTTCTTTTTCTTTCTCGCGGGTAACTTCAATATCGCCAAGCTCAACAACCGATTCTTCGATTTTAAAATCTATCCCGGTATAGATAGTAAAAAGAAGCCCCAATACAATAAGAATAATTCCCAGTATTTTCATAAGATTATTTTTTAAAATTACAGATTACAGATTGAATATTTCCGATTACTGATCACCAATCACCAACCACCACTTACAAATTGGTAAGCATTTTTTCGATCTCTTCCCTTCCTTTATCAAGTCTTTTTTGCAATCTGCCAATGAGTTCTTCTTCTTTTCCTTCTTCGTATAACAGATCGTCATCAGTAAGGACGGAGTATTTCTGTTTGAGTTTACCTTTTATTGTATTCCAGTTTCCTTCTAATTTTAATTTTTCCATGATAAGTAATTTTACGATTCAATTAATAATAGGGCATATAAAAGAAAATACCTTGCCTTAAATTATTTTGAATGGCAGGCATCGAATTATAAATATCAGAATATCATTTATTTATAAGCGGTTTTATAAATATGCTAAATCTGCCACAATATTATTGGGGTGACTAAAAATATAAAATGATTGCCCAAAGTGGGGAAATATTTATACAATAAGTGCTTTGGATAATTATTTTTTGAAAGGGATAGATTGTTATGTGGAGATGTTCAGGATTCCAACTTCCTGATTCAATATTTTGATTACCCTGTTTGGATTGCCTGGCCCTTCGTGCCGATTGTGAAACTTTCCGTTGCCGTCAGTTTTAACTAACAGTTCATGTGTAGAGCGATTATAAGGGACTTTAGTCCCATTGATTCAGTTTTTTTAACAAGCACATCTGTTTTCCCCGAAGGAGTAATCTGTGAGTAGTCGTGGGCACTTACCATATCCATGGATCGGAAGGATAAAGTATATTAATCGTCCCCGTTAAGGCCGGCATTGAACTTAGCAGCCCGGAATTTAAAGATTCCCAAATTTCCGCGTTTGGAAAGTATAGGTATCGGTTAACCGGATGATGTATAAACCCTTTTGGCGGGTAGTGAAAGTATGCTCGAAAAAGCTGTCTTCAGGCACAAATTCGTTACGGTACACTTCCCTGCCAAACAGATCAAACACTCGCATTTGCAAAAATTCACCGGGTTGCACCCTGGCCCAAACCGTAGCCTGGTTTTGGCGATAGAGAATGTTTACGATTTTCAGGCTGTTGTATTTCTCTGTTCCTGAAGAAACTGCTGTCCAGTCGCTGTATTCATACGAACCGTCGAAATCGGTTTGCTTTAACCGGTAGTAATTGATACCGGTTAGGGGATGGGGATCGGTAAACTGGTAAGTGAGTGTTTGGTTCGAATTGCCTGCCCCCTGCACGTGGCCGATAATTTCAACAGACCGCATATCTGCGCTTCGCTCCAGGGTAAAGAAATCGTTGTTGATTTCAGAGGCTGTGGCCCAGGATAGTAACACTTCAGAATCATTGCTGCTGGCTGTAAAGTGAAGCAGTTCGATTGGGAGTGGGTTTTCGTTGGAATCGCCACCCAAGGTAAAATCGGAGAAGCCGGACATACCTGAATGAATTATTGTATCATCTGTAAAAGATACAAATACACCATCAATACTCCAGGTATAAGATTCCGATGGACTTTTCAAGATTCTGATGTTTTCCGGTACATCAACACCCGGAAAGTCACTTGCATCAAGACTAAGCGTATAAGTCCCACTGGAAAGTCCATTGCCTGCATTGATTCGCCAGAATCCTTTCTCCGACAGGTTGTTGAAATTAATACCATCCGTAGTTGGGGGCAGTATTCCGAAGTATCCTGCAGGGATCTCCTCAATAAATTCAGCGGTGAGAGTACCACCATTCGTGTTTGAAGTAAACTCAACGATTGCCGGGTTGTAAGTAGTCTTTCCCACAGGGAAAAGAAAAGTCCCGGTAGAAGCGGGTACCCAGCGGGTAATTTTTCCGCGGATAGCGCCCTCTTCATAGATTAAATTGCCAGATAATTCAGGACTACTGCCAACGATTAATTCATGGTCGGAATTTACCAGAATGCCCCGTCGCATAAATATCCTTTCTGAAACTTCAACATCAGCAGTAAGTGTAACGACATTTTCCTGATTCGTTTTTTCAACATTTAAACGGCTTACCGTTGCCGGTAATCCTGTTCCGGTAACCTGATCTACGCTTCCAATGAGTGCATAACCCGCTGAAGAGCTGAATACCCTTCCGTTTGTTCTGATATTTCCTGTTTCACCGTTAAGATTGATACCATCTTCTGAGCCATATTTTAACGTTGCATCCGCGTTAATACTCACAATGCCTGAGGATCCGGTTATAGAATACAGACTACCGATTTTAAGACTTGCAGGAGAGTTTACATTCATGGTGCCATTTACCTGGAAGCCAGAACCAACCACAACATTGGCTGCATCAAATTCGTCGTTTAATTCAAGAGCATTAATGTCAATATTGAAATAGGTTTTACCCCCACGAATACTATGGGTTTGAGATGAAGAAGTACCGTACCATTCAATGGTACCGCCGCTAAGGTTGTAATCTCCGGTTAATTGAGGCAGTGGTACACCTTTCGCGCTCATCCTAAACCGTGAATTATCACTCATTTCCAAATCAGCACTACCACTAAAGGTAGAACTGACAACATCCAGCACAGTATTGTCATCTTTTATGGTAACCGTACCGCTTATGTTACTAATGGCCGATGATGTATTTTTTGTACCCCCACCGCTGAAAATAAGGCTGTGGTAGTTGCGTCCGCCCCGGAGCGTTTGGGTGCCTGGACCACCGTTGAGTTCGATGGTGCCGCCAGTTAATTGATAGGGACCTGTTAGTTGTGGAACGTATTGTGGGGCAGTGGTAAGTTCGGCTATTTGGTAGGTACCACCGGACATGACCAGTCGGCCACTGCCATTGATTGGGTTTGCGGCTGATGAAACCAGCGTTCCTGATCTGATTTCGAGCCGACCACCAAGAGGGTCAAGCTGTGTTCCGTCAGAAATTCCAATTCCATTGGTAAGGGTCAGGAAGTCTGTATCATTTTCGAGTTCAACGATCAGGATTTTACCGGTACTGCCGGTTGAGAGGGCATCGCCGGTAACCTGGTTTTGCTTACCCACATAGTGGAAAGTGGCGATTTGGCTGATGGATCGGTTTGATGCTGCAATGTTTTGAATATTTCCGGTAGAACCTGTTGATGCAGATAATCCATCAGGACTGGAAATGATCAATGTTGAAGCCTGCTGAGATGAAAAGCTGTTTGAGCCTCCAATCTGTCTGATATTTAATGCAGTAGAGCCATTAAACCCAAAATTTAATCCTGCCCCCGATTCGATTGTGATAGCACAATTACCGTTGAATTGCAAGTCATTAACCGTAAGCAAAATATTGGATCCATTTTTTGCAAAAAATCTCCACGAATTTATCTGGGGTGCAACATTCACCGATTGTAGACCATTCCCGGTGAAGTTGAAACTGCTATTTGCCGGAGTTCCATCATTTGTTACCGTAACGCCTGGAGCAATTGACAAATCACCCTTAAGATTTACATTAATCCCCCCTGCGTTTCCTCCACCTGAATGAAACAGTTTAAGAACTCCGGAATTTGTAACAAGATTACCTTCAATGGTGAGCGTCTGAGATGTTGATGTACCTGAAAATGTACTTGTAAGACCCAACGTGCCTGAATTATGAATCAGATTTCGGGTAATAATGGCAGAGGGTGTGTTGGTATTTGAGAACATTACAAGGGGTGATGAACCAGAATTTGTAATTATTAAGTTTTCGCAGAGCGTTAGATCAGTATTTCCACCAACCAAAACCCAGGTATTATCAACGCTTATGTCAATGATTAAATCACCAAACTTTGCCCCCTGTGAATTATCGGCTACTGTGCCATAAATATTGATCAAAGAAGACGTACCTGAACCATCATTGAGATGATCGAGAATAATAAAATCTGATCCGGGTTCAAAGTTTTCATTGCCAGCCCAAAAATCATGAGCATTACCAATAGCGTTATTATGAAGAGTGAAAGTTCCACCACTTCTGATAATAAAATCAGAAGTCGATGCAAAATCAATCTGGCCATTCAATATGACTGAACCACCACTTTCTATTTCCAGTTTTTTGTTGGCCCCAATGAACGGAACTGTAGGGTTTCCATCATCGTTTAGTATTAGTTCACCACCTGATAAAATGATTATATCATTGTAGGTATTAGATGTATTACCCCCGGCTAATATTCCTGATTTATCAATTATCAAACGGGAAGGTTTCGTTCCCTGCGGTGATGCTGAACGTGACTCCCATGAACTTCCATTAAATTCTTCCCAGTAGTAGGGGTCTGAACCTGCCCAGGAAAGATCATATGAATTGTTTAATGGTCTGACATCCCCAGCCAAAAATAAAAATTCAATAATATCAAAAGTTATTGAATTGGTTGTATTAAAAGTTAACCCCATGGATGATGCAGTAAGCTCAAGATCATCATCTGCAACACTATGTTCTAATCCGCTGAAAGTTGCCAAACCTGCTATTGCATTTGCCGATATTGGTTCTCCAGTCATACTGCCTAATGATGATAAAGAGATGCTACCTGTAAAATCTAAATCCCTGTTGCCGAAAATATCTTCACCCTGAATGGTTACAGCCGGTGTCATAGCAGTTAATACTGTGGTATTGGATGGCTGTTGCACAAACCCTAGTCTGTCAGCAATTACTTCTATGCGGTTACGATCACTCGTGGTACTGGATGTTGCCCCTCCGGCATTGGTTTGAGCAAAGGTTGAACCAGCGGGGTTAGCAGTTGCTTCTAAAATGGTAAATTGAAGTTGCTGATTGTCGGTAACGTTAGTTTGAAAGGAGATTCTAAGGGTGATGGCTACTTCGTCATTATCACCGGCAGTAAAATCAGCCCCACCCAGTCCGGAAAAACTTATTATCCCGCTACCATAATTTATAGTGGGGGTATTGTTAAGCATGGTTCCCTGAGTGCCACCCCCAAAAAGAGCTGCAGAACGGATATTGCCAATATTGAAAACAAAAAAAGTTATTGAATTCAATTCTGTTGGCAGGGCATCCGCATCGTTAGCATCCAAACCACCATCGCGTACCAGGAACTTAAAAACTCCAATACTCTGAGTAGTATTGGTAATAGGATTACCCTGTCGCTGTGTATAATCAATGTTTGATGAGTAAGTGTAGGTATTATCTTCAATAATATCCGACAAATTGCTATTCGTACCATTTCCCGAAATAGCAAAGGTAAACTCTGTATCATTATTGGGTATGGTAACCGTAGCTTCTCTTAACCCGAGGGCCGAAGGATCGAAGTTGATTTGGAAGGTGGTTGAATTGGTTGGGGCGATAATAGAACTGGCAGGCTGCTCAGTGACAGTAAAATCAGAAGCATGAGTGCCACTGATGGTTACATTCGGACTGCCCGTGAGTTCCAAATCTACTGCTCCTTCATTCGTTATAGTAAAAATGCGTAATTGGGTACCTGAGTTTATATCTACAGTTCCAAAATCGGTATGGTTGGTTGGGGATGGGGTGTTGCTGCCATTATTGATGGGCTGGCTGTTGCCAGTGAGGGAGATGGTGGGGCCACTAGTTGTTCCAATCCCCGTAATCACAATATCCCTCAATCGTTTTTCAGAGGGACTATCTCCACGGGTAAATCTTACTACCATATTTGATGAAGAGGAAGCTACTTCAATAGTGTTATTAAGATGGGTTGTTGATGTAGGTGTTAAACTATTGCCTGCCACTACCCAAGTATCTCCACCATTCAATGAGTATTCAACAGTAATTGGCCCATCTCCACCTGATCCAAATTTGGCTACGGAAAGATTAACTTCAATCGATGAATAGGCACTAGCGTTAAAAGCAGGAGTAGTTAATGCCGAATTAATTGAAGTAAGCCGAGCATAACCGCTTGCTGCTGTTGTAAAAGTAACATCAGTTTGACTCCAACCGGTAGGTAAGCTTCCTGATCTTAATGTTTCATCAATTAGTACCTGCCCTCTCCCCTCCTCTCCAAAAAGCATCAATACAGCAAAAAGAATCAGCGAGGAAAGCTGGTATAGCGGGTACCAATGATGGTGGGCGGGTTTGAGTTTTGTCATAACAGAGAGTATGTATTTGCGATAGATGTGTTAATGCAAAACGATACATTTTTGCAGATTTTCTGCGAAAAACGTATTATAAAGATAAAATCCTGTGTGTGGTGTGGGACTAACCTTGTATTAATAAATCTTTAATACTGATGGCTTCCAATTATTGCATGCTTATATAAAGCTATTTAGATACTTGACTTATTACAAATTTAAACAATTAAAACAGGTGTTTTGATTGGGGATTTCAACAAAATTTTTCTACGGTTTTTTACCTGCAAACAAATACGAAATGATTTTTGAAGTCCATATTTCACAAATCATTTTATCAAGTATCTCAAAATCAGAAATTTAATAACAAATATTATCATTTTCTGTTTTTTACTGTAACATTTCCCACCCCTTAACACGTCATAGCACTGTAACAAGATTAAAAACAAATCAAAATCAATAGTTATGAAAGCAAAAAACTACTCTTTTTCTCTGGCACTGGTGCTTCTCTCAATGGGAATGAGTTTGCAGGCATGTGTATGGGATGTAAATGCCATCAAAGGCAATGAAACAATTGTTAACATAGATTATTCGATAGACAAATTTACCCGTCTCGATGTTTCGGGTATGTACAAGGTAATTCTTTCGGAAGGAGATGTTCCTTCCGTAGAGATCGAAACTGACGAAAATCTCCAGGATTATGTTGAAGTAAAGGTGAGAAACAACACTCTGCATTTGAGCATGAAAAGTGGCAACAGCTACAATCCCAGCAAGTTGATTGCTTATGTAACAGTAAATACGCTCACATCCATGGATCTTTCCGGAGCCACCCTAGTTCAATCTGAATTTACTATCAGGGGCGACAAACTTACCATCGATGTAAGCGGGGCCAGTGAAATAGACCTTGCCCTGGATGTTAAAAAACTTTCTACGAGTGTTTCAGGCGCCGGGAAAATTGACATGGAAGGAATTGCCACCCTACACGATTTAAGCATAAGTGGCGCTGCCAAAGTAGATTGTGAAAACCTTAAGACAGAAGATACTGATGTAAGCATCAGCGGTGCCGGATCAGCAAGGGTTTCAGCTTCCAACCATCTCGATGCCAGTGTAAGCGGTGTAGGAACTATCAGATATGCAGGCAAACCGCAAACTACCGACCTTTCCACCAGCGGTATAGGCTCCATAAAAGAATTGTAAACCATTTAGAAAATTATATTACCAACTTAACAAGAAAACAAGAAAACAAGAAAATCCCTTTGCAACCACGAATCTAAATTTTTTAAATTATGAAATCAACGAAAAACCTCCGAAAAATCACTTCAGCCATTTTGCTAATCGTTATGCTGGTGTTGCCAGGCGCATTGAAAGCGCAGGATGTGAGCCATGTAAGAGAAACCGGCCCTTTCTCCAAAATTGATGTGGGCAGCATTTTTAAAGTAGAACTTATACAGGGCGAAAACCACTTTGTGGAAATAACTGCTGATGAAGATCTGCTTGAAAAAATTGAAACCACCGTTAAAAATGGTGTTTTGAGTATCAGTCTTAAAGGCAACAACCGCAATGCCAAAGCATCGGTTTTGGTAATAACTCCTGAAATCAGCAGTATTTCTGTATCTGGCGCAGCATCCTTAACTGGTACCGGCGATATTGAAAGCCCTGCACTTACTGTTAATCTTTCCGGAGCTACATCTGCCACTCTCTCTGTTTTTACTTCTGCCCTCGAGACCAAAGTATCAGGAGCTTCTGATCTTACCCTTTCTGGTGAAACCGAGCATCATAGCGCAAATATAAGTGGTGCGGGCCAGCTAAAAGCCAAAGACCTTGTTACCCAAACCACCAATATTAAAACCAGCGGTGCTTCGAATGCAAAAATCAATGTGCAGGATCATCTTACTGCCAATGCAAGCGGTACATCTCATATAGGTTATGATACTGATCCCGTTTCGAAAGAGATAGATGTATCGGGTGTTGCCTCCATCAATGAAGTAAGCCCTGAGTTTGGACCTTCTTCTTCAGCTTCCTCCGATACTACCCGAATGAGGGTTGGTAACAGAGACGTCACTATTGTAGAAGATATTGATATTGAGCGAAATGAAACCCCCAGAAAAAGGCGTTCTTTCCGCGACAATTGGGCTGGTTTTGAAATGGGAGTTAATGGTTTTATGGCACCCGGTTATGAGCTTAATCTTCCTGCCGAAAGCGATCCCATAGCCATCAGGTATGAGAAATCATTTGTTTACAACCTCAACTTATTTCAGCAAAATATAAACCTTATTGGCAACAATGTAGGACTGGTTACCGGAGTTGGATTTACCTTCAACAACTACCGGTTCGACAACCAAACACGCCTGGTAAAAGGCCCCGAAGAAATTGAATTTATTACCGATACTGAAAATGATATTGTGCGCAACAAGCTGTTTCTTTCCTATGTAAATGTACCCCTGATGCTTGAGTTTCAGACCAAAGGAAATCGTGAGATTGATAGGTTCCACATTGCTGGTGGAGTAATAGCCGGTGGCCGCATCAGAACCAACACCAAGTATATTTATGATGATGAAGGCGAGAAACGCAAAGAACGAGAATACAAGGATTATTATATTGCTCCTTTTAAATTGGATTTAACCGGACGTATTGGCTGGGGCAAGGTAAACATTTTTGCTACTTACTCGCTCAACAGCCTGTTTGCTGAAGGCAAAGGTCCTGAACTCTATCCTTTCTCAGTAGGTTTAAGACTGGTAAGCTTTTAACCAACTAATCAACAAATCGCATAATAGGGAATACCAGCTGGTATTCCCTTTTTTATCCTGGTGAACCCGCCGGGATTTTTTTTGTTGAAATATCATATAAATCTTAAAACCAAATACAATGAAAAAGCTGATAATCATATTTTTAATGGTTCCTATGTTTTCTGTAGCCCAGACTGACTGGGCCAATGTAGAAATCGGTGTTACGGAACTTGCACCCGGCATACACCGACTTTTTGTTCGCAATGCCGTTTCGGTGGTCGTAGCCCATGGCGATGATGGAATACTTATAATCGACGCTGCCTACGAGCAAAGCGCTGAAAGGGTAATGGAAGAAATACGCAAACTTTCTCAGGCTCCCATCAAGTATCTTGTCAATACCCATTTACACGGCGATCATACGGGAGGCAATAAGGTCTTGGGGAAAGATGTTCCGGTAATTGCCCACGGCTCGGTTCGCGAGTTTCTTTCAAAAGAGCAACGTCGTGGTGATAATGTAACTCCGGCATTTCCTGAATTTGCCCGCCCCGATATTCTTGTTGAGAACAGCATGAAACTGGTATTGAATGGCGAATCTATTTCTATTACTCACCTGCCTGGTGGCCATACCGAAGGTGATTTGTTATTGTATTTCCCCGATTCAAAAGTTTTGGTAGTAGGTGATCTGCTCTTTGCCGGTTACTTTCCTTTTGTAGATACTTCCAATGGGGGTAATCCTTTTACCTATCTTGAGAATGTTGCCTACATTCTTGAAAACTTCCCTTCAGATGTTGTTGTCAATGGAGGTCATGGACCGGTATTTAGCATGAGTGAACTAAAAGAATGGCATGCAACCCTTTCTGAAACTTTTATGATAGTTAAGGAAGCCAAAGCCTCGGGTATGAGTCTGGAAGCTATGAAAGAAAACAGGATTCTCCAGAAATATGAAGCTATGGGGGAGTTCTTCATTACAGAAGACCGTTGGCTGGAATCCCTTTATCCTTTTATGTAAGCTGATAATTTACAACAGAAAAGGTGTGAATCCTGAACCTTGCAGTGGTTTCTGTTTCACATCTTTTCTATTATGATTAGGGAAGATGGCTTATTATATTTCTTCTTTATCTTCCTTATGGGTAACTATTCGAAGGGTATCTTTGGCAATAACCAACTCTTCGTTGGTGGGTACCACCATTACTTTTACTTTAGAATCGTGCTTCGAAATCATATCCAGTCTGCCACGCAGACCCGTATTTTTCTCCGGATCGAAGGTAATACCAAGAAACTCGAGTCCTTTTACAACCGCTTCCCGAGTTTCAGGGCTATTTTCTCCCACACCACCCGTAAAAACAATCAAATCAACACCACCCATAACGGCAGCATAAGAGCCAATGTATTTTTTGAGTCGATAAATATACATTTCCAGCGCCAGGTCAGCTCTTTTGTTTCCTTCTTTCCAGGCAGCAGTTTCTACGTCGCGCATATCTGAAGAAACGCCGGAAACACCCAGCATACCACTTTTTTTATTGATCATATTGTTGGCATCTTCCACCGTCATTTCCTTTTTCTTCATAAGATAGAGGAGTGCGCCAAGGTCGAGATCGCCGGTACGTGTACCCATAACGAGACCTTCAACGGGAGTGAGCCCCATGGATGTATCCACCGATTTTCCGTTTTTTATGGCACAAACCGATGCTCCGTTGCCCAGGTGGCAGGTAATGGCTCTGATATTGTCCTGACGCATAAAGAGTGCATCGCAGGCAGTTTGGAAAACATATTTGTGACTGGTACCATGAAAGCCGTAACGACGTATTTTATCGTTCTCATAAAACTCGTAGGGCAGTGCATACATGTAAGCATGCTGTGGAATAGTCTGGTGGTATGCAGTATCAAAAACGGCAACCTGTGGGGTTTGGGGCATCAGCTTCTCCATAGAAATAATACCATTAAGATTAGCCGGGTTATGAAGGGGGGCTAATTCAATAACATCTTCAATATTTTTCTTTACTTCATCTGTTATCAGGGCACTGGCGCTGAAGTTTTCTCCACCGTGTGCCACCCTATGCCCAACGGCTAAAATATCCTTCACATCACTGATAACGCCGTAGTCGGGATCGAGTAATACCTTTAAAATTAAATTGATACCGGTTTCATGATCAGGAATATCCTGAATAAGAAAGTAGTTATCTTTCCCTTTTGTCTGGTGTTTGAGCTCGCTATCTTTCAATCCAACTCTTTCGAGTAAACCTTTGGCCAGCAATTCAGCATTGTTGGCCATATTAATCATTTGATATTTTATGGAAGAGCTTCCACAATTCAAAACTAAGATTTTCATTATTAACTGGCTTTTTTTATATAAGTAAGAGAATGTATTTATTTTCCGGCTGCCTGGTTAACAGTAATGGCCACAAGGCTTACAATATCTTCAACGGAGCAACCTCTTGAGAGGTCATTTATGGGAGCTGCCATTCCCTGTAATACGGGACCAACTGCTTCTGCTCCGGCAAGTCGTTGAACCAGTTTGTAGGCAATGTTTCCTACTTCAAGTGTTGGGAATACCAGTACGTTGGCCTTGCCTGCAATATCGCTGTTGGGTGCTTTACTTTTACCAATGGCTTCTACAATAGCGGCATCGGCCTGCAATTCGCCGTCAATTTTAAGTCCGGGCTCAAGTTCTTTGGCCAGGGCAGTAGCTTCAATTACTTTATCGCACATAGGGTGTTTGGCGCTTCCTTTTGTAGAGAAACTTAGCATGGCAACACGTGGTTCTATGTTTACAATGGCCTGTGTTGTGCGGGCAGTCATAACGGCTATCTGGGCCAGTTCTGCAGCAGTAGGATCAGGATGTACGGCACAATCGGCAAAAACGAGAATGCCATTATCACCCCACTTTTTATCAGGCATGATCATGATAAAAGCGCCTGATACCACACTGATTCCCGGTAATGTTTTTACCACCTGGAAAGCGGGCCGCAAAACATTACCTGTGGCATTGGCGGCTCCGGCAACTTCGCCATCAGCGGCTCCGTTTTTTATGAGTAGGGTAGCAAGGTACAAGGGATCTTCTACAAGTTTCATGGCATCCTCACGGCTCAAACCTTTGTTTTTTCGGATTTCGTAAAGCATTTCAGCATAAAATTCCTTTTCAGGATGCGATACCGGATCTATAATGGTGGTGGCTTTCTCAATAAATTTAAGCTGGTGTTTGGCGGCCAGTTGCATGATCTCGTCGTGGTTACCCAGCAAAATAATTCGGGCAATCCCTTCTCTTATTATTTCATCGGCTGCCTGTAGGGTTCTTTCTTCTGTTCCTTCGGGTAACACAATACATTTATCCTGCTTTTTGGCATTGTTTTTTATTGTTGTGATAAGATCCATTATACGTCTATATTTGAGTTAAAAATGATTGGCTTTCAAAAGGGTCACAAAATTAGAATTTATTTATATGCCTTCAAAGCGCGAAACCCTGATTTTTTAAACATCTTTTGGCTTTGGAGATTATTTAATTGTTAAATTAATAACAATTACGTTTTTAAAAAATCTGATCTCATAAGCTCACCAGTTATATTACAAACATAACCTACAAAAAAACCGGCTGGTAACCACACCAGCCGGTTCAATCCACAATTAAATAACCACAAAAACTAACACATTAGTAAATCAATGAAAGACTATTGACTCAATAATGTTTATTTGACTTAATAACAAATGTATTTCTTTTTTATTTAATCGAGGTAAAAAAATCGTTAATTCAGATTAAATGTCGTTAACAATAACATGTAATACATATTGTAACGTATGTTTACTACCTTACTGAATCCACTACAGAAGGTGTTAATCCCCCTACATTAAACTTTGTTAAATTCTGAACATTAGGCTATTAGAGTTTGTATTTTTACCCAATTTCAGAAATAAAAAAAGAAAAATGAAATTTGAATGAAGCAAAATGTCATCATATTTGTCATAGTAGTAATAACCATCTCTCTGCTTGGGCTTATAGGCATTCAATTATATTGGATCAGCAATGCTTTATCTGTAAAAGAATCAAATTTTACAAGGGGTGTCAGCGAAGCTGTAACTTCGGCTATTTACAAATATAACAAAATGGAAATGGCTGATGCCCTTATGCGGAAACAGGAACAAGATGTTCAGATAAATCAGTTTTTTAATATTGTTGATTCCATAAATCGGGAGTATTACAGGGATGTTCTCAATGCTGTAACCACTGAAGACCCTACTATAAATGGGTTTCTGGAAAATTGGCAAGGTGATTCATCTTTTCCATTCAATAACACGAGTCCCATCCCGAATCATTCTGATACAATCGCTTCAGTAAGCAGGGGAAATAATGCCGGATATGCCATAAGGAGAAGTATTACCAATTCATCTTACGATGCTATACTGGAATTTTTTCAAAAAACGAAAATTGTAAATGATCTTTTTGATGAAATTTTTTCAGAAGAAATTAAATACAGTGCTTCTTCTGCAGCAGGTCAGCAAATAATTGATTCTCTTCTAAAGGCTGAACTGGAAAGGCAGGGTATAAAGATTGCGTTTGAATATGGAATCTACGATCCGGTGCACAACCAATTGTTGGCTGAGAAAACAGGCATGCACTCTGTTGAATTGCTTGAATCGGGTTTTATTTTTAGTTTATTTCCCAATGATGTGTTTCGCAAACCCGAGTTTCTGTTGATTTATTTTCCTGGTCAGAAAACCTACTTGCTTACCCGAATGAACATAATGTCAGCGATATCCACTGTATTTATTTTGGTAATAATTTCCTCATTTACTTATACAATAATGACCATTTTTCGTCAAAAGAAATTATCTTTGATAAAAAATGACTTCATTAACAATATGACTCATGAGTTAAAAACGCCCATATCTACTATTTCACTTGCATGTCAGGCACTTAGAGATAAAGATGTGCAAAAATCAGAAACCCTCTATCAGAACTATATCAATGTAATAAATGAAGAGAATGAAAGATTGGGGATGATGACAGAAAAAGTGCTTCAGACAGCTCAGCTGGAAAAGGGTAAACTAAAGTTAAATAAAGTTGGGTTTAATTTTCATGAAGTAATTGAAGATGCCATTAATAAGATTGATCTGCAGGTAAAAGCCCGACACGGCATAATAACAACAAAACTCGATGCTGAGTTTAGTTTTGTCGAAGCAGATAAGGTTCATCTTACAAATGTTATTTTTAACCTGTTGGATAATGCCATAAAATACTCAGAAGATAGCCCTGATATAAAAATATCTACAGAGAATATGAACAAGGGCATATTAATTCATGTTATTGATAAAGGTATGGGTATTAGTAAATCCAACCAAAAAAAGATATTTGACACATTATATCGCATTTCAACCGGAAATGTACACAATGTTAAAGGATTTGGCCTTGGTTTAAGCTATGTAAAAGCAATTGTTGAATTACATGGCGGTTTTATTAAACTTGAAAGCGAGTTTAGAAAAGGTTCAACTTTTAGTGTGTTTGTACCCTTTGGGTTTGAATAATTATAGAGATCCCTATTTTTAATTTGATAAATAACTATTCAGGAGGTTAATATGGAGAATAAGAAAATAAAAATTTTACTGGCAGAAGATGATCCTAATTTGGGAACTATTCTTAAAGCATTTCTTGAGGCTAAAGGGTTTCCGGCAAAACTTGCCGTAAATGGTGTTGATGCCCATAATATGTTTTTAAAAGAATCATTCGACTTTTGTATTTTCGATGTTATGATGCCGGAGAAAGATGGTTTCTCTCTGGCAAAAGACATCAGAAAAATTGATAAAAAAGTCCCTATTCTCTTCCTAACTGCCAAAGCAATGCAGGAAGATATTATTGAAGGCTTGAAAATAGGAGCTGATGATTATCTTACCAAGCCTTTTAGTATGGAAGAATTGCTACTCCGTATAAGTGCAATTATTAGAAGAGCTAATCTGGATGATGCATCAAACTCTCAAAAAACATTTTTCCACATAGGCGATTATACATTTGATTTTGCAAGACAAATACTGGCCTTTAAAGGCGAGGAGCAAAAACTTACTTCAAAAGAAGCCCAATTGCTAAAAATGCTTTGCGATTTTACCAACGAGGTGCTCGACCGCTCTTTGGCTTTGAAAAAAATCTGGCTTGATGATAATTATTTTAATGCCAGAAGTATGGATGTTTATATTGCCAAGTTAAGAAAATACCTTAAGAGAGATTCCAATGTTGAACTTTTAAATGTTCATGGAAAAGGCTTCAAACTTATTGTTCAGGAAAGTTCTAGCGTAAACAATTAATCGCTATCATCTGACGATACATTTTTGATCTGCAAACTATTAAAGGATTACTTTGATGCAACTTGCCTCAGGTAATCCTTTTTTTCATATTTAGCACTATCGAAAAATAGGATTTTAACTTTTATGTCAAGTTATTAGTTTTCTTTATCAATCAGTTATAAGTCAGTCTTATAGAATAAGAACTGGAAGTTTTTTCATTTATTAGTCCAAACAAAAAGAAGTTTATTTTATGAACAATTCCAGTCCAATCTTTCTTATGAAATATGACAGGCGTTTGTTATCTTTGCACAGTTATTTAAATTTAATCTAAATAAGAATATCAATCTCATAATGATTATTTAAATCCTGATGAGTTGAGTCTTTCTATCCAAAATATAAATGCCATGGCAGTTGATAAAAGCAATGACATACTTGATGAAGTAACCCAAAGTGAATATAAGTATGGTTTCTATACAGATATTGAAATGGACCAGGCTCCGAAAGGACTAACAGAGGATACCATCCGTTTTATATCTGCCAAAAAAAATGAGCCCGATTTTATGCTGGAATTCCGACTGAAAGCTTTTCGGCATTGGCAAACGCTCAAAGAACCAAAATGGGCCCATGTTCACTATCCGCCTATAGATTTTCAGGATATTATATATTATTCTGCTCCCAAGAAAAAGCCACAGTTCGACAGCCTTGATGAAGTGGATCCGGAATTGCTGGCCACATTTGAAAAACTCGGCATCCCGCTGAATGAACAAAAAGTACTGGCAGGAGTAGCAGTTGATGCTGTTATGGATAGCGTTTCTGTGGCAACAACATTTCGTGAAACCCTGGAAAAAAAGGGAATCATTTTTTGTTCTTTCAGCGAAGCCGTTCATAACCATCCTGAACTTGTAAAAAAACATATGGGATCTGTTGTTCCTTACACAGACAATTATTTTGCAGCTCTTAATTCGGCTGTTTTTAGTGATGGTTCTTTTTGCTACATACCCAAAGGTGTGCGCTGCCCAATGGAATTATCTACCTATTTCCGGATCAATGCCGCCAATACAGGGCAGTTTGAAAGAACACTTATTGTAGCCGAAGAGGGAGGATATGTAAGCTATATGGAAGGATGTACTGCCCCTATGCGCGACCAAAATCAACTGCATGCAGCAATTGTAGAAATTGTAGCCAAGAAAGATGCCGAAGTAAAATATGCAACTGTTCAAAACTGGTATCCTGGCGACAAAAACGGTCGTGGAGGCGTATATAATTTCGTTACCAAAAGAGGACTTTGCGAAGGAGAAAATTCGAAAATTTCATGGACACAGGTAGAAACGGGTTCTGCTATTACATGGAAATATCCCAGTGTTATTCTTTTAGGCGATAATTCTGTTGGAGAATTCTACTCTGTGGCAGTTACCAATAACAAACAACAAGCTGACACAGGAACCAAAATGGTGCATCTGGGGAAAAATACACGCAGTACCATTATCTCCAAAGGTATTTCGGCGGGTTTTAGTAACAACAGCTATCGTGGGCTGGTTAAAACATCCCGCCGGGCCGAAAATGCAAGAAACTTTTCGCAATGCGATTCTCTCCTTTTAGGAGATCAGTGTGGTGCTCATACCTTCCCTTATATAGAAGTAGGTAACAAATCTTCTATTGTTGAACACGAAGCTACTACAAGTAAAATATCTGACGATCAATTGTTTTATTGTTTGCAAAGAGGTATAGATATGGAAGTTGCTATTGGTTTGATTGTTAATGGATACGCTAAGGAAGTGCTCAGTAAACTCCCTATGGAGTTTGCTGTTGAGGCTCAAAAACTACTTTCCATTAGTCTTGAAGGCAGCGTAGGATAAAAGATAGTAAAGATAATTCAGCTATATAATTTAACAGATAAATATTTAGAGAAATGAAGTCAATTGCATTCAAGTCAAAAATTGAGAATAACAAAATCCCTGTTCCCGACAAGCATTTTGCTGATCTGAAAGATATGAATCTGAAAGATGTGAGAGTTATTGTTTTAATGGAAGAACTCGAAGAGTTTGATGATGATGCCTTTAATGAATTTGCGCGTTTGTTTTTTAAAAAATATGCATCAAATTTGGAGAAAGTAAAAACTATGATAGATAACAGTAAACAGTTATAGAATATGTTAAGTATAAAGAATCTACGTGTTTCGATACAAGATAAAATAATATTAAAAGACTTTAACCTTGAAGTAAAGCAAGGAGAAGTACATGCCATTATGGGCCCTAATGGTACAGGAAAGAGTACTTTGGCTTCAGTAATTGCAGGAAAAGACATGTTTGATGTTGAAGAAGGAGAAATAACTTTTCTAGGGAAAGACCTGTTGGAAATGGATCCTGAGATAAGAGCCCGTGAAGGTATATTTTTAGGTTTTCAATATCCCGTAGAAATTCCTGGAGTAAGTATGGCTGTTTTTCTGCGAACTGCCATTAATGAGAAAAGGAAGTATCATGGTTTAGAGCCTCTAAGTGGTGCAGAGTTTTTGAAATTGATGGAAAAACGTAAAAATTTAGTTGAAATCCATTCCAAACTTACTAATCGGTCTGTAAACGAAGGATTTTCCGGGGGTGAAAAAAAGAAAAACGAAATTTTTCAGATGGCAATGCTTGAGCCCCGGTTGGCTATTCTCGATGAAACTGACTCAGGTCTCGATATTGATGCCCTGAAAGTTGTAGCTCACGGTGTTAATACCCTTCGTAAGCCTGAAAATGCTACCATCGTAATTACGCACTATCAAAGATTGTTGGAATACATAATTCCTGATTTCGTACATGTTCTTTTTGATGGACGGATTGTTAAAAGCGGTGGCAAAGAACTGGCTATAGAACTGGAAGAGAAGGGCTACGATTGGGTAAGAAAAGAAGCTGGAATTGAAGAAACTCTGTAATTACCAAACCCCTTGACCACATGTCTAATTTAACTGAAAATATGACCGCTGAACAAATGATGATCAATACGTTCAGCGATAATTTTGATGCCATAACATCATCAGACACTCAAGCCATTACATTGCTCCGCCAAAGAGCTATAGAATCTTTAAAGAAGAATGGTTTACCTGATGATGATACCGAAAACTGGAGATTTACCAGTCTTGACCCATTATTCAACACCCCTTTTAAATTCGATTTTTCCAATAAAAGTCGACCCTTCGATATCAGTAAAATCTTCTCCTGTGATATTTACGATCTTGATACATTTAGTATTACCCTGTTGAATGGCTGGTACGTATATCAAAATGCTCCGCTTACTACCTTGAGTAATGGAACAATAATCGGTTCATTGTCCAAAGCCATGGAGGTTTATCCTGAACTGATTGATAAATATATTGGAACGCTTACGGATCTTGAACAACCAGGTCTTTCAGCATTAAATACTGCCTTTTTTCAGGACGGAATTTTTATTTATGTACCTGAAGGCGTTGAAGTTGAAAAACCTATTCAGGTTATAAATATAATAGATTCTGAAGATCCGGTTATGGTGCATGCACGGCATCTTGTAATTCAGGAGAAAAATAGTAAATTAACCCTGGTTCATTGCGACCATTCTTTAACACACAACATAAGCTTCACCAGCAGCGTTACAGAGAGTTTTCTTGAAAAAAGGGCTCATCAGGAATTTTATAAAATTCAAAATAAAGGTCCAAATTCAGCAGTAATAAATAATGCCTTTTTCAGGCAGAAACACCTTAGCAATCTCGTAACACATGCTCTTATTCTTAATGGAGGTTTTACCAAAAACATGGTCAATGTTGCTCTTCAGGAAAGTCAAACCAAAGCTGAATTAAATGGTTTGTATATGGTAGATAGCAACCAACATGTCGATAACCAGATATTTGTTGACCATATTGCGCCGGAGTGCGAGAGTGAACAGCTTTACAAAGGTATTTTGGATGATGAGGCAACAGCTGTTTTCAGCGGTAAGATTATGGTGAGAAAAGAAGCGCAAAAAACTCTTGCATACCAAAATAACAAGAACATACTACTTACTGATGATGCCAAAGCCAACACACAACCCCAATTAGAAATTTATGCCGATGATGTAAAATGTAGCCATGGTGCAACTGTTGGTCAGCTTGATCCTGAAGCAATGTTTTATCTCAGAAGTCGCGGATTAAACCCAAAAACTGCAAGACAACTTCTCCTTTACGCTTTTGCAAGAGAAATTGTACAAAGAATTTCCATAGAGCCTTTAAGAGAAAGAATAGATCATATGATCGATAAAAGGCTAAAAGGTGAATTATCAATTTGCGATCAGTGTGTGTTGCATTGCAACAGTAAAGAACCCACTGTTTTTAATATTGATGTAAGTAAATTATAGAACTATAGATGCCATTTAACACTGAACAGCTACGCCGGGAATTTCCTGCTTTACAGCAAGAAGTTAACAACAAGCCCCTTATTTATTTTGATAATGCTGCCACCACGCAAAAACCCAAGGCTGTAATCGAAAGAATATTGCAATACTACAGTCGTGAAAACAGCAACATTCATCGAGGTGCCCATTTTCTTAGTCAGCAGGCTACTGATGCATATGAGGATGCCCGCCAAACTGTTCAACTATTTATTAATGCAGCTTTTACACACGAAATCATTTTTACAAGGGGAACTACAGAAAGTATCAACCTGGTAGCTTATTCGTTTTTTAAGAAGTTTGTAAAAAAGGGTGATGAGATACTTATTTCTGCCATGGAACATCACTCTAATATAGTCCCCTGGCAAATTGCTTGTGAAGATTATGGGGCAATATTAAAAATAATACCAATGGATGAAAGGGGTGTTTTGGATTTGGAAGCCTACAAATCTTTGCTTTCTGACAAAACAAAAATGGTTGCTGTAACCCATGTTAGCAATGCATTGGGTACTATAAATCCGGTGAAAGAAATTACTCAGCTTGCCCATGAAATGGGTGCTGCTGTTTTGATAGACGGTGCCCAGGCAATGTCTCATTTAAAAGTAAATGTGCAGGATATCGGTTGTGATTTTTATTGCTTCTCCGGACATAAGTTATACGGACCTATGGGTGTTGGCGTTTTATATGGTAGAGAGGAATTGCTTAATCAGCTTCCGCCTTACCAGGGTGGTGGCGAAATGATTAAAGAAGTAACTTTTGAAAAAACCACTTATAACGAACTCCCCTTTAAATTTGAAGCGGGGACACCTAATGTAGGAGACGTTCTCGGCCTGGAAGCAGCTATTCGGTTTGTTTCGTATTTAAGACTTGATGAAATAGCTTTACACGAGCAAAGACTGCTGAACTATGCAACAAGTCAACTTCAAACATTGGAAAATATAAGATTCTTCGGGACTGCACCTGAAAAAACATCAGTTGTATCTTTCCTTTTTACCGATATTCATCCATACGATACAGGAACTATTCTTGATAAAATGGGGATCGCCGTTAGAACCGGTCATCATTGTGCACAACCAATAATGGACTTTTTTGGCATTCCGGGTACTATCAGGGTTTCCTTAGCCGTTTACAATTCCAGGTCAGAAATTGATCAGCTTATTATAGCTCTTAAAAAAGTAAGGGAAATGTTCGTCTGAGATCAGAATCTGTATCCGATTGAAAAATAGTGATTATTGTCGAATACTTTGGGTTGCTGATTATCTATGAAAAGGCTTGTTAAACTACTTCGGCTGGAATAACCGAATGAGAAATCGAAAATATCGAATCCAAGTCCCAGGCTATAACCCCATTCCTGCTCCTGATATATGGTAAAATTTAATGGGGTTTCGCCATCAAAACCAGCAAAATTATATCTGAAGTAGGGTCCTGCAAACACATAAGATCGCAGGTTTGCAGCAGAAATACGCGGTGTGCCAAATTGAAGATGTAATGGAAAAGTGACAGCATGCCGTCTAAATACACCCTTCTCCGCCTTGCTGCCATTTAAATCATAGATAACTTCCTGTTGCACAGATAATAATCTTGACAGAGGTAACTGAACAAATAAACCAACGGCCCCTATAACTGCTGAATTAGCTCTGTAAAACTCATCCTTATACTGATGATACCCAGATCCTACGTTAAGGGTTAAACCAGTGTACATGCGCTTTGCCCTTTTTATCCTGGTATTATTAGCATCAGAAATGGATTTGGCATCAGGTACTATTTCAGGCATAGCTGAAATCCGGGTTATTAAATCGGCCATAAAACTATGTATGGTTACCATTCCTTCATAATCCAGCAGATCATATGTATCTTCAGGTTTGTGATATGGTGATTTTAATCCGGTGAAAACATGTACTGCAGGAATACCGGTATCACCAAATGGAGCTGTATCGGTGTGCCTTTCAATACTATTACCGGTGGTTCCAATCTTTATATTGTGAATTTCTGCCAGATTATCAATAATTTCGAGCATATTTTCTGCTGAATTAATTCCCTTAAGATCAAGTTTTCCATGGGTTTTCAACATTCCTACCATATCAAGACTGAACATAATCTTAATCTGTCCAGGATCAATCGGTAGATTGTTAATAAAATATTCAGCGCCTAAAAGTCCACTTTCTTCTGCATCAAAAGCGATAACCAATAAACTTCTTTTAAGTAGATGCGGGCTTGCTGCAAAGTGTTTCCCTAATTCAATAATTGCTGATACTCCTGACGCATTATCATCAGCTCCGGGATAGATGGTTTTTTGCTCTTTATCATCAAAATCAAACCCCAGATGATCATAATGAGCGCCAATAACAATATATTCATCTTTTAATACCGGATCAGAACCTTCAATAAAACCCACAATATTCAATGCTTTAGCCCAAATCAGCTGTCTTCTCAGACCAAATAGTTGAAAATAATCATCACTTGTTTTATACCATGGAGAGATTCCTACTTCAGAAAACTGATCTGTAATGTACTTACGTGCCCTTTCTGCACCATCAGTGCCCAAACCTCTGCCCTCAAGAGAATCTGAAGCCAGTATTTGAACATGCTTTTCCAATGCATCTCTGAGACTTTTGTCTTTGGTTGCGTATAATCCTGAAACAATATGTAAAAGCAAAACAAAGGCTATAAAAGTATTTTTCATAATTTAGTATTGGTTTGTTTTTAACAATAGATAAATGAGGCATTCAGTTGATTTCTGAAATGGTTTCTATCGTATTTTTAATTTTCTCAAATCTAACTCTCGATAATGCTGACTGTTTTTTCCGAAAAGCAATCCGAAACATTCGTTTATCCATATTTTCCCAATCTTTTTTCTTCCACTTTTTTAAGGCATCCAATGGCTGAAAATCTTCTTCGATAGTAGGTTTGGCAAATTTTATATTATGTGGGCAAACCTGTTGACAGATATCACAACCGAAGATATAACTATTGGTTTTTAACTGATTGTCTTTAGGATAATCCTTTTTGGATTCAATAGTAAGGTAGGAAATGCATTTGACGGCATTTATATATCCAGGGTTTTCGATTGCCTTGTTAGGGCAGGCATCAATACATCGGTTACAACTTCCGCAAAGATCTTTGATGAAGGGTTCATCATAGGGAAGTTCAATGTCAAGAATTATTTCTGCCAGGAAGAAAAAACTTCCTTTTCGGGGAAGAATGATACAGCTATTTTTACCAAAAGCGCCTAACCCTGCCTGCTGTGCCCAATATCTCTCCAAAACAGGGGCAGAATCGGTAAATACTCTTGCTGATTTAACTTCTTTGTTATTGGAAATAAACTCCAGAAGATGGTAAAGTTTCCTTTTTAAGGTTATATGGTAGTCCATCCCGGCAGCATATGTCGATATCTTATAGAACGAATCTTCATGCTGATAACTTTCCTGATAATAATTATGAGCCAGAGATATAACCGTTTTGGCTCCCGTAAACAATTGGGCGGGGTTCATTCTTTTTTTACAATTTTCAGCCATGTATTGCATTTCTCCATGAGATTTTTTATCAATCCATTTTTCAAATTGTAACTGATGTTTTTTGTCAACACTATTGGCTGGCGCAAAGCCGCAGGCATCGAACCCAAAACGGGCAGCAGCATTCTTTATTTCGTTGGCAAGAGACTGATTATGATGAAGATGAATTCCCATTATTATTCGAAAAGATTTCCCTGGCTGGAATTTTTGACCCTTCCAAGGTGTTTGTAAGCAGCTTCTGTTGCTTCCCTGCCACGGGGAGTGCGCATAAGATAGCCTTCCTGTATTAGAAAAGGTTCATATACTTCTTCAATAGTACCCGGATCTTCCGAAACAGCTGTAGCAAGTGTTGTAAGGCCTGCTGGCCCACCTTTAAACTTATCAATAAGGGTTAATAGAAGTTTGTTATCCATTTCATCCAATCCATTTTTGTCTACATTAAGAGCTTCAAGCGCATAATTGGAAATTTTCAGATCAATTTTCCCGTTTCCTTTAACCTGTGCAAAATCTCTTACCCTTCTCAGCAAGGCATTGGCTATTCTGGGAGTTCCTCGGCTGCGGCGAGCTATTTCCAGGGAAGCATCTTCAGAAATCTCTACTTTAATGATATTGGCCGACCGTTTGATAATTTTGTTTAGCAATGTGGTATCATAATAATTTAGCCGGGCATTGATTCCAAAACGGGCTCTTAGCGGAGATGTTAACAACCCCGAACGCGTTGTAGCCCCAATTAGGGTAAAAGGACTCAGACTTATTTGAATACTTCTGGCGTTGGGCCCCGTTTCAATCATAATGTCTATTTTATAATCCTCCATGGCTGAATAAAGGTATTCTTCCACCACAGGGCTTAAACGGTGAATTTCATCAATAAAAAGCACATCCTTTTCCTCAAGATTGGTTAGTAGTCCAGCTAAATCACCGGGTTTATCCAATACAGGGCCTGAGGTAATTTTAATTCCCACACCCATTTCATTGGCAATAATATGCGCAAGGGTAGTTTTTCCCAAACCGGGAGGGCCATGAAAAAGTACGTGGTCTAAAGCTTCTCCCCTTTGTCGGGCGGCATGCACAAAAACTTTCAGATTATCGATTATCTTATCCTGCCCCGTAAAACTTGAAAAATTATCCGGTCTTAAAGCTTTTTCAAATTCTTTTTCAACCTTGTTTAACCGACTGGGATCGGGATCTAACGTTTGGTTTTTTATCATTTGGTTTATATGTGAGTTTTAAAGAAGACTAGTTAATCCATTGGTGGCCGCAGTTTTAGACTTACTGATTTAATAACCAATGAGAATATGGCTTATATGGGTTTTTAATCCTTGGCGATAAGAATCGCCTTGTTTTAATTTAAACTGAACTGCATTAGAAATAACAAAAATAAGCTTTTACAATGAAAGATTTATTCATGATGAAAACGGGATGTGTTATTAATAAACAATCTGTTCATGGGCGAGAACAGTTATGATGAAGTTTGTATAATTCTTACCAGACAGATTTTTCCTTTTTATCCGGTAAAAAGCAATTTATCATATTATTTATTAATTTTACCTTACAAAATTTAAAATTGAGTAAAACGTTATTTAATTATAGCTATTTTGAAAATCAATTTATAAAGAAACCCTTTAAAACAAATCATTATGAGTGAAATTGTAGTAGCCATAGATTTTTCATCCTGCTCAGTTAATGCTACCCGCACAGCAGTAATGATTGCCAATGCATTTGATGCCAACATTACCCTTGTCCATGTTAGTAAACCCGGAAGCGATGAATCTGTTTACCCTGATACACAAGATATTCATTATCAGGAGGCAGAAAAAAGATTAAAGGAAATGGTAAGTGATTTCAGGCTGTTGATGAAAAATGAAATTCGATACCGTATCAGACAGGGGCGTGTGTATACCGAAATTGTGAATGAAGCAAAATATAATGATGCAATATTACTAATTGCCGGCACACATGGTATTTCGGGGTTTGAGGAGTACTTTATCGGAAGTAACGCCTATCGTTTGGTGTCTTTGTCTTCTTGTCCTATGATTTCGATTCGTACCATGTTCCAAAAAAAGGAAATAAAAAAGATTCTTTTTCCCATTGACTCATCAAAGGACACAAGGCAAAAATCTAATTTTGCTGCAGATATGGCTCTTAAGCTGAATGCTGAAGTCAGGGTTTTGGGTGTTTATGATACGGGTATTAAAGAAATAAGGAAAAAGGTAAAGAATTATTCTTTGCAGGTGTTTAAATTTTTTGAACAAAAAGGTATTAACACTTCCATTGATTTTGCTGAAGGCAAAAAAGCTTCAGGTATTATTCTTGATTATATTAGTATTCATGATCTCGATATGGTTGCTATGATGAGCGATAAAGACAGTTCAACAATGATAATTGGAAATGAAGCCCAAAGGGTTATAAATCACTCACCAGTTCCGGTACTTAGCATTCATCCAAAAGAAACTTCGGGAGGCTCCATTGTTTTGAGTGGCAGTGGTTGATTTTACTAAATGGATACATCAATAAATCTTGTTGATCATATTTTTAAGATTGAAACGGAAGAGCAATTCAACCGTCTTTCTCTAGAAGTATTTCATTATCAATACCAGCATAATAAACCTTATGGTGATTTTTGCCGTGCTTTACGCATAGATTCAAACAATGTAAAGTCTGTTGAACAAATTCCTTTTCTTCCAATTGAATTTTTTAAGCAGCATGCTGTTTTGAGTGTAAGTAGTAAGCCTGATTTGATGTTTACCAGCAGTGGTACTACCGGGCAGCAAACCAGCAGGCATTATGTGAACGATCCTGAGCTCTATCGGCAAAGTTTTACCCGGGCATTCCTTAGTTTTTTTGGCTCTCCATCTAACTATCATATTCTTGCATTGCTACCCGGCTATCTTGAAAGAAAGGGCTCATCATTAATTTACATGGTAAATGAATTAATAAAACTTAGCAATAGTATTCATAGCGGATTTTATCTAAACGAGTTCGAAGCTCTGCAACATAGAATTGAAACGATAAACGATCGTAAGATTCTTTTAATAGGGGTAAGCTTTGCCTTGATGGATATGGCGGAAAATTATCCGGTAAAAAATTCCGGTTTAATTGTTATGGAAACCGGTGGAATGAAAGGCAGAAGAAAAGATTTGATAAGAAGTGAGCTACATGAAATTTTGAAAAAAGGATTTGGGGTTGAAAAAATTTACTCCGAATTTGGAATGACGGAGTTGCTTTCTCAGGCTTACTCTATGGGGGATGGTATTTTTCAAACTCCTTCATGGATGAAAATTCTTATTAGGGAAATCAACGATCCATTTACTTATAGTAAACCAGGACAAGCAGGAGGAATTAATGCAATCGATCTTGCCAATATTTATTCTTGTTCTTTTATTGCTACACAAGACCTTGGTAAAAAGTATCCGGATGGAAGTTTCGAAATATCAGGAAGATTTGACAATTGCGATATAAGAGGTTGTAATTTATTACTTAGCTAAAGGGTTTTTAATTTAATAAACAGTACATCATTTTTTTTCAAAGTTATTAGGATATCAGTTTTTTGGCTATTTTTGGTTAAAATCTAAAAAAACAGTGAAAACCGTTAAGGAGAAAAAAATACTTATACATATTATTATGAAGAACTTCTTTTTGGTTTTCGTGCTGTTAGCTTTTTCATTCTGCAGTTATGGTTCTATGGAAAAGCCTTATGCCAGGCAAGGGGTTATGGATCTGAATTATTATTTTTCTTCACAAAAATCATCTCTTTATCTTGATGGAGAATGGACTTTTTATCCTGATAAATTATTGATGCCTTATGAAATTTCAGATTCGACACCTTCAGAAACAATTATAGTTCCTGGTTTGTGGAAAAAGAATATTTTTCAAAGTGATTTGGAAAAAGGTACTTATAAACTACTTTTGTTAAATCATGGTTTACCGCCTGTATTTAGTATTCGCAATCATCAGATATTTAGTGCATTTAAATTGTTTCTAAATGGTGATGAAATACTGAAAAATGGCAATGTTTCTTCAAATAAGGATCAGGAAATTGCCTGCTATAATCCCCGTACCATAAGCGTTTATGCCGATACTGATACTCTGGAACTGGTTCTTCACGTTTCTAATTATCATTATCATACAGGAGGTGTTCAGGAATCGATTATTATTGGTAACTCCGAAAGTTTGCTTCGTAATAATCTGGGTCGCTCAGGCATCGACTTTTTCTTAACTGGAAGTTTGCTTATAATGGCTATTTACTATTTAAGCCTGTTTTTTGTAATGAAAAAGGAGCAATCTTCTCTGTATTTCAGCATTTTTATTTTTCTTTCTATACTAAGAATTCTGGTTTCAGGGCAGCGCTTATTGTTGTTCGTTTTCCCTGATTTACCCTGGAATGTAATGTTGCACCTGGAGTATGGTTCCTTTTATTTGGCCCCAATATTTTTTATCCTTTTCTTTAATGCAGTTTTTCGGGAAGAAATAAAGATATATGTGGTTAATCTGGTGTTACTGGTTTCAGGATTGTTCACTTTTACTGTTATTGTTACACCGGTTAAGATTTTCTCGGCTATTCTTCCAATTTATCAGATATACATTGGAATTTTGGCCATCTTTATGTTCTCCAGGCTATGGAAAGCCAGAAAAAATAATAAAGAAGGGGCATTTGCCCTATTAATCGGAATTTTTATTCTCTTCATTGCAATGTTGCATGATATGGTGTTTGCGATGGGTAATTTACGCGGCAATGAGCTATTTCCAGCCGGAATTTTTCTTTTTATTTTATGTCAATCGTATGCTCTTTCGGTAAAGTTTTCTGATATTAATAAAGAAAACCAGAAGTTATGGGAAGAAATAGACTATAAAAACCAACATCTGGAGCGATTGGTTAAAGATCGTACACGCGAACTGGAAGAACAAAAAGATCTGCTGCAACAAGCTAATTCTGAGCTCGACCAGAAAAGGCAAAACGTTGAAGATCAACGTGAAATTATGGAAGAGATTAATGAAATGCTAGAAAAGGAAAAGTCTAAAACAGATCAACTTTTACTCAACGTACTGCCTCGTCATATTGCAGATGAGTTGAAGCTTTTTGGAAAATCTTTAGCCCATAGTTATCCACAGGTTAGTGTGCTTTTTGTTGATTTTGTAAGATTCTCTGATCTTACGGAGAACCTTAAACCATCTATCCTGCTGAAAGAGTTACATTATTATTTTGCAGGCTTTGATGATATTGCCCGAAAATATAACCTCGAAAAGATCAAAACCATAGGCGACGCTTACATGTGTGCTGGAGGGTTGCATGAAAATACCAGTGATCTTGATGTGAAAAATACTGTTATGGCAGCTCTGGAAATCAATATGTTTATTCAATCTCATAAAGAGGAGAAATTAAGTGTGAACGATCTTTGGTTTGATTGCAGAATTGGTATTCATACAGGTCCTGTTATTGCGGGTGTTGTTGGAAAATCAAAATTTGCTTTTGATATTTGGGGGTCTACAGTAAATGTAGCCAAAAGAATGGAAGCGGCTTGCGAACCTGGGAAAGTTAATGTTTCAGAATTTACTTATCAGTATATAAAAAACGATTTTAAGTGTCATTCAAGAGGTAATATCTCTATGAAGCACAAAAAGAATATGCAAATGTTTTTCGTTGAAAAATATATTGGCTAGAGTGAAAAAATATATATCAAAACAACAATAAAAAGGCCAACTCCTGCCAAAACATCGGTAACACGACCGAAACTTTCAGAGAAAGAATTACCATTTAGCAATCCACCAAAACTAATAAGCCATACCAAAGCAGCAAATATCCCCGCAACCTTTAAATCCGGAAGCCCGATATATCTAATCACTACACCACCAAACAAAGCGTTTACTCCTAATGCAACACCCATTCCGGCGGCTATTGGCATCAATTCAATGTCAAAAACCCGCATAGAAGGCCTGTTGCGCCATCCGTTTATGATTAAGCGTACAGCAATGAAAACCAGAAATAACATCACTGTTAAGTTTTCTGCTCCTTTAAGGTACACTGAAAACAATTCCGATAAGAAACTACCTGTTATTAGCATCAGAAATCCTATGATTGAGAAAAGCAAAGAAACCTTCATAGGAATACCTGCTTTGAGTTTTTCACCTCCGCGAGAGTTGCTCAACGCAGCTGAGAAGTATCCCAAAGCAAGAAAAAATGGTATCAGGTAAAAATACAAATATTGTATTTGACTCATTATTGGATTCAGTTAATAGTCAAATTATCAGGAGTGAATAAAGATAGAATCTTTTCAAGGCCGGCTGCATCAACACTGTCGAAAGAATTATAGTCTTTGCTATCAACATCAAGGACACCAATAACTTTACCCAAGCCATTAAACAAAGGAACAACTATTTCACTATTGCTACGGCTATCGCAGGCGATATGCCCCGGGAATTCATGAACATTGGGTACTACAACAGTTTTCTTTTTATTAACAGATTCCCAACATACGCCGGTATTTTTTTTAAGTAACTGGCAGGCAACCGGACCCTGGTATGGGCCTGCAATAAGCTCATCCGAGTCGAGCAAATAAAAGCCACACCAGAAGAAATATTCCATTTTATGGTGCAACAAAGCAGCAATTGTAGACAATTTGGAAAAATCATTCCCAGGCTTTTTTAATAGATCAGCCAACTGTTCATAAATACGATCGTAACGTCCTTCTTTTCTTTTAGGGTCCATAACAGAAGATGTTTTAAATGCTACCAACAATAGATATTTGCAAGAGTTTAATACTCTTACAAATTTAGTTTTTATTAAAAGCAAAATTAAATCAGATTCACTTCTATTGTTACTATCGATTAACCGGTAGAAAATCTTCAAAACTGACTTTGCAAGAAGTTTAATTGCTAACCGATTCGTTCCAGTTTAATCGTAAAATGCCGCAAAATAGGTGCCTCTGAAACAATTCTAAATCCTTTTTTGATTTCATTTCTTCGTTGCCACAAATTAGCCAGAGCAGCCGCAACATAATCCATGTGGTTGTTGGTATAAACCCTTCGGGGAATTGCCAGCCTGACCAGTTCAAGTGTAGGATATCGGTTTTCACGTGTTACAGGGTTTCTGTCTGCCATTAAGGTTCCAATTTCAACTCCCCTAACTCCGCTTTCAAGATACAACTCTACAGCCAGGGTTTGCGCCTGATATTCTTCTTTGGTAACGTTGGGCAAAAATTCTTTTGCATTAACGAATACGGCATGACCGCCAGTGGGTTGCTGTATGGGGACGTTGTATTCTGTAAGCTTTTTCCCCAGGTAGGCTACCTGCCCTATTCTGGCTTCAAGGTAGTTAAACTCTGTACCTTCCATCAGCCCCTGCGCCAAAGCACCAAGGTCGCGGCCAGCAAGTCCGCCATAAGTAAGATACCCTTCATACATTATATTAAAAACTGAGGCTTTTTGGAAAACAGATTTATCCCGTAAAATAATAAAACCACCAATGTTAACGATTGCATCTTTCTTGCTACTCATGGTTGCTCCATCAACGAAAGAGAACATCTCTTTTACAATTTCCCTAATTGTTTTATTGGTATATTCTTTTTCGCGTGTTTTAATGAAATACGCATTCTCAGCAAAGCGTGCCGCATCAAAAATTGGTAATACACCGTATTTGCGACACAAGGACGATACTTCCCCAATATTCTGCATAGAAACCGGTTGTCCGCCACTTGTATTACAGGTAATTGTTATGATACAAAGCGGGATTTTTTCTTTGGGATATTTTTTAAACACATCTTCCAGCTTCTGTAAATCAATATTTCCCTTGAAAGGGTGATATTCATCCGTATGGCAAGCTTCATCAATGGTACAGTCAATGGCCCGTGCCCTGCGATATTCGATATGACCTTTGGTAGTGTCAAAATGCGAATTTCCGGGTACCACATCACCTTCTTTAATCAAGGCAGAAAACAAAACATTTTCAGCAGCCCTGCCTTGATGTGTGGGCAAAAAGTAAGGCATGTCAAATAAATCATGTATTACATTCTCCAGTTTGAAAAAACTCGAGGAACCAGCGTAACTCTCATCACCAAGCATAATTTCCGACCATTGATACTGACTCATGGCTCCTGTGCCAGAATCGGTAAGTAAATCGATAAATACCTGTTCGCTTCGTAAATTGAACAGATTATAGCCTGCATCTTTCATCCATTGTTCTCTTTGTTCGCGGGAGCTTCGATATAATGGCTCCACAACCTTCATTTTCCATGGTTCTGCAAAGGGTAATTCCATAGTATGAAATATAAAATCTTTTAAAAGCTTAAATTAGGGGTAGTTTGACCAATTGTGGATGTGGTCTTAAAGAAAAGGATTGCCTAAACGATTGAATAGGTGTCGCGCTTTTTTATATTTAAATAAACGAACTTGTTTATATTTAAAAAATAGGTGTAAAGCATAGATAATTAGGCTTTTAATAAAGCAAAGGTAAGAAATATATCCTTTATAACCATGAATAGTAATCGTATAAAAAACGTGTATAAAAAACAAGAGCACATAAAAACATAAATCTTAAGTTTCCGTTAAAGATGGAGAGATATATAGATTTACTAAAATCATTTTTCTATTTGCAAAATAGAAATTATTCTATCAAAAAATAAACAATTTCAATTAAATATGTGATTTACCTAAAATTAACTATGATCAATTAGTAAAATCTTTAACTTTAGTCTTATTAAGAAACTATTTGGTTTAAATACAAGCTTATATCTAATAATAACGAGATGAAAAAACACACAAGTGTATGTTGTTGTTACCTTCTTACTTTCGTTGCGATGAGAAGGTTCACAATTGTGGTATAAAATATTTCTTAACCAATACACATAGACCCTTTCATTGCTATAAATGAGAGGGTTTTTTGTTGCTGTATGTAATAATTATTTATAAATTATAAATAGAAAATGGAAAATTTAAGAACATTTGCTGAGAGGCTTTTTCAAGATAGTACAGCAGAAGAGTGCTTTATGCCCTGTAAAACGCATAGTAATAAGTTTGTAAACGATATGATGGAATTATTATTTCCGCTGGATATTCCCCGTAATACCGAAGAATACCTGATGCGTTTCCGAGACAGAGAGTTACAATTCAGGAAACTACTTAATAGCCTTAAAGTATTGCTGAAGCAGGATATTCAGACCATCATTGATGATTTTTTCAATTCTCTTCCAGAAATTTATGATAACCTTCGGAAAGATGCAGAATCGATTTATAAATTTGATCCTGCAGCAGCAAGTATCCAGGAAGTGGTTCATGCTTATCCTGGGTTTTTCTCAATTATCGTTTATCGCCTGGCTCACCAACTGGTAAAACAAAATGTACCTGTTTTGCCAAGGCTAATGTCTGAATATGCTCATGGTAGAACCGGAATTGACATAAATCCGGGTGCAATTATCGGTAATAGCTTTTTTATTGACCACGGAACTGGAGTAGTAATTGGTGAAACTACCGAAATTGGCAATAATGTAAAGATTTATCAGGGAGTAACACTGGGAGCACTTTCTGTTGAAAAGTCGCTTGCAGCTACCAAAAGGCATCCAACCATTGAAGACAATGTAATAATTTATGCAGGGAGTACAGTGTTGGGTGGTAAAACTGTTATTGGCAGAGATTCTGTTATTGGCGGTAATGTGTGGCTTACCGAAAGCGTGCCACCCAACTCTATTGTTTATCATAAAAGTGAAGTAAGAATCCGTTCGGGTAGACTTTTTAATGAGCCCATCAATTATGTAATTTAAAACTTACCTTACCCTTACATGGCAACAATCCCTTTTTGTCCAAAATATTATAGTAAAAATTCTAATCCATAATTTAAAACTCCTGATATGAAAGTAAACAACATTCTCGAACTCATTGGTAATACGCCTCATGTTAAAATAAACAAGCTCTACCCTTCAGACTATGAAGTGTGGATGAAACTTGAAAAGACCAATCCTGGAGCAAGTATAAAAGATCGTATTGCTCTTTCAATGATTGAAGCTGCAGAGCAATCCGGAGAATTGAAACCTGGTGGAACGATTATAGAACCTACATCAGGAAATACAGGGATTGGCATTGCTTTAGTGGCTGCTGTAAAAGGCTATAAAGTTATTCTTGTTATGCCAGAGAGCATGTCTATAGAAAGAAGACGAATTATGAAAGTTCTGGGTGCGGAATTTGTGCTTACACCTCGCGAAAAGGGTATGAAAGGAGCTATTGAGCAGGCAATAAATCTAACTGAACGCACTCCAAATGCCTGGATGCCAAAACAATTTGAAAATCCTGCAAATCCTAAAGTTCACGTGGAAAAGACTGCATTGGAAATTCTTGCTGATTTTCCAGATGGGCTCGATTATATGATTACGGGAGTGGGCACCGGAGGGCATATAACCGGAGTAGCAAAAGTATTAAAAGAAAAGTTCCCATCTATTAAAGTGTATGCAGTAGAGCCTTCACTTTCACCTGTAATTAGTGGCGGAGAACCCGGACCTCACCCATTGCAGGGAATTGGTGCAGGTTTTATTCCCCAGGTACTTGATAAATCTTTGCTTGATGGTGTAATAACTGTATCAAAGGAAGAAGCTTTTGAATTTACCAAAAATTCTGCTCTGAAGGAAGGAATTTTTATTGGTATATCATCAGGAGCATCTCTTGCAGCCGTAAGTAAAAAAATTCCGGAATTACCTTTGGGATCAAAAATCCTTACTTTTTGCTACGATACCGGAGAACGTTATTTATCGGTTGATGGCTTGTTTGAATAAAAAGACAACAGATTCTATATAAATAATCTGGTTAATATTATTTGTTAAATAGCTGATATTGTGTAACTTTGTAAATAAAAAGCTATGTTTACAGCAATAGTTACAGGAGGTGCACAGGGGATTGGCAAAGCTATTAGCCTTAAACTTATACAGGAAAAGGTATTTGTTTTTGTTCTTGATAATGACACAGAGGCTCTGGAAGAATTTCAGCAGGATTATGGGGGAAAACATATGTGTAATACGCTGCTATGCGATGTTTCTGACCAGGAACTTTTAATAAAAACGCTGAAAAGTATTTTACAACAAAGGCCATCGTTAAGATATCTGGTTAATAATGCCGGTTTATCTTATTTAAAGCCCCTTGATCAATTAAGTCTGGAAGAATGGAATCATGTTTTGGCCGTAAATCTGACTTCTTATTTTTTGACATCTCAATATCTGAGTAAAAATCTTATATTAAATAAAGGTTCTGTAGTTAATATCTCCAGCACACGTGCATTAATGTCTGAACCAAATTCAGAGGCATATGCTGCATCTAAAGGAGGAGTAACATCATTAACACATGCACTGGCTATGAGTCTTCAACCCAATGTTAGAGTTAATAGTATTAGTCCTGGTTGGATTGATGTGCAGCAATGGCAGAAAACCAGAAACAGAAAATTTACGTCCTGGGCAAACAAACATCATCAACAGCATCCGGCTGGCAGAATTGGAATCCCTGAAGATGTTGCCGAATTATGCTGGTTTCTTCTTTCAGAAAAGTCTGGTTTCATAACCGGACAAAACTTTGTAGTAGATGGTGGAATGACCCGAAAGATGATATACGAGGAAGATTAAAGCCTTGCTTATCACAAGCCCTTAAGTCTTTTTATCTCATTGAAGTGGTCTATTGACTGTTTTTCGAAACGTTCGCGGGAGTTCTTACGATACTCTTCATATTCTGTTTGGAGCTCGTTTAATTCAGATGTTGTTTTTCTGGTTACATGCCTTGTATTTTTAAACAAAAGGAATCCGACTACCAGCATTACTGCCAAACCAGCAATAATAGACCAAAGAATAATATTATAAACTGCTTTTTTAATAGGTAAGCCCAGGAAAAAAAGGCTATCGCGTTCACGGATGGCTACATCCCTTTCATCAGAAACATCTACCAGAAGAACCTTGAGAGAATCTAATGTAGCCTGCTGATTTCTGATATTCTGCTTCAGACTGTTTATTTCGTTGAAAGCCTTATCAAGAGAATCGATCGAGTTTCTGCTTATTGTACGGAACATGTCTTCTCTGATTGCTCTGAAGTTGTTGTATATATTGGTACGATCATTAAGATACTCATATTGTTCTTTAAGAGTACCTTCGGTTAAAACATCTGGTAGAGCCTGGGCATTTAAGTTATAACCAGTAAAAAATAAAAGTGGTAAAGCAAGAATTACTGCAAAAAGGGTTTTACCTGTTTTTATCATGATATAAAATTTTAAAATTTTGACTTCACAAATACTGTAACTAGCTGAAAAATAAAAAATAAGTGGCAGGTAAAGAAAATAATCCTTAAATATACTCAATTTTGCCTTTTACAGCATTGGTTTTGTAGTTAAGTTTTTGAATAAAATCAATAGATAATTCGTTAAAAAGATCTGCTTTCTCAATATTTACAACATGTCCGCATTTTTCAATAACGGCCAAAGACCTGTTTTTATATTTATTAACCAATTCTTTAACTGGTTCGAGCAGTATATAGTCCTGATCTCCCATAACATAAAGAGTTGGCAGACCAGGATCTTCTGCTTCCATCTTATTGAGCTTTGCTGTTAATCGTCGGGTTAGTTTAAACCAACGGATAAACTCATGACGAGCAAGTTTCCGTGCTTCTGAAATGAAGATATTCCTTGATTCTCCATGTTGTTCCATAGGCATAATTATAAAAGCAAATACTTTATACAGCCACATGTAAGGAATTACCTTATGAAAAGCCCTACCCATACGTACCAGAAAACGTGATTTTAGATTAAGACGGGTGATAGCTCCTACAAGAATCATAGATTCGACATATTCTTTTCGAATTTCCGCAATTTTTCGAACAATGATAGTTCCCATACTTACCCCTACAAAATGGGCTTTGCTTATATGCTGATGGTCAAGAACTTTTACAATATCTAAAGCGATATTCTCAAAAGAATAACTATTTGTTGCATCCCGTTTAATTTTGGCTGATCGGCCATGACCATGCAAGTCAATTAACAAAAGGTTAAAATGCTTTGCATAAGATTGAATCTGCCTGTACCAAACAACTGAGCTTCCACCAGCTCCGTGAATAAAAACCACCCAATCTTTGGCTTGATTATGAATATAAGTTTTGTGAAAAAGCATAATAAATTTAAAACACAAAAGTATCCCTAATTATTTTATTGAAAACAAAAATAAGAATAAAACAATTAATCAATTGTTCAGGGAAAAGTAATAAATATAGCCTGATTGCAAAAATATATGTCAATGATTGTGCCGACAATAAAATAAATTGTTAGGATTTTAGTCTGTTTCAATAGCAGGATGATTTTTAAACTCACACTTTCCCTGTTTAAAAATATTATGTAGGTTTGCACAAAATAAATTCCCATGCATCAGGAAAAAGAGAAAGGAGAAAATACTCATTTCGAGAGCACTTTAAAAGTGAATAAGGGTGTTGAACAACCATCGGTTCTCAACGATAATGCCATTCGTAAATTTCATGAACGTAAGAGAGAGGAGTTAAGTGTGAACGATTATTTTGAAGGAATTCTTTCCGGAAACCGAAGTATTTTAAGCAAGGCTATTACTTTGGTTGAGAGTTCGTTGCCATCCCATTATGAAAAGGCACAGCAGATTATAGAAAAGTGTATGCCATGGTCATCTAAGTCATTTAGAATTGGAATTACCGGAGTGCCTGGGGTTGGAAAGAGTACTTTTATAGAAGCTTTTGGAATGGATTTGATTGAGAAGGGGCATAAAATTGCGGTTTTAGCCGTTGACCCCAGCAGTTCCATATCCAAGGGGAGTATTTTAGGTGATAAAACCCGGATGGAGCACTTATCAGTTCATCCTGATGCTTTCATACGTCCAAGTCCATCTGCTGGTTCATTGGGCGGTGTGGCAAGAAAAACCCGTGAAATCATAATATTGTGCGAGGCCGCCGGATTCGACAGGATCATGGTGGAAACAGTAGGTGTAGGTCAGTCGGAAACCGCTGTACACTCTATGGTAGATTTTTTTCTTCTTTTAATGCTGGCGGGCGCAGGAGATGAGTTACAGGGCATTAAACGGGGAATTATGGAGATGTGTGATGGGATGGTTATAAATAAGGCTGACGGAGAAAATCTTAATCAGGCCAAATCTGCAAGAGTGCAATATTTGAGAGCCCTTCATTTATTTCCTCCTGCACCTTCAGGCTGGATACCTAAGGTAGAGATATGTTCGTCAGTTGAAAAAACAGGTATTGATAAGGTTTATGAGATGATATTGTCTTACGAACAGCATGTTCGAAACAATAAATATTTTGATACAAACCGCAAAACCCAGCAGAAATATCAGATGTACGAAACAATAAACCAGATTCTTTCCGATAATTTTCATAATAATCCAGTCATACAAAGCATTACAAAGTCTACTATTGAGCGTATGCAGGAAAACCTTCTCACTCCATATCAGGCAGCTCAGGTATTGCTTGATGCGTATTTGTCTGGTAGTAACAAGAATCCTCTTTAGTTTTCATAATAATTTTTGGCATACGCCTGATTATATTTTGCACTGATCTCCAAAAACTGGTAGGATGGATAAACAAGGCATTATTTCGAGAAAATCTTTTAAATACCTTTTACCAATTCTGATTGGGGTTCATTTTTCTTCTTTTTCGGTAATGGGGAATTCTCATAAGCAGGTTTTGGGTAAAAAGACAAATCATTTTAGTTGGCTAACGCCCGTAACATCAAAACAAGCATCCAAAGACCTGAAATGGATATATGGGCTCAATCTGGGTGGATATTTTGCAAACCCTTCCACTGCAAATTATTATAACGGATCAGGCGAACATAATGTTGAAACAGCCTTAAACAGAATTCATAACAGAGACCGTTTGATCAGTAATGTTGATGAGATTATTGAGAACTTTGAAATTGGTGAACTCCCTTTAAATATGCATTATAGCCCGGGTGTATTGATCGGGTTTTTTGGAGGATTGAATTTTGGCAACAGCCTTTCTTTTTTAGGAGAGTTTAATTACACCAAACTATCTGTGGCTGATAAATTTACTATTTTCACAGATATATTTACATCCACATCGGAGCCATTCAGGCTTTTATCTGATATTTATGCTTCTGAAGAAAGAATTGAACTCCGTATGGGTATTCAATACACTCTAAGTACAGATTCTTATATCCATCCTTTTGTTGAAAGTGGTATTAACATTACCGACACAAAGGTTATTGAGAATAAAGTTTTGGTTGGCGGGATGGAATTCAGCATTCGTGAAATTCGCTCTGAATATTATAATGTACGTGATTACGGCATGGGGTTCGGAATCTACACATCACTGGGAATGCATATGGTGGTAAGTGATAATTTTAGTTTCAGGATGGGTGGTTCGGTTAGCTACAGCCAAATTAATCTGGGTGAAAATAACCAGATTTCTCCGCTATTTACCGGGTTTATCAGGTTAAATCTACATGAAATATTTAATCCTTCGCAGGGGGAAAATTAATTTTTTGAAAGATTTTGATGTGATAAATTGAAGTTTTCGGGATATTTTGCCTGTTTGTTCTTATAAAACTCTTGTATTATTTTCATATCAGCTTCATAATCTCCGCTAGGGTAGAGTACCGGGCCCAAACCTCCCCCTTTTGTTCTATAGTCTAGAAACCCCATAATAATGGGTACATGCGTATGTTGGGCAATAAAATAAAATCCTTTTTTCCAGTTTTTGACTAATTTTCTTGTCCCTTCAGGAGTAATAATTAGAAAAAAGGAATCTGCATCATCCATTAAATGGGTAATTTTTTTAATTGTTCCTGCGCTAATACCCCTGTCTATCGGTATAGCCCCCAAAGATTTTAAGATAATTCCAAGTGGGAAAAAGAATGATTCTTGCTTAATTAAAACTTTGGGTTTCACTCCATGTGAAAGAAAACCCAGACGTCCGATAACAAAATCCCAATTGCTTGTATGAGGGGCCATAATAATTACAGCTTTAGAAATACCTTCCGGCATACCGTGAGTAACTCTCCAGCCCATTAACTTCATTATTAATCTGGCAAACCAACGCATAATTATATCGATATATTTTTATGATAAATATACATACTAGAAAATACTTTGGTTAAATATTTCACCCGGCTTTGTTGTTCTCTGAATTTCTTCGCAATTGGTTTCAAAGTTGACGGGGTTGAGAGGAGGTTCAAAATCGCCTTGCGAGATTTCTATAGATTCATCTTCATATAATCTCTTCATGTATAAAGCCCATATAGGGAGCGACATATTTGCTCCCTGACCCAGAGTTATGGTACGAAATCTGATTCCTCTGTCTTCAGCACCTACCCAAATTCCAGTTGCCAGATCGGGGGTAATACCAATAAACCAGCCATCAGAATTATTTTGCGTAGTGCCAGTCTTACCGGCAATCGGGTTCATGAGATTATATTTAAATCGTAAGCGAATTCCGGTACCACTCTCTACAACCCCTTTCATCAGCTCCAGCATTAAAAAGGCGGCCTGTTCATTCATGGCTTCATTTTGTTCCGGAGTGAAAGATTCAATCAAATTGCCGGTATTATCTTCGATATGAGTTATAAAGCTGGGTTTAATATATATCCCTTTATTGGCATAAGTTGACATTGCTCCTACCATATCATAAACAGATAAGTCTGGTGTTCCAAGCGAAATGGCAGGGACGGCATCCATGGGTTGATTAATACCCATATTATTTACCAGTCGGATAAGTGCATGGGGGGTATATCGTTTTATAAGGAAAGCTGAAACATAGTTTATTGAATTGGCAAGGGCCCATTTTAGAGTTACCATTTCACCTTCCCGTTCATCTGATGAGTTTTTGGGAGTCCATACAGTTCCATCACCCAGTTCAAAAGAAACGGGTGTATTGGGTACCTCGGTACAGGGGCCATATTCTCCTTCCATCATGGCCAGTGTATAAAGAAATGGTTTAAATGTAGAACCAACCTGCCTGCGGCTTTGGGTAACATGATCAAATTTAAAATGCCTGAAATCAATTCCTCCCACATAAGCTTTTACATGCCCGGTTTGTGGCTCTACCGACATTACGCCCGTATTAAGAAAAAACTTATAATACCTTATTGAATCCATAGGAGTCATTATGGTATCAATTTCACCTTTCCAGGAAAAAACGCTCATGGCAACCGGCGTATTGAATATTATCCTGATCGAATCTTCTGGTACTTCGGCACTTCTAAGTTTTCTGAATCTTTCACTACGCCTCATTGAGTTATTCATAAGCCGTCGTACATCATCCGATGTAAGATCAGAGCCAAAAGGTGCATTGGGGACTCCCCGCCAATGGTCGAAAAATGCTGGTTGAAGATCAAGTCCAAGATGTTCAGCTACGGCTGCTTCGGCGTGTTTTTGCATGCGGCTGTCAATGGTTGTGTATATTTTTAAACCATCACTGTAAATATTATAGTTTTCACCATTCGGCTTCTTGCGTGTTTGAGACCAACTGACCAGGTTTTGTCTTAATACTTCTCTGAAATAGGTTGCCGGTCCTGTATTCTGATCCTGCACCAAAAATTGCGACATATCTAACGGGATTACCCTCAATGAATCATACTCTTCTCGGGTAATATATCCATACCGGTTCATCTGACTTAATACCACTTCCCTTCGTAAAGTTGATCTTTCGGGGTTTCTGACCGGATGAAACCAACTGGGGGCTTTTAACATGCCTACCAGAACAGCGGCTTCTTCAATCTTCAACGAATCGGGAGAAGTGTTGAAATAGGTCTTGGCTGCAGACTTGATACCAAAGGAGTGGCTGCCGAAATCAACTGTATTAAGATACATGGCCACTATTTCATCTTTGGTATAGTTTCGTTCGAGTTTTGCAGCTGTAACCCATTCTTTAAGTTTGATAATGATCATTTGAAATGTGGTTGGGCTTTCCTGCCTTGGGAAAAGATTCTTTGCCAGCTGCTGGCTTAAGGTACTACCCCCTCCCGCACTTCGTTGGCCCCCAAGAATATTTCTTACAATAACCCTAAGAAGGCTTCTGATATCAACACCGGAATGGTTTCTAAACCGTATATCTTCAGTTGCCATTAAAGCATTAACAACATTTGGGTTTAAATCATCGTAAGTAACATTGGATCGATTATGAATATAGAAATTACCAAGCAGCTGGCCATCGGCAGAATATATTTCGCTGGCCAGGTTACTTTTAGGATTTTCCAATTCTTCAAACGAAGGCATAAAGCCCCATAATCCCAATGAAATGGAACCAAAAATAAGGATTCCCAGAATTACCGGAGACACCAATAATATCCAAAACCATTTGATGTATTTCCCAAAATTCTGTTTTTTTTCTTTTTTGCTCATTCTGTTTTTTTTGATTTAATCATTTTTTCAATCATCCAAATCATTTTTTCTTTTCAATACGGATACCCATATCACTAATTCCCTTAATAGATTCATCGCGCATTGCATGCAAAATGGTAAACTCATATTCCCCTTCAACGGGAAACCAAACATCTTTTCTAAAATGAAAGCTGTTAGATTTAATATTCCCAAAACCCTTACCTGTCCATTTCCCTTGTTTATCGGCTAAAATTAATTCCACAGTGTCTTTAAATAGCCTTCCATCGGGAAACCGGGTCTGAAAAAATACGTAGAAATTACTATAATCATAGTCGGAGGTATTTCTCACATTAAGAAATATATCGTGTAAGGCCGTAGTATCAGCAAACTCGTGAGTAAATCTGATCGTATCATCCATGGGCCATCCATCAACAGCGTCAAGCTTTTCGTTACGTTCAAAGGCGATTTGTTGGTTGCAACCGTAAAGAAATATTATGGATAATAACGCTAAAAAGGGAAAATTATTTAAGTTCATCGCATCATATTTTTGTTTCAAAGGTAACTTAAACTCAACCTTTTTCTCAATGGGAAAAAGTATACCCAGTTAAAATAACTTTTAAATTAAGAAGAATTATAAAGACAAAAACACTTTTAAAACACATCAATTAATCATCTGTATTTTTTCTGGGTCTGGATTTTTTTTTCCTGCGTTTTGAAGTATTGGTAGTTGGTTTATCAAAACGTGTAAGGCTATCTTCTTCGTATCCGGTTTCTTGTCGTTTTTCCTTTTCAGTATCAACATACCCATCGGGTTCAAGAACTTCAGGCATAATATTTTTTCTGTTCATTTCCTGAATTTCTTTTACCCGATCAGTTGTTATACAAATAAAATTTGACGGATTATCCTGATAAGTGTAATACATTAAATTTCTAAGAATGTCTGTTTTTTGATGAAATGCTCGTCCTTTTTTAGTTTGGAGAGCTAAAGAGTTATCGGGATGATTTTTCAGACTGTCCAGATAGCAATCATTTTCGTAGTTGATACAGCATTTTAATTTGGAACACTGTCCGGCAAGTTTTTGCGGATTAAGTGAAAGTTGCTGTGTACGCGCAGCGTTTGTAGAAACGGACCGGAAGTTGGTAAGCCAGGTAGAACAACATAGTTCGCGACCGCAGGAGCCTATTCCTCCTAAACGGCTTGCTTCCTGCCGCATACCTATTTGGCGCATTTCAACACGTACATTGAAATTTTCAGCGAGTTTTTTTATTAATTCGCGAAAATCTACCCTTTCATCAGCGGTATAATAAAATATAGCTTTTGTTTTATCTCCTTGATATTCAACATCACTAATTTTCATATCTAGCTTTAGTGAAGATGCAATTTCGCGTGATCCATGCATGATAGAATTTTCCTGTTCAACAGCAGCTATCCATTTTTCAATATCGGTAACCTTTGCTTTGCGGTATACTTTTTTAAACTCGGTTTTATTGATATCGATCTTTTTATTTTTTAGTTGCAGTTTCACAATTTCTCCGGCAATGGTTACTATTCCGATATCATGACCCGGAGAAGCTTCTACTGCTATAATATCTCCTTCTTCAAGATCAAGGTCTTCGGGAACAGCAAAGAAATCCTTTCTCGAATTTTTAAAACGAACTTCTACCAACTCTTTTGTGGGGAAGTTTTTGGGTGGTTTTATTTTGTCAATCCAGTTAAATACGTTTAACTTGGTACACGAATGGGCGTGTACTTCTTCTTGTCTTGTGGTATTTGGGCGAGGGGTTTGTCTGCATCCTCTTGATATAAAGTTGTTATTAGTGTTTTCCAAAATCAGGGAATATTTAGGGGTTATGTAAAATCTAATTATTTAATAGTATACTTATAAATATCGTATTCATGCAAATGTAGCAAAATAATCACTTTTTTATTTGTATAAATATCTGAGCCATTTTAAGAGAAAGATCAGTAAAAAGAATTTTGGGGTTTGCGTTTCTTTCTACATGATAAATTGCTTTAGAAAATTCATCTGTCATTTGAATTGCAATGAATGGGGGAAGTACTTTCGAAAATTTCACAATAAATTCTTCTGCTTCCGGGTGTGCTCTTACCATTTTATTGGCTTTATAGTTAACCAACGTAGCATTCCTAAATATTTCAAGTCCAAATTTGAGAATTGTTTTTTGCCTTTCTCTTCCCATTTTGGCTAATGCATCAACAAATTTTAACATCTCTGCAAAATTAAAAGCATAGCAATCGCGCAGCCAGTCTCTTATGAAATTCATCTGGTTATCATGGGTTTCATCGTTATTACAAAGTGCCAGAGCCTGAAAGAAGTTCCCATCGGCCATAAAAGCAGCTTCCTGTGCTTGTGAGAGAGAAAAATTGTAGAGATTAACAAGTCCTTCCTCAACTTCTGACGTGGATAACCGGGGAACTCGAATAATCTGGGTGCGCGATAAAATGGTATTAAGCACCTGATCCTGGTTTTCAGATACGATCAGAAAAAGCGTTTTGGCAGGTGGCTCCTCCAATATTTTCAGAAGCTTTGGAGCTGCAGAATGATAGAGCCTTTCAATCATCCAGATAATAACAATCTTATACTCACTTTCGTAAGATTTAAAACCCAGTACCCGAATAATTTCATTACAATCTTCAGCATTGATAATTCCCTGTTTGTTTTCCATTTCTATATGGTTATACCATGTATTAAGACTAACATAGGGCGATTTTTCAAGGAAACTTCGCCATTGGTTGATATAATCTTTGCTGGCAAAAGTTTTATCTCCTTGTTTTTTAGATGCTACCGGATAGAAATAATTGAGATCGGGATGTGCAAGTTTGTTGAATTTAAGGCATGAAGAGCATATTCCACAAGCATCAGCATCCTTTTTATTGGTGCAGGTTAAATATCGGGCATAAGCAATGGCTAAAGCCAATTTTCCTGAGCCTTCAGGGCCGAGAAATAATTGAGCATGGCTTATACGACCCATGTTGATGTTGTTGATCAGCTTTTGTTTAATTTGCTTTTGCCCGGCAATATCCTTAAAATACATGTTCTTTATTGTTTTGCAAGGGTCAAAAATACCAAGAATTAGCCGATTTTAACCAACTATTAGCCTTAAATAAAATTATTTGACGTTGCAAAATCTTCTGGCAAGTGATAAAGAAGACGAATAGCCGTTAATAATTGGTGTTTTTATATTTTTTCAAACGACTTTAAATAAAAATCTGAAAAAGTTTTCAACATTTTATTATTCAAAAAGCCCTTTACCAGGTGGCATTTCAAGATTATTAAACCCAATCTGTTGGTAAAATTGATGTGTTTACATAACAATTTAATAAATTTATCTGTATCTTTGCACATTATGTAGAACAACAAAAATTGTATTTTGTAAGTTTAATAAATTGTTGTACTTTTGCCGGCTGTTTTGCATAGCAAAAATTTTGAAATTATGAGACAACAACAAATCTTAAAACTCCTTCTGGTTGTTGCTATTCCTCTCCTGATATTTGGTGGACTAATCTTGATTAACAGGTCTGTAGACGTTGAGGAAATAGTTATTGAAGAAGTTGAACACCGCAATGATCTGCCTACTATACTTCAAAGAGGCGTAATAAAGGCAACCACAGATTACAATTCCACCAATTATTTTGTGTACCGTGGCCAGCCTATGGGTTTCCACCTCGAAATGCTCCGTATGTTTTCTCAACACATTGGTGTTGAATTAGAGCTTTTTGTGTCTAATGATTTAGATGAGAATTTTTCTTGTTTAATGGCAGATGGCGAATGCGATATTATTGCCATGGATCTTACTGTTACCCGTAATCGTCGGAATCTTTTCGATTTTACTGCCCCGCATAGTCAAACACGACAGGTTCTTGTGCAACGCAGGCCAGATAACTGGTATCGCATGCGTTCGTCAGAGATTGAAGATAACCTTGTAAGAAGTCAGCTCGACATAGCTGGTAAAACAATTCATGTTCAAAAAAACTCTGCCCACATAATTCGCCTGAAAAACCTGATGGAAGAAATTGGCGATACTATTTATATTGTGGAAGTTGACCAGGAATCTGAATTGCTTATTGAAAGAGTGGCCAATGGTGAAATAGAATATACCGTAAGCGATGAACATGTTGCTCAGGTTAACCAAACCTATTATGCCAATATTGACATTCAAACTCCATTAAGCTTTCCTCAAAATCTTTCATGGGCTGTAAGACATGACACACCCCTGCTGAAAGCAGCTATTGATGAGTGGATGATTGAATTTACTAAAACCCGTCAGTATGCTAATCTTTATGCCAAATACTTCCAGAATCCAAGAAGTTCCCTTATGGCTAAAAGCCCCTATCATTCATTGGGTGGTGGAAATATTTCTGTTTTTGATGACTACTTTAAAAGGTATTCTGATATTGTTGGCTGGGACTGGCGTTTAATTGCTTCTATGGCATTTCAGGAATCACGCTTCAATAACGATGCTGTATCCTGGGCTGGTGCCTTTGGAATTATGCAATTGATGCCCAATACTGCTTCCATGTACAATGTTGGTCCTACTTCTGCTCCGGTTGAGAATATAATGGCAGGTGTGAAATACCTTAACTGGATTGATCGTCGCCTTCAGGATATAATTACCGACGACGAAGAAAGAATAAAATTTGTTCTGGCTTCTTATAATGTAGGAATCGGGCATGTTTTGGATGCCAGACGATTGGCCGAAAAATACGGAAAAGATCCTAATATTTGGAAAGATAATGTTGACTATTATGTTCTGAATAAATCAAAACCAAAATATTATCTCGACCCTGTAGTGCAACATGGTTATGCCAGAGGTGCTGAACCTTACAACTATGTTTCAGAAGTTATTGAAAGATTCGAACATTACCTAAATGCTGTAGGAAGCTAAAAATGTCCCTTTACAAAAAAAAGACCTGGTTTTGCCAGGTCTTTTTTTGATTAAAAAATTTTACTGCTTCAGAAATTTTTGTAAAGCTGCGTCATCCAGCTTGTTTTCGTATAATGCTTTCCCGGTAATGGTACCATAGCATCCTATAATATTAAGGTCTTCAATGTTTTCTACACTGGCAATACCACCACTGGCTATCAATTGAACTGAAGGAAATCTTTTTAATACACTCTTGTATAACGGGGTAGAAGGTCCTTGCATCATACCATCTTTGGAAACATCGGTTATCATGACCTTTCGGAATCCTTTTTCGAGCCAAAAATCCAGAAAAGAAAAAATGTTTTTATCACTTTGCTCAAGCCAACCAGCGGTAGCAATAAATTCCCCCTTTACATCGGCACCTAAAATTACCTTTTCAGGACCAAATGTATCAATAATGGTATACGTGGTTTCTGCGTCGTTCACTGCCATACTACCTATTGTAATAGCTGATGCTCCCTGAGAGAAAACTTCTTTTGCCTGTTGCAACGACCGAATACCTCCGCTAAAATCAATAAACAACCGGGTGGCATCGGTTACCGCTTTTAAAATGTGCAGATGTTTTGGGAAACGGGCCTTGGCACCATCCAAATCTACCATATGCAAATGAGTAAATCCCTTGGCTTCAAAATTACGGGCAGTGGCAACCGGATCTTGACTGTACACTGTTTGGGTTTCAAAATCACCTTGCGATAAACGTACGCATTGACCATTCATCAAATCAATGGCGGGTATAACTATCATAATTCTTTAAGGTTTAAAATTTTGGCAAAAAAGATTCTGCTGGGTTTAACACGATTCGATGAAACGTTTTAGAATGCCTTCACCAATATTACCGCTCTTCTCGGGGTGAAACTGTGTGGCAAAGAAATTATCTTTTGATAGCGAAGCACTGAATGGGATTCCATAATGAGTCATGGCCATGGTTTCAGCAGCAACCGGCACATAATAGCTATGGACAAAATAAACAAATTCGTTTTCATCGGTAGGATTAAAAAGGGGCTGCTTTACTTCATGCAAACTATTCCAACCCATATGCGGTATTTTGTGGAGAACATCAAATTTTTTTACCGGAAGATCAAAAATATTTAAGCAGGGTGTATCTCCCTCCTCAGAGTGCCTGCACATGAGCTGCATGCCTAAACAAATACCCAACACCGGCTGCTTCAGATCACAAATCAAAGAATCAAGTTTTCGCTCCTTGAGATAATTCATGGTAGTGGATGCTTCTCCCACTCCAGGAAAAATTACCCGGTCTGCCGCCTTTATGGCTTCATGATCGTCGGTAATAGAGTGCTCAATTTGCAGCCTTGTGAGCGCATTACTAACTGATTTGATGTTACCGGCGTTGTATTTAATAATGGCAATTTTCATTTTCAGAATATTTCAACTTCATAAAATGATCAAGGTTTTTGTTCCTGATCAAAAAATTACTCCACCTAAAGCAAGCCCTTGGTTGAAGGTAAGGTATCGGCCCCAGCTTCTCGTTTCACTGCCATGCGAATGGCGCGGGCCAGAGCCTTAAATATAGCCTCTATCTTATGATGCTCGTTTTCACCTTTTGCCTTTATATAAAGATTGCAGCGTGCTCCAATAGCAAAGGATTTAAAAATATGCTCAAACATTTCGGTGGGGAGTTCACCAACCTTTTCTCTTTTAAACTTTGCCTTCCAAACCAACTCCGGACGCCCGCCAAAATCGAGTAAAACCAAAGCGGCACAATCATCCATGGGTAAGGCGAACCCATATCTCTCAATGCCTTTTTTATCACCAAGAGACTCAGCAAAAACTTCACCCAATGCTATGGACGTATCTTCAAGGGTGTGATGTTCATCGATGTGAAGGTCGCCGTTTACTTTAACTGATAGGTCGCATCCGCTATGCCGGGAAATCTGGTCGAGCATATGATCGAAAAAGCCTAACCCGGTTTGAATATCTGCTTTTGAATTTCCATCCAGATTGATCTCAACCCTTATATCGGTTTCTTTGGTTTTGCGATGCCGGACAGCCTTTCTTTCAGGTGTTACCAACCAGTCAGAAACTTTTTCCCATGATTGTTTCAGCGTAATATCATTTTCGGTGGCAGGGTATTGTTTTATTGCCTGCAACAGATAGTTATTCTGGCCATCAGAACCAACGGTAATTCGCAAACAACCTTCGCATAAAGCTTCCTTTGAACGATTTCTTACAATAACCCCCCGTTTTACCAGGTACTCATACATCTCATCAGGGTTTTCTACTTTCACAAGAAAGAAATTGGCGTCTGCATCAAATACTTTTTGCACTACAGGCAACTCTTTCAAAGAATTTCTCAGCCGGTCTCTTTCTGCAATGATCGTTGAAATCCTTTTATTTACAACAGCTGGATCGGATAGTGCCTGGTATGCTTTTTCCTGTGTTAGCGTGTTGACATTATAGGGAGGCTTTACCTTCATCATCAGATCAATAATTTCAATTGATGCAAAGGCCATTCCCAGTCGTATGGCGGCCAAACCCCATGCCTTGGAAAGTGTTTGTAAAACAACCAAATTGGGATATTGGTCCAATTTTTTAACCCATGAACCGCCGGTACTAAAATCAACATAAGCTTCATCAACCACCACAAGACACGGGAAACCATTTAGCAAACGAATCATTTCCTCATCGGCAAAACAATTTCCGGTGGGGTTATTGGGCGAGCAAAGGAATAATAGTTTGGTGGTAGTACTTACCAGAGAAAGGATCTCATCAACCGGAAGACTAAAATCCGGATTGAGGGTAACAGCCTTATATTCCACTCCATTTATTCCTGCACTAACTTTATACATTCCATAGGTAGGATTTACCGAAATAACCTGATCTTTAGCCGGTTCGCAAAATGTGCGAAAAAGCATATCGATGGTTTCATCAGAACCATTTCCCAGAATAATGTTCTCCCTTTTAACTCCTTTCATATCTGCAATTCGCTGCCTTAATCTTTGTTGAAAGGGATCGGGATAGCGGTTCCACGGTTTGTTAAAGGGGCTTTCGTTGGCATCAAGAAAAATAGCTTCATTACCTGTAAACTCTTCACGGGCGGAGCTGTAGGGTTTTAGCTTCAAAATATTGGGTCGGGCAAGCTTAAGGGCTATGTTTTGCGACATGTAAAGGGGTATATTTAACAGATAAACATTGTTTATGAGAATTACTTGTCAAGGCTATCGAGCCGGAGACTTACGGCCAGTTTATGGGCATGCAGATTTTCTGCTTCGGCCATCTGTTGCAGGGTTTCCCCCAAGCCTTGCAAGCCTTCGGGTGTAATTTCCTGGAAAGTGATTTTCTTTACAAAGCTATCCAGGTTAACACCGCTGTAGGCTTTGGCAAATCCGTTGGTGGGAAGTGTATGATTGGTTCCGGAAGCATAATCTCCGGCACTCTCAGGGGTATAATTTCCTAAAAATACTGACCCTGCATTAACAATTTGGGCTGCGATTTCGTCAGTGTTTTTCATGGAAATGATAAGGTGTTCCGGGGCATACTCATTTACCATATTAACCATTATGTTGAGATCGTCGAGTACGATAATTTTTGATGATTCCAGGCTTTTCTCAATCATTTCCTTACGGGGAAGTATTTCGAGCTGTTTGTAAATTTCTGAGATGGTGTTTTTAGCCATAGTTCTGTCGGTGGTAAGAAGAATCACCTGGCTGTCGGGGCCATGCTCAGCCTGCGAAAGCAGGTCAGAAGCAATAAAAGCAGGATTTGCTGTTTCATCAGCCATTACAAGTACCTCAGATGGGCCAGCCGGAAGATCGATGGCAATACCCAATTTTTGCACTACCTGTTTTGCAGCGGTTACAAACTGATTTCCAGGGCCAAAAATCTTGTTTACCGCAGGAATACTTTCTGTACCGAAAGCCATTGCCGCAATTGCCTGTGCTCCACCTGCGGTATAAACGGCGGTTACACCCGAAATTTTGGCGGCATAAAGTATAGCCGGATTTACTTTTCCGTTCTTTCCGGGAGGGGTGCAAATGATAATATCCTTGCAACCTGCTATGGTGGCTGGTATGGCCAGCATCAATACAGAAGAGAAAAGAGGCGCGCTTCCCCCCGGTATGTAAAGACCTACTTTTTGCAGGGCTACTGCTTTTTGCCAACAGATTACACCGGGTACAGTTTCCATTTTAACCATTTTGCTTTGCTGACCGGCATGAAACCTTCGTATGTTTGATGCTGCCATTTGTATGGCTTTTTGAAGAGGTTCACTTACCTGGCTTTCTGAAGCTTCTATTTCTTCTTCAGAAACTTTGAGATGATCGAGTAATACCCCGTCAAATGTACGGGTAAAGTCAATTAAGGCCTGGTCGCCTTTCCGTTTTACGGCAAAAAAGATATCTTCCACTGCCTGGTCCAGATATTCAGAATCCATTGCCGGACGTTTAAGCAGCTCTTCCCAACTATCGTAAGGTGGGTTTTCAACGATGTTTATTGATGTTTGCATAAGAAGAAATGTTTGACAAAGTGCAAAAATAGTTATATAAATTGTTGATAAAGGATATAATACCGTGCGATTTGCATTTGTTTAATGAATTTATTTACTTTTCTTTTACTTGTAAGTAGGCCCTAAGTATTGCTTGCAAGAAAAGGCTAATTACTACGTTATGCTTGCCCTTAAAACAGTTATCCCGGTTTTAATCGGGACTCTTGGTTTTTCAGCCATCGCCCACCTTGAACTTGACGCTTTCTCATCAAGCACATGTAAAAATCATGAGTTTTTTTGCTGACACTAAAGTAATGAAACTAAAGAACCATTTTTTCAATAGGAATAACCAGTAAACCCTGTGCACCAGCTTCTTTCAACTGATCGATGATATCCCAAAAGCGTTCTTCACCTATTACTGAATGTACTGCGCTCCAGCCTTCTTCGGCCAGTGGAACAATGGTGGGGCTTTTCATACCGGGTAAAATACTTACAATCTTATCAAGGTTTTCATTGGGGGCGTTTAACAAAACATAACGGTTTGTGCGTGCTTTCATAACCGCATTCATCCGAAAGAGCATTTTATCAAGAATTTGCTGTTTTTCTTCAGTCATGTTATTGCCACCAACCAATACGGCTTCCGATTTTAAAACAATTTCAACTTCTTTCAATCCGTTACTTAGCAAGGTACTTCCTGTGCTAACAATGTCGAAAATGGCTCCTGCCAATCCAATTGATGGGGCAATTTCTACCGAACCCAAAATCTCGTGAATATCAGCTTTAATGTTGTTTTGATCGAGATAGTTCTGCAAGATTTTAGGGTAAGAAGTGGCTATTCTTTTTCCCTTAAGATATTGTGGGCCGGTGTATTCTTCACTTCGCGGAATGGCTATTGACATGCGACAGCGGGCAAAGTTTAGCCTGCTAAGGATCTTTAGTTCTGTGCTTTTCTCAAGCACTACATTTTCACCCAATATGCCAACATCAGCAACACCATCTTCAATGTAGCCCGGTATGTCATCGTCGCGAAGAAAAAGGATTTCAACAGGGAAATTTTTACCTGCTGCCAGCAAGGTTCTGCTGCCGTTACTTAAATTGATGCCACAATCTGAAAGGAGTTGAAGACTTTTTTCGCTCAACCGACCTGATTTTTGAATCGCAATTCTTAGTTTAACCATGATTTTTTAAATTTATGATTATGTATTTATTAAATATTTATGCTTTTAATCTCAAAATAAGTTTCTAAAGATTCCATTTCTGCAGAGATTTATTTTTCAATCACTTATATTACAATATCGTTTAGTTAAAGTTTTTGCACTGCCTGATTCCCCCTTCAAAGGGGTAGTAGGCCTGCAAATTATACAAAGCATCACAATCATATTTTTCGTAAGGCGGTTCTTTCATATGCATGATTTTTCTTAACTAAACGACATTGACTCATAATAACTAGAAAAAGAAAAGGCTCGCAGCATTCTGCAAGCCTTCTGGTTTTTTTACTATGGCCACAGTTTATCTGCACAGGTGAATATATCCCATGTAATGATGATGAAAAGAAGGATGATGCTGAGTAAGTAATATTGTATTCATTGTTGTTTTTATTTTCATTTTTAGTTAAAACTGTATTTCGGGGTGATTGTTTATCAGACATTAACAAAAAAGCCGTGGACAAATCCACGGCTTTAATATGTTTGATCAACACAGGTCATCACGACGCTAAACCGCGGAGCAATCAAATCTATGATGATGTGTATTAATTAGTTTCATTTTCTTAATTTTGAAGCGCAAATGTATAACTTTTTTGTTTAGAATCCAATTTGTTGAAGTTTTTTTATTGATTTACCTTTAGGGCTTAGTAATGACTATTTTATTTGTTTGCAAGAAAACTCATAATTTTCTCCCGTGATTGATAAGAAAGCGTCAAGTGCAAGGCAGGAGATGGCTGAAAAACTAAGAGTTCCGATAAAATCGGGATGACTGTTTTGAAGACAAGCCCAACGCAGCAATTGGCATTTTCTTGCAAGCACTTTGAATATAAATCAAAGAATTGGTCTGTTTTATGCTTAGAAGTTATTTAAATGTAGGTTGTTTAACTGTGATCATTTCTTCCCTGTTATTTTTCGGAAGCATTGATACTGTCAGAGCTCAAAACCGTTTGCCCGCTACTTACCAGGTCAATTTGAGTACTCCCTATCATGCCATGTTAACGCATCTTCATTTTTTGCAGTCAGAATCTTTTGATCCATCAAAATCAGCTTCTGTTTTTATGCATTCGGGCATTGATACGGTTACAGCCCGCGATTTGGCTATTAAACTAAAACAGTCATGGGATGGGAGAGGGCAATTAGTAAATGTAAATGTTATGCCTCGCAATCCCAATTATATGGATTCGGTAACCGAAAGAATGGTCTATCGTCCGGTTGCAAATACCCCCGATATTTTTCTTGAAAAGCAACCTGATGGCAGGTGGATGTATTCTCTGAGCAGTCTGGATGAAATTTATCGTTACCACTCAGAAGTTTTCCCCTATGGCTCAGACCGAATTATGAATTTGTTACCCCAACGGGGAAGTCATAAATTTATGGGACTATTTTTATGGCAGCATATTGGAATACTTATCGTTATAACATTCGCTATTCTTTTTCATAAATTGCTTACTTTTTTATTTAACAGACTGTTGTTTCAGGGAGCATCAAGGCTTGGCTATAATAAAATTGTACGACCCTATCTGTTGCCTGTAGCCAGGCCTTTAAGTCTTTTTGTAGTTTTTTTAATGGTATTGGTTCTTTTTCCTTTACTTCAGATACCACCCAAGGCATCTTTTTATGTAAATATCGCCTTTCGGGCCATTCTACCCTTTTTTGCCACCCTGGTATTTTATCGGTTGGTTGATGTTATCGGGCTTTACCTTGAAGGTGTTGCGAACAAGAATGATTCAAGTCTTGACAACAATGTTGTACCTCTGTTACGAAAAATTTTACGGGTTTTTGTGGTGATTGTTGGGGGGTTATTTATTCTTCAAAATCTTGATGTAAATATCACTGCCTTGCTGGCAGGCCTGTCAATTGGGGGTTTGGCAGTTGCTCTTGCAGCCCAGGATACCCTTAAGAACATGTTTGGTTCATTTATGATATTTGTTGATAAACCTTTTTCTGTTGGTCACTGGATAACTAGCGGAGACATTGATGGTACCGTTGAAGAGGTAGGTTTTAGAAGTACCCGTGTTAGAACATTTCGTAACTCTCTAACCTATGTTCCGAACGGAAAACTGGCTGATACTACCATCGACAATCATGGTTTAAGAGTTTACCGGCGGTTTTACATGCATATTGCTGTAACTTACGATACCCCTCCTGACCTGATTGAAGTATTTGTATTGGGTTTGCGAAAAATTGTTGAAAACCACCCCAAAACAAGGAAGGATTTTTTCCTTATTGAGTTTAATGAAATGGGGGATTTTGCTTTGAAAATTATGTTCTACATTTTCTTTGCGGTTCCCACATGGCCGGAAGAGCTAAGAGCCAGGCACGAAATTCTTATTGAAATAGTCAGGCTGGCAGAAAAACTCAATGTGAGATTTGCCTTCCCCACACAAACACTTCATATGGAAACATCACCCGGAAAAGAAGGTCTTACACCACGCTACGATATGAGTATGTTGGAATTTAAAGAAGTGATGGAAGAGTATTTCCATTCAAAAGAAAAAAATAAAAATAATCTTTGAGCATAAAGGGTTATATAAAAAAGCCCTTGCGTAAGTCTACTCAAGGGCTTTTTTATTTGATAATAGTTTCATTTACTTGAAGGCGGCAACTGCAGCTGGTTCTATGATATGAAAGGTGAACGATTCAGTAAAATATAACTGAACTGATTTGTTGTTATGCGCCTTGTAGCCAATAGAAAGATCCTGACCTAACACCAGTTTCAGATCGCCCCCTCTTTCAGAAACAATAAAAGCACCGTCGGTGTTGGGAGCCATAATAATTGATCCGCCAAGGAGGTTTTCCAGTTGTTTGCGAAGCGGATAACCTTTTACAAAGCTGTTAACCAATTCCCATTTTTTCTGCCCAAGAACCAGAGAGTAAGGTCCTTCAATGGAATTGGCCTTAAACTGAGCCAGAATATGAGCAATCGCACCAATAATCTCTTCACCATTTTCTGGAAAAACAATTGTATCATAAACATTACACGATTCAAGACCTTTAATGTTAGAGTTTTTAAACCCTTTAAAAATGGCATTTTCTTCAAATTTGGCAATTTCTCTGGCAGCATCTTCAAGCGGACCGAGATCAATATCCTGGGCACCCCGTGCTACATTATCCAGTTCCCAAATGTTGAGTTCGAAAGGTACGCGGCTTTCAACCATCGGCAAAACCTGATGTATACCATATTCAACAGCACCTTTCTGATTTTTGGGCACTTCTATTCTGCCAGTTGAAAGAGATGAAAAATCCCATCCTTTTGGGCCTTCCACATCAACAAATTTTCTGGCCGAAAGCATAGAAGTTAAAACTTCCAATGCTGTTTCATTTATTTCTTCCCAAGCTCCGTCAGCTATAGGGGCGAGTGATTTTCTTAAAATATCCATAATAATTTTATTTTTTAATTTTACCAATACCTAATGAGTCAGTTTTTGTGCCAGCAGGTGCAGCATTATCTCCTCCTTTATACCCTTCTTCATTACCTGTAATACTTCCATCTTTAAACAGATAATTGCGAAGCTCCTCATCCCAACCGGGCATATTTCTGCGAAGCCATTCTAATGCCATACAGGCATGTTCTATTTCTTCGTCCCGATTGTGCGCCATTAAAGAAGCCAATTCAGGATCATTGCTTGTTACAACCCTTTGATGGTACCAATCAACAGCTTCAATTTCTTCTTTTAAACTGTTTAATGCTCTTGAAAAATTACGGGCTTCCTGCGATAATTCTTCTACAGGTTCGTGATAGTTTGACATGATTTATTTTTTTAGATTAATGATTAGTTTTAAACATAATATGCAAATATAAAAGTTTTTGAGCGAAATAACATTCCAGATCGTATGTTAATTTTTATTATTTGCCAAGAGTGAAATATGCTGGTTTTCAATGAGACAGCATTTTAAGAATGACAGTTTCAACTACAATCAGAAATGATTAATTAGAATTATTCTAATCAAAAAACAATTCTTATCTTTGATTGTTTATTAACTATAACAAATATGAAAACTATACAAGAAATATCAAAAATGATTCAGCAAAGTGGTTTGAAGGTAACTGCTCAGCGAGTAGCCGTTCTGCAGGCCCTTGAGAAACTCGATCATCCGCGTGCTGAAGAAATTTTCAGAGAAGTTGCCCTGTATATTCCAGGGTTATCTCCTGCAACAGTTTACAATACGCTTGAAGCACTGGTAAGAAAAAAGATAATCCGAAAAGTGCATACCGAAGCAGACGTAATGAGATATGATGCAGTGCACGAACATCACCACCACATGTATTGTATGGAGAGTGACAAAATGGATGATTACTTCGATCCTGAATTAGATGCCCTTCTTGAAGATTATTTTAAGAGAAAGCAAATCAGTGGCTTTAGATTGAAAGAAGTTAAACTTCAATTGATGGGCGAATTTGATGAAAAAGGATTTTCTCAGTAGTTCTTATGCAATTTTTAATATTGAGAATTATTAAACAATAAAATCATAAAATAATAATAGTAATAATCATTAAAATTTAAATAAAATGTCAAACACAATGAATCAAATAGGATTAGAAAACACCCAGGTAAAAGAACTTATAAACAAACTTAATGACCTTTTGGCCAATTATCAGGTTTTTTATCAGAATACCCGCGGATTTCACTGGAATATAAGGGGACAGAAATTTTTCGAGCTTCATGTAAAATTCGAAGAATTGTATGATGACCTGCACGCCAAAATAGATGAAATTGCCGAGAGAATTCTTACATTAGGCGGAACTCCTTTGCATACTTTTGAAGACTACAAAAACATTTCGGATGTAAAAGCAATTAAAGGAGCCTCTGAAGATGTAGTATGTGTGCAGGGAATTCTCGATGCATTCAGCACATTACTCAAAAAGCAAAGGGTAATTCTTGAACTCTCTGCCGAAATGGATGATGAAGGCACCAACGCTATGGCAAGCGATTATATTCGTGAGCAGGAAAAACTTGTCTGGATGTATTCTTCCTGGTTAAACAACTAAATTGGATTACCATCACTCCCCATTTTTATTTGCTTTATAAATATGTCGCGAAAACTGCAAATTCAGTTTTCGCGACTTTTGTTTTATTTCTGCTACATTTGCCTGAGATATGTCCCTTATTTAAAACAACTATTCTGGTATGAATTTTCGAATCTTCCTTTCAATGCAAACCCTGCTGCTCCCTATATTTCTTTTTTCGCAGCAATTTTATCACGTTGGTCTACGGAAAATTTTGACACCATACCTCAATTTGGAATCTTATTAGCCGGAGGAGCCACAGACAATGATGACGGTATGGATTGGCTGGCCAAAAAAGCAAACGGTGGAGATGTAGTGGTTTTGAGAGCATCGGGTAGCGATGGATATAATGATTATATTCATTCGGAGCTTGGGGTGGAGATCAATTCTGTAACCAGCATAGTTATCATTGGATCGGCGCAGGCAAACAACCCTGAAGTTTGCCAGAGAGTTGAAAATGCTGAAATGATTTTTATTGCCGGTGGAAATCAAAAATTCTATTATAACGAGTGGAAGGCACCTGCCTTCAGGAAAAGCTTAATGCCCATGTAAATGAAAAAAATGCCCCTATCGGTGGCACCAGTGCAGGTTTAGCGGTGTTGGGTGAGGTAGTTTATACCGCGCAAAATTTCAGCGTAACTTCTGAGCAGTCTTTAGGCAATCCTTACCATACTTATATTTCATTGGCCAATGATTTTTTAGATGTTCCATTTCTTGATGAAGTTGTTACCGATTCACGTTATAACAATCCGGACCGTCGTGGAAGACATACCGTATTCATGGCTCGGATGAACAAGGATTAGGAAATGAATGCAAAAGGAATCGGGATAAATGAATATACTGCCGTGGGGGTTGATGCCGGGGCGGTAGCGCATATTTTTGGTAACCCGAATTACACAGATTTTGCGTAATTCTTAAAAATGGAAGCATCTCCTCAGCTTTGTGAAAGCGGGCAACCTCTTCACTGGAATAACAATGGCAAGGCTCTTACTGTTTACCGGGTAAAAGGGAATCGGGATGGCTCTAATACTTTTAACTTGACTACCTGGAAAAATGGGCAGGGGGGCGAATGGTTTTACTGGTATGTTGATTCAGGCAATCTTCAATTTGTTGAAGCTCCCACGCTTAATGTCTCATCTTCTTACAATGGTGAGAATTTCATTCCTTTTAAAATTTTCCCTAACCCTGTTTAATCCAATCTTTCCATAGTGATCGAACAAGGGAATTATTTTACAGGCTATGTAATCTATAATGCAGCCGGCAAACAAATAAAAAACATTTCTGGTATAGCTTCTTTTCCTTTACAAATTGATTTTTCCTCTTACCATCCGGGTGTATATTTTCTTGAGATACAAGGTACTGATGAGATTTACACTTCACGCATAATAAAAAAAGCAGATTTTTAATTGGGCCTTGCTGAAAAAGTTTTTAGTGGGTTTTCAAAATTTTCAAAACATCCCGTTTTCCCCCGTCTGATTCTATGGAAAGAAAATATAATCCTTTTGCAAGAGAGGAAAAATCTATTGAATTGGAAATGTTTTCGGAGTAACCTGTGATTTCCCGGCCCTGGCTATCATAAAGTAAAAAGCGGCCTGGCTGACGATCAGCCGGAAATTCGACAATTAATCTATCTCCCACCGGATTGGGATAAACTTTAATGTCGTTTAGGCGAATATTTCCAGTTTCTGTTGAATCCCAGACGGTATGATTCTGAATCATGAAATTTCGGGGATCCAACACAATCTGTTTTACAATGCTAATAGCATCAAATTCAAAAGTTTGTAACACTTCATCTTGAAATACCCGAAAATTTTCTTCACCACCATTGGTTACCACTTTAAACTCAAGAGCCCCTTTAAAAAATTCAGGCGTATTGGCCGATGTACTTTGTGCAGAACGAATAAAGAGTTTACCATCTTGCTGCCACCATTTTATTTCATAGATGGGAAAACCTTCTCCATAATACCATTGATCAAAAAACCACTCCCAGGAATTTCCAGTTGCCTGATCTATCGTTCTTCTAAAATCGTCACCGGTGGCAACGCTGTCAGCAAATGCTACCTGAAATTCTTCCATAATAGAGAAAAAAAGTGCATCATCGTTGAGTTCAAAACGTAATTGATGCAAAATGGCTGCTCCCTTTTTATAAGATAAGCGACCATTGAAAATCCTGAATACATCAGAAAGCTGCATGGATGGCACATAAACACTGCCATCAGCCGCTGATTTAATGCTGTTATGTGCATTGGTCATCCACTGGTTGGCCGATTCAATTCCCATCAAAAACTCTCTGGACAAATATTCTCCATAAGAAGCAAAGCCTTCATTGATCCAGATGTCATTCCATGTGGCACAGGTAACATTGTTTCCAAACCAATGGTGTGCCAGTTCGTGCGCGGTAATGTCGAAACCAAAATACCCCATGGTTGAGATGGTTTGGTGCTCCATGGCACCACCCATAGGAGCCATGGCATGGCCATATTTTTCTGATGCAAAAGGGTAGTTACCCCATAAATCAGACATAAGATGAATCATCGGAGCTGTTTTATCAATAATCTCCTTGTTGTTTTCCAAAACCTGTGGCCGGTCATAAATAAAATTCTGTACCAAAACGCTGTCGATGTTTTCACGCAGTGGGGCATAGAAGCTATATTCCTGATAGTTGGAAACAGCCATTGAAATAAGGTAATAAGCAATAGGATAATACGATTTCCACTCGTAGCGAACTTTATTTCCCGGTAAATTGGTTACATTTTTCAGCAATCCGTTAGATGCAGCCATAAAACCTGCAGGGGTGGTAATGGCTATGTAAACACTGTCTGCTTTATCGCTCAATACCTGTTTGCATGGGAACCACTGCCGGGCATTGTGGGGTTCGGACAGAGTCCATAAAACCGGATCGCCAAGTCCATTTTGCTGCGATTGGATTCCATTAAAAAAACCCGAAGAAATAGGTTCACCCCCATAATAAATTTTTGGGTTAACAAGTGAACCTGCAGAATATTCTTCACCTAAGTCTATAACCAGAACATTGTTTTCGTGTTCGAAACCTGGTGATGTTCCATCTATTAAAACTTCTGTTACAGTAAGATCATTCAATAGTTCAAGAACAAAAAACCGGGTTTGGTCTGCAATAATTTCAGCTACCAGAGATACAGAACCCTCAATTTGCGTATTCCAGGGTTGAACAGAAAGATCAAGACCATAATATTTTACATCGTAATGGTGAACCCGTTGATCTTGGTTATAGATACCAATAGGAGCATTTTTTGTATTCTGATGTATGCAATAATGAACACACTCCTGATGTGTATTTTCAACAACCGATTGACCGGCAAGAAACTTCATCCCCAAAACAAGACAGAATGTCAGAAAATTGCGATATGTATTGATGTTTAATATCATTCTCGGGAAAGGTTACCTAAAAAGTATTTTTGGATTTCTTGATGTTTATTACACCATATAACACAAAGTAAAAGTAATGTAGTTTTCATAATTGTGCAAAACCGCACACATTTTTGTACGGAACTGAACAGATTGGATTATTCTTATAAGATCATATATAAAATATATTTTGATCTAAAAATGTTCGATAGGCTAATGATAATGGGTTTACTTTAATCGGAGATGTTGATATAAAAATATTGTCTCATAAATTACTTTAAAAACTTAGCAGGTTTGCTAAGTTTCCATACTTTTATGGCCAATTTATTAAACTATCTGTAAATGTGCTTTTTATATAATTAAATGTTTTTTACAAAACAATATAAATTGATTATTGTTGATTTTGGCATGAATAATGATATTGAAGAAAAACGTTTAAAACCCGAAAAGTTTTTAGAAATAAATCTGATGGATACTCGAGAAAGAATTATAGAACAGGCTTCTACCATGTTTTTTAAATATGGTATCAGGTCGATTACTATGGATGAGATTGCAGAATCATTGGGCATTTCAAAAAGAACATTGTATGAAAGTTTTTCGAACAAAGAGGAGTTGTTAAAAGATTGTTTGGAGGCAAAACATATAGAAAGCACAACCTTCAGGGATGTTCTCATGAAAGAATACCCAAACGATCCTCTCGAAATTATTCATCAGCATTTCAGGCAGGTTATCCTTACATTAAACAGCCTGCATCCGAATTTTTTCAATGACCTGAAAAAGTATCACTCCCGCCTATGGAAAAAACAAATTGAAAGTAAACAGGATGAAAACATGGCTTTTACCCGCCAGATGATTGAAAAGGGGGTAAAAACAGATGTTTTCCGCAAGAGTGCGGATGCTGAAATTCTTTCCAGAATGATGCATTCCATGATGGAGATCATGTCAACCGGTGATTTATTTCCCGAAACAAGGTTTCCAAGGGCAGAAGTAGCCAAGCAGGTTATGCTTTGCTTTATTCGTGGCATGGCTACACCCAAAGGCTTAAAAATTATTGATGAAAAATTCAATTAACCACATTAATAAACCTTTACTCAACAAGATATTGAAATAAGATCACAGAATAATAGATTGATTAAATACTGAATTAAATGAAAACAAGAACCAGATTTATCCTCACCACTCTTTTTTCCCTGCTGATATTTATGAGTGTTCATGCTCAGACAGATACATTGGTGTTAACCCGTGAAATTGCCCTTGAGCTGGCTCTTCAAAATAATCCAACAGTTACCATTGCCCGTTTAGAAAAGGCGAAAGCAGAAGCCAAACTGAACCAGACCCGGGGTAATTTACTTCCATCATTGAATGCAAGTGGCTCCTACACCCGAAACCTAAAGAAGCAGGTAATCTTTTTTCCTGAAGATATGGCACCCTTGTTTGGTGGTTCTACTGCTCTTGAAGTAGGAAACGACAACTCATATATGGCAGGACTTCAATTTGCTCTTCCACTATATAATCCTGCAATTTATGCCAGCATAGAAGCAGTTCGCACCGAGCAGAAAATTGCTGAAGAGAACTTCAAGACCCAAACCATCGAGCTGTCTTATAATGTGCAAAAAGCCTGGTATGATCTTTTGTTGGCCAAAGAGTCTTACGATGTAATCAGCAAAAGTTTTGAAAATGCAAATGATAATCTCGATAACATCCGCAAGCTACATAGCCAGGGGCTTGTTGCTGAATATGACCTGATAAGGGCAGAAGTACAGACCGAAAATATAAGACCCGATGTATTGCAGGCCCGGAATATTTATGACCTGAGTCTCAGCTTTCTGAAGATACTTTTAAATACAGATGAAGATCTGGCTCTGGTGATAGAAGGCAATCTGCTGGAAAGTGCAGAAGAGATGCTAACTACCTTCAATATAACAACAGCAGAGCGTTCCTTACAAAATAACCCTGATTATATAAACCTTGGACTTCAAAAGGAGTTGGTACTTAAACAGTCTAAATCGCTTAAAGCATCGGTATTACCCAGTGTGGCAGCTGTAAGTAACTACATGTACCTGACCGAAGCCAATGATTTTAAATTTGGCGATTACCGCTGGGTAAACACCGCATCAGCGGGATTGCAGGTCAGCATTCCCATTTTTAGAGGTTTTACCAATCGCAATCAGGTTAAACAGCTGGAGATTGGTGCCAGACAAATTCAACTTCAGCAGGACTATTTAAAGGATAACCTGAGTACTGAGCTCAGTAATTTGCTCAGAAATATGGATCTGGCTCTTGAAAAGGCCGGCAATGCACGCAAAAATGTTGAACTGGCTCAGCGAGGTTATGATATTGCAAGAATCAGGTATGATTCCGGACAGGGCACGCTGCTCGAAATAAATGACAGTGATGTTGCACTAACCAGGGCCCAATTCAACCTTCTAATGGCGGAGCATGAGCTATTGGTAGCGAAAATTCAGTACGACAGATTCACAGGCACACAAACAGCTGCCGGGAATCTTTAAATTCCAAAATCAATTTCATCAACTTAGGTAACAGATTACAAATAACATAGATCAAAATAAATTATAACAATGAAAACAATTAGAAATCCACGAATTTTTATTCCCGCTTTCATGCTTCTCGTCTTTTTCTCATGCAATTCGGCAGCAGAACATAAAGAAGCAGAGCGAAGTATTATGGTTGAAATATCTGAAACTTCCCTACAAACCGTTCCCACCAATCTGGATTTTACAGGCGTAGTACAACCTTTTGAAGAAGCCCACATTGCCCCTGCAGTACCTGCCCGTATCAATCGTATTCTGGTTGATGTAGGTGATAAAGTTAGTAAGGGACAATTGTTGGTAGAAATGGACAATACTCAGCTTTTCCAGGCCCAGGTGCAATTGGAAAATCTGAAAACAGAACTTGCCCGTCTTGACACGTTGTTAAAGGCCGGAGCTGTAACCCAGCAATCTTACGATCAGCTCAAGACGCAATACGAAGTAGCCAAAAGCAATATTGATAATCTCTCTACTCATACCCAGGTAAGATCAACCTTAAACGGAGTTATTACAGCACGCTATTTTTCTGATGGAGAGATGTTTACAGGCACACCTTCACCAGCCGGTAAACCTGCTATAGTTTCTGTAAACCAGGTACAACCCGTTAAAATTATTGTGGGTGTTTCTGAAAGATTTCTGAACGAAGTAAAAACCGGCCAAAATGCAGAAATCACTACCGATGTTTTCAAAGATCGTTCTTTTACGGGAAGAATAAACCGGATATTTCCTACAATTGATCGTGCTACAGGCACTTTCAGGGTAGAAATAGTTATTGAAAATAAAGATGAAGCTTTAAGACCGGGAATGTTTGTAAGAGTATTGCTTGAGTTGGGAGAACACGAAGCATTGATGGTTCCGTCTATGGCAGTTCTGAAACAGGCAGGTTCTAACGAAAGATACGTTTTTGTGTTGGAAAATAATGTTGCTCAAAGAATTACGGTAGAACAGGGGCGTAAATTTAATGATAAGGTAGAGATTCTTTCGGGTCTGAAAGAAGGTCAAACACTCGTAGTTAGTGGACAGCACAAGCTAATACAGGGTTCAGAAGTAGAAATAACCAATTGAAAACAATGTGAGCATTCATGGATTTATAAGCAAGAAATCGCTCTAGATTGCAAACATCTTAAACATAATACAATAAAACAATGAGTATATATAGCACCGCCGTAAAAAAACCCATTACCACCCTGGTTATTTTTATAGCCGTTATTGTTATGGGCGTCTTTAGCCTGCGCAATATGCCAATAGATCTTTACCCGGAGATCGACCCACCCTTTATCAGCGTATTTACAATCTATCAGGGAGCCAGTGCTGCAGATATTGAGACCAATGTTACCCGGCCACTGGAAGATAACCTGAGCATTGTTACGAATCTTAAAAATATGACATCGCAATCGCGAGATGACATATCGGCCATTACCCTTGAGTTTGATTATGAAACCAATCTTGATGAAGCAACCAACGAAATACGCGATGTGATAAGTCGGCTATTGCGTTTTTTGCCCGAAGGAATTGAGCAACCTACCGTATTTAAATTTTCATCGAGCATGATTCCTGTAATGATGCTTTCGGCTACAGCCGATGAGAGTTACAATGCCCTGGCCAAGATTCTCGATCAGAGGCTCATCAATCCGCTTAACCGTATTGAAGGAGTTGGTGCAGTAGGTATTTTTGGTGGCCCCGAAAGAGAAATACAGGTAAATGTTGACCCCAGGAAACTTGAAGCCTACAATTTAACAGTAGAACAGTTGGGAGGTATTCTTGCTTCTGAAAACATCAACCTTCCTTCCGGCAATCTTAAAATGGGTACCATTGATTATTCGCTTAGGTTTACCGGCGAATTTGCCGAAAGTGACCGGATCAACAATATTGTGATTACGAATTTTAACGGTAATCCTGTTTTTGTAAAAGATGTGGCAACAGTAAAAGATACCCTTGCCGAAATGACCATTGAAGAAAAAATAAATGGTGAGAACGGGTTGCGATTATTGGTGCAAAAGCAGTCTGGTGCCAATACTGTAAAGATTGCCCGACAGGTAAATGAAATGCTCGAAGAGATAAAACCAACCCTACCGCCCGATATTACCATTGGCGTGGTATTCGACACATCAGAATTTATTACATCGGCCATCGGAAACCTGGTGGATATCCTTTATTATGCAGCCATTTTTGTTACCCTGGTAGTTTTGTTTTTTATTGGACGGTGGAGAGCTACCTTTATTATTATCATTACCATTCCCGTATCATTGGTAACAGCATTTATTTATCTGTACTTTACCGGTAATACGCTCAATCTTATATCGTTATCATCACTTACCATTGCTATGGGGATGGTGGTTGACGATGCAATTGTGGTGCTGGAAAATATCACCCGTCAAATTGAAAGGGGAAGTACAGCCCGGGAAGCCGCTATTTATGGAACCAATGAGGTAGGTTTGGCTGTTGTGGCATCTACCCTTACGGTGGTAGCTGTATTCCTTCCCATGACTTTGATTACCGGCTTAATGGGTATGTTTTTCCGCCAGTTAGGATGGATTGTGAGTATTACCATTACTGTTTCTACCCTTGCAGCGCTCTCTTTGACCCCGATGTTGTCATCTCAGTTTCTGAAGTATTCAACATCAAAACGTACCGGCCTTGGGCCCAAAACGAGTGCATTTATTGATAAAGCATTAGGGGGTCTTGATAATGGCTATTCCCGATTATTGGGCTGGTCCGTTAGAAATAAGTGGAAGGTAGTATTTGTTTCAATTGCTATTTTCATTGGAAGTTTGTTTATTGTACCCATGATTGGAACAGGATTTTTCCCTGAAGCAGATAACAGTCAGATAGAAATTAATATTGAATTACCTACCGGCCTTCGCCTGGATGAGACCAAAAAAACAGCCCGCGCCATAGAAGATATCATCAGGAAGGATTTTCCTGAGGTAGAAAGCATCAACACAAGTTCCGGATTTAGCACTACGGCTGGAATATTTGGTAATGCCCGTGCTGGTAGTCATACAATCGATTTTACGCTAAGTCTTACAACCCCTTCTGAAAGAGAGAGATCTGTTTGGCAAGTTGCCGACGGGCTAAGAGACGAGCTGGTGGTTTTCCCCGAGATTGTCACTTTTACGGTGCAAACCGAGGGTGGCGGATTTGGAGCGGGAGCTCCCATTGCTATTGAAGTTTATGGTGAAGATTTTAATGTTACAACCGGGTTTGCTGAAGAATTGGCAGCGAAAATGCGCAATATTGAAGGTACAAGAGATGTTGATTTGAGTCGTGGACCTGAAAAACCTGAATTGCGTATTGTACCTGATCAGGAAAAGATGGCCATGTATGGACTTACCACCAATACGGTTTCCAATGCCATCCGCAACAGGGTGCAGGGGCTTATTGCCACACGCTTTCGCGAAGATGGAGAAGAATATAATGTTGTGATCAGGCACAAAGAAGAGTTTCGAAATACCCTTGCTGATATTGAAAATATCCAGATTACGAACCCGAGGGGTCAAATGGTAAGGCTGAAAGAATTTGCCAGTATTGAAGAATTCTACAGTCCGCCAAACATTGAGCGGAAAAACCGCCTGCGTTATCTGACTGTTAATAGCCAGTTATTTGGCCGTTCTCTGGGACAGGTTACCGCCGATATACAAAAAGGTATTGATGAAATGGATGTTCCGCAAGGCGTGGAAATTCGGTTTGGTGGTCAAATACTTGAACAACAAGAAGCATTTGCAGATCTTTTCCTATTGCTTTTACTGAGTATCTTCCTTGTTTATGTGGTAATGGCATCACAATTTGAGTCTTTCTCTATGCCGTTAATCATTATGATTGCAGTACCCTTCTCTTTTTCAGGAGTTTTTCTGGCATTGTTAATAAGTGGCGCAGAACTTAATGTTATATCATTTATTGGGGCCATTATTCTGGTAGGTATTGTAGTAAAAAACTCAATCGTACTAATCGACTATACCAACCTGATGGTTGCCCGGGGAAAGAGTATTGTAACGGCCATAAAAACTGCAGGAAGATCTCGTTTAAGACCGGTATTAATGACCACCCTGACCACATTGCTGGCCATGATTCCACTCGCAGTATCAACCGCCGAAGGTTCTGAAATTTGGCAACCTATGGGTATTGCTGTAATCGGGGGTTTAACATTTTCTACGTTAATAACTTTGGTTTTAGTTCCTATAGTTTATACTCTATTTGGGGCACGAAAAGTAAGAAAAACAAGAAAAAGTAACAAAAAAGCAATTTTGGCGTCAAGTTAAAAAATTCCCTTTAATGGTAAAGACACCCAATGGCTTACTATATATTTTTTTCAATAAATAATTTCGTTCAATATGAAAGCAGTTTTCATCGTTTATAACCAGGCATTGACAGAAAGGGTTTCGGAATTACTTGATAAACATAACGCAAGGGGATTTACCCAATGGCAGGATGTAAAAGGCAGAGGAACCAAAACCGGCGAACCTCATTATGGAAACCATACCTGGCCGGCTATGAATTCGGCAGTTCTTTCCATTGTTGATGATGATTTGGCGCAAAAATTGTTGGTTGCCGTAGATCATTTAAATAAAAAAGCCGAAATTCATGGCCTAAGAGCCTTCATCTGGAGCATTGATTCCACTGTTTAATAAATCGTATAATTTGAGACTATCAACCTTAAACCAAAATAACTAATAAAAGCCAAGTATATGAGTTATAATGAAATCCATAAAAGAATTCAACAGATTCTTTTAAGAAAAATGAGAATACTCAAAGTAAGTCCGGTATACACCGCTAATTTTTACGACGACTTTGGACTTTCCAAATGGGAGTTAAATTGGCTGTTGTACCATATTGAAGACCAGTTTAAAATTGATCTTGAAAATGGGCTTGAAGAAAAACTTTCTACCGTAAATCAATTGGTTGCCATTGTTCATCAGAAACAAAGGCGGCAATATTAGTTAAAAGCGGCAAAAAGACTTAAACCAGATTGTCTATTTCTGCAGCCAGTTTACGGTCTTTCTCTGTAACCGTATTGCCTGCATCGTGGGTTGATAAGCGTATTGTAACCTTGTTATATACGTTGCTCCACTCAGGATGATGACTCATTTTTTCGGCCGCAAATGCAACTCGTGTCATAAATGAAAATGCCTGTATAAAATCTTTAAAGGTAAATTCTCTTTCCAGCTGATTGTTTTCTTCTTTCCACATAGCTATAGGTTTTAAAATTTACTACTAATTCGGTAACAGATTGCCATGCGGCAAAGTTCATAAATAAAGCTTATCCGAATACGAATTGAGCTGGTTTCTTTTTAAAACAGGCGAATACTCTGATAAGATACTGCAAGTAAACGCGGACAAATTTTTATTTGGCTTTTAAGGAAGGATGGGGCGATTATTTTGTGAATTTTCAGCTTTGTGTTCTTCTTCCGGTTTCCTTTTAGTTTCAACTGATTCTACTACAGACTTTTCTTCGGCAGATTTTTCTTTTCCATCTTCTCTGTTTTCATGTGGAAAGAATTTCTTTTGGAAAACCAGTAAGATGAATACCCCGGTGGTAATTGCGGAATCTGCCAGATTAAAAACAGGTCGGAAAAAAATAAACTCTTCACCGGCCCAAAAAGGAAACCATTGTGGGAAATTGCCCCTGATTAACGGGAAATAGAGCATATCAACAACCTTACCATGCAAAAACGTTGCGTATCCACCTGCTTCAGGCATAAATTCTGCCTTACTAAGGAAAGTGCTCTCTGAGAATATCATTCCGTAAAAAGCGCTGTCAATGATGTTTCCCATAGCTCCGGCCATTATCATCGAAATACAAACGATGAGCCCTTTATGTGCTTTTTGTTGAATAAGCTTGTAAATGTACCAACCAATAAAGGCAACGGCAACAATACGAAACAGGCTGAGGGCGAGTTTTCCGTATTCTCCGGAGAACTCCATTCCGAAAGCCATACCATCATTTTCAATAAAATAAAGGATAAACCAATCGCCCAGAACAGGAATTCCCTGGCCAATGGTCATAGATGTTTTCACGATTACTTTTGAAACCTGATCGAGAATTAAGATCAGTGTTACAACAATCCACGGGATTTGATTTCTTGAAATCCTGAGCATCTATTTGCGATAATTCTGGTTAAGCTTGGCTTCGATACTTAGTGTTGCATGAGGAACACTTCTGAGACGTTCTTTGGAAATCAGTTTGCCTGTTGCCCTGCAAATGCCGTAAGATTTATTTTCGATACGAATCAATGCATTTTCAAGATCTCTGATAAATTTTTGCTGCCTAGCGGCCAACTGGCTGTTTTCTTCTTTTGATAATACCTGCGATCCTTCTTCCAGAATTTTAAAAGATGGAGATGTATCATTGGTATCATTGGCATTTTGGGTTGTGTAAGCTTCTGTAAGAATTTTAAAGCCAGCTTTTGCTTCTTCAAGTTTTTTTATGATGATGGCTTTGAACTCCTGCAGTTCTTCATCAGAGTATCTGGTTTTCTCTTTTTTATTTTCCATATCTATTTGGGGTTTTACTTATTATTCATTTTTCGGATAAAAACTTTGGTTTTTACATCGTCTTCAATGTCAATTTCAACTTTATTTTCCTGTTCTATAATATCAGCATACTGTAGTTTAACTGCCAAGGTTTCAGAACAAATATAGTCATTATTGTTGAGTATTGCGTCAGTTATTTGATCATGTTTTTCAACCCAAAGTTCAATTTTATCGGTAACTTCAAGATTGTTATCTTTTCTTAGATTTTGAATTCTGTTGATCAGTTCGCGGGCAATTCCCTCTTGTTTCAAAATAGGTGAGATGGTAATATCCAGCGCAGTGGTTATTTTGCCTTCAGAGGCAACCAACCAACCCGGAATATCTTCTGAAAGAATCTCAACATCTTCACTCATCAAAACAACTTGCTGCCCATCAACATCAACAGATAATTGGCCCCTGGTCTCAATAGCATCAATCTCTTCCTGATCAAATGCGTTGATTGTGGCAGCTATTGATTTCATTAATTTACCGTATTTAGGGCCGAGTGTTTTAAAGTTTGGCTTTATCTTTTTAACCAGTACTCCGGCAGTATCAGTTAAATATTCCAATTCCTTTACATTTACCTCAGACAAGATAAGGTTTTCAACACCCTGAAGCTGTGTTTTGAACTTTTCATCAAGTACAGGAATCATAACTTTTTGCAGCGGTTGACGAACGCGAATATTTACCTTTTTGCGTAATCCCAACACCAGTGATGATATTTTCTGGGCCAGCTGCATGCGTTGTTCCAGATCTTCATCAACAAAGGTTGAATCCGAAACCGGAAAGTCGGTTAAGTGAACAGATTTAACATCTTGTCTTCCTGTTATACTATTGATATCATTGAACAACCGGTCGCTGAAAAACGGTGCTATGGGTGCCGACAGTTGACTAATTACTTCAAGACAGTGATAGAGAGTTTGGTAAGCAGAAATTTTATCTTCTGAATACTCCCCTTTCCAGAATCTGCGCCTGCATAAGCGAACGTACCAGTTACTCAAATGCTCATCAACAAATTCCTGTATGAGTCTGCCGGCGCGGGTAGGTTCAAAATCGCTATAACATTCATCGGTTTTTCGTATGAGGGTATTCAATTCCGAAAGAATCCAGCGATCTATCTCAGGACGTTTTTCAAGCGGTATTTCCTCTTCACTGTAAGTAAAACCATCTATATTGGCATACAAAGCAAAGAAAGCATAGGTATTGTACAAAGTGCCAAAGAACTTGCGCTGTACCTCAGCAACTCCTTCAATATCAAATTTCAGATTGTCCCAGGGTTGCGCATTGGTAATTAGGTACCATCTTGTTGCATCGGGGCCATATTTTTCTATCGTTGTAAAAGGATCAACTGCATTTCCCAGGCGTTTCGACATTTTGTTGCCGTTTTTATCGAGTACCAGGCCATTAGACACAACCGTTTTAAAGGAGACGGAATCGAAAAGCATGGTAGCAATAGCATGCAGGGTAAAGAACCAGCCGCGGGTTTGGTCAACCCCTTCGGCAATAAAGTCGGCAGGGAAATTTTGCTCAAATTCTTCTTTGTTTTCAAAAGGATAATGAAATTGAGCATAGGGCATTGAGCCGGAATCAAACCAAACATCAATCAGATCGGTTTCGCGTTGCATTTTATTTCCTTTGGGCGATACCAGGATGACCTGATCAACAATAGGGCGGTGCATATCAAAAAGGTTGTAATTACTGGTTGACATATTGCCTGGTTCAAAATCTGCCAATGGGTTTTTATCCATAAAACCTGCAGCTACAGACTTATCACATTCTTCTTTTAACTGCTCCAAAGATCCAACACACAGAACTTCTTCCCGGTCTTCGGTAGCCCAAACAGGCAGTGGAACCCCCCAATAGCGCGAGCGGCTAAGGTTCCAGTCCTGAAGGTTTTCCAACCAGTTTCCAAATCGTCCGGTACCAGTAGATTCGGGTTTCCATTGGATGGTTTTGTTTAGTTCAATCATACGGTCTTTTAACGCTGTGGTGCGTATAAACCATGAGTCGAGAGGGTAATACAAAATGGGCTTATCGGTACGCCAGCAGTGTGGGTAAGAGTGCTCGTATTTTTCAGCTTTGAATGCCTTGTTTTCTGTTTTTAATTTGATGATAATATCCACATCAACCGGGCGATCATTTTTAGGATCAAAATCCGGATCGTATTCCGCTTTTACGAAACGGCCACCAAATTCGGGCATCTCATCAACAAATTTTCCCTGCTTGTTTACCATGGTAAGAGCACCAAGGTTGTATTGTTTTCCAACCTTATAGTCATCGGCACCAAAACTGGGTGCAATATGAACGATACCGGTACCGTCTTCGGTGGTAACAAAATCCCCAAGAACTACCCTAAAAGAGTCTCCATCTTCGGGCAAAATGGAGGGCATAAGTTGTTCATACCTAATGTTCTCAAACTCTTTCCCTTTGTATTCTGCAACTACCTTGAAGGGTATTTTCTTATCTCCTTCTTTGTAATCGCTCATTGGCAGATCAGTATTTTTGGGGTCAAACAGACTGTTCATCAACTCTTTTGCCATTATAACGGTAACCGGGGCAAAAGTGTATGGGTTGTAGGTACTGATTTTTACATAATCAATGTTTTTTCCTACTGCCAGACCGGTATTGCTGGGTAAAGTCCACGGTGTAGTTGTCCAGGCCAGGAAGTGAACATTCTGTTCGCCATGGGCATAAAGAAACTCTGACTTTTGATTACGGACAATCTTAAATTGTGCCGTTACCGAGTTATCTTTTACCATTCGGTAGCATCCTGGCTGGTTAAGTTCATGGGTGCTAAGACCTGTTCCGGCAGCTGGTGAATATGGTTGAATGGAATATCCTTTATATAATAATCCCTTCTCGTAAAGTTTGCTCAACAGGTGCCAGACAGTTTCAATATATTTATTGTCGAAAGTAATGTATGGATCGCTAAGATCAACCCAGTAACCCATTATTCGGGTAAGTTCATCCCAGGTGTCTTTGTATTTCATAACATCCTTGCGACAGGCCTGGTTATAATCAACAATAGATATTTTGGATCCAATGTCTTCCTTTGTTATACCAAGTAGTTTTTCCACCCCAATTTCAACGGGTAGTCCATGAGTATCCCACCCTGCTTTTCTATTTACAAGGTATCCTTTTTGAGTACGAAAGCGGCAAAAAATATCCTTGATTGCCCGGGCCATAACATGGTGAATGCCAGGTAATCCATTGGCTGAAGGCGGGCCTTCATAAAATACCCAGGGTTTATGCCCTTGCCGGATTTCCAGACTTTTTTCAAAAACCTTATTTTCTTCCCATTCACTTAAAACGTCTTTTCCTATCTGAGAAAGATTAAGCTTTTTGTATTCGGGATACTTTTTTTTCATCAATTAAAACTCCTATATTCTGAAATAATTTAAGCCCCCAGAAAACAAATTCAGAGAGGCTCTTGCATTAAAGGCGCAAAATTATAAAAAAAAAGATTATCAGCACACTATAGAAGCAAATTAGTAAAATACCTGTTATCAGATAGTTTAACATCAAATTGTTAATGTTTGTCATTCCCCAATTAAATGCTTGTAAACCGCTTTATTTGATTATTCAAAAGGATGTTATCTTCCTTTATTTTTTATATTTTTGCAGCAAAGTATCCATAACGGTGCAAAGCACGAATAAAACAAATCTCAGCTATATAATATCAACCCTAAATCCTGGTGTATAACGTTCCAGGATAATTAATCCCAAATTGTTTCATAACCATGGACAAACTAACAAAAATAGTTGCAACCATTTCTGATAAGCACTCAGAAGAATCTTTTTTAAGGAAAATGATTGATGCAGGGATGAATGTTGTACGAATAAATACTGCTCATCAGCAACCCGAAGATACTTTAAAAATAATAAAAACGGTAAAAAAGATCTCTGACCGGATTCCTTTTTTAATTGATACCAAGGGGCCTGAAATACGCACAGTGAACCAGGGGGAGAGTATTAGTGTAGAGAGAGGACAATTAATTAAGGTTGCCGGAGACCCTGATGGGGCCAGCTCTTCCGATTGTATTTTTGTAAATTACAAAGAGTTTGTTGCGTCCCTTGAACCGGGGAAAATTATTATGATTGATGATGGGGATATTGAGTTGCTGGTAAAAGAAAAGCACACTGACTATCTTATTTGCGAGGTTAGAAATAAAGGGGAGATTAAACCCAGGAAGAGTATAAATCTACCGGGAAGCAAGGTAACACTGCCAGCTCTTTCAGAAAAAGACCTGGATTATATTGATTTTTCAATAAAGCACGATATTGATTTTATTGCTCATTCTTTTGTACGAAACAAGGAGGATGTTCTTGCTATTCAGCAGATATTAGATAAGCATAACAGCCGAATAAAGATTATTGCCAAAATAGAAAATCAGGAGGGTGTTGATAATATCGATGAAATCCTAGATCATGTATATGGAATCATGGTTGCACGTGGCGATTTGGCCATTGAGGTGCCTGCTGAAAGGATTCCTGGGATACAGGCCATGTTGGTAGCCAAATGCATTAGCAGGAAAAAGGCGGTTATTGTTGCTACCCAAATGCTTCATAGCATGATTGAAAACCCCCGGCCTACCCGGGCTGAAATTACCGATATTGCCAATGCAGTATTTAGCGGGACTGATGCAGTTATGCTTAGCGGCGAAACCGCTTACGGAAAATATCCGCTCGAATCTGTAAAAACCATGGCCCGCGCCGCGCGAGAAGCTGAAAAATCACGTCGGGGAATTACCAATCTCGCCATAGAACCTCATGATAATGAGGTTTCAGTATATTTATCTAAAATGGCTGTGAGATCTGTTGAACGGCTAAATACAAAAGCAATAATTACTGATACCGATACCGGAAAAACCGTTCAGTATCTTTGTGCTTTCAGAGGCCGATCACCAATATATGCGCAATGTTATGATATGCGCGTATTACGCGAACTGGCTCTTAACTATGGTGTTTATGCAAACTTTATGGAAGTAAAACTTTCTAAAAAAGACTTTATCAAACATACCCTTACCAGATTGGTGGATGGAGGTGAAATAAATCAGGATGATCGGGTTGCGGTGCTTGCCGGAAATTTTGGGAAAAAAGCAGGTCCGTCTTTTGTAGAAATAAGTACGGTAAGTAACATGTTGGGCAGTTAAACCATTACAAAATAGTATAGTTTATGGCAGTAGAATTAAAAGATATTAACCTTGACCTGGTAAGGACAGCCATCAAAGAAAATCAACGCGAGTTTCTTCTGGATGTTTTAAATGAACTGTATCCGGCTGATATTGCCGAGTATATGGATGACTTAAACCTGGAAGATGCAAAATATCTGTATACGCTGCTTGAGAAAGAAGAAGCCGCAGATGTACTTATGGAACTTGAGGAGGATGTCAGGGAGCGGTTTCTGGCTTCGTTCTCAACTCAGGAAATTGCCCGTGAGTTTGTCAACAACCTGGATTCGGATGATGCTGCCGACCTTATCTCAGAGTTGCCTGATGAAAGAAGAGAAGAAGTTCTAAGTCACCTTGAAGACAGACAACAGGCACAGGATATTGCTGATTTGCTTGTTTACCCGTCTAATTCGGCCGGGGGGCTTATGGCCAAAGAGTTTATCAAAGTAAATGTAAACTGGCATGTGGTGACCTGCGTTCGCGAAATGAGAAAGCAGGCCGAAGAAGTTGAAGAAGTATATTCTGTATATGTTGTTGACGATGACGATGTGTTATTAGGATTACTTTCATTGAAAAAACTACTTATTGCCTCGCCCAGGGCAAAAGTTTCAGAACTTTACAGCCCCGACCTTGTAATGGTAAAGGCTATGCAAAAAGGAGAGGAAGTGGCCAGCATTATGGATAAATACGACCTGGTAGTTTTGCCAGTGGTTGATGAACTGGGAAGACTAATTGGGCGAATTACCATTGATGATGTTGTCGATTTTATTAGAGAGGAAGCTGAAAAAGACTACCAGATGATGTCGGGTATGACGCAGAATATTGAATCGGGCGATAAAATCTGGGAGATTACACAAGGGAGATTATTTTGGCTTATTGTAGCTCTTTTTGGTGGTATTATCGGTTCAAGGGTAATTGCCAATTATGAAGGGCAGATTAGTATTTATCCTGAAATGGCCTTCTTTATGCCCCTTATTGCTGCTATGGGAGGCAATGTGGGCATACAATCTTCAGCACTGATTGTTAAGGGACTAGCTAACCATACTATAGGTAAGGGGGGAATTTTAAAAAAATTGTGGAAAGAGTTATCGGTGGGCATCATTAATGGATTGGTTTGTTCCGGAATTCTCATGGCATACAGTGTAATTTTTCTCCCTTCAATGGCCTTAAGTTTAACAATAAGTGTTGCCCTGATGACTGTTATTATTTTTGCTTCCATTTTTGGTGCTTTTGTTCCTTTGGTTCTTGAAAAGTTAAGAATAGACCCGGCCCTGGCAACCGGGCCCTTTATAACAACATCGAATGATATTATCGGCTTGTTTATATACTTTCTGATTGGCAGAATGATGTACGGCTTCATTTTATAGATATCTGCCTTAATTCAGGGTCTAAAACCAGCAATCCAAAATTCTTGTAAACAGGCAATTTTAGCCGATATTATTCTATTTTTTTCACAGATATTGATTTTATATTGTATTTTTGTGCCTGTTAAAAAACCAGAGAAAAATAACGGGTATTGCTTACCTCCAAAGGGTTAATATTGAATAACACCGAATATATTATTCAAATAAACTTCATCTCCAGATCTGTGATGCACAGAAGGGGTGTATTATGAAATTACTATACTTTATGACTGTTCATTTTTCTAAAGAGCGCCAAAATCAAAATTACGGATTTATACAAATCCGTATTTCTCTTGCGCTGATAACCTTTTTTCTGTTATTTGCATCATCCTGCATACCTCATAAAAAAATTCTTTACTTGCAGAAACAAGCTGATGAAGTGGATACTATTTTATTTTCGCGTCCTGATTATCGATTAAAATCGGGAGATATTCTCTATATCCAGGTGCTTACCCTGGATGAGAAATCCTATGCCATGTTTAACAGCGACAGAACCGGGCAGCGAACTACAACCCAGGGGGGCGGTGGTATAGGTAATCCGCAAATGTTTTTATATGGTTATACGATTGATGACGATGGCAATGTAACCATGCCGGTAGTTGGAAAGGTAAATGTGGCGAATAAAACCCTGGACGAAGCGACCAAACACATAGAAGAGCTTGTGGGAGAGTTCTTAATCGGAGCCACTGTACTTGTTAAGCTGGTTAATTTTTCGGTTACAGTAATTGGAGAAGTGGGCAGCCCCGGTAAATACTATATTTACGACAACAGAATTAATATTATTGACTTAATGTCTGTTTCTGGTGATCTTACCGCTTTTGGTAATCGCAACATTACAATAGTAAGGCAGACCGATGAGGGAGCAACTTTTGGCAAGATCAACCTGAATGATGCTGATGCTCTGCGCTCAGATTATTTTTATCTGCAACCCAACGATATTGTTTATATAGAACCCTACAAACTAGAAAGGCTTGGTATTTCTCAATTCCCAATATCATTGGTGTTTTCTACGGTATCCTTCGTTTTATTCCTGGTTACCTATTTCAAGTAATTAAAAATAAAATTGTTTGTGAATATTTATTTCTGGTAACAATATAACCTAAAAAATGAATAAAGATCCTTTCCGCGAAGAAACACTCGATATTAAAAAGCTGATTTTTAAATATGTCAGGTTTTGGTATTGGTTTGTAATTAGTGTTACAGTTGCGCTTACCATAGCTTATTTTTTTAATAAATTCTCGGAAACCGTTTATCGCACGCAAGCGACAATTCTTATTCGAGATGATCGAAAAGGTGGTTTCAGGCCCGGGCAGATCATGGGAGAATTGGACCTTTTTTATCAGCGAAACAACATATTTAATGAAATGTCGGTTCTGAAGTCTTATTCTATGGTTGATTCTGCCCTAAGAAAAATGGATGTGGAAGTATCATACTATAATATTGGTCGTCTTGTTGGTGAAATCCGAACCACAGAGATTTACCAATACACACCTTTTTTGGTAGATTGGGATCGAACATCCGGGATTCCCTACGGGAAACCCTTTCATGTTAAAATTTTATCTGAGAACTCCTTTGAAATAAAGCTAACGGATGACGCACGTTTTTTTTTCAGAAATGATAGTGAACCGGTAACACTGAGTTTTGGCGATATTTTTTCAGAAAGTGGTTATAAAGTCCGGCTACAAAAAAATACAAACTTTACACCCCAAAGCCATATTGGGAGAGAATACCTTTTTGTTATTAATAATATTGGTTCTCTTACCGGGCAATATTTGAGCGGACTGACCATTGCACCACTCAATGATGAAGTTTCCATAGTTCAGCTCGCTTTTGAAGCAACTCATCCTGAAAGGGCTATTGATTTTCTGAATACTCTTACTCAGGTTTACGTGCAGCAAAGTCTTTATGAGAAAAACGAAATTGCAGAAAATACCATTTTATTTATTGATAAACAGATAGACGTAATCTCTGATTCTCTGGTACTTGCCGAATCATCTTTGGAAGATTTCAGGCAACGCAACCAACTTATGGAAATTGGTGCAGCATCTACCCAGTTTTATGGAGAATTGCAACAGCTGGATAACCAACGGGCCATTGAAAATCTTAAAAGGCAATATTATGATTATCTTCTCGAATACATAAGAGAAAAAAAGGACTTTAGGGAGATTTTCAGTCCTTCAGCCTTGGGAATTCAAGATGGGATGCTGCATAATCTTATTATGGAAATAAGCAATTTATATACGGAAAGGGCTCAGCTAGCAGAGTTAGGTACCCGGGAAAATCCGAATATTCAAAATATTAATCGCCAAATAGATTTAAGCCTTAGAGCATTAGAAGAAAACCTTAACAGCATTAAAAATGCTTCTGATATTCTGATGGCAGATCTCGACAGACGCATTGCCAAAGTTGAAGAGCGTGTTGGAGAATTACCCGGGACAGCCCGTGAATTTATTGGTATTGAACGAAGGTTCAACCTTAGCAATGCCACGTATAACTACTTGCTCGAAAAACGCGCTGAAGCCGGTATTGCCATGGCGAGCAATGTGCCAGATCATAAAATTGTTGACCAAGCCCGGTTTACATCTATTGTTGCTCCCAAAGAAAGGAGAAATTATACTTTTGCATTGGTTGCAGGACTGGTTATCCCTTTGGCCTTTATTCTACTGCGCGATTTTTTCGACACACGTATTCAGGATAAAAAAGAAGTTTCTGATGTGGTTGACTTCCCTATTCTGGGAGTTATTCCTCATAATAAATTCGCTGCCAAACATGAAGCATTAAACCTTGTAGTATTTGAAGAGAATAAATCTCCTGTTACCGAAGCATTTCGAGCCATGAGAACCAATCTTCAATATTTTGCTACACAGTCTGCCAATAAGGTTATTTCAATTTCATCAACCCGATCTCAGGAAGGTAAAACCTTTACCGCTATTAATCTGGCTTCGGTAATTGCGTTGTCAGAGAAGAAAACTCTGCTTATTGGGGCTGATCTAAGGAAACCAAGAATTTTTAATGATTTTCAAATAGACCAAATACCCGGATTAGCGAATTATTTGTCGGGTAAAAATACGATGGAAGAGATTATTCAGAAAGTTAACCATAGTCCTTTTCTTGATGTAATAACCGCAGGTCCAGTCCCGCCAAATCCCAGTGAATTGCTAGAGTCGGAAAAAATGCTCGAACTTCTTGATAAACTCAGATCAAAATATGACTATTTAATTATCGATACACCTCCCATTGGTATTGTTCCTGATGGTATTCCGCTAATAAAGTATTCCGACGTAGTGGTATTTATTGTTCGTCAGAAATTCAGCGATAAATCCAGTCTGGACTTTCTGAATGAATTTGCAGAAAAAATTGATGCAAAAAATATTTGCATAGAAATTAATGATGTAAAACTCTCAAAAACTGGCTACGGTTATGGCTATGGTTATGGTTATGGCTACGGCTATGGTTATGGCTACGAAGATAATCCTGCAAACAAAGGAAATGCCTTTACCAAATGGTTCAACATCGTTAACGATACCTTTAGTCGCAAATCGTGAGTAATTTCTCCTTCATTGAAAAAAATGATTTGGCCGCTCACCTGGGGTTGAGAGTTATTCGATGAGATTAGATTCATTGTGAGTCAGACTCTTACCAGTTTAAAAATCTTTATACCAGATGGTACCTGCTCTGTTTTTAACGAATCTGAAGAATATTCTGACGGAATGTAAAATGTGTGATTGGCTGGCTCCGTTGCAAAAGTTTCGGATGATGGAAGTTTGGAGTTGAGCTTTTTATTAATTCTTCAGGGTAATTCTTCAAAAATAATTTCAAACTTCATATTTTTATTTGAGAAGTCTATTTTCTTTAAATAAATTTTGGCATTCATAGAAGAAACTTCTCTCAACATGTCAGAAAGTCCAGGTTGTGTTTGCTCAGTCAGGGTTTTAAGACGTAAGGTAGATTGTTCTGTGGTAAGGGTAATATGTTCCAGAAAATCTTGTGCAAATAATGCCCACAGGCCGTTATGGCTAACCAAGGGTCGGGTAAATGCAGGCCATTGCGGATTTACATATCTATAGACAAAAAGCGGATAGTTGATCTTTTTGCCCAGGAATTCAGAATCTATCAGTTCCCTGTTACCCTTTTTAATTGAGATGTAACTGGCATTTGCGTTCTGGCTGTCATGGTCTTGAATCGTCGAAATAATTTCGTAGGATGATTGCGGCTCAAAAGCGTCTCCCACCTGAGCTTCAATATAAAGAAGTTTCGCCATGCTGATTATTTTATCAGAAATACCCTTATTCACTGTGTTGACCGGCATGCCGGGCATGTAAGAAACCAAAACAATAGCTTCATTATAGCGTGTTAAATGTTTTTCAACAATGTTGAATTGACTGCTGTCAGCCTCTAATCGTGATGTTATTCTGAAAAAAGTATCGAATCGTTGCCGGTAGCCTCTTTGGTAAACATCTTCCTGGTTAGATGTGAAAATATCCCGGATGTATTCTACTTTTGATTGGAAAAACATAGACGAAAGAACCCTGGCCCGGTAAAATGCTTGCTGTATCGCTTCTTCTTCAGGTATATCAGGATCAGAGATGCCAATAGCATAAATATTGTTATGAGATGATTGGGGTGGTTGAAAAAACCATTCTGGCAAAGTATCAGGAAAAAAACTTAGTGGGCCGGTATTCTTAAAGTTGCCGTATTGGGATTCCTGGTTGCTCCGGGTCTCTTTTTCGAATATATCGCGAAAGCGGGCTGAAGGATTTTGTGAAAAAACACTTCCTGTATTAAAAATCAATAGCCAAAACAGGAAGATTACAAAGGGATTACTTTTTACAAGCATGGCTCAACTATTTTTTCACAACGCATTTGGCTTAAGGATAAGGTTCTTTTGCTGAAAGGGAAAAAAATGTCAAAATTTACACCCTTAAAATGCAAATATACGTGAAAATAACCAATGTCTAAATTTGGTTTGTTATTGCTTATAAACCACCGCATTGATATGCATACCCGCACCTACTGAAGCAAAAACAATAACATCATTATCATGGATAGTATGTTTTTCAAAACTCCCTTTCATTACCATATCGTAAAGCGTAGGAACTGTTGCCACGGAGCTGTTGCCCAACTCATGAATGTTCATGGGCATAACGTCAGAAACATCCTGCTGTTTTTGGTATAAGCGGTAAAACCGTTTGATAATGGCTTCATCCATTTTTTCGTTGGCCTGATGAATCAATATTTTCTTAACATTTTCTACCGGAATATCTGTTTTGTCAAGAGCTGCTTTAATGGCATGGGGTACGTTGGTAATGGAGTATTCGTAGATTTTACGTCCGTGCATTTTTATATAACGTATATTATGGTCGCTTTCCGGTGCATTGGATTTACCCAAATAAAGATAATAAGCTTCATCTTTTGTATGCGAAACGGTGGCAGAAGATAAAATGCCCCTCTTTTCAGATTCTTCTTTTCCTTCAATAACAGCTGCTCCGGCACCGTCAGAAAAGATCATTGTATCACGATCATATTTATCTGCCACCCTTGAAATAACATCAGCACCAATAACCAAAACTCTTTTCGCCAAACCTGATTTAATAAAAGAATCAGCCTGAATAATTCCCTGTACCCAACCAGGGCAGCCGAAAATAATATCATAAGCAACACAGGATGGATTTTTTATTCCTAAAAGTTGTTTTACACGTGCTGCCAAACAAGGCAAAGTATCGGTTTGTATGGTGTTGGATTTTACATCACCAAAATTATGCGCCTGAATTATGTGATCCAGTGTTTCAGGGTCAATCCCTGCGTCTTCAATAGCTTTTTTTGCAGCAATGGCAGCTATATCTGAACAGGTTTGGTTAGATTCAACCCATCGTCGTTCGGCAATACCTGTTATATCTTTGAACTTCTTAACTACTATTTCGCCCGGGCTATCAATGGCTGATTCATCTTTTTCAAAAAATGATTGCTTTACAAAATCGCTATTTTTTATTATAACGGTAGGAATATAGCTTCCGGTTCCAATAATTACACTGTTAAGGTATTGCATAAAATCTGTTTTTTATATTTACTTTTTAATTATATGATTATACGAAAGTTTTCTTTATATGTGATAACAAAATCGCAAAAGTAATAAATTTCAACAATTGTTTAAAAATAAAACAGGCAGGATGCTTGCATTTCATCCTACCTGTTTTGTTGGGGTTTTTCAAATCACCTTTAGTTCTTTTCCAACTTTAATAAAGGCTTCTATGGCTTTGTCAAGGTGGTGTTTTTCGTGAGCTGCTGAAAGCTGAATTCTGATACGGGCCTGCTCACGTGGCACAACCGGGAAATAGAACCCGATAACATAAATGCCCTCTTCGAGCATGCGGGCGGCAAATTTTTGAGATAGCGCAGCATCATAAAGCATTAACGCTACAATGGCAGAATCTGATGGTTTCAGATCGAAACCAGCTGCAGATATTTTCTCTCTAAAGTAAGCAGCATTATCCATCAATTTATCTCTGTATTTGGTGTTGTCAGCAATGAGATCAAAAACTGCCAGCGATGCACCCACAATTGCGGGACTTAAAGAATTGGAAAACAGGTAGGGCCGTGAGCGTTGTCTCAGCACCTCAATAATCTCTTTTTTCCCTGTAGTGAAGCCACCCAGGCCACCACCCAGCGCTTTGCCAAGGGTTCCGGTTATGATATCTATCTTATCCAAAACATTATGATATTCGGGGGCTCCCCGGCCAGTTTTTCCGATAAAGCCAGCCGAGTGGCATTCGTCGGTCATAACCAGAGCATCATACTTTTCTGCAAGGGTGCAAATTTGATCCATTTTGGCTATATCGCCATCCATAGAAAAAACTCCGTCTGTTACGATAATTCTATGTCTCAGGGCCTGCGCAGCAATTAACTGCTTTTCCAGGTCAACCATATCGGCATGGGCATAACGGAAGCGGGCTGCTTTGCAAAGTCGCACACCGTCGATAATGGATGCATGATTGAGCGCATCAGAAATGATGGCATCATTCTCATCGAAAAGGGGTTCAAAAACGCCACCATTGGCATCAAAGCAAGCAGCATATAAAATGGTGTCTTCGGTGCCAAAAAAATCAGCAATTCTTTTCTCAAGTTCTTTGTGTATATCTTGGGTTCCGCAGATGAACCGCACGGAAGATAATCCATAACCATGCGTTTCAAGAGCTTTTTTTGCACCATCAATTACCGATGGATGGTTAGATAATCCCAAATAATTATTTGCGCAGAAGTTTAATACTTTTTTGCCCGAATCAAGGGTTATTTCCGCTTGTTGTGGGCTGGTAATAATTCTTTCTTTCTTAAACAAACCGGCATCATCAATTTCTTTCAACTGGGTTTGTAAATGCTCTTTGAGTTTTTCGTACATAACTTTTATTTTTGTGTGTTTTGAAATTTTTATTAAGGGAATAGTAATCTATGAGTCCATTCCAAAAAGTAGCAGACCCCCCGACCCCCTAAAAGGGGGAGTTTGTAACTAATTAAATTACAAAGCATTACGAATTCGGATTTGATGGTAATCATAAAAAATATATTTTTTGTAGTGGACTCATCTATTAATGTTTTTATTTTCCTGGATTTAAGATGCTGTTATATTGTTCCTGATTCTGGAATAACTGGATTGCCTGTTCTATTTCAGGGTCGTGGCTAAGAGATGCGATGATACGTCCTTTTTGTTTGTAATAGCGTCCTACAATCTCATCTCTCAGTAGCATCTCTATCTCGTTGCGGTAGGTGATCAGATCATTCTCTTTGGTTTTGTTGATCTTTTCCTCGATAGACTGTAATTCGGCTTCAATTTCTTCAAGGAGATCTTCTTCTTTACTTCTTTTTTTCAGTAAATCTGCGAGGGATTCAATTTCGGTTTCATAACCGTAGTCTTTACCTTTCAGAAAAGCAATAAAATTATTATAAATCTCATCAGTAATTTCAAACTCTTTGGCAGGAGGAATTTCACCATGGGTGCGATGATATTCGCTGGCAAACTCAAAAATATGAAATTTGGTAATGAGTGCAATTGAAATATCACTTAAGGACAAGGGATTAACAAAAAGATCTGGTTCAATGCCGCCACCATCATACACGGTTCTTCCATTGCTGGTGGTAAATGCTACTTTAAGAGAATCGGGTATAGTTGCAACGCTTCCGTCTTCATTTTTATGAGCATAGTCAATTGCCTGAATACAACGGCCACTGGGTATATAGTATTTGGCAATGGTAACTTTAAGCTGGGTATTATAGCTAAGTGGGATTACGTTTTGTACCAGCCCTTTTCCAAATGTTCTTTGCCCTAGAATCACCCCTCTATCAAGATCCTGAATAGCTCCTGCCACAATTTCTGATGCCGATGCGCTTGACCGGTCAACCAGCACTACCAGTGGAATGGTAGTATCAATAGCATTGTTAAGTGTACTATTAATCATGTTTCGTTCTTCAATTTTACCTTGTGTTTTTACCACTACCTGGCCTTTATCAACAAAAATATTAGTAATGTTAATAGCCTCGTGTAATAATCCACCGCCGTTTCCCCGCAAATCCAGAACAATATTTTGAAGATCATTTTCGGATTTTAGTGTATTAAAGGCTTCCTTCACTTCTTTTCCGGCATTTTGGGTAAATGAGCTAAGTCTTATATAGCCAGTATTCTCATTCAGCATACCATAGTAGGGTATGTTGTCAATTTTCACCACTTCGCGTGTCATAGTTTTGGTTATAGGCTCTTCAAAGCCCGCACGTTTAATAACTATTTCTACTTCAGTACCTGGCTGTCCTTTTAAAAGGCTGCTTACTTCTTCCTGGTTACGCCCCTGTGCTGATTGGTTGTTGATCTCCAAAATTTTATCTCCGGGCATCAGTCCAGCTTTGTCAGCAGGAAATCCTTCGTAAGCTTCAGAAATAAAAATAAATTCGCCTCTACGCATTATTAAGGCACCAATACCGCCATATTGCCCGGTAGTCATAAACCGTACATCTTCTATATCAGATTCAGGAATGAAATTGGTATAAGGATCAAGCGAAGCCAGCATCTCATCGATTCCGGTTTTCATCAAACCAGCAGTATTTATCTCGTCAACATAGTTAATGGTGAGTTCACGAAAAAGAGTGGCAAATATATCGAGGTTTTTGGCTATCTCGAAATTCTTGTTAACAAATCCGACTGAAATTAAGGAAGTACCTAACAGGGCAATAAACAATACAAGGGTTGCAGATTTAGTTTTAAAAGATTTTTTGTTCTTCATAATTGATGATGAGTTTATGTAATTATTTTTTGATGTTATTTTCTTTCTTTTCAGGGACCGGATCATAGCCGCTACCGCCCCATGGGTTGCAAGATGCTATTCGCTTAATTGTAAGCCATCCGCCGTAAAAGGGGCCGTGCTTTTTAAGAGCTTCAATGCCATATTGAGAACAAGTAGGTGTATAACGGCAAGATGGAGGAAAATAGGGAGAAATTGCTCCCTGGTAAAACCGGATGATCAAAATAAAGATATATTGCAATATTTTGCTGATGCCCTGGTATATATTTAGAAAAAATGGCATTCAGTCATTTTGTTGGATTAAAAAATTTTCTTGAATTCTTTGTAAAGATACAATGATTTTCTGTTCAATTTCTTTACTGGAAAGAATGGGTCTGGCAGTATAGATAAAGGCTACAAGTAAAAAGCAATCTATTTGTTGCACAAACGTATACATAGAAATTTTATTTTTTCGATAGGCTTCTCTGGTTAATCTTTTAAGATGATTTCGCACAACAGCTTTTTTATGAATTTTTGCCGGAACACCCACCAGACATTGAGCAGGATGGGTAAAGAAAGCGTTTTCGGGTATTTTTTTAAATGGATAGGATGGATTTTGTAATTTTTTCCATTGGGGTAAGTTGGATTGCGGAGCGTCAAAATATTCCAATGAATTCTTGAAGAAAACTTTCTCAAGATTGATATCAATGAGTTTCCAGTATACTTTAAATGGATAGCTGTGAAAAGTATTTCCCCGATCAAAAAGCAAATCTTTTAAGGAAAAATTGCACAACCGTTCTCTTTTTGAAAAGCCGTGTAATTTAAGGTTGGCTGATATCTTAGCCATATTTAAATAGTTTTTATTTTTTGCCGTTGGACTGAAGAAATTGTTCAATGGCCATCGTCATGGAAGGTGCTTCGGGTGTAGGAGCTTTTATCTCAACAGGAAATCCTGCATCCTCACAAGCTTTTAGAGTACTTGCGCCAAAAGCGGCAAAAAGGTTATCTCCTTTTTTATAGTCCGGGAAATTTTTAATCAAAGAATCTATTCCGAAAGGGCTGAAAAAAACGATCATTTGGAAATCATTAATGTTTATGTCATTAACTTCATCGGGTACTGTTTTATAGATGGGTACAGCAACATGATTTACCTTATTGGCTTTTAATAATTCAGGAATCTCACTGGTATGATTGGCAGCACAAGGGAAAAAATAGTTCTCTGATTTCTGTTTTTTGATCAGTTCAAGCAGTTCAGGAAACTTACTATTGCCAAAAAAGATTTTTCTTTTGCGGTATTGCACATATTTTTGCAAGTACAATGCAATGGCCTCACTTACGCAAAAGTACTTCATGGTTTCAGGAATAGTAACCCTGAGTTCGTCGCATAGGCTGAAAAAATGATCTACTGCGTGTTTACTCGTAAATATTATGGCACTGTGATCCAGTACGTTTATTCGTTGCTTTCGAAACTCTTTATTGTCGATACGCTGAATTTTTATCAGCTTCCGAAAAACAATATTCAGGTTGAACTGCTTTGCCAGATCTGAGTATGGCGATTTTTCGTTTTCGGGCTGAGGCTGCGATATTAAAACGTTTTTAATTTTCAAGCTTGTTCTCTCCTTATTTATTTAATTTAACTCTTTTTGCTTTGGCTTTGAATGGATTGTTATCGTTTTTTATGTCTTTATTGTTTAATAAAAAGGATATTTGTTTGGGTTTTTAAAAAACTGCGTATTATATTTTTATTAATAGATAAGGGTTTTAGAATATTTTATAAGAAAAAGAATAGGTGCAATTTCGACGGCGCAAAGATACAAAATTAAATGATAGACTGAAAAGCCCTTCATTGATAGTCCTATTCTGGCAACCTTAAATACCCTGAATAGTTCCATAATAATTAATACCCCCCATGCTGCTGTTAAAATATAGCCAGAACCATAGTTATGGTTAACAATGAGAAAGGGTAATAAAACTATTCCGGTAAATTTGTTTACCAAAAAGATGTTTCGCAAATATAATTCAGTGGGATTTCCTGTTTTAAAAATCCAGGCAGTAAAATACATGAGCAGATACTTAAAAGCAAGAAAAATACTCAGAAGTGCCAGGGAAGCTGCCAGGAGTGTTAGTGTTCCAATGTGATGTAACAAATGAGAAATCTTATAGAAAACAATGCTTTGATAGAGTAGCAGGGAAAAACTCAGCAGATAATTAATGTAAAGAAACAAGGATACCCAATGATTAAGTAAGCCGGTTTCTCTTTCCAGATAATTAAAAAACCTTGAATCCCATGCTGCCAGTAAGGTTTCTTTAAAACGGACAGGAAAAAGATACCTGGCTACTGCTACTACAAGTAAAGAAAACAAGATCCAGGATGTAATAATAATAGTAGATTGATCTTTAAGGCGTTGCTCTTCTACAAACGGGATAGTTGCTTTAAGTTCGTGTGGATTGTCAAAGGCTGTTTTTTCCTGGTTATTTTCCGAAGCTACTGGAAAATCTGTTGAATAATCCTGATCAGAAAAAGTATTTTCTTCCTTTGAATTGGCATACATGGGATGTTCAAAAGGCAGTAATATCAGGTACAAAACTACAAGAAGAAAGGTGCTGTGGATTATATTTTTTTGTTTTGCAACGCTCATGCCTTAAAATTTTTGCAAAGGTAAAGCAATTTATATTATCCTAAAGTTCACCTTATAAAAGATTTTTATACAGATCAAGATAGAGATTAATCAGGAAGTATTTTTTTTACAAACATACTTCCTGATTAATCCTGGCTTTATTCAACAGATAGTATAAAGCTTTCTGCAGCTATTAAAAAAATAGTTTTTTTTAGTAAATAAATTAGTACTTAATTGGATCAAAGCCTTTACCAAATACCCCCATAACGTTAGTAATGGAAATAAATGCATCCGGATCAACCTGTTTAATGGTACGGAAAATCTGATTGCTCTCATACCTTCTTACTACAACCATTATTATATTACTTTCTTCTTTGCTATACCAGCCCTTTCCATTGAGTAGTGTTACTCCTCTGTTAATATCATTGGCAATTTGTTCAGCAATAATATCATGCTTTTTGCTAAAAATAAACATTTGTACACTCTGCCGGTGGCCCATTAAAACCATATCAATAGCATAAGAAGCCACAGACATGACGACAAAACCATAGACTAAAACCTCAAGAGATTGAAACAAAAAATAGGAGCTGGAAATAATTATTACATCCATGTAAAGTATCAGTTTCCCGGGGCTAATATTGCGGTATTTGTTGATTATCATAGCAATTATATCGGTTCCTCCGGTACTGCCCCCCTGCGAAAAAACCAATCCAACACTAGCTCCTCCCATAATTCCTCCAATAATAGCAGACATGAAACGATCATCAACAACAGGTTCTGTAATATATTGCTGAAGAAAACCAAGAAAGAGCGATAATACTGCAACACCATACATAGTACGTATACCGAATGACAACCCTAGACTTTTAATACCCAGAATGATGAGCACAATATTGATGAGAAAGAATGTTACACCTACAGGAAACCCCGTGGCATAAAATATAAGCGTACTTAAACCTGTTACGCCACCCCCTACAATTTCTGAAGGGATAATAAAAGCTGTCCATGCCAACGCATTAACAAACAAGCCCAGTGTAATTATTGCGTAACTTTTTATTGAATTCCAGATAGGTGTACGTTCTTTATTAAATTTCATAAAAATATGATATTTAGTGGGTTGCGATTTTTAAAATTGCTTGGTGTTTGTGGCTGCAAAAGTAATCAAAGACTTCTGAAAAGATAAAAAAACTTAACCCCTAAATTAGTGCACTCTTTTTTTTGTAATTTTGAAGGCAAAGGCCTGTTTTTAAAACCATTTGGCCTCTTTAAATTCTTAGGTTTAAAGCTATTTAAAAATTTTATGCTATGAGAACCAAACTCGTTTTTTTTGCTTTTACCCTTTTGTTGTCAGGGTATTTGTTTTCGCAGGATCAAAATGAAAGTAATATTTCATTACTAAATGATAATTATAGTTTTATGAATCCCTCAACCCAATTTGGTATGCAATTGGGTTCAAGTTTTTCTACTGGTTACGGTGGTGGGATGTTTTCTCAATCTATTGCTCCCTATCTTACTTTCCGACCAGGGCAAAACTTTAGCTTAATGGTGGGTAGTGTACTGTCAACATCTTCTTTTCAAGGTGGCACAGCTTCATTAGGGGTTCCAGTATCGGCACCCAACAGATTTTTATCCACAACAGTTTATGCATTTGGGGCCTATCAGTTAAATCCCAGGCTTACCATTACCGGTGGCGCCTGGACCGAAAGAAATAACATGGGTGCCATGATGTTTAATGATTTTCCTGGACAAATGAACCCACAGGCTTTTAATATGAATGCCTCGGGCATGGTAATGGGGTTGGATTACAAAATATCAGAAAAATTTAGCATTGGGGCCGGGGTTAATATCTCCAATGGATATAATCCTTTCAATCCATACACATCTCCAGGGTCATTTTACAATTCACCTTTCAACAGACGATCAGGTTGGTGAAAAATTGCAACTAATCAACACTTTATTTTTGTGGTATTTTATGATGTTTTTACTATAAAAAGTTTTGTGTTTTATGAAATAATTATTAATTTGGTGTGCTGAAAATTTTAATCATTTTTTGGTTGTTTTTATTGGTTAATGTTGTTTTTGTTTTGGTGGTTAAAAGGCAATAGGCGGGTGCAGGGCTCGCCTTTTGTTTAGCCACCATTTTTTTATTCATTTATTTTAACCTTTTAAAGTGTTAAAGTGATTAAAAAGCTGATACGCCATAATCTTTCTGGATTCATTTGTTAAATCAGAACAAACTTTACTTTTCGGTCAAAAAGGGTAATTTTTGTAATTTATTGAAATGTGTAACCCACCCAAATCAAGATAATAAGAATGCTTTAGCATTATTTATCTCACTCCAAATTGTCCCCAGTCTGATATCACACATTGGTTAAGACCAATAGAAAATTGATTTAATAAGTCAAATGAGCAGGTTTGTCAAGTATAAATCAGTGGTCTACTGATAAAAAACAGAAATTTTGGCTGTATTTTTACGAAATTTTACATTCCTTTCATTGTTAACCAAAAAAGCAATTATGAAAAACATTCTTCACAAGATTTTGCAATTATTATCTATATCGTTGTTGGTCTTTCCATTATTATGGATTGTTAGTTGCGAGAAAACTGAATCTTTCCGAAAGGAAACGAGAATAGTTGGCCAAATAAATTTTCTTGATGTAATTGGAGCTAAGGCACTTATAATTGGAGGAAATGAGAACGTAAGGAAATCTGGTGGGCTAAAATCAGGCAATGAGTCCACATCTCTTTTTAAAATTACAGACGATGGTGTGGTGCAGGAAGTAAAATATTGGAAAGTGGATACTGTTTTTGTGGAAACAGAAAATGGTACTGATATGGTTCTTGATTCCACAGAAGTTTCAACGTTGATTTATCCTGACCGGATTTACAATGCTGATGATAATCATTTGATCGTTTGTTTTGAGGAATATAATGAAGATAATTCAAATCTTCCTTATCAATACGATTTCCTGGTTCGCCTTTCAGATGGGGCTGTTTTTCAGATCCCCCTGGGTTTCGGACCCGATAAAATGTGGAACCATTACCATCAAATGTTTAAAAACGAAGATATGACCGTTCTATTGCAAAGGGACGATGCAGGCTATATTTACTTTGTTGGTAAGGGAGATATTCAAAAGATCAGTACCCAAAATCCTGAAAATATTAGTATGCAGGCGCTTACTACCGGCGGAGAGAGTGGTGAAGGTGTAATGAATTACAGAGTAAATGGACAGGGCCACGTTATTTTTAACTCGGGTGGCATATCTACCCAGGGAACTACCCGTATTCGTTTTAACAATGGTGGTCTGGCTTATCCAGAAAAAAACATTGTACCCTTTTGGCGTGGCTTCGATAATAATTTCTATTTCTCCTACACTCCGGCTTATGAGCCAGGCATACCCATATTACCTGTTGTAGAACGATTAACTATTAATAACGGACAGATTAACTATGAAACAGTTGGTTTTGTTGATCACTCATCTGCTGAAAATACCTATATAAGGAACAGCTATATATTCAAAATGAAAAGTATCAATAAAATTGTTGTTATGGAATTTACTGACAATATGAATATTGATGGTAAGGTGGTAGCAGAAGTTTACAATTCGGAGAGTCAGATCAGGGCATTTTCTATGTCGGAACTGGGAATCACGAATATTTTTAATGGGATGAGCTCGGATAACAAATATTACCTGAGTGGGATGGATGGAAATCAACCTGTGCTGCTTAAAGTTGATCCATCTGTATTTCCTCACCAGGCTGAAAACCTTTTACCAAAGGGTTCATATGATGTTTATAAAATGGCTGTTGCCTCTGATGATTTTGTTTATGTGAATGCATTGCGCATGGCAGATGGAAATAAGGTTAATTTGCAGATATCCCCCACAGGTGAAATTACCATTCTTGAAGATATTGGTACCGAAGTTATTCAGTTAATACAGGTCAATTAAGATGATGTCATTTATTTATAAATAACCGAGTACCTAAAGTTCAAAGTTTTCACATAGTTATGTGTTGAAAGCCTTGCATGCTATTTTTGTTTTTAGTAAATTATCTGCTTCGTTGCCTTCGGCACGCATGATTATTATTCAACTTCTCCTTGTCGCCTTGCATCTAAAGCACTAAAAACTTTTCCAGCAGGAATTTAGACTCGTATTTTTTTAGAAATCCGTAATCAGAGAATAAAGGTTACAGAATATTGGGGCGTAATCTATACCTTTCCCTTAGATTATTCTCCGTACTTAAGCAAAAACTCAGGGTTGTTGGCTTTGAAGCTCAGGCGGCCATCAGTAAGGTTTTCATTGAGAAGGAATACATCTGAGATTTCTTCGAGTGGACGTATCACGATGCCTTCTGCCAAGGTAGCTGGGTTAACAATGCTTTTCATGGTTGCCATTTTAATAATGGCATTTATATCGTTTTTAAGAATATATTCTGTAGAGATTAACGGTACCATTTCGAGCGAAAGGTTTTCAAGCAGTTGTTGCAACTCCTGGAAGTTAAAATAAGACCGCTGATCTATGTCATAGGCATTAAAAAATTTAACGGTTTGCCCTTTGAGCTTTAGCTTATTACTTTGAACACTTTCGCCTACCAATTCGCCCTGTAGAGCAATGTTTTTAGCGAGTGAGCGAAGTTTTTCCTCCACGTTTTGTTGTCTTGCAACCTTCCAAAAGGTGTTTGATTCGTCTTCCAAAAGGTCGAGATTTCGGCTGCACACACCAAACTCTCCCTTAATTGATGTAATATGTTGTTGAGCTGCCATCAATTTTCTTGGTAACATAACATTTTACTCCCTTGTATTTGTCAAGAGCTTTTTGCATGTTTTGCACCCGGGTTTCGTCGGTTTTAGGTATAAACGAAGGGAATTTCCCTTTGGCAATACCGCTCAAATTGGCCGGTACCGGAGGGTCGTACTTTGTAATCCCTAATGCCTCGGTACAATCAGCACCCTATTCGATTAGAAAGTTGGGTGGCAGAATTGAGGGTGGGAAACAGATTCCCTGTGATATCTGGCCTCTTAACCTGACCGTTCTGATCCGCATTTTACGAGCTTTGAGAAATTCAAATTCAGGCCGTTCAGGCATCAGGCTGTCGATTTCGCAATACACCGCCAAATCGCCTACATTGAATTCTCCTTTTTTAACCACCAGTTGCCATCCTAACACGGTGGCCCTTTCTATGGCATCAGCGCCTTCAATAGGTTCCAGTGCTATTATTTTTTGGATACTGGCTAATTTTCTCATTTTAAGGGGTTTTAATGTTTTTTATACCGCTTGTTCTCATAAAATTAATTCATTAAGCATAAAAACAGAAAAGGGATTTTGAAAAAATTACATATCTCATAATAAATTATGTAGAACTGTTTTCAAAGGCAGGGTAGAGCCAAAATATCACCATCATATTATAGAAGGGAGCATTTACAGATGCAAGATATTTCTTGGCTAGAAGAAATTGAATCACCTAAGTCTATTCCTGTTCATTGCGTTGAAAAACAACAACGCGATAATCCGTGTCGAAAATTTTAAAGGGGTTTTTGGGTTCAAAAGTTCCTACTTCATCATACAAAGGACTGGCTTTAAGACTATCAAGATCAATTTTTCTCAGAGCAGTGAAATGACCATCCCATATCACAATTTCTCCCGGCTTTACTATCTCTTTTCTTTCATAGGGCTTGAAGGCCAGAGATTGGGATTGAAGAGTATCGTAAGGGTTAAAACCTATAAAATAAAAGAAAGCCGGATCATTATAAAAGATCTTGTTTTCATTCAGGTTATTATCTTTTATGAAATTAGAAGCTTCGTACATAACTTTTTCCATGCCGTCCAATTTATAAGGGAAATTGTAAAGATGCTTAAATGGCTGATTCACAAAAAGAATAACTATCACAATGGTTAGTAGGTAACCCGGTATGGGGGTTTTGATTCTATTATCGAGTTGAGTCTTTAGCATGTCAAATCCAATGAGAGCCAGGATAGCGCCCAGGGGCACAATGGCAACCACATATCGATGCATTCCCAAAGAGTTCCCGATGCCGCTCCACCACATCATTACATGAGCAAAAAAGTAAATAAAAAACGGAAGAAGAATAAGGACTATTTCATCATTTACTTTTTTCATATTTAAAATTAACCGCTTCACCAAAAGGGTTAGAATGCCCAGTAAAATAAATATTACAGAAATATTTCCAAATAATTTGGGCGCCAGTTTAAAGAAATGGGTAAATGCTCCAGTGCCATAAAGATCTTTGGCTCCGGTATATGGCATTCGGGTTATCAACCAGAAAATATCTTTAAAATGGAAATACCCGATAATGCTGTAAACTACCGTTCCAACAAATAGCCATGGGATATGGCGGTATTGTTTAATGATTAGAAAATACAACCCAAAAACAGGAATGATAAAAATGCCTTCGGTTCTTACCAAGTGAGAAAAAGAGATTAATAAAGCAGCCTGCCAGTATTTTTTATCTAAACACAGGTAAGTTGATGCAATAATGAATAGTCCGAACAATACTTCGGTTAGCCCGGAAAGAGCATTAAAAGTATATATTGGCATAAAAAGAAGCATTATAGGAGCAAGCAGGCGAGATTTGTAACCAAGCTTGCGGGCAATTAAATACGCCAGATAAGCGCTGGCCAAACCTCCCATGATGTTAAAAAGAGCTACCCCATCATGGCCAAACTGAGCAAACGGGCTGGTTAGTAAGGTAAATACCGGTTTTGCCCAGTGGTGAAGTAAAAACTCAGGATACTGCCACGAGAATCTTGAAAATTTATAATGGGTAAGACTATCTGCACCACCTATAAATCCTTCCGTTAAATTAAAAACTACCAGAAAAAATATGGCCAGGAGCACCATCAATGATATAACGGCATAGTATTCTATTTTAAAGAACCCAATCAGTTTTTTTAGCATAACAGATTTGATAATAAGTAAATAAAAGGGTTATGTTAATAGCAAATCAAAAACTGGTTTGCTTCTTCCAGATGTTGTATTTTAAAATACACCAGATGGCTCTGAAACCATCTTTCCAGCCAATTTTCTTTCCATCATCGTAGGTTCTGCCATAATAAGAAATCCCTACTTCATAGATGCGGATCTTTGGTATGCGCGAAATCCCTGCTGTTACTTCTGGTTCAAAACCAAATCTCTTCTCCTGCAAATCCAGTTTTTTGATCATTTCACTTCTGAAAACTTTGTAGCAGGTTTCCATATCAGTAAGATTGAGATTGGTGAACATGTTGGAAATAAAAGTGAGAATTTTGTTTCCTATTGTATGCCAGAAAAACAGAATTCTGTGGGGCTTGGAACCAATAAACCTGGAGCCATACACAACATCGGCATGTCCATTCAGGATTGGGCTAAGTAATTCGATGTATTCATTGGGATCGTATTCCAGATCTGCATCCTGTATAAGTATAAAATCTCCGGTAGCTTCTTTGATTCCTCTGTGAATGGCAGCTCCTTTTCCCATGTTTTTTTCCTGGCTGAAAAGCCGGATATTATACTCTGCTTTTTTACTAATATAGTTTTCAACCACCGGGATGGTATTATCGCTACTAAAATCATTTACTATTATGATTTCTTTTTCTATCCCATGTAGGTTAGCATCCAATATCTTATCAAGAATCAGATGGATAGTTTGGGCTTCGTTGTATGCCGGTACAATTACAGATAATGTTTGCAAAGCAAAATTTTTTTCCCGATTTATGATGTTATTGACTATTTGAATATTTGTTAAAGCAGAGTGATTCAGGTAACTGCGAATATTCAGGTTGCAAATATACTTAGTTTTGGGTTTAATCCTTTAATTTCTTTAGAATATTCAGTACCCTTTTGCTTTAAAAATATGCATAGCTGCAAATGAAAAGGCAGTTCAAAATATTGGCCAAAATAATCCAATATCAATATACTTAAAAGCCCAATCTGGTTTTATGCACTAATCTTGAACATTTTCTGGGGGGGCCTACCATTTAGTATAAGGATTTTTTAACAGCATAGCATTATAATATCTTTTATCTCCTGTAACCTCTTTTCCGAGCCATGGTGGTTTAATGAAAGGTTCTTCTTCATCATTGAGTTCAATTTCTGCTAATACCAAACCTTCGTTTTCACCCCTAAATTCGTCTACTTCAAAGTTGTGATTGCCAGCCGGAATCAGATAGCGGATTTTTTCAATTATCCCTGGTTCGCATAATTCCAGCAATTGTTTCGCTTCATTTAACAATATTTCCTTTTCCCATTCAAAACGTGTAATACCGGATTCGTTTCCTATTCCTTTGATGGTAATGTATCCTCTGATATCTTTAATCCTTATCCTTACGTTTCTTTCCGGGTGTGAAGAAAGGTAGCCTTGCACTATCCTGTATTTTTTAACTGCGCTACTTTTGTAATCGCCCTTTACCAGAAATTTTCTTTCAATTTCCATGTTTCTTCGCTTGCGTAAAATCATCAATCTGATTTTTCAATTGTGTATTGATAGTTTTCAATTTTCTATTTTGCAATTTATAAAATAGAGTTATTAAAGCAATGCCAATTAAAATAAACATAAACCAGAGCGCTGGTGTTGATATGATTATATCTTTGGATGCCTTACTTGCAGGGAGTAATCCAGAATGATCTTGCAGGCTCGTACTTACTTGTAAACCAAAAACATTCTGGACTATAAAAAGGCTGAAGAAGGTTAATAATGCTGAAACAACTGGTGTAACAACCCATCCTGCTGCCACTCCGGCAAGCGCTGAAATTCGTATTTCACGGTATCCCTTAATCAATCCAATACCAATAAGTGCTCCAATTACCAATTGTGTGCTTGATACAGGTACCAATGGCAGCGGGGGTATACCCAAAAATATAAGCAGTTCTGCAAATCTTTGCGATGAAAAAAGAAACAATACCAACGCCTGCGATAGAACTACTACCAAAGCCGCTTCCGGAGTTAGGGAGAGTATCCCATTGCCCACTTTCGCCATTACTTTTTGGCTGTAAGTGAAAATACCTGTAGAAATTGCCAGTCCACCTATAAGAAATAATAGCTGCGAGCCACTGATTTTATAAAAACCCAGATCAATGGAAAGTGCCGGAGCTGAGTGGATAAATACACCCATTACATTGGCAATGTTATTGGCTCCTAAGCTATATGCTCCAAAAGCCCCTGTTAAAACAAGGGAGATGCGAATGTAGGTATCAAGTTTAATAACGTGGATTTTTGTTCTTTTCAGAAAGTTACGTAGCAGCATAAACAGGCCGGCTGCAAACAGCATTCCCAGAACAGGGCCGCTTACCCATGTAGTAACAATTTTCCCCAGTACGTTATAATCGGGAGGATTTCCGCTAAAAAAACTCCATCCTACAATTGCTCCTACTATTGCCTGCGAGGTGGACACAGGCAAACTTCTTTTAGTCATGGCGAATACCACCAATGCCGAGCAAAGCGATACGGTAAATGCTCCGGGGAGTGTATTTACAGTGCCCAGCGCGTTGAGGGTTTCTGCACCGCCTTTGCCCTGCAACACAGCACCCAATACAACAAAAATACTGGCGATCCAGGCAGCCCGCTTAAAACTGATCATTTTAGAACCTACTGCAGAGCCAAAAATATTGGCAGCATCATTGGCTCCTAAAGACCAACCTAAAAACAATCCACTGGAAATGAAAACCAGAAACAGCATTTTTTATAATCTTAAAGAGTTCTTTTAATGGCCATGATAGAAAGCATGTCTGCTACTTTTTCTGCAGAATCGGATATGGCTTCTATGTGAAGGGTGAAGTATCGCAAATGAAATTTCTGGCTTAACTTTTCAATATGGGGCATCTGTTGAAAAACTTTTCTTTTGATGGAATCGGCCAGCTTATCGGCTTCACTTTCGTAAAGATAAACCCTGTGTAATTTATCTTTTACTGAGCCGGGATCCCTGAAATAAGAGCGGGCAGAAGGTATTACCGATTCTACTGCAGACATGGAAATGTCGGTCAATTGTATCAGGTCATTGTGCAGTTCTTCAGGAATGTAAGGTACCTCAACATCAAACTGAAAAAGACTTTCCTTACTTTGATTTAATATTCCGTCGAGGTTTTCTATCAACCGTAAAATATCGCCTCTGAGTTGTGGCATTAAGGAATGGGTATAAAGGATATCTTCTATTTGCTTTTTTAATTGATCTGCTTTGTTTTCTAATTTGCTAATTGTTTGCAGGTTATCCCGGAAGTTGCCCTGGTTTTTATGTAAATAGTTTTTTACTCCTTCTCTGAAAATGATACAACTCTGATCTAAAGTATTCAGAAAATCTTCAATAAGTTGAATAGACTTATTTGCCTGCTTAAAAGAAAACATAACATAAATTTAAAGGTTACATCAAAATTAACTGTTTTAGTCATTGATGCAACCTTTAAAAACATTATAATAGGGTAAGCTGCAGCTGATTTTTATTCAGCAGAAGGCCTGATAATCTGTTGATTTTAGTCTTCCAAAGTAGAGATATTTCCCGGATCAACTCCCAGAGCCTGTGCCTTTAAGACCCGGCGCATAATTTTCCCACTTCTGGTTTTGGGGAGTTTATCAACAAATTCGATCTTTTCAGGTTTTGCAATAGGACCTACTTCGTGCCCAATATGAGCCCTAAGATCTTCGATCAGTTTTTGGCTTGGCTGATTTCCATCTTTAAGAATGGCAAATACGTTAATGGCATTTCCTTTCAGGTTGTGGGGTACGCCAATTGCGGCAGCTTCTGCAATTGCCGGATGGCTGACACAGGCACTTTCGATATCGGCTGAACCCAGCCGATACCCCGATACTTTAATAACATCATCCACACGTCCGATGATCCAGATATAACCGTCTTCATCAATGCGGGCGCTGTCTCCTGTAAGATAAACACCTGGAAATTTAGACCAGTACTGTTCTACAAATCTTTCGTCATCATTAAATAAAGTTCTCACCATTGCTGGCCATGGTGTTTTTATTACCAAAAAACCTTCCTCGTTGGCTGCTACTGGTTTCCCATCTTCATTTACTACTTCCATTTTTATACCAGGGAATGGGACACCTCCCGATCCTGGCTTGAGTACTTCAGAAGGGAAGGGTGAAATCATATGCATACCGGTTTCAGTTTGCCACCAGGTATCAATTATCGGACATCTTTCATTGCCGATAACTTTATGATACCATTTCCAGGCTTCCGGATTGATGGGTTCTCCTACAGAGCCAAGGATACGCAGTGTGGAAAGATTGTGTCTTTTTACCCAGCTGTCGCCATAGCGCATAAACCCCCTGATAGCGGTAGGTGCAGTGTAAAGGATATTGATGCCGTATTTTTCGATCATTTGCCACCACCGGTTGGGGTAGGGGTGAAAGGGAGCTCCTTCATACATAAATACGGTACCTCCATTTAGCAATGGGCCATAAACAATGTAGCTATGGCCGGTAATCCAGCCTGGGTCTGCGGTGCACCAAATACGGTCTTCTTCTTGTAGATCTAGATAGTATTTTGTAGTTACATAGGTACCTACCATATAGCCACCATGGGTGTGTAGTATAGCTTTAGGCTTTCCTGTTGTGCCTGATGTGTATAGAATAAAAAGTGGGTCTTCAGCGTCCATAATTTCCAACTGGCAGGTATTGTTTGCTATTGGAAACTTAACCAGCTCATGGTACCACATGTCTCTTCCCGGTTGCATAAATACATCTTCCCCGGTGCGTTTTACCACAACCACATGTTCTACTGTTCCGGCGCGTTGCAAGGCTTCATCGGCAATTTGTTTCAGGGGAACAATTTTGCCTCGTTGGTAGCCACCATCGGCAACAACCAGCACGCGCGACTGGCTGTCTTCAATTCTTTCCGTAAGCGATTCAACAGAAAACCCACCATATACCACCGAATGGACTGCCCCAATGCGGGCACAGGCAAGCATGGCTGTTACGATTTCAGGAATCCGGCCCATGTAAATGGTTACACGATCTCCCTTTTTCACACCCATACTTTTTAAAACATTGGCAAACCGGCATGTTTCCTGGTGAAGCCTGAAATATGACATGGTTTCAGTATGCCCATCTTCACTCTCCCATATAAGGGCCAGCTTATTGCGCCGAAAGGTTTTCAGGTGTCTGTCCAGACAATTGTATGAGATATTAGTTTCACCCCCTGTAAACCATTTATAAAAAGGGTGAGAAGAATCGTCAAGGACTTTCTCCCAGGGTTTAAACCAATGTAATTCTTTAGCAAAATCTTCCCAAAATCCTTCATAATCTTTGGTAGCTTTCTTATCCCACTCTTCCCTGTCTTTTAATCCTGCCTTTTCAATTGTCCATTTTGTTGGGTGAAATATTTCACCACTAAAAGATTTTTCTTTCATAACCTGCGTGTATTTAGTTGATTAATTACTTAAATATAACAACAAAAGAGAAGATTTAAAATGTATAATTCCATTTTTTATTAACAAAACAAATGCATTATTGCCCGATCCAGGATCTTCGCAAGGACTTTTTGTAATTGATATGATAAAGAAATCTGCTGTAATATCAGATATGCTATTCTTTTCATCTGTTTATTATTTGATTAAGTTGGTCAGATGCAGCTCCCGCGAAAAGCGGGATAAATCGCCAACAATACTCTGACTGCATGTTTTACCTTGCTGCGAATTATAATCATCCGTCTCGTTTTTTTACGAGACAAGCTGTGTGTGTCAATATTATTGTCATGGCTCGGTTCATCCCTACTCAAGGAACACCGGTATAAAATATTTATTCTGATTCTTTTGTCTAATTATTTTGTGGGATTCCCAAATAGTTTTTACTTTTAGACACTGAAACTTTTAAAATTAATTTTAAATAATAAATGATATGACCAAACTTAAAACCACTTACATGGGGATCGAATTGAAGAATCCCCTGATCCTTGGTGCGTGCAACCTTACTTTGGATATTGATAAGGCAAAAAAGATTGAAGATGCTGGTGCTGCGGCAATTGTATTTAAATCTTTGTTTGAGGAGCAGATTAACCTTGAAAGTCTTCAGATGGAAGAAGATATGAATGAATACACTGAAAGAAATGCTGAAATGGTAAGTTTGTTCCCCAGCCTGGAACATGCGGGCCCGGCAGAACATTTGGATAAGCTTGTTGAATTGAAGAGATCCTTGAGTATTCCCGTTATTGGTAGCTTGAACTGTGTAAATCATCCAACATGGGTAGAATATGCGCAACAAATGGAAAAAACGGGTATTGATGCATTGGAGTTAAATTTTTATGCCAATCCAAAAGACAAAAACCAAAGTGCTGAATCCATAGAAAAAGAACAACTGGATATACTTAAAGAAGTTAAGTCGAAAGTGAAGATTCCTGTAAGTGTTAAATTGAGCTTTTTCTATACAAACCCCATGCAAATTATTAACCAGATGGATAAGGTGGGTGTTGACGGGTTTGTTTTGTTTAACAGGCTTTTCCAACCCGATATTGACCTTGATAAGCAAGACTTATACAATCCATTCAACCTGTCTCAAATGGGTGATTATAAACTTCCACTTCGTTATGCAGGTTTATTATACAAGCAGATTAAGGGTGATATTTGCAGTAATACAGGAGTTTTTACAGCAGAAGATATTGCCAGGATGATTTTGGCCGGAGCGCAGGCGGTTCAGGTTGTAAGTACGGTTTACAAAAATAAAATTCCGCAAATTACTACTATGATTAATGATTTGGAAATGTGGATGGAAACCAATAATTATTCTTCACTTGAAGATTTCCGTGGAAAGGTTGCAAAAATCAACGTTAAAGATCCTTATGCTTACAGAAGAGCTCAATATGTTGATCTGCTTATGAAACCTGTTGAAATCATGAAAAAATATCCCCAGGTGTAATCTTAATTTTTTTTCAGAATAAGTAAAATAAGGCGGTCAGTTCAGGTTTATCCTGATGACCGCCTTTCGTTTTTCATACATCTGGTTTAATGATACACAGACTTACTTAAGTCAAATTCTTAATCTATGGAAACATCGTAGGGCATTCTCATTAAAATTCCTGTATTTTTAGTTGCTTGTTGAGCTTTTTCGTAAACTGGATAAAAATCACCCAACCTTGCTTTAAGAAATCTTGTTTCTACCTGCCCAAGGTTTTCCATTAATTCTACAAAGAAATCTTTCTTTTCCGGAAATTCTATAATTCTGTATTGATCAATTTCTGCAAGCAGAGCGGCTTGTTCTATGGCATAATTAAGTCCTCCAAAATCATCAATCAGGCCAATGTTTTTTGCATCGAAGCCACTCCAAACACGGCCCTGTGCTATTTCCTCCACATTGGACAGTGGCAAACCTCTGCCTTCTGCCACGTGATTAATAAACGTTTCATAAATACGATCTACTTCTCCTTGAATTATATTTCGTTCATAACCTGTTAAGGGGCGGGTTAAGCTCCCCAGGTCTGAAAGGTCATTGGTCTTAACATTGTCAAATGTAATTCCCAATTTATCATTGAATAATTCTTTCATATTCGGAACAATTCCAAAAACTCCAATTGAGCCGGTAATTGTATTAGGGTTGGCAATTATTTTGGTAGCATAGCTGGCCACGTAGTAGCCTCCACTAGCAGCTAGGTTACCCATACTTACCACAAGCGGTTTTACTTCCGATGCCAGCATGGCTTCTCTGAGAATAATTTCTGATGCCAGTGCACTGCCGCCAGGAGAGTTTACCCTGAAAACAATGGCTTTCACTGTAGTATCCTTTCTGGCCGTCTGCAACGCCTTGGCAATAGTTTCGGCTCCCATGGTACCTTCAGCGCTCTCGCCCATAACAATACTGCCACTGCCATAAACAACAGCAATTTTTTCCCGTTTACCAACCGGTAACATACTGTCAGGAAGTGGGGCATTATTATATCTTTCATAATTCACAAGGTTTACATCTTTGTCATCCGACAAATCAATTTTTTCCTTGATATTGGCCATAATTTCGTCGCGGTAAGCAATTCCGTCAATCATACGACTTTCTAAAGCCCCTACAGGTGTTCTGGTTGCGAAGGTATTGGCAATATTGTTGAGCTCATTAACCGAAATGTTTCTCTGGTCAGATATGTCCTTAAGAACGGTATTCCACATTGAGCTAATGTAAGCCTGGGTTTGATTCCTGTTTTCTGGGCTTAGTTTCTCAAGGAAAAACATTTCCCCCGCACTCTTATATTTACCATGTCTGATCACATCAACTTCAACTCCAATTTTCTCCAGCATGTTTTTTATAAACATGATTTCAGCATTAAGACCCCTGAAATCAATTCCTCCTTCCGGATTAAGATAAATTTCGTCAGCAACTGAAGCCATATAATAGGCGCCCTGTGTCATATAATCAGCATAGGCAATGATAAATTTACCGCTTTCCTTAAATTTGATCAATTCATTTCTTATTTCGTAACTGGAAGCCATGCCTGACTGAGTAAAGCTCATATCCAGAAAGATTCCCTTAATATTTTCATCGAGTCTGGCTTTTTCAATGTTAATAAGAAATTCATTGAGCCCAATGGGTTTGTTGGGCGTGAAGGTCATAAAATCAAAATTTCCAAATGGATTATCGGTGGCCCGATCAATTATTTGACTGTTTAATTCGAGATGTAATACCGAATTTCCTGCTACTGCTTTGGGTTCCTTGCTGCCAAAAGATGCAATAGCACCAATAATACCAAGCATGAAGAGAAATATTAAGAAATTAACCAGGATAAACCCCAACATGGAGGCAAACATAAATTTGAAAAACTGTTTCATCGTTTTTTGGATTAAAAATTAAGTGTATATGATATGTTGTTTGTTTTGAATATACGTAAACGCAATCCCACTTGCTATGTTCAGCTTTAACTTTTCCGCTGAAACCAATTTATTACAGACAAAATTAATTTATTAGACGCACACCTGCTTATATTATTACAAACTGATTGCGGAATATTTGATGGGGATTATATTTGATTTTATCCGAATATAGTAAACCCCTTCTTTCTTAAAACCTATTTTACTAATTTTGGATTTCAACAGAAGGTTTTATCTTATCCTGGAAAAATCAATATTGAGTTTTACTTTTTAATTATTATGAGAAATATAATCTATTTATTATTAGGTGGAAATGAAGGAAGTGTTTCTCAGAATTTTCTCTCTGCATTGAGTTATATTGAAAAGAGGATTGGAGAAGTTATAGAAAAGTCCCCTATTTATATTTCACAACCGTGGGGTTTTGATTCTGAACAGGATTTTTTAAATCAGGTTATTATGGTTAAAACGGATTTAAGTCCACAAAACGTATTACAATATGTTCTTGAAATTGAAAATATTCTCGGAAGAAAAAGGATCGGCTCTGGCTATTCATCCAGAAGTTTAGATATAGATATTCTTTTTTATAATAATCTTATTCTTAATTCTCAAAATCTAATTATTCCACATCCTAGATTACATCTTAGAAAATTTACTTTAAATCCGTTGAATGATATTGCACCTGATTTGATCCATCCTGTTTTCAAGCAAAGTATTAGCCAATTGAAGCAAAACTGTCAGGATAATTGTACCGTTAAGCTTATAAAAACTAATTAAAGAGTAACTGAATCAATGATTTACAATTTTATAGCTATCGAAGGTAATATAGGGGCCGGAAAAACCACTCTGGCAGAAATGATCGCCCAACAATATAATGGGAAACTCATTCTGGAACAGTTTGAAGACAATCCTTTTCTGGCAAAGTTTTACGATAATCCTGACAGGTATGCCTTTCCTCTTGAATTGTCTTTCCTTGCCGAACGGTATCAGCAATTAAGCAAGGAGCTACCCAGCCAGGAATTGTTTTCTGATTTTACCATTTCTGATTATTTCCTGAATAAGTCGGTAATTTTTGCCCGAAAAACACTTACCGAAGATGAATATCAGCTGTTTTTCAAGCTGTTTAATATCATGAATGCCAACCTTCCCAAGCCTGATCTGCTTGTTCACCTTTATGTGAATACAAATCGGCTGCAACAAAACATAAAAAAAAGGGGTAGAGATTATGAAAGAAAAATTCAGGATCAATATTTGGAAAACATTCAATCCAGCTATTTCGAATATCTAAAACAGCAAAAGGGGTTAAAAATTCTTTTGTTGGATATTAATCATCTCGATTTTGTTGAGAACCCGCAGCATTATAATCTTATTATTGATGCAATAAACCAACAATATCCGATTGGCATAACGGCAGTAACCCTTAATGGATAACTACGATTCAACAGAGAATACAAACCTTGCTTCATATTGATACTTTTCGCCGGGTTTTACCAATGTACTGGGGAAATCAGGTTGATTTGGACTATCGGGGAAGTGCTGTGTCTCAAGGCAAATTGCCATATGCTTGTGGTAAACTGTTCCATTGTGGCCTGTGTAGGAGCTATCCAGACTGTTACCTGTGTAAATCTGGATTCCGGGCTGATTGGTAAACACAGTAATTCTTCTGCCGGTTGGCTTGTGAAATAATTCGGCAACCGGTTCTATAAAGTTGTGTGGATTTTTAAGAGCATAACAGTGATCTAGCCCGCCAGGTATATTATCAATAGGTGCCTGTAAATTTTTACTTTCTGAAAGATCAAAAGATGTGCCTGCACATAAATTTAATTTCCCTGTAGGAATTGATTCACTATCTATATCAACATAAGTATCAGCGTCCACCTTTAAATCGTGATCATGCACTGTTGTCTTGAAACCATTAAGATTGTAATAGGCATGATTGGTTAAATTTATATGGGTAGGTTTATCTGTTTCAGCTTCATAGGTAATTGACATTTCATTAGAATCAGAAATTGTATAGGTAACAACAACATTTACATTTCCTGGAAATCCTTCCTCCAAATCCGGGCTTGTATAACCAAGTGAAAGAGATATTTCACTTGCTTTTTCCTGAATACGGTAATCCCACAATTTGGTATGGAATCCATTCTCGCCACCATGTAATTGGTTAGGCCCATTATTGGCAGGTAATTCATAATTATCATTACCAATAGTGAAGCTGGCCCCTCCAATTCGGTTGGCAAAACGGCCAGCAATAACACCAAAATGAGGATGACCCTTTACATATTGATCAAGGTTGGGAAATCCTGCTGTAATTTCATCAATATTATTATTCTTATCGGGCATTAAAATCGATGTTATTATTCCACCATAATTGGTAATTCTTATTACCATTCCTTTTTGAGTGGTAAAACTAAATAGCTTCGCTTCTCTGCCATCTGGTAACCTGCCAAAATCACTGATTGATAACTTCATCGTGGAAAAGTTTAAGTAATAGTTTTTTAAATATAGAATTTGATCAAGGCAAAAGTAAAAAAAATCTTGTGTTCTTTTTGCCACTTTTTTCAGTAAGATATTCAGTCACTTACAGACTATCTTAACAGTTTCTTAAAATAAACTTGCCATTAACCGAAAAGTACTTACCTTTGCAGTCCCTTAAACGTTGAGTAATTAAGAATACTAACAAAAGGTAACAAACGATATTTGAAATCATTGCAAAGCTTGCAGACAAATAAAGTGTTTATTTCTTATGAATTCGTTTTTATACTCTATAAATAATTGGATGACAGCACATTAAAGACAGATAATATTTTTTTAAAATAAATGTTGTCCAAAACAAAAAACTGCTTACCTTTGCAATCCCAAAACGGAATAGTAGCCCGGGAATAAAAAATTTCGGGTAATAGAATATAGAATACACAACGTTCATTGAGGAAATTGATATCAACCAAAAAAGCGAGCGAGTACCCCGTTATACTTTTGAAGTATGATGGAATTTTATAATAAAGATTGAGTTACAGGAATTTCATATAGAAATATATAAATAACAAACTTTACACAACGGAGAGTTTGATCCTGGCTCAGGATGAACGCTAGCGGCAGGCTTAATACATGCAAGTCGAACGGAAACAGGTCTCGTCGCAAGACGAGATGCTGTCGAGTGGCGCACGGGTGCGTAACACGTATGCAACCTACCCTTTACTGGGGAATAACCCCGCGAAAGCGGAGCTAATACCCCATAGTATTGTTGAGTGGCATCACTTAACACTTAAAGATTTATTGGTAAAGGATGGGCATGCGTCCCATTAGTTAGTTGGTAAGGTAACTGCTTACCAAGACGATGATGGGTAGGGGTTCTGAGAGGATTATCCCCCACACTGGTACTGAGACACGGACCAGACTCCTACGGGAGGCAGCAGTAAGGAATATTGGGCAATGGGCGCGAGCCTGACCCAGCCATGCCGCGTGCAGGAAGACGGCCTTATGGGTTGTAAACTGCTTTTATATGGGACTAACCTACTCTACGTGTAGAGTACTGCATGTACCATAAGAATAAGCATCGGCTAACTCCGTGCCAGCAGCCGCGGTAATACGGAGGATGCAAGCGTTATCCGGAATCATTGGGTTTAAAGGGTGCGTAGGCGGACTAGTAAGTCAGTGGTGAAATCTTTGGGCTCAACCTGGAGTCTGCCATTGATACTGTTAGTCTAGAGTTTAGATGATGTTGGCGGAATGTGTCATGTAGCGGTGAAATGCATAGATATGACACAGAACACCGATAGCGAAGGCAGCTGACGAAACTAAAACTGACGCTGAGGCACGAAAGCGTGGGGATCAAACAGGATTAGATACCCTGGTAGTCCACGCCGTAAACGATGATAACTAGCTGTATGCGATACACCGTATGTGGCTAAGCGAA
>JAABRR010000079.1 GCA_011390785.1 Sphingobacteriia bacterium
GCGCTGCGTGTACTCGGTTGCATGTATAAGTGTAATACCCCTGCTGGTGGCAGTTGATTGTGCCATTCTGTTGGATGTATTGTAATCAGCATCCAGATGGCTGGGTATCGGTGTGGAGTGGTCGGTAATGGCTATGGCATCCAGCCCTTCGCGCCATGCTTCAATTACGCGGGTTTGGGGGGTAACATGTCCATCAGAAAAGTAGGTGTGCATGTGGAAGTCGGCCTTAATGGTTTGATATCCATTGATCTGTGGCATGGAGATCTCTCTTCGGGCATCAATTACCTGGTAGTCTTCAATCCATTCAAACTGAATATCTCTTTCCTGGGCTGTAAGCCCTGATAAAATAAGAAAGCATGAGATTGTAAATAGTGTATTTTTTATTTTCATAACAATGGATTTGAAATGGGTTTGTTAATTTTATTTATTTTCCGTTTTTTTGATGTTTGGTTTTCGTCGAAACTCTCCAGATCCGGGAATATCTCGTAAACCGACAGTTTGCAAATATTATTGCTGCTTTGAAGCTTTTCTGACAATGGGAGTGCTTTCGGTGTTTTCTCTGAGTTTTCGTTTTGCAATGAATCTAACTGGTTTAAAAGTATTTTTATCATTGTAATTATTCTCTCTTTCTTTGATTCTCCGCTGGAATGTGTAGATTACTGTAATTTCAATACAGAACTGATTTTGTCGAAGATTGCTGTGTTTTCAAATGTCCCGGTAAAAGTTTCGGCATGGGGGCCGTATGCATATACAAGAACCTGAATGTCAGTATGTCCACCACTTGAGAAATGTCCTTCCACATAACCAGTTTCAATATCTCCATCGAGTAGGGTAAGTCCGCCGGTTTCGTGATCAGCAAGGACAATTACCAGTGTTTCGCCATCTTTTTCTGCCCATTGCAACACCTTACCAATGGTTTGATCAAAATCATAAATCTCACCCATCAAGGCGGGCAGATCATGCCAATGGCCACAGTCGTCGATTCGCGATCCTTCGAGCATGGCGAAAAATCCATCTTCATCCTTGCTGATAAGATCAATGGCATGCATTGCTGCATCCTGCCATAAAGTGCCACGTTCGGGGGCCATGGGCAGCTGGCCGTCGGTTATGGGTGCAAAAACTTTCCCGGTAGTAACACTCTTTACTTCATCCCACGTCATAGCAACTGCATATCCCCGCTCTTTCATAGCATCCAGGAGATTTCTCTGGTCTTCGCGCTCGGTGAATTTTCTTCTTCCACCACCAAAAATGAAGTCAGCATCTGTTTCCAGGAAATCGGCAGCCAGATCTTCTTCGTTATCACGATCAGGATTGCTGGCCAGAAAATCTGCCGGTGTTGCATCAGTAAGGCCACAGGTAACCACCACTGCTGTAGAAAGTCCTTTTGCTGCTGAAAGGTCGATGAGAGATGGAATTTCATTGCCATCAACATCTACCCCTACAGAGTGATAATTTGTTTTTTGCCCTGTTGCCATGGCTGTACCTGCGGCACCTGAATCTGTGATGAGCTTGTTGGCAGCGTAAGTGCGCATTACCCCTGTATAGGGGAAGTTGTCCAGGTTCAGTTTTCCCTGGTTGGCCACCCAGGCTGTAGAGATTTGGGTCAGGCCCATGCCATCGCCAATCATCAGAATTACATTTTTCACCTTTTGGCCGCCGGGTTGCTGTACACTTACGGTCTCATATGGCGCAGGGTTGGTGTAGGTAAGCTTATCGTTTTCCTGTTTGTCATAGTTACCCTCTGTTAGTTTTTCAGTTTTGCAACCTGCAAGGGCAATCGCTGCTACCGTCAGGAATAGGATCAATTTTTTCATGATTTGTATGGTTTGAAAATTTGTTTTTGAATAAATTTGGCGTTATTGTAGAAAAAGGTCGCTTTTATTTGCCTTGAGTAATGGCTTGTCATCATCAATGTTTGTCCAACCCCATTCCAGTTTTTGACCTGCATAATCTTCAAAATAGAGCAATCGGTAATTATGGTATCCTTTTTTAAGTGCAACACGACCGGTAGCCCTGATAACACCATGCGAACCGTCGTTCTCCACAACAGGTTGATTGCCAATAAACAGCATACTGCCGTCATCTGATTCGGTATAAAAATCATATAGTCCGTCTTCATCGATGTAAAGCAGTCCGGTAAATTCAAACGCAAAATCGTCAGTGTCGCCCGCCATAGATATGTCAGGTTCGTCCATTACCCCGTAGTTGATCACCGGGGTGGCAAACATCTCATGGGTGTAGGCAAATTTTCCCTTAAAGAACCGGTAATTCACCCCATTGGTGGTTGCTGATGTCTGATCAGGATCTCTGTATCTGGCTTTTGCAGCGGATATTTCCATCATCGGGCTTTCCACAAGGCCATCTTTGTAGGCAATTGCCTTTATGGTTGCATCCTGTTCAATGGTGAAGGGTTGTGTGAAGATTTGACTTGTTGTGTCGGGCATAGATCCGTCAAGGGTAAAATGGATGGTTGTTCCGGGTGTGGCGCTTCCTATCTCAATGGTTACCTCATCTCTGAAAAGGTAGAGATCGTTGGTAATATAGGGTACAGCCACTCTTTGTTTATTAGTCATGGAGTAGGGGGCATCACCGGGATCAATGCCTCGATTGATAACAGGCTCATTGGTAAGGGCAAAGTTGAGTGTTCCTCCCTGCATCAATTCGGCGTGGTTTACAAAATTTGCACTTATTTCGGTGCCATTCCACATAACATTTTCTATGTAGGTGTTTTTTGAAGGATTGTTGGATGTGATGGTGAGTGTATTGCCGTTGTGCAGGTTGATGGTAGCTTTTTCGAAAAGGGGAGATGTGAGAACATATTCGCCGGAGCCGGGAGTAACGGGATAAATGCCCAGACTGCTCATGATGTACCAGGCCGACATTTGTCCACAATCTTCATTTCCGACTATACCATCGGGCTGGTCGGAATATTTGTTGGCAAGGATGTATCGGATCCATTCCTGGGTTTTCCACGGCTGACCTATATAGTTATAGATGTATGCCTTATGGTGGCTGGGCTCATTGCCGTGGGCATACTGGCCAATCAGTCCGGTAATATCGGGTATGTCGGTCAGCACTTCCGATGTTTCGCTGAACAGGGCATCGAGTGCATCAATGAAAGCTTCGCGTGAACCGAACTGGTTCATCAATCCCAAATTGTCATGAGGTACAAAAAAGCGGTATTGCCAGGCATTGGCTTCGGTATAATGCTTGGAGGCTTCTAAGGGTTCGAACTGGGGGTCCCAGTTGCCATCTACCCGCTTGCCTCTGAAAAATCTGGTTTGTCCGTCGAATACATTCAGCCATGATTCAGCACGGCCAGCATAATAATGGTGATCATCAGTACGCCCCAGTTCTTTTGCCATTTGTGCTATACACCAGTCGTCGTAGGCATATTCGAGCACGCATGAAACCGATTCTTTGTGAGAATTGGATGGGATGAAACCATTTTCCACGTAATATTTACCCCCTTTTCGGTGGCTCATGGATGATACTTTCATGGCTTCGAAAGCGGCTTCGGCATCAAACCCAGAAATTCCTTTCTGGTAGGCGTCCCATATCACACTAACAGAATGGTAACCGATCATGGTGCCGGTTTCGCCTGATACCAGAGGCCAGATGGGCAGCTCGCCGGTATCTTCATACATCGACATCATGGAAAAAATGATGTCTTCCACCAACTGGTCGTTGATCATTGTCATTAGCGGATGCCAGGTGCGGAAGGTATCCCACAGCGACAGGGTGGAATACATTCGGCGGCCTTGCGGAGCTTTTTTGATTGTCATGTTGTGGCTGCGGTACTCGCCGTTCACATCGCTCACCACATTGGGTACGATAAGGGTATGATACAAAGCGGTGTAAAAGGTTCTTTTTTGCTCGCGGGTAGCTCCTTCTATGGTGATTTGGCCCAATGCATCATCCCATATTTTTTTCGTTTCAGCCAGAGTTGCTTCAAAATTTATCTCATGGGCTTCGGCTTCCAGGTTGAGTCTTGCATTTTCTATGCTTACTACCGATGTGCCTACGTTTGCTTCAATCTTTTCATTATGGCCGGTTTCAAATTCAAGGATCGCCTGGATGTTTTTTCCGGTAAGATGCTCGCTGTTTTGCTGAATTTGTCCATCTGCAACCAATTGAACACTTTTAAATGGTTTAGAGAATTTAGCCACAAAATGGATGTGTTGGTTGGGTGTCCACCCAGATGAAACCCTTATGCCGGTGATCTCATTGTTGCCGGTAACATTCAGCTCAAGATGGTTGATCTCTTCATCATATACACTGTGCCACAGATCGATGATGATCTTTGCTGATTCTGACTGGGGGAAGGTGTATCGATGCACCCCCACGCGTGGGGTGGCAGTGAGTTCAGCTGTGATTTTCTGTTCATGAAGAAGAACCTTGTAATAGCCAGGGCTGGCTTCTTCATTTTTGTGGCTGAAGGGATGCGGATCGAAGATGTAGCCTTCCGGTTTTAGTTTTAAATCAGCAACGGTAGGGTGAAAAAGGATATCGCCCAAATCGCCAACACCGGTTCCACTAAGGTGCAGGTGCGAAAAACCAAGCAGGGTTGAATCGCTGTAATGATAGCCCGATGATGCATCCCAGTTGTTACGGCGCGTGTCAGGACTGAGTTGCACCGCACCAAATGGTGTGGTAGCTCCAGGATAGGTGTGCCCGTGAAAATCAGTTCCGATAAACGGATCTACATAATCAGCCGGTTTTTTACTGTCAGCACACGATGCCATAAGAATTGTACTAAAAAGAATCAGGGTGATCTTGATGAAATGTTTGCTCATTATTGGGTGCTTTTTATTGAAAAAGTTTTTGTAAAGTCTTCTTTAAATTTTGATGTCCGGGATTTAATATCTGCCAACAGGATTGACGTCTATTTTAAAAAACCTGTTTTAAAATATGAGGTCTTGTATCGTGAACGGTCATAATGAGTTCGCCGAAAAGGGTGTTTGCCCAGGCAAACCAGGAACGGGTAAAGTTTGACGGGTCGTCTTTATGAAATGTTTCATGCATAAAGCCGGTTCCGGCATGGGTATTTTTCAACCAGGTGATGCACTGGGTTATTTCCGCTTCATCCTCAGATGTTAGCGCACGCATGATAATGCTCATGGGCCAGATCATATCTTCGCCGATATGGGGACCGCCAATGCCTGCTGCTGCTGTTCCTTCTGAGTACCAGGGGTTATAGTGGCTCAGTAATAACCTGCGGGTTCGACGGTAAAGAGGGTCTTCTTTGTTAATACAACCGAGATAGGGTAGTGAAAGCAAGCTGGGAACGTTGGCATCATCCATATACAAAACATTGCCAAATCCATCTACTTCGTAGGGAAGTACTTCTCCCATTTTTGGATGTGTAACCCTGGCAAATTCTTCTAATGCTGATTCCACTTCATTGGCCAGGGCTGTAGACTCATCAGCCAGGCTTGAATCTCTATAAACAGCGGTAAAGATCTCTGCCATTTGTCGCAATGATGTTACCGCAAAATAGTTGGATGGGATCAGAAAAAGATAGGTGGTGGCATCGTCTGATGGTCTGAAACCGGAGCATATTAAGCCGTTAGGTTTAATGGGGTTTCCGTAGCCTCCACCTGGCATGGTGTCGGTAGCTTTTTCGGTTACTCTCATAAAACTGTAGGGCCCTTTCCCGTCTTTGCGTTGTTGTTCCTTAAAAGTTTGAATAATGAGTTTGGCGGCTTTTTTCCAGTTATCATCAAATACGGATGCATCATTGGTTTTTTCCCAGTAGTGGTAGGCCAGCCGAACGGGATAACAAAGTGAATCGATTTCCCATTTTCGTTCATGGAGTTCGGGCTTCATGTCGGTAAGGTCTGTTTCCCAGTAAC
>JAABRR010000080.1 GCA_011390785.1 Sphingobacteriia bacterium
CAATAAGAATTTGATGCCCATATAGTAGCCATCTCCAGGTATTTTCTGTCAAACTGCCCCTGCTTTTCCCCATAAGGCATGTTTAACTCCTGTTCTTCTCTCTCCTTCATTGTTTCGTCCTGAATAATAGGCATCAAACTTAATCATAATCGCATCAATAGCAAAATCTGTGACAGGTGTAAAATTGCGCCGGATAGCTGCCTGACACTTTTACGAACCATTACTGAGAGATTCGGAGTTGATATGGCAGATGGATTAAAGTATCAGCTTATTAAATTTAGGAATTTATTTCATAGGAGCGGGAAATGGGATCAGTTTTATTCAATATCGCCCCATTAATCTTAAAAAATGTTCAGCATCTAATTTTTTACTTTAAAAGGTCCCACTCTTCTTTTGTAGCCTTTGATTTTTGATATTCCATCATCATCTTCCAGCCATTTTCTTTTATCAGCAATGCTTCAAAATGGATGTAGTCACTACCTCGTTCCCCATCTTCCTCGTAAGAATAGTGGAAAATCCCGCTTTCATGAGCAGTAGTGCTGTCACCTATTCGTTTACTGAATCTGAATTCGACGGATGATTTCCGTAAACCGGCCCTGGTATCGTCAATATCTTTTTTCCATCTCTCCAGTGCATCTGCAATAGGGTATGACTTATCATTAATGGCTGTGACCAAAATTGCTTTTTCATGAAAAGTTGCTGCATAAGCCTCAAAATCTCCATCACTAATTGTGCGTGAAACTTCTCTCCAGAAGTCGTCCAGTTCAGATAATCTAAGGCCTTCGTTACTGTCGCTCTTCTGTGCGAATCCATTGGCAGAGCAAAGAAAAAGCAAAAAAAGCAGCAGGAAATTCTTTAAACTCATTTTTGTCATATGAAAGATCTTTACCCTCTAAAGGTATAAAATTCTATGAAACATAAAACGTTTGGAGTCCCCTGGCAGGGATGGTTACCGGCCGGGAATTCACGGAAGACAGGGATCAGGTCAACCGGGAAGGAACCAGGCGTTTTTCCGAACCTTTTCTGAGGGATCTGGATTTGATCTGGCAGATAGATTACTGCCGAAGTTCGGAGTAGAACATTGCCGAAGTGCGGAGTAAAACATCGCCGAAGTTCGGAGTAAAACATCGCCGAAGTTCGGAATAGATTTTTAAAATCGCTTTAAATGAGTATCTTTGATAAAAATCAAAATATTATAATTGAAAGCTTCGACTTACATATCTCGTGTCAATGATAAACTGCTAAAGATATTACTTGAATCGTCTGGAGCTGTTCTGGTTGAAGGTGCAAAATGGTGTGGAAAAACAGAATCTTCACTACAAATTGCCAAAAGTGTAGTGTATTTTCAAGACCCTGATGAAGGGCCAGGTTATCTGGCTATGGCTGATATAAAACCTTCACTTCTTCTGGAAGGTGACCCACCTATACTTCTTGATGAATGGCAAATGGCTCCGGTAATTTGGGATGCTGTAAGATTTGCTGTGGATAAACGAGGTTTACTGGGCCAGTTTATTCTTACGGGTTCATCCACACCCAAAGATAATGTAACTTCTCATTCTGGTACTGGCAGAATTGCTCGTATGATTATGCGCCCGATGAGTCTTTATGAATCTCTAGAATCGAATGGAAGCGTATCTCTAAAAGATCTTTTTAATGGGAAAGCAGATATTGCTTCGAAAAGCACTCTGACCATTGAACAGATCGCTAATGCTATTTGCAGAGGAGGCTGGCCGGCTGCAGTTACATCAGCAAAGCAGTCTGCCCGCATTGCTATGAACTATGTTGATGCTATCGTTAATTTCGACATACATCGTGTTGATGATATTGAGAAGGATCCTGAGAGGGTCAGGGTTTTACTTCAATCGCTGGCTCGTAATATTTCAACCATGGCAACTTCAAAAACCATCATGGAAGATATGCAGGTTAACGAGTCATCCATAACAGATAAGACACTTAACTCCTATCTTAATGCCCTTCGTCGCCTTTTTGTTATTGAAGATGTTCCTGCCTGGCAGCCTTCACTTCGCTCAAAAACTGCAATACGTACGACAAATAAACGTCAATTTGTTGATCCGTCTATTGCAACAGCGACTATGCGCACAAATGCAAAGGGAATTTTACGTGATTTTGAAACATTTGGTTTTTTATTTGAATCCCTCTGTACACGAGATTTAAGAGTATATGCACAAGCTAATGATGGAGGAGTTTTTCATTATCGGGATAAATCAGAACTTGAATGTGACCTTGTGATTAAGCTTCATGATGGCCGGTGGGCTGCGGTTGAAGTTAAACTGGGAATGAAGCAAATTGACGAAGCGGCTGCTAATTTATTAAGGCTTAGTGAAAAAGTTGATAAAGAAAAGATGAATAGCCCTTCTTTTCTTATGGTACTCACTGGAGGTAAGGTTGCATACAAACGTCCAGATGGTGTACTGGTGGTTCCGATAGGCTGCTTGAAAGATTAAGACCTTATGAAGATATCCTTTTTCAGAACCAATAATATCTAACCACTTTTTTCAAAAACTCATTGAATGTATATTGGAGAATACAAAAGAGGTGTATATAAAAAAACGGAAGATACAGATCAAAAATCCGTCTCTTCCGTTTCTGTACCTGGTGCCGGGCTGTTTTACGAACCGGCTCTTTATGACCTGGATATTATTTGGCTGGTGGATTCGACCATTGATTAAACCGAAATTAAGGATCATATTGAATGATTTATCATTCAATAGAATGAATATTTTGTCTTAAAGATTGATTTATCATTCAATACATTTGCTATTTAATAAAATTATACTATATTTGGATGGTATATCATTCATTAAAACATAAAAAGCAATTTTATGACTGATAAATCATTCAAGGAATGGGCTTCATTAAGCGATAAAGCATTGTCTGAGCATATTGGTGGATTTGTCAGGTATCACCGAATGGAACAAAACAGAACTCAGGATGAACTGTCTGCAGCAGCCGGCATAAGCCGTTCTACGTTGAGTTTACTTGAAAGGGGAGAAACGGTAACTGTTCCCACATTAATACAGGTATTAAGAGTTTTGGATCAATTACAGGTACTATCTGTATTTGAAATAAAAGAGACATTGAGCCCTTTGGCTTTGGTTAAATTGCAAAAGGAAAAACGACAACGGGCAAGAGGTAAATCAAAGCAAAAGAAAAGCGAGGAAGAAACAGATTGGTAAAGCATGAATGTAGCTGAAGTAAAAATCTGGGGTAAGCTGGTTGGTGCTGTGGCCTGGGACACATCTACAAGCTTGGCAACTTTTGAATATGACCCAATATTCAAGCAATTAAAATGGGATCTGTCACCTCTCAAAATGTCTTTATCTGATAATCGCAATCTATTTTCATTTCCTGAACTTCGAAAGGAGAGGAGTTCGGACTACGACACCTTTAAAGGTTTACCCGGGATGTTGGCAGACTCATTGCCAGATAAATACGGGAACCAGTTAATTAACCTGTGGCTGGCACAACAGGGACGACCACTGGATAGCATGAATCCGATAGAGATGCTATGTTTTATTGGATCTCGCGGAATGGGTGCTCTTGAATTTGAGCCTGCAGTACTCAAAGAAACCAGACGGACATTCTCAATAGAAATTGAAAGCCTTGTTAATACTGCCAGGCAAATGCTGACTCTGCGTGAAGCATTTGCCACTAATCTCAATCAAGATGAGGAGAAGGCTGTTTTGGAGATTTTAAAGATTGGCACTTCAGCCGGGGGCGCTCGTCCAAAAGCTGTGATAGCCTGGAATGAAAAAACTGGAGAAGTTAAGTCAGGGCAAACCAAAGCGCCAAAGGGCTTTGAACATTGGCTCATTAAACTAGACGGAGTAAGCGATGTACAATTGGGCCGGAGTCATGGTTACGGTAGAGTAGAAATGGCCTATTACAATATGGCAAAAGCTTGCGGTATTAACATGATGCCTTCCCGATTACTTAAAGAAAACGGCAGGGCACACTTCATGACCAAACGTTTTGACCGGGAGGGCAATGATGTGAAACATCATGTTCAAACCTTCTGTGCACTGAAACATTTTGACTATAACCTTGTAAATAGTTTCAGTTATGAGCAACTCTTTCAGTGCATGAGAGAGTTAAAGCTAACCTATGCTGATGCAGAGCAGATGTTCAGAAGAATGGTATTTAACGTAATTGCCAGGAACTGTGATGACCACACCAAGAATTTTTCTTTTTTATTGAAACAGGGAGGTAAATGGGAGTTGGCTCCTGCTTATGACCTTTGCCATGCATATCGTCCGGGCAGTGAGTGGGTTAGTCAGCATGCCCTAAGCATCAATGGTAAGAGAAAAGATATTACCAAAGCAGATTTACTTGTCATTGGGGAATCTATTCGATGTAAAAAAGCGTCAGAGATTATTGATGAAATTAATGATACTGTGAATCAATGGGAAGTATATGCAAAAAATGTGAGTTTGGAGACTAAGTTAAGAGATGAAATAGCCAAAACCTTATTGAATATAAAATAATGAGAGACAAAGAGTGGGCTGAGAAAAATTTCCTAACTCTTCATATACTAACTCTGTTCTTTATTTTTGAAATCGTCATCTGTTTTTATGAAGAAAAAGGTGAAGGATCAATTAAGAACCTTCACCTTTTAGTACCCGGAGCCGGGATCGAACCGGCACGGTATTGCTACCACTGGTGTTTGAGACCAGCGCGTCTACCAATTCCGCCATCCGGGCGGCTGATTATCCACCGCTGCCGGAGTGCGAAATTAGTCAAAAAGTCTGTTGGAGCAAACATTAATGGCTGTAAAAGTCAATCTTTAACAGGCTCCAGTATCACAACGTATGCGCAGTGGTCTGAAGCAATGGTATCACAAACCACTCTGCCGCTGATAAATCTCCATGCCCCTGCAGGCCTCACCATTATATAATCTATCTTTTTCACCGGGGAATCACTCGGGAAGGTAAACTCAGGATCAAACACCCGGTATGCTGCCTTCCACTCTTTCTCTATAATTGAGATTGCCCTGCTGCCCGGTATATCATTCAGGTCGCCGGCAAGAATCGCAGGATATCTGGTCTCTGAAAATATCTCAGCTATTGCTTCAGCCTGTGCAACCCTGTCGGTGTCGGAACGAAGATGATCGAGATGGGTCCCGATAAAAATAATTGTATCTCCCGCACCCGTTACCATGGTAGTCTCCAGTGCCGCTCTTGGTTCATTTCCCGGAGAATAGGGCAGGGCAACATTTCTGCTACTGATAAAACTCCATTTTGACAGCACAGCCTCACCATATTCGCCTCCGTCATAGGGCATGGCCCTTGCAAAGAGTGAAGCCATCCCTGTTCTCCATCCCAGCTCTGTTGCAAGGTCGTAACCACGGGCTCTCCTTGTCTTAAAGTCCACCTCCTGAAGGGCAACGAGATCAGGGTTTTCATCTTTTATAACCCGGGCAATGGCGTCAAGATCAAAATTGCCAAGTGTGGTTGCTCCGTGCAGTATATTGAAAGTCATAACCTTAATATACCGGGATGAGTCGGTGGAGGCGGGACTGCGCCAATTGTCGGCGGGAGCGGGATTGCGCCAATTGTCGTACGGAGCGGGATTGTGCCAATTGTCACCGTATGCTTGCAGGATGGCTGAAAGTGCTATTCCAAATAGAAGCAGGGCAGGTAATAGAAGATTTTTCATTTCTGATGGTAATAATGTTACGCAGGGTCTGAACTATCTGATATTTTCCATAATTTTATGGAGTAAAGATATCAATAGTTCCTGTACACAAAATCAAATATCATGAAGAGTATCA
>JAABRR010000081.1 GCA_011390785.1 Sphingobacteriia bacterium
TCAGATGACTAACTGCAATAAAATTGAATAACTAAAATAATGGATATAATATTTTTACTTGGTGCAGTTCAGGCTTTCTTCTTTGGGGTTTTACTTATAGATAGAGGAAAGAGCAGACTTCCTCCAAAATTACTTTTGCTGTTCTTCAGTTTAATTGGTTTTGTGTTGATTGAACATTATTTATTTCAAAGAAAGATCATATTTGAATACCCACATTTGCTAGGACTTACTTATACTTTCCCAATAATATTAGGACCCATTTTGTTTTTTTATACAAAATCATTGGTAAATGAAAATATTGCAGCTTCGTTTCGAAATTTTTTACTTCACGCAATACCGTTTTTATTCATAACCACTTTATTAGTTTATGACTTTTATTTCTTAAGCCCGCAGGAGAAGTTAATTTATTACGACAGAGAAACACAGGGGGAGACTTCCGGTTTCATTTACATTGCCGAATTCTTTATTAATTTTTCTATTCCTTTTTACTCTATAGTTTCCCTTCTTTTGTTGAAGAAGCACCTTAAACAAATCAAGCAAAGCTACTCGAACACAAAATACATAGACTTACATTGGTTAAAAATAGTTTTGATTTGTATGGTATTTGTTTCATTCGTGTCTGTATTAATGGGCTTGTTAAGTGATTATTTTAATCTTATCTCTTTTGAAGACGGAGACAATTTAATGTACATCACTCTTACCGTAATAATTTATTTTTTAGGTTATTATGGTATTAAACAAAAACCTATATTGTCAAATGACAATCCAATTTCACAGATTGAAACTACTCCAACTCAAAAATCCAAATACGCAACCTCATCATTAAAAGATGTTGAAAAGGAAAAACTTACACAGCGGTTGACCATATCTATGGAGAATGAAAAGCCATATTTAAATGAAAATCTGACTTTAAAAGAATTGGCGAACAAACTTGAAACTACACCCAATAATCTTTCCCAAATAATTAATGAAAAGTTTAATAAAAATTTTTACGAGTTTATTAATGGACACAGGATTAATGAAGTGAAAAGTTTGTTATCTGACCCGGAATATTCTCATTATTCTATGCTTGGAATAGCGTTCGAGTGTGGATTTAATTCAAAATCAACCTTTAACAGCGTGTTCAAACAACTAACTGGTAAAACGCCATCTGAATTCAAGAAGTCGAATTTTGACTTTCCGGCTGAGTCCAATCTTTCCTGATCGGACCTTCCAATGTTATCTTAAAACATTATTGTAGTCCGAACTTACACTTTCGGGCATTTGACCAAATACCGAAATGTAGTTTTGCCCGAAACTTCCAAAGGGAGTCGTGGTATAAATATCTTACTGCTAATTTGAGATATGTTGAAACTCTATGGTTTGACGGTGGGCATACAGACAGGCTCCACATCAGGTTGAAAGAGCATATGCTTCCGTCTATCTCAAAGCATTTTGAAACTCAAACCAGCAAATAAGGATATGAGCACTAATCAACGTATGTATTATATTGACTGGCTAAGAGTTATCGCCTTCGGTTTATTGTTTGTTTTTCACTCCTTTCGCCTGTTCGATACTTATCCCTGGCATTTAAAAAACGTCGAAACAAGCATTTCGATCAACTATATCATTGAATTTATGCATAGTTGGCGAATGTATATTATTTTCCTGGTATCAGGTGCAGGTACTTATTTCGCAATGAAATCCAAAAGGGAAAATTTTTTAAATGGAAGAATAAAGCGGTTGGTCATCCCTTATATTTTTGGTGTATTTATTTTGATTCCACCTCAAAAATTTCTTGAAGCTATTCAACAATCAGGATTTGAAGGCAATTATCTTCTATTTCTGACACAACTGCCAAAGGGTTTAATAAATGAAAATTTTGGGTGGAACCTAATATGGACTGGATATTTAGGATACCACATCTGGTATTTAGTGTATTTATTCGTTCAAACAATTTTGTTTCTCCCGCTATTCAAACTTATACTTAGATACCAAAATAAGGTGTGTGAACAATCCAATAAATTATTCCGGTCATTTTATACTTATTGGTATATCATAATACCTTTTGTTTTACTTGAGTTTCTTTTGCGACCCGTATTCCCTCACTATCTGAACTGGGCAGATTTCGCAACATTTTCACTCTATTTCCTTTTTGGGTTTCTTATGCAAATCAATCAGAATATCATTTTTTTCATTGAAAAAAATACTTATAAATTTCTATTGATAGCCATCACTTGTTGGAGTTTGTATTTAATCAATAAAACTTTTCTTGACAATATTTCAATACCAGAATATAATTTGAATTACTTTTTCTCAATCATTTTGAAAAACCTGAACAGCATCAGTTGGGTATTTGCATTTATAGGACTTGGAAAAAAATTCCTGGATTTTAATCATCGCTATTTGAACGATCTCAATCAAGGGATTTTACCTTTTTACATCCTACACCAAACCGTTATTGTGATTTTTGGATATTTTGTGGTTCAATGGGATTTATCGATTCCGGAAAAATTTCTTATTATTCTTAGTACATCTTTTATTGCTATCATTGGCCTGTACCAAATCATAAGGAGAAATAATATAATGAGATTTTCCTTTGGAATGAAACGAAAGGGAGTAAACCCTGGCAAGACCAGAGTATTCGGGGAAATACCAAATCAAAGTGAATAAAATAAATATAAGGTTTATCTTTTTTGGCCTTCTTACCTTCCTGATTATTTCTTGTGAAAGAAGGTGGAAAGAGCAACCCATAATGAGTTTGAGAAATAATACATCAACTTACGACAGTAAAGTAATTTCAAATTTAACAGGAATGATAATGAAGAAGAAGTTTCAATTAAACCCGGCAACAGGTATGGCAATGGGTGCTATTATTGCAGCAATGATTTCAATAATAGTTCAACTTGCAACAAAAGACAGCTCTATTTGGATTTGGTCAATTCCCATTGGTATAGCAATTGGATTACCTATCGGAATAACAGCCAAGAAAAAAGGAAGTTCTAATAATATTTAGCAAATACTCTTTTAAAGTGAAAACAGTATGAACGAAACAAAAATAATGACCTTGCACCCAAGCGGTAAACAAGGGGTAACCATTCTTTTAAGAAGATATGAAGTAATTAAGGGCTTCATTCTTTCAAAGCTAAAAGAGCTTTCAGAAATCCCACCTCCATCGTCAAAGTGCTTTAGAAAGCAGGAGAAGTGGCATTGCTGGCAACCGGTAAAGAAACCTGCACTACCTTGTCTATTGATGGCTGGCACACACGACGCAGGTCAATCCTTCACGCAACGGGCAGACAAACCGGCATTCTTGCTTAAATAAGTTCTTGTCATACTGCCGGAAGTACTAATGATGTAACGGCTCCATGCAGATAATAAGTCTGCTTCTGTGGCTGACCACCACACAGCTGCTCCTCCATAGTAATCGAACAAGCCTATGCTCATACGGTTGCCGCCTGGTAGTGCTGAAAATCCAGTTGAATTTCTTTTTAAAGGGAAATCTGCACTGCCAACAACACCCGGGAATGATGACGCCTCCCAATCATAGGCAGTAGCAATCGATTTAGCTATAAGATTTTCAGATGTTGATTCATCGTAATTAAATCCATTGGCAATCAAGTAGTCCTCCATAATTGTCCACTCAGAATCATCCGGGATATGCCAACCTTTAGGGCACAAATTGCCTTTTTCTACGGTATGCCAGTTATATAAAGCACCATATGCATCCTCATTATTTGAAGCATCATTACCGTACCAGCAATAACCCGGTGTAGTCAAATTCTTCCATTCAGTGTTATCGGTAACCAGTGGAATAGAAGTACCATCATTATACCTGGTTGTTTTCAGATTTTCAACCAGCCAGGTCTGGGTGCCGATTTTAACGGAAGTGTACACATTGCCATCTGCATCTTTAATAATGGAGGGATCATCGCTTTCCTTTTTACAGCTGACTGCAAGTACCAGTAATAATGCACAAACAACGATCAGAGAGATCCTGTTTTTTAGTTTTGATTTCATGAGACGTGGGGTTAGTGATTATCAAGTTAAATTGTGTAGTATACCTGATGATTACCTGTTTATCTTATCTAATTTAAACTAAATAAATGAGATGGCGAGCATTTATGACAATTATTGCAGAGGGTCAATTCTGTACCCGTATGACCTCCGGTCGCATTGAGTGAACCACGCCCGCCTCCATCGTCACAGAGCCTTAGGGGGCAGGATAAGTGACAATGCTGGCAATATGTAATAAGCTTAGTACAACCTCATGTCTCGCAGTCAAAAAAAGCCCCCGGAGTTGATCCGAGGGCTGGGTAATAAGATTAATTTGCAACCTATGATGTCATACTGATTAAGATTGCGATATATAAATCTTTTTCAGTAAGTTTAATGAAGTATTCAGTAACTAATGATTAATTCCACTTTATCAACATAGTAAGGTGTAATGCTTGGATCATTTGAAGACTCAATGGAAAGAGTATGAATACCTCCGTCTGAAAAGCTTAATGGAATATCATAAGAAAAACTTAGCCAAGTATTATGAGCGGCTGGATTAATCCTACACAATGATTGACCGTCGATATAAATTGCAAGATAATTAGTTGGACTCGACACAAAATACTCATTTAGTTCCCAGAAATTGATTTTTAAACTGGATGCGCCAGCTGGAATAGTAACATCCTGACTTATTGTGCAATAAGTCTGCGCAAACATGGCTGAGCTATATCCATCAAATGCAAAAAATCCTGTATAAGTTACTCCAGAGGCATTCCATTCGTTCATAGAAGTATGTTCAAAACTTGAATCTATAATTAAATTTTCCGGACATTTTGGATCTTTCCCATCACAATCACTATCAATCCCATCCCCACAAACCTCGGTGGCTCCAGGATAGACAGCAGCATCATTATCATTGCAATCTCCTTGACTAGTAGTATAGCCGTCACCATCGCTATCAGTTGAACTTCCGTTCGTCTGACAGGAGGCAATTAATTCTGTTCTCTCGACATTCTTCAAAATTGCAGAGATGTTTAACGCAGAAGCAAGGGGGCATACATCCGATATAAAATCTGCAGAAGTAAAGTGATCTGAATATTCTATTGCCAGCACTGCTTTATTGTTAAGTATATACGGACTACATGACTGACTCTCCGCATATCCAAAAGAACTTTCGACTACAAGCCAGTTCATTTCATCGGAAAGCTCCTGAATGAGCCCAAGTGCGTTTACCTGACCAATTGAAAGACCCAGAGAATGCGCTGCAGTAATGATCAGCCTGCAATAATCAATTTCATTTTGAGTAGTTATGTTAAACCCGGATACTTGCTCGTAGGCATTGATATCGTCCACTGCAACTCCATCAAAGCCCTTGCCCTGAATCATGCTTAATCTATTCGCTATTAGAGGCAGAAGAAGTTCGTGGTTATTTATATCGAGCCACCTCTCATCTACCCATGAATCTTTATTATTCCCAAGCAGATCAGCGGGAAACTGACTTGCGTCACTGCGCCAACTCTCCCAAACTCCGACAGACACAATAGCAATAACTTTTTTGTTGAGAG
>JAABRR010000082.1 GCA_011390785.1 Sphingobacteriia bacterium
CTTGAACTCCTGCGTGAACTCGCTGGTCGCAACGACGAGATCGCCCACCGACTCGTAGCCGTCCGTGATGGGGACGACGTTACCCATCGGCATGAAGTTCGCACGGCCAAGCCTTTCCGGGATGACGGCGATCGAGAAGGGGTCCAGTGATGCTGACAGGCTGCCGTCGCTGACGGAGATAAGAACGTCCTCGACCGCGCCGATATTCCCGGCTGTGGGGCTGCCGGACAGCTCGCCGGTGGAAGCGTCGAACATGGCCCAGAGCGGCGCGTTCTCGATGCTGAACGTCAGCGTGTCGCCGTCCGGGTCGGACGCATTCGGGATGAAACTATAGCTCTCGCCAACCGTAATGCTGTCGGCCGGCGAGCCGGAGATCGACGGCGCCGCGTTGGCCGGGGGCGGCGTTACGCCGCTACCGGTGCCGCCACCGCCTCCTCCGCAAGCTGCGAGGACGGCCGTTAACGCCAGGGTCAGGAGGATTCGTGTGGCCGCCTTGTGCATGGTCCCGCTCCAGTTAGGTGTGCTCACCAGGGAATGCAGGAAAAGCACGCAGATCGGGTCACGGGATCGATTTGGCGTTGCGCTCCAGGTAGTTGGCGATCCAGGCCTTGCCGAAGCGCAGGGCCCGCTTGGCGGTCGCCTCGGAGACCTCCAGCACCTTGCCGGCCTCCTTGTAGGTCATGCCGGCGAAATAATGCAGTTCGACGATATCGGCCATGCGCTGATCCTCCCGGGCTAGCTGGCATAGCGCCCGGTCAAGGTCGATGACATCCTCGGCATTCGTCTTGTCGCGCACGATCGCCTCGTCGAAGGTCACGCGAACGGCATCGCCGCCACGCTTTTCCGCCGCCTTCGCATTGGCGTGGTTGAGGAGAATGCGTCGCATCATGCGGGCCGCGAGCGCATAGAAATGCGCGCGACTGTCCCAGTCGACCGACGCACTGACCAGCTGCAGGTAGGCTTCGTGCACGACCGCTGTCGCCTGCAGCGTGTGGCCGCCGCGTTCCTGGCGGAATGCACTGCGCGCCAGCTTCCGCAGTTCCTCGTAGACCAGCGGCGCCAGCACCGCGAACGCCGCGTCGTCGCCTGCGCTCCAGCGTTTCAGAAGCTGCGTGATCTGTCGGTCGTCTGCCGTCACGCGTGTATTATGCCTTTGGCAGCATGGCTGAAAAGCATCATCGGTGACGGCTCATGGCGGAAACCCGGTTCGAGAAGCTCAAGGCGCTGTTCGAGGAGGCCATGGCCCTCGATGCCGAAGCGCGCGAGGCATTTGTCGCATCACAGGCGGCGCAGGACGCCGAGCTCGGCCAGGCACTCGCGGATCTCGTGCGCCACGGCGGTGACGAGACGAGCTATTCGGATGCGGTCGGTGCGCTCGCCGAGTCCGCGCTCAGCGCGTCGGGGGAAGGCCTTGGACCCGGCAGCCGGGTGGGCAATGTCGAGATCGTTCGCCGCATCGGCACCGGCGGCATGGGCGACGTCTATCTCGGCACCCAGCCCGAGCCGCTGCAACGCCAGGTGGCGGTCAAGGTGATTCGCTTCGGCGTCGCGCAGGAGCTGCTGCTCGCCCGGTTCGAGGCTGAGCGGCAGGTGCTGGCGCGCATGAACCACGCCAACATTGCGCAGGTCTACGAGGCCGGCACGCGGGAGAACGGCCAGCCCTACTTCGTGATGGAGTACATCCAGGGCGTGCCGGTCGACGAGTTCTGCGCGCTGAGACAGTTGGGCCTCGCCGAGCGCCTCGACCTGTTCGCAAAAATCTGTGACGGCGTGCAGCACGCGCACCAGCGCGGCGTCATTCACCGCGACCTCAAGCCGTCCAATGTGCTCGTTGATGACGACGGCAATCCGAAAATCATCGACTTCGGCATCGCCAAGCTCGTCGAGGACACCGGGCGGGACATCAAGCTCACGCAGGTCGACGAGACGATCGGCACGCCCCAGTACATGAGTCCGGAGCAGGCCGCCTTCCACAACGAGGAGATAGACACGCGAAGCGATGTCTATGCGCTGGGCGTGTTGCTGTTCGAGCTTCTGACCGGCGAGTCGCCGTTCAACACCGAGGGCAAGACTCCGCTCGAGGTCCGCGAGATGATTGCCCGGACCGACGCGCCGAAACCCAGTTCGATTTCCGGCGGGACCACGCCATTCTCCTCGCGCCTGCTTGCCGGCGACCTCGACTGGATCGTCGGCAAGTCGCTGGCGCGAGAGAAGGACCGGCGCTACGGTTCACCGGCGGAGCTGGCGGCGGACATTCAGCGCCACCGCAACAAGGAACCGGTGCTGGCCGGTCCAGACGAGGTCTTGTACCGGCTGCGCAAGTTCGTCGGCAGGCACAAGACGGGCGTCGCGGTCTCCGCGGTGGCGCTGGTCACGATCATCGGGGGCCTGGCCGGAACGTCTATCGGGCTTCTGCGTGCGCTTGAAGCCGAACGCGCGGCGGCTGAGTCCGCTGAGATCGCGAACCAGACGGTCGCCTTTGTGGAGGATATTTTCAGTGCGGCTGACTCGACCAAGGTCCGGGGCGCACAGATCACGGCCAAGGAGGTCGTCGACCAGGGCGTGATCCAGTTGCGCAGCAACGAGGACCTGCCGTGGCCGCCGCGTGCGAGCATGCTGCAGACGATGGCGCGAGTGTATGCCGGTCTTGGACTCTATACCGACGCCCTGCCGCTGCTCGAGGAGTCCACGACGCTCTACACGAACAATATCGAGCGCCTGGCCGATCGACCGGCAGCGTACTTCGAGGCGCAGCTGGATTACATCGCGATTCTGAACACGCTCGGTGAAACGGAGCGGGCTGAGAAGCTGCTCGATGAGTTGATCGAAAGCCAGGTCGAGGCATTCGGGCCGGAGGACAAGCGCCTGGTGGACTCGCAAATCCTCAAGATGGGCTTTTTCACCGGCGAGACCGACGCCGATGAAGCGCGGGTCCATTTCGCCAGCACCATGGCGTTGCTGGACGCGACAGGCGCGTCGGACGTAGACCGTGGACGCTTGCTGACCAACATGGCCGCGATTTACGTCGAAGACGGCAGTTTCGACGAGGCGATCGAGGCCGGGCGCAAGGCTGTCGAGCTGCAGACCGAAGCGCACGGGGCCGACCACTGGAATACGCTGATCGCGCGCTCGAACCTCGCCTGGTACCTGACGCGCAGCCGCCGCTTCAAGGAAGCGGAGCAGCAGTACGGCACGATCGTTGAAGTCCAGGAAAAGACATACGGCAAAGACCACTTTTCCCTCGGCATCACGCTCTTCAACCTTGGTTCGCTGCAGAGAGACCTCGGCGAGTACCAGGCCGCACTGGCAAATTACCTGCGTGCGCGTGACATCTGGGCCGACCAGCTGGGCCCGGATCACAGCTACGTCACTGCCACGATCAGCAACATAGCGCAGGTTTACTACGATCTCGGCCGCAACGCGGAAAGCGAGGCCATGTATCTCGACCTGATCGAGCAAGAGCGGCGGACACTCGAGGAGGACGACCCGAGGCGCGCTTATGCGCTCAACAATCTCGGCATGGTGTATCACGCCACCGGCCAGCTTGAAGAAGCCGAGGCGTTGCTGAGCGAAGCCCAGGAGCTGCGCATCCGGACACTGGGCGAGGGGCACGACTTCGTGCTCGACGGCTACATTAACATCGGTCGACTTTACCGGGAGAAAGGCCAGCCCGAGCAGGCGCGCGCCAGCTTCCACAAGGCGATCGACATCGGCACGGAGCGTTTCAGCGAAAATTCGCCGATTGTCGGCCGCGGCCGGCTGGAGATGGGCACGCTGCTGATCGAGCAGGGCGAGCCGGAACAAGCCCTTGCCTATCTCGAGGACGCGATGCCGGCCTTTGAAATCGCCTTTCCGGACGACTACTGGGAGACCGCGCGACTGAAGAGCACTTACGGCGAGGCGTTGATGCTGACCGGCGAGCTACAGCGCGCCGAGGAACAGATGACGGACGCGCTGGCGACGCTGCTTGCGAGCGAAGACCGCAGGAGCCGATACACCAGGCATGCCATCGACCGACTGATTCGCCTGTATGAGCGGACGGGCGACGACACGCGCAAGGCCGAGATGGAGCAATTGTTCGAGGAGATCCGCACGGGAGGCTAGGGCAGCCGAAGGACGCCGGGTTCGGCTTGTCAGAACGCGTGGTTTCGAATCTGGGTTTGGGCTCCTGCTTGAAGGGGCATGACGTCGAAAACGTCGCGCGGCTGCTGTCGATCCAACGCTTCATACGGGCCAACTTCTCTAGACTCGACTGGTCCGGCAATCGGCAGGCAGGTCAGACAGCGCGTTTACACGCAGTATCCGCTCCCCTTACTCTCGCTGCAGTCATGCCGAACATCGAGTCAAGACACTACGATGAAGAAGTCATATTTCGTTTCATTGATCTTGTTGAGCACTGTTGGTTCTTGCTGCCTCGCGCGGGCTGAGTCGATTGAGTCGAGGCCGCTCATTTACGAGCTGGAGGAAAGGCTCGACATTCCTTATTACCCGGAAGGCCACGAGCACGACTCCGAGTTGACCCGGCTCAACCTGGTGATTCCCAAGGGAGCTGAGAACCCGCCAGTGCTTATGTGGATCGGTGGCGGTGCCTGGGCTTACGTCGATCGCCATAAAGAAATGGCGCTGAGTCGAAAAATCGCCGAGAGAGGCGTGCTCGTGATTTCGGTCGGGCACCGTCTTAGCCCGGCGCTGCTGACTGACAACAAGAGAGAGGAGGGCATCCAGCACCCTGAGCACGTGAAGGATCTTGCCAGGGCTTTCAAATGGGTTTTCGACCAGGCGGAAGCCTACGGTTACTCGAACAAGAACATTTTTGTTGGCGGTTTTTCGAGCGGTGCTTACTTGTCCGCCTTGCTAGCTGCCGACAAGCGCTATTTGGCCGAGCACGATCTAAGTCCGGCAAATATCAGGGCGATCATTCCTGTTGGTGGTGGCTACGATATCCCGGAATACAGAAGGCTGCTTGTCCAGGCGGATCCATCGTACGACGCAAACCACATCATCCCCGTGTTCGGCGAAACCAACGAACAACATGTTGAAGCATCCCCGATGACCTATATCGAGGACTTCTCTACGCCCATGTTGATGTTCTCCGAGCGGGATACCTATGGCTACGGGGCAAGCTTCGAGCAACGCCTGCGAGAGAAAGGGTTTCAAGAATTCACTGTCGTGAACGCTTACGACGAGACGCATGCCAGCTTGTGGACCAAGATGAGCAAAGAAGAGGATTACTGGTATCGGGATTTGCTCGTGGACTACATATTCCGGATGAGTGACTGAGCTGCTCCATGCCGGAAAAAAAGAACAAGAATCAGGCATTGGAAGTTCGCCTGCGGATTGATGGTGTCGAGCTCGTTGCCGAG
>JAABRR010000083.1 GCA_011390785.1 Sphingobacteriia bacterium
CCTCATTATCGCCATATTCGAGGTGGTAAAATTTCAGTTTCGAAAACCATTCAATAAAGGATTTTGCACCTTGGTAATGATTACTCACCCATGATTCATCCATAAAAATTTGCAGTGCTTCAGTGGCTTGCAAAGATTTAAACTGTAAAGATGCCCCGTATACATAACGAACAAAAATAATGACACTGGCAGAAAGGGGCTGAATATTTTCCAAAGCTTCCTCACCTGTCAGATATCCGGCAAAATTGTTTTTGACAGGCAGAGAGATTCCTTCCTTTTCCATTACGGTGAAAGAAGGAGCTTTAATACACAATGCAGCAGGGAATGGGTATAACAATTCCTTTTCAATGCACGCGGGGATAAAATCATCAGCAAACAACCGGTAACCCTGTTTCATCAGCAGGGCTGTAAATGTACTTTTCCCTGAGCCACTGGGTGAAGCAATCAGTAGTAGCTTATTTTCTTTATAAACAGCTGAGGCATGAATACGAGTCATCCAACCTTCTTCAGGAATACGAAAGAAGTATTTTGACAATTCAACATAAAGTAGTCGTTTAAGATGGGGAGACTCATCGCACGTTAGCACTTCGTGGTTGTTAATTCGAATTGCCCAGCGATTACCCAGGGGAAAGACTTCATATAACGGTGCATTTGAAGCAGTATTCTGAACTGACAGATGCATAAAACCCGGATGAATATAAGATTCCAGAAAAAGTGAGCCATAACGTATAGAAAACAAAAGCCCCCTGTATGCATAAAAATGTGTACGTGATTTTTCCGGGTTGAAATGCAATGCAACATCCCTGCCTTTAGAAAAATCAGGAGCAGGAAAATTTTCTACCATAAGTGTTTCAAAAGACTGATACAAATTGTACACAAAACCTTTTGAATCAGGCAAATCATCTCCAAACTCCTCTGAAAACTTTTTTACAGCATTCTCTTTGCTTAGGCCTTCCCTGTAAAGGTTCAGAATAAAAAACTGATAATCATCGAGCTGTATCCACTGATTGCTTTTCTCAAACCAGGCTATATGGGCGGGAGGCAATGAGTGGATAAGCATAAGAAACAAGTATTAATTTTGGAAACTGTTAAGCCAGGGATATATGATGCTTCAGACAAATAACATTTGTAATTCAGGATTAAGCAAAACCGCAAAGCTTCATATAAAATGCAACTTTGCGGTAGTTTAAGAATAAAATCAAGATGCATAAAAAAGTTATGCTCTATTCATTTAATATGTTATTTCCATGGATCCTCATCGTGTTTCCATGGATCCTCAGGTTTCTGAGATTGAGTATCGAAAGATTTATTACCATTATCTCCAAACGGGTCATCACCAATACCCCCCGGATTCTCACTATTACCTTGGGCACGGGTAGGATTGTTCAACAACAAAAGCATGGTGCCGGACGCAAAAGCAGCATACCCCATTTTACTGAGTGCTTGTCGTCTGCTTATGGACTCGTCTCCCTGGAGTGTTATATCCTTTTTATTCTTGTTCATTTGGCAAATTTATTAGTACATCGTGAAAATCAGATCACATATACTTTACTAGAAACATTCGGCAAAGTTAATAAGATTTATCTGATATAAAAAGCATTTTCAAGTTAACTGCTTATTTATTAAGGCAATTGCAATTTAACAGATTTCTCAGCATAATTGCTATTTAGTCTTAACATATACGTACCGGCCTGAAAACCTGAAACATCAATTTCATTATAATCACCAGGGTTAAGTTCAATAAAATTAACCCTGCGACCCAGCATATCGTAAAGAGAAGCATAGGTATTTTCTCCCACATCACCTTTAATGACAATTTTTGATGCCCATGGATAGATCTGTAACTCATTAAAGATGTCATCCAAAGAAACTGAAAGGGGTTCATCTTTACCCTCTTTATTTGTAAAAGCCGCTTCAACAATAACATTACCTGTAATATTCTCAACAACAAAAAATGTGTGGTTGTAATCAGCAACAATCTCTCCGTTTAGTTTCCAATAACTCAAAGAATAACCCTGCGCAGGGAAAGCCTGGAAAAGCAGGTCACTTCCCCGGGGTACACTTTCTCCGCTGTTAATATAAACACCATTTAAAAGCGCAGTAACCTGACCAGCTTCCTGTTTATGACCTTCTGTAAGTTGCACAGTTGAGAGATTTTTCTTCTCACCCAGAGTTTCGAAAGTAACCAGGTATTTATCATTTTCATGCTGCATATTAAGGAAGAACCTTCCTTCTGACGGTTCTCCGGGTGCCATTATCGCCGTATAATTGCTTTGCGATAAGTCAGTATTTATATTTTTATCTGCATCATACAAAACGGGAATCCAGCCTGCAGGAACAAAGATGCTCTCAAGAGAGAATTCTACATTACCTCCTGCCGTATTTACCAATCCCAGAGGTATCATTAGGTTATGGATATCGTCTTTGTAGAGGGCTTGTCTTAACAGCCTAAGATCGGGAGAAAGACCATCAGGCATAATGCTATAAAGCAGAAAGTCATTATTTACTTCATAAAACAAGCCGGCATCATAACCCACATCCAGATCAGAAGTCATTTCATCATGAAAAGCCAAAAGCGTTTTGGAAGAGTTGCTATTGGCATCTTCCACATGCAATTTCATGATAACCCAGTCTTCTCTGTTTTTGGCATTCTTACGAAAGTTGGGTGCCTGATGAACCCTGTAAGAATCTTTAAGCTGAACAACATTGTTATTGGCACTGGTTTTTACTATAAAGCCCTGCCCGAGTGCTATATATTCCTGATCGGGTGTGGCAGGAATTGAATTGATTATGTCATAATCCTTATCTTCACCATTCCATATCCATAAGCCCATCCTGTTTGCCTGCAACAGACTGCCATATTCAGTAAGAAAATCAGCTGCATTTATGGATGATGGAAATGGGTTACCCAAACCATTCCAGCCAAACTGTGTTTTAGCCAGTGTAATTGATATTGTTTGATTTACCAGCTCTCCTTTAAAAACTACGGCGCCTGGAGTACTCCATAAACGTGTGGTATAGGCTGCCCCTGGCACAAAATCAGTGTCTCCGTTAATACTTTCGATATTATTACTACCTCCGGTTGTAAAAAGTGCAGACCAGTCGGTTGCTGATTCCAGATATTTACGCATTGCGTAAGTAATACCATTATTGGCAATTAATGTACTGTGGCCGGTAAGAAAACTTTCTATATCCTGGCCAATCACCGGGCTCGAGATCATCTGGTAACGCTGATCAGTCCCGGATGGGCTGGCCGCCAGCCAACGTTCTACACTTGCATAAGCGCCCGTATTGTTAATTATTACAGACCCTGTTGAGCCCAATCCGTCAGATTCCACTATGAAATTATCAATATTCGCCTGCGAATTGCTAAGTATAGCACCTGTTTCAGAAGTAATTTGGCCCAAAGGTTTTACTGTGAGTTGACTGTTATCTGCATTGGCAAAAGTGCCCTGATTTTGCAAGAGTTTACCGGCATTTACTGTAAATACCCCCGTTGCATTGTTATTAAAAATGCCATCTGATAGGTTGGTAAACCCTGTACCATCATGAGTAAAAGTACCGGCATTATTGGTTGTACCTGCGTTGGCAAAAGTACCGGTAAGGGTAACTGTACCATCCTGGGTAAAGATACTACCAGTGCTATTTGCGAGGGTTGCCCCTGATGCAACAGTTAATGTGTGTGCAGCATTGTTAACTAATGTTCCATCATTGGTAAAAGTTCCCCCTGATGAAACATCATTATCAAGGGTAAATGTACCGGTATTATTGACTACACCTCCGCTGGCAAGGTTCAATAATCCTGTAACGGTTGTGGCTGAGCCTGCTGCCGTTTCAAGAGTTGCACCGTTGGGAACAGACAATTCGCCACTAACAGCCAAAGCTTCATTTACGGTAAGTTTGCTTCCGAGAAGGGTAAGTATTGCACCACTTTGTATGTCAAGATCATTTGCCACAACATCTTCTGAAATGGCAGGATCTGTAGTAACATCAGGAATAATAACATTTACGTAATTATTAGGGATTGTTTGAGGTGGGCTACCAATTAAAGGATCATACGTCCAGTTTCCCGCATTATTCCAGTCTGTGCCAGATACACCGGTCCACTGAATATCAGCGATATACAAATTAATGGGGACAACCTTAATATTCACACCACCACCATTGGGATCGACCCGTACTGCATCAAAAACAAAACTTCCATCTGGTAAACCTGTTTTAGGTTTTACCCTGTAGGTGGCAGAATCACCCGGAAAAACATTCTCAGAAAGAAAAAGGTCAAAACCATCAGCCACAGTATTTGTGGCAGGTTCAAGTTCAAAATTTTCATTGAGTAACAACGAAATTTGGGTGGTTGGCAAAAGAGGGTTCACCAAACCAGAACTTCTGTTTTTTACTGTAAACTCAAACCAGGCTTCATCATCACTCAGGAAGTCTGCATAATTATCGCTGAATGTCCCCAAAAAAATATTTCCATCAACCGAATAGAAGAAAGTAATTATAAATGTAACATCAAAGGAAGCTGTAACACCATCATTGGCAGTAATGTTAACTGTAGCGTTATACTCACCCACACCGAGATCTGTTTTAGGCCTTACCTCAAAGGTTGTATTTCCTTCAAAAGGAATAGTTTCAGAACCCAGGTTAATGATCTCAAAACCAAAAGGCTGGCTTCCGCCCATAACTACTGCCAGATCCGTTATCTCACCCGTTCCATCATTGTCAATTCTGATTGTTTTGGAGTCCGGTTGAGTATAATCTCCCTCCCTTGTACCAAAATCAATAGCAGCGGAAAAATCATCAGTATCATCAGTAACGTTATAAAGTTTGATCTTATAAGAATCATCCACGGTAAAATTGACCCTGAATGATTGGCTACCGGTAATAGAACCTGATCCGGGATTAAAAGCATAAGAAACCGTAACCAAAGAAGTGTAGGTACCGGGATCAACTCCGGTTTTAGGTTGAACATCAAAGGTGCGGTCAGGAGCAGAAGAATTAAGGATTTGTGGCCAGGTGGGTGCATTGGCTGTTTCAAAGACAGTGGTATTGGCAATACTAACACCAGTAATTACTAAATCCACTGTTAATCCATCCCTGGCTACTTTAACCGTTTCTGCGGCCCCCGATGCAGCAGTGCCATCATATCCGGCAATTAGGCTACCCAAATCGAGGGGATTAATATCGGAAGTGGTTAAATCATCGGAATTTTCGTCCTGAATGGTAATACCGGGTGTAAAAATATCAACTCCTATGGTTTTTGTATCGGTTACCCAATAG
>JAABRR010000084.1:0-257 GCA_011390785.1 Sphingobacteriia bacterium
CACAAGAGCGAGGTCACGATCGACGACTTCGCCAAGCTCGAGTTCCGGGTCGCTACCGTGCAGCACGTCGAGCCGCACCCCAAGGCCGACAAACTGCTGGTGCTCACGGTCAAGCTCGGACCCGAGACCCGCACCATCGTCTCGGGCATCAAGGCGCACTACACGCCCGAGCAGTTGATCGGCAAGAAGGTCGTGATCGTCGCCAACCTCAAGCCGGTCAAGCTCCGCGGCGTCGAGTCGCAGGGGATGATCCTGGC
>JAABRR010000084.1:267-5266 GCA_011390785.1 Sphingobacteriia bacterium
ACGGCGACCTGGCCGTCACCACCCTCGACCGCGATCTGGCGGATGGGTCCGAGGTGCGCTGAACCACGTGGACCGCGCCGCGGCGGGGCGCGACGAGTGAAACCGAGCCCGTTCGCGTGGCCACGCGTGCGCGATGATCGCGTTCGATGACGCAGGCGGTCGCGGTCATGCTCTTCACGGCGATCGCGCTCGGTGCATGGGCGTTGGTGGCGCAGACCTGGAGCCTCGGCCGCCGGCCCGGCGCGGGCGTGTTCGTGGCGATGGGGCTGGCGCTCGCCCTGCTCGCGACCGTGGCGCTGATCCAGGCCGTGGTGACCGACGCCGGCGCCACCGAGGCGCTCGTACGCACGCAGATGGCGCTGCGCTCGCTGACGCCCGCGATCTGGGTCGCTGCCCTGCTTCTCTGGGCGGCGCCGCCCTTCGTCCGCTGGCCCGGCCTGACGATCGCCGCCCTCGTCGCGCCCGCCGCCTTCTTCGCGATCGCCGCGCTGACGACCCCGATCGGGGGCCCCATGCTCGCCTCGGTCGCCCGCTCGCTCGACACGCCGTGGACCGTGCAGGTCGTCCCCGGTCCCTGGGCCGCCTGGGGCGGGTTCCCCTACGGCATCGGGCAGCTGGTCCTGGCGGTCGCGGTGATCGTGGCGACCCCGCTGCGCGTGCGCGGCATCGGGACCGTCGCCCGGACCGGCTGGCTCATCGCCACCGTGCTCGCGCTGCTCGCCACGGTCCTCAACATGGCCGGCCTCAGCCCGACGCCCGGGTACACGAGCACCACCTTCGCGCTCGGCGTGACGGTGGCGGTGCTCCACGCGACGTTGGCGACCACGCCGGCCTTCGCCCGGCGGGAGGTCGCCTTCCGCGCGGCGTTCGATTCGATGCACGAACCGGCCCTGGTCGTGGGCGCCGACGGCGGCGTCCTCGAGGCCAACCCGGCCGCCGAGCGGCTGTTGGGCGACGGGGGCACCCTCCAGGGCGCGAGCCTGCTGGGCGTGGCGCCGCAGCTCGAGATCGCCCGCCGGCGCTCGGGCGCCGGCACGCCGCGCGAGGAGCTCGCCGGCGACCTCGCCGGCTTCGAGGCGAGCGTCGCCACCGCACGCGCCGGCATCGGCGTGGGGCCTGCGACGGTGCTCGTGCTCCACGACCGGCGTGCGGAGCAGGCCCACGCGGCCCATCTGCTCGAGCGCTCGCAGCGCGACCCGCTCACCGGCGCCGTCAACCGGCTCGGCTTCGCCGCCGCCTTCGCGCGCGCGCTCGCCGCCGCGCGCGGGCGTCCGGTCGCGCTCGCCTACATCGACCTCGACGGCTTCAAGGAGGTCAACGACCGCCTCGGGCACGCGGCGGGCGACGAGGTGCTGGTCGAGGTCGCCCACCGGTTGAGCGCGGTGGTGCGCGACGGCGACGTCGTCGCCCGGCTCGGCGGCGACGAGTACGCGCTGGTGCTGGTCGACGTCACCCCGGAGGTCCTCGCCAACGTGGCCGGGAGGGCCGCGGACGCCGTCCGCCGGCCGATCGCGACCCGTGCCGGCGAGGTGCGCGTCGACGCCAGCGTCGGCCTCGCGACGGCGCCGCACGATGGGACGACGCTCGACCAGGTGCTGCACGCGGCCGACGCCCGGATGTACCGGCAGAAGCACGCAAGGTCGGAACGGGGGGTGGGCGGCGAGGAGCGACGGGGGCCGGCGTAGCGCTCGACGCCATCGCTCACCGAGACCTCGATCGCGACCTGGCGGACGGGTCCGAGGTGCGGGGAGCGAAGAGCGTCACTCACGCGCCCCGGCGGCCCGGTGCATGATCGAAGGACATGGCGCAGGGCCTGATCATCACGGTGTACAGCGTGATCGCGATGGCGTCCTGGCTCCTCGTAGCGCGCGCCGTCCGGCTGCGGCGGGCGGCGGCCGCGGACCTGTTCGTCAGCGTAGGCGTCGTCATCGCGCTGTGGACGACCGCCTCGCTCGTGCAAGCCCAGGTCGTCGAAGAGATCGGCCTGCGGATCGCGCTCCTACGCTTCCAGCTCGCGTTGGGGAGCCTCGGTCCGGCACTCTGGTTGGTGACGCTGCTGAGGGTCACCGCGCCCGATCGGATCCGGCCGCTCCAGGTCGCGCTCATGGCCACCCCGGCGCTCGTGTTCGGTGGCTCGTTGCTGGCGTCGGCCGAGGGCGGTCCATGGTTAAGCTCGATCACCGCGAGCGCGGACGCCGTGCGACCGGTGCTCGTCGTGGACCCCGGGCCCTGGCTGTGGTGGGTCAGCCTCCCCTACACGTACGCCCTGCTGATCGCGGCGATCGTGGTCGTCGTGCGCACGCCTCGTGTCCGGCGCGGCTTCGGACGGCACGCCCCCTGGATCCTGCTCGGGGCGACGGCCGCGCCCCTCGTCGCCTCGATCCTCGTGACCAGCGGCAACCATCCGCTCCCCGGCTACGACGCGGTGGGCCTGGGGCTCGGCGTCTCGGTGCTCATCCTGCACGGGATGCTCGGCAGCACGGCCATCTTCGCGCCCCGTGAGCACGCCTTCCGCGCCGCGTTCGACGCCATGCACGAAGCGGCGCTCGTGGTCGCCACCGACGGGACGGTGCTCGAGGCCAACCCCGCGGCCGCGCGGTTGCTCGGCGACGGCGACCGCTGGCGCGGCGCCAACCTGACCGCGGCGGCACCGCAGTTGGAGCTCGCCCGCCGGAACACCGCGCTCGGTGCCGTTCGGCGGCCACTGTCGGGCGACTTCACCGGGTTCGAGATGAGCCTCGCGCACACCGCACCGCGCGGCGCGCCGCACCAAGCGAGCCTCCTCATCCTCCACGATCGGCGTCGAGATCGGGCCCGCGAAGCGCAGCTCCTCGAGTTGTCGAAGCGCGACGCGCTCACCGAGGTGGCGAACCGGCTCGGTTTCGAGTCGGCCCTGGAGCGCGCCCTCGCCCAGCGGCGCGGCCGCCCAGTCGGACTGGCCTACCTCGACCTGGACGGGTTCAAGGCGGTCAACGACACCTTCGGGCACGCCGCTGGCGACGCGGTGCTCGTCGCGTGCGCGCGTCGCTTGGCGGCGATCGTCCGCGACGGGGACGTGGTGGCCCGCCTGGGGGGCGACGAGTTCGCGCTGATCCTCCCGGACGTGACGCCCGACGCCCTGTCGGCGGTCGCCGAGCGCATCGTGTCCGCCTTGAACGAGGCGATCGCGACGGACGCCGGCCCGGTGGCGATCGGAGCCAGCGTCGGGTTGGCCGTCGCGCCCCACGACGGGACCGACATGGACCGGCTGCTCCAGGTCGCGGACGCGCGCATGTACCGGGAGAAGCGCGCCAAGCCCGATCCGCGCCCGCGGCACGATCCCTGAGGGGACGATGCAGCGCTAGCGCGCAAGCCAAGGCCTGGCCGCGCTAGCGCGCGGCCAGGATGCACTTGAGGACGGCGTAGGGCACCTCGCCGCCGAGCGCGTCGAAGACGGGCCGCAGCTTGCCCGGAGCCTCCTCGGCGACCGCCTCGGCGACCTCCTGGATGCGCCGCACCTCGTCGCCGGGGAGGCCCGTGGCCTCCTCGGCGGTGAGGTCGCCGCGCCGCACGAGCTCGGCCAGGTGGTCCTCGACGGTGCGCACCTTGAGGCCGCGCATCGACGCGACCGCCTCCGGGCGGTAGCCCTGGAGGACCAACTCGCGGGTGACCTCGACGCTGTCGAGCCCCTCGGTGTCGAGCGCGGCCAGCGGATCCGGGACGGCCGCCTCCGGCGCCGGGGCCGCGCCCGAGAACAGCGGGCCCGCGTCGTCCGCCCCCTCCGCCGTGCTCGCCCCGGCCCCGACGACCCACGGGTCGCCCTGCGGCGGCCCCTCGCCGTCGGCCAGCGCCTCCAGGAAGGCGTCGCCGTACTTCTGCAGCTTCACAGCCCCCACCCCCGGGAGCGTCGCGAGCTCGGCGCGCGAGCGCGGCACCGCCTCCGCCATCGCCCGCAGGGTGGCGTCGTGGAAGATCACGTAGGCCGGCACCCCCTGCTCGCGCGCCAACCGGGCGCGCACGTCGCGGAGCGCCTCGAAGCGCGCCGCGGCGGCGCCCGAGAGGTCGGCGGCCGCGCGGCGCGGCTTGGCCGCGGCCTTGGTGGGCGTGGCGTCGCGCCGCAGCCGCACCTCGCGCTCCCCCTTCAACACGGCGCCGGCGCCCGCCCCGAGCTTGAGCACCCCGTACCCCTCGGGGTCGGGCACGAGCAGCCCGGCCGCCACCAGTTGGCGCAGCACCGAGCGCCAGGTGCGCTCCGGAAGGTCGTCGCCGACCCCGAAGGTCGGGAGGTCGTCGTGGCCGAGATCGCGCACGCGCGGGGTGGTCTTCCCCATCAGCACGTCCACGACGTGGCCACCGCCGAAGCGCTGGCCGGTGCGCACCACCGCCGAGAGCGCCTTCTGGGCCGCGACCGTGCCATCCCAGGTGTCGACCGGGAAGAGGCACACGTCGCAGTTGCCGCAGGGCCCCGCGTACGCCTCGCCGAAGTAGCCGAGCAACGCGACCCGCCGGCAGGTGACCGTCTCGCAGTAGCCGAGCAGCGCGTCGAGCTTCTGGTGCTCCACGCGCTTGACCGCGTCGCTCGCCCCGCCCGAGGCGAGCATCCGGCGCATGGCGACCACGTCGTTGAGCCCGTAGGTCATGAAGGCCGTGGACGGCAGCCCGTCGCGGCCGGCGCGGCCGGTCTCCTGGTAGTAGCCCTCCAGGCTGCGGGGCACGTCGAGGTGGGCGACGAAGCGCACGTCGGGCTTGTCGATCCCCATCCCGAAGGCGATGGTGGCGACCACCACGACCCCTTCCTCGCGCAGGAAGCGGCTCTGGTGGCGGCGGCGCGTCTCGCCGTCGAGACCGGCGTGGTACGGCACCGCCGAGATCCCCTGCTTGACGAGCCAGGCGGCCGTCTGGTCGACGCTCTTGCGCGACAGGCAGTAGACGATACCGGCGTCGCCGGCGTGCTCGCGGCGCAGCAGATCGAGCAGCTGGCGCCGCGCGTCCTGCTTGTCGACGACTACGTAGCGCAGGT
>JAABRR010000085.1 GCA_011390785.1 Sphingobacteriia bacterium
AAAAGTGGAATGGCCTATGTTGTGGTGCAGCATCTGGACCCCACTCAAAAAGGAATGCTGCCCGAACTGTTGCAGCGAATTACCCCTATGAAAGTTATTCAGGCAAAGGATAACATAAAGGTTAGCCCCAATTGTGTGTATGTAATACCCCCCAATAAAAGCATGTCGATCCTTCACGGCAAGCTTCAGTTGTTTCAACCATTGGAAACAAGAGGGCTCCGGCTTCCTGTAGATTTCTTTCTGCGATCTCTGGCCGATGACCTCAAAGAATTGAGTATCGGATTGATACTTTCGGGCATGGGGTCGGATGGCAGCATCGGATTACGCGCAATAAAAGAGAAGAACGGGATTGTATTGGTGCAGGATCCGGAAACAGCAAAATACGACAGCATGCCTCGCAGTGCCATCGAATCGGTACTGGCAGATATTGTTGCACCACCCCAGGAATTATCGGAGAAACTTATCGGATTCTTAAAACACATCCCACCGGGAAAATCAAATATAGATTTCGACATAAAAGATCAGAGTTCTCTCGAAAAGATCACTTTTCTTCTTCGCACCTATACCGGTAACGATTTTTCGCAATACAAAAAAAGCACCATGTATCGGCGTATAGAAAGGCGCATGGGGGTGCATAAAGTTGACAAAATAGCCAACTACGTTACTCTGCTTCAGGAAAACCCCAAAGAGGGAGAGATCCTTTTCAAAGAACTGATGATTGGTGTTACCAATTTTTTCCGCGACGAAACGGTTTGGGAGAAACTGAGCCAGGAAATTGTTCCGGCATACCTTAACAAGCAGACCGAAAATACCATATTACGCGCCTGGGTGCCTGGCTGCTCTTCGGGCGAAGAAGCTTACAGCCTGGCCATTGTTTTTAAAGAAGCCCTCGGAAAGATCGATCCACACCGCAATATCTCTCTCCAGATTTTCGCCACCGACCTTGATCATGATGCAGTAGAAACGGCCAGAAAAGGACTTTACCCGATAAATATCGAAGCTGATGTGTCAGACGAACGTCTTGCCCGGTATTTTGTTAAATCTGAAGAAGGGTATCATATTACGGGAGAAATAAGAGAAATGGTGGTATTTGCCCAGCACAACCTTATTATGCACCCGCCCTTCATCAATATTGATATCCTTTCGTGCCGCAATTTGCTCATCTATATGGATACAGAACTTCAGAAAAAAATTCTTGGGCTGTTTTACTTCAGCCTCAATAAAGAGGGCATAATGGTATTGGGCAGCTCAGAAACACTGGGCACAATGAGCAATCTGTTTGAATCATCAGACAGTAAACTGAAAGTTTTTAAACGTGCCACCAATGCAGTGGCACCCGACCTGCTTAATTTCCCCTCTTCCTTCTCGCGCACAAAGCCAACTCCTGTTGAAAAGCCGGAAGCGGTCAACTCTCAATCCAACATACAAACCCTGGCAGATCAGTTAATCTTGCAGCAGTTTTCGCCACCAGGGGTTTTGGTAAACGACAGTGGCGACATATTATACATTAGCGGACGCACCGGCAAATATCTGGAACCCGCTGCAGGAAAGGCCAACCTGAATATTTTTTCTATGCTCCGAGAAGGGTTGCGCAATGAATTTCATATTGCTTTTCAACAAATCCTTGCTAAAAAAGGATCAATGGTTTTACACAACTTAAAGGTGGGAACCAATGGCAACAGCCAAACCCTAAATATCAGCTTGCAATACATTGAAAAACCAGGCCTGCTAAAAGGCACTTTAATGATTATTTTCAACGACATACCTGATATTAAGAAACTTAAACCACAGCAGAAAACAAGAAGCAATGCATCAAAAAGTGCAAGGGAATCTGAACTGGAGAAGGAGTTGCAATATTCCCGCGAAGAGATGCAGAGCACAATGGAAGAGATGCAAACTTCGCAGGAAGAACTAAAATCAACCAATGAAGAACTGCAATCAGCCAACGAAGAATTACAGTCGGCCAACGAAGAGCTTACCAGTTCAAAGGAAGAGATGCAGAGCCTCAACGAAGAACTGCAAACCCTCAACGCAGAGCTCCTGGCTAAGGTAGAAGATTTTGCACGGGTTGACAACGACATGAAAAACCTGCTCAACAGCACCGATATTGCCACCCTGTTTCTCGACAAAGAACTGAACATACGCCGTTTTACAATACAGGCCACCAAAATTTTCAAACTAATAAAAAGCGATATTGGCAGGCCCTTTACCGATCAGGTTTCTGACCTCATATACCCCGAAATGGCCCAGGATGCAAAAGAAGTTTTGCGAACACTGGTGTTTATTGAAAAACAAATTCCCGGGAAAAAAGGAAAGTGGTTTTCTATCCGCCTGATGCCCTACCGAACTTTTGACGACCGGATCGATGGACTTGTAATAACCTTTATCGATATATCAGAACTGAAGCGGGTAGAAGAACAAAACAAGGAAGCCCTGCAAATGCAATCCTTATTGCTTAATGCATCTACTGATGTGATCATAATGCTGTCGCCTGACGGGAAAGTTATGGAATTCAACCATGAAGCTGAAAAATATTTCGGTGTAAAAAATGAAAATGTAACCAATCGCGACTTTTTCGAATTATTTGTACCCGAACCATCACAAAATAAAGCAAGGCAACAGCTGGTAAAAATGACCACCCATTTGCAGGACGGAAGGTTGGAAACACCGGTAATTGCTGCAAAAGGCGCCACCACCGAAGTAGCTTTTTCAGCCAGATTATTGCTTAATGACATGGGAGAAGCTACCGGAAGTATTTTGATAGGCGAATGGAACCGGTAATTGCCATACCCTAAAAGGTTTGAAAATACCCACCGCCAAAAGTAGTACTTCTTATAAGAAACGAAAATATTCAATTAATAATTAATCCAATGAAAACCGAAGAACCCGATTTTACTGACCCCCGGATACTGCGTAAGCAAGCCGAAAGAATTCTTCAACAAAAAAAAGACAAGGCCAAAAGAGATGAAAAAAATGAAGCCGATGCCAAAAAACTGCTGCATGAATTACAGGTACATCAGATAGAACTGGAAATGCAGAATGAAGAGCTTCAAAGAGCTTATGAAACGGCCGAAGCAGCGCTAAAGAAATACACCATTGTATTTGACCAGGCACCAATGGGTCTTATCACCCTTGATAGTAATGAAACAATTGATGAGTTGAACTTTACTGCTGCCGATATGCTTGGAGAAAGGCGTATCAGGCTGATTGGGAGCAATTTTAAACTCTATATTTCAGACGAAAGCAAGCCGGCATTTTCTGATTTTATTAAAAGGGCATATACATCACACCAGAAAGAGTCGTGCAAAATAATTCTTGACAATGACCAGGAGGCCGTGCGCCAGGTTTATATTGAAGGAATTGTAATAGAAAATGACAACAATTGTATGTTGTCATTAGTAGATATTACCAGTTTTAATAAATAAATACTTTCATTGTGGTTTCAATTCTGAGCATTTTATGAATGCGCCGGAAAGACCTTTCTTCCATGTTATTCAACGCTCCCAGCCCCATTAGGGGCGGTAATACTGACAGCCCGGGGTGGAGCCCCGAATAAAATTTCAAGCTTTTCCGACCACTAAAATCAAAAAAGATCAGAATGCGATCCCGTAGCAATAAAAAGAAGCAATAATTCAGTATCGTTTTGCTTCCAAACTAAAAGCCAGTCTGGTTTGATATGGCATTCCCAACAATTTTCGTAATCTCCAGATAGTTTATGAAGTCTGTGTTTTTCGGGTACTTTCCCGGTTTTTTGCAAAAATCAATAATCTGCTCTAACAGACTCAGATCATAACCCCTCTTTTTACACCTTTAACGTCTTTCTTGAATTGATTTGTGGCTTTAATGCTATACATTATATTAGGCATTTATCTATTAAGTCCGCTGCATTTTTGGCATCAAAGACCTTTCCCTGGCTCACTTCCAATAATGATTTATCAATGGTGCCAACTTTTTTTCCTGAAACTGATTTGATTTTTACACCACGCATCGTTGAGAACAAATCGATTAATGTTCGTAATATTGATTTGTCTTTAACTTCGATAATAATTTGTTCCATGGTTTTTTTGTACAAACATAGCAAATTTGGAAAAACAATTCGCGATGCAGATCACATTCATTTTGTGAAAAAGGATATCCGTCCGGCCGAAAGCCGCAAAACGACAGGGTGCCTTGATTAGAGGGTAGTAATATGGCGTAAGTCAGCAGTCGAAAGGCGTGCTCGTCAAACTTGCGGTGCGGATGCTTAGCGGAATTTGCAATTCCGTCCTGCACTGACCACTACAAAAAACCCTGAAGGAGTAACATTATTGTAGCCCGGTGGCTACATAAATTTTAAAACCAATTTCAATCATTAAGTAAAACAAAAAAGTGCTGCCGTACAGGTTTTAAATGCCCCTAAGGCAGCACTTTCATTATTAACAGGCCCATTTAAGAGCTTTTGTATTAAATTCTAAAACCGGTATCCCAGAGAAAGTCCGAATCCGGTATTCATAACCGACTGCTTATTATCTGTAATCCTTTTATCTTCAGGATTAATCTTAAGCAAACCCAGTTGGGTGTTGAGCTGGAAAAATATTCCTCCTGCCATTTCGTAGCCTGCAAAAACATTTCCACCAACATCAAGGGGTCTGAAGTAAGTTGTTGTTAAGGGGTCGCCTGCTTCTACCGTATTGGTAAATTCAATTTTATCATCGTAGGTTAAAGACCCTCCTTCATATTGGGCATTGCCCATTATTGCGTAACCCACATAGGGGCCAAAACCAACCATTACATATCCTGCGCCCAGTGAACCCTTGTAAACCAGATTAAGGGGCAACTCAATATAAGAAAGATTGTAGGTAGCCGTAACAATGTCGTTGGAAGTTTTTGCTCCTTTGGTAGAGAAAAGTAAACCGGGCTGGAAATAAAACTCCGGGGCAAGTGGTATCTGAACGTTGGCTCCTACATGATAACCAATGATCATGTCGTTTTCAAGCCTGTCGCCACTATTATCCTTACCATTCAGATTCTGAAAATTTACACCTCCCAATAAGCCGAAGGCAAGCCCTGAATTTTGTATGCTTTGTGCTTTGGTTAATGTAACTGTAAGCAAAAGCATTAAAACAATTGATATTATTCTGATTTTCATTTTGTGTTTTTTTAGTTAAACAATAATTAGGTTATTTACCAGCTTGCTTTTCAGCTTCAGCCTTCATTTTTTCATTGGCAGTATAGTAGCCTAACCCGTTGTGCGGTTAGAAAGATAGCGCATTTTT
>JAABRR010000086.1 GCA_011390785.1 Sphingobacteriia bacterium
AATTCGCAGAGGCAAAGGGCGGATACGGGGAATGGGCGCTGATTACCTGGCCTATGCAATACTCGATATTACAGTCGACAATTATTTCATTGCTTTGGAAGGCATTGGCGAACACATGGAATTACTCGAAGATAAGCTCTTGAAAAACCCCAATGATGACATTCTAAAAGAAATTTACGTGGTTAAACGCGAAAACCTGCTGCTAAGAAAGAGTGTGTGGCCCCTGCGCGAAATCAATGCCCAGCTTGAACGCTACGATTCACCATTGATCCGAAAAAAGACCAGGCCGTTTCTTCGCGACTTGTACGACCACACCATGCATGTAATTGATAACGTGGAAACCTATCGCGACATGATTGCCGGACTTCTCGAACTTTACATTTCCACCCTTAGTAACAAAACCAATGATGTAATGAAAGTTCTAACCATCATTGCCACCATATTTATTCCCCTTACTTTTATTGTTGGTGTGTATGGAATGAATTTCGAGCACATGCCCGAGCTGCACTGGCCCTGGGCCTATTTTGCGGTTATGGCTGTAATGGGCATTATTGCCCTGTTAATGCTTTGGTATTTCAGAAAGAAAAAATGGCTTTAAAACGAAAACACAATGTTACAATACATTTTACTTCCGATTGGCTTTGCCCTGCTTATATACGGCGCCAGCATACTGGTAGATAGTGCTTCTGCCCTGGCCAAAGCCTTCAAAACGCCCAATATTGTCATCGGCCTTACCATTGTTGCTTTTGGCACTTCGGCTCCGGAGCTGATTGTAAACATTTTTGCAGCCATGCAGGGAAATTCGGCCATCGCGCTCGGAAACGTAGCAGGGAGCAATCTTTTCAACGTGATGGTTATTCTGGGTGCTACAGCTGTGGCTTACCCCCTGCTGGTAAAGAGCAGCACCACCTGGATTGAAATACCTCTCAGCCTGCTTTCAGCACTGGTTTTACTGGTAATGGTAAACGACAGTATTCTCGATGCTGGTTCACCTTCGATGGTTAGCCGGTCTGATGGGGTAATATTGTTGTTTTTCTTTCTCATTTTCCTGGCCTACAACATACAACTTGCCCGAAAAGGGGATCTTTCAGAAGATTTTAAGGTAAAGGAGATGAGTAAACTAAAATCAGCTTTGCTCATTGTTGGCGGACTGGTGTTGCTGGTTGCTGGCGGGCGGCTCATTGTAACCGCATCAGTTGATATTGCCGAGAGATTTGGAATGTCGCAGCGCATAATCGGCCTAACAATAATTTCTGCCGGCACTTCTTTGCCCGAGCTGGCCACATCAGTTATGGCAGCCTTAAAAAAGAATACAGATATTGCCATTGGCAACATTGTGGGTTCCAATATATTCAATGTTTTCATGGTATTGGGTGCTACATCGGTGATCAGTCCGGTTGCCCTGCCCGCTGGCGCTAATATCGATTTGCTGCTCAATGTATTGGTAAGTATCCTGCTCTTCGGCTTTATTTTTACAGGAAAAGGCCGGCAAATAGACAGGAAAGAAGGTATCTTTTTTCTTATCTTATATATTGCCTACCTGATGTATTTAATTTTAAGCAGATAAATTTATTTACCTATAGCATAATACAATCAAAATAATACAATTGTTTCATATTAAAAACACCATCTTTTTATATAGCCTATTTAATCTATTATTATAATTATAGGCTATAAAATAGATATAATATAAGGTTGTAAAGAATACGCAAGAAATTGCAATTGACTACATCTACTAAATAAACAATATTTTATTTTATTGACTATTTTATCTATATCTTAGATTATCGATAATTTAGATTATATTTGCAACATGATAAGTATATTAACAGGCGATATAACAGGCTCAAGAAAGCTGGTGCAGCAAGACAGATGGATGGAAGCCCTGAAGGGTTTATTCAACCGCACAGGCCCCAGGCCTATGGCATGGGATATTTACCGGGGTGATACTTTCCAGATTGAGGTAAATAACCCTGAAGAAGCCCTGCAAATGGCATTGCATATAAAGGCAATTGTAAGAAAAAGTGCTAATACCGGAGCTCGTATAGCTATCGGAATAGGCACCAAGGATCACTTTTCCCCACGTATCCTGGAAAGCAACGGCCAGGCTTATGTTTTTTCAGGCGACCGGTTCGAGAACCTGAAGAAAGACAAACTCTCACTGGCTATACAAACACCCTGGCAAGATATCAATAAACAGTTAAATGTATGTTTCCGATTGGCCATGATTGCCATTGACTCATGGAGCCCGGTTTCTGCCGAATATGTTGCACTTCGTCTGGCAAGTCCTAAAAAAACCCAGACTGATATTGCGGAAATGCTCGGTATAAAACAATCATCAGTTAGTGCGCGGCATACAAGAGCCCATTTTGATGAACTTATGACACTCGAAAGTTATTACCGTGAATTGATTCACCAAAAACTACAATCATGATATTATTCCTGCAATTATTTCTGGCGCATATTCTTGGTGATTTTGTGCTCCAGTTTAATCCCTGGGTAAATAGCAAACAGAAGAAAAAATTACGTTCTCCCTGGCTATACATCCACATATTGCTGCATGGCGCACTGATCATGCTTATTGTGTGGGATATGAATTTCTTGTTGCCGACACTGATCATCATGGCAAGTCATTTGATAATAGATATTGCCAGACTTTATCTTCCATCTAAAAAACGCAATATAACATTCTTCGCACTAGATCAGCTTTTACACATGGCAGTATTGGCGGCAGTGGTTGTTTGGTGGGAGGAAATCAGTTTAATCAAAGCAGGAAATTTCATTTTAACACCCCAACTTCTTATTTACTCCATAGGTTTTCTTTTCGTTACCAGCCCGGCATCGGTAATTGTGCGGGTGGTGGTATCGCGATGGTATGAAGCTGCCAAAACCAGTGATGATGATTCGCTGCAAAATGCGGGTAGCTATATTGGCATGCTCGAGCGGTTGTTCATAGTAATTTTTGTGCTAACTGGTCATTGGGAAGGAATTGGCTTTCTTATTGCGGCCAAATCAATTTTCCGGTTTGCCGATATTAAAGGGCACCCTAACCGGAAACTCACCGAATATTTTCTTATCGGAACCCTGCTAAGCTTTGGACTGGCCATGACTACAGGGCTTGTAATTTTATTTCTGATCAGTACAGGTATTAGCTGAATTAAAGCTTTCGGATCATCCTTTCCACTGAATTTCGAATTCCCGGGCTCAGCGTATCGGTATAGTGCGGCTGGGTGATGAACACCAGCTCCGGCTTCATTTCGGGGTACTTTTCTGCAATTTTAAAAATCATCCGGAAGGCAAAAACCCGTACCGAAGGAATTTTACCCACCTGCTCCCAAATATTTATACAGTGGTCAAAGAGCTTCCCTTCCTGGTCTTCGGGAATGGATAGGCGGCCAATTATTCGTAATATTTCGCGTTGATGCCCATCTTCCAATCCCTGTATTTTCTTAATAAAGTCGCTGGTAAATGGCTCCAGTCGTGGGTCATAATCGTCCATGGCATGGTATAACACCCATGCTGCCCGCCAGGAGATTGTTTCTTCATTGGAAAGAGCAATTTCCACTGTTTCAAAAAATTTATCAGGGTTTTCGTTTACAAGGCTTATCGCATCAAACTTGCTGAAACGGGTGGCGAGATAGCTTCTTATATCTTGGTCTTCAATCATTTAATAAAAATAGAATTCTTTCAAAGATACATGAATTTTTATATTCATGAAATTTTACCAAAAGGAGAATTTCAGCCTATCAAAGAAATGAATTCATCAAAAAGATTTTTACGTTACAGAATCTGTTACATGATCTTCACCCCCATCATTCATTTTTACACCTTCATCCCAATAACTTTTTTAGTGAATTTGTAGCACATTACTTTTGCCCTAATAATCTGGAATCCCGAATAAAACAACCTTTTTATGGATAAAAGTAAAATAAAGCAGCCAGGGTTTTCGGTTGATCTGAATTACCACGAAACAGCCAATTGCCAAAGGGGTTTTCCACCCGCCAAAAGCATGATATTGATTATTTGCTTGATTTGTGGCTTTTTTAGCATAGAAGTAAAGTCACAGAATAATCAGAATATCAATAATCCTGATAAAAAGCGGATCGAAATGACATCCTTTGCTTTTGGCGGAACAGGTGTATTGTTTACCCAGGCAAAAGGTCAATTTACTGCAATGACCGGTGGACGAGGTTCTGCCACTTTCAACAACCGGTTTACCTTTGGTGGCGCAGGTTGGGGAATGATAAAAGGGTTGGAAGTGAATAGCATAAATGCTGACGTGTATCAATTCTTCAAATTTGGCTATGGCGGACTGGAATTTGGGTATGTTTTTTATCCGGGAGACCGCATCCGTTTAGGGTCGAATATGCTACTGGCTTATGGTGCAGGTTTTAATGAAACCGTACCCGCATCGTCGGGCACCGACTTTAAAATGTTCCCGGTGCTGGAGCCTTCGGTTTACTGGCAGCTATCCATGGGCAAATACCTGAAGCTTGATATTGGTGTAACCTGGCGCTATGTTCCCCGGTCGAACTTTTCCTACATAAGTAGCCGCGAAATGAGTAGCTTTTCTGTTTACCTGGCGGTGCTTACCACTTCATGCAGGTGCAATGAATAATAAACCTTAGTGTTAAAAAATCCCTGAAAATATGAAACCCCAGGTTAAATCACCAAAAAAGAAAAGAAAAATGTTACTGATTCTGCTTCTTACACCCATTGCCCTTGGAGCTGCCTTGTGGATCTATCTGCTGGCGATGAGCCCGGGCACACCCAGGCAGTTTACCGATGCCGAGGGGAAAACGCTTTCAGGGTCGTTATCAGAAAAAATAATGGTAGATGTTGGTGGAGTAAAGCAGGGTATGTTTATACGAAGCAAAGATGTAAACAAGCCGGTTCTGCTTTTCCTTCACGGTGGCCCTGGCTTTCCCAATTATTTCCTTTTTGAAAAGTTTGAACCCGGTCTCGAAGACTTATTTACTGTTTGCTATTGGGAGCAACGTGGCGGGGGATTATCCTACAGCGCCCATGTAACACCCGAAAGTATGACCCTGGCGCAACTTACTTCTGATGACATCGAAGTGACCAATTACCTACGAGGTCGTTTTAAGCAACAAAAGATCTACATCATGGCATGGTCGGGCGGTACACCCATTGCCCTTTCGGCTGTGGCAAAGGCTCCGGAGTTGTTTCATGCCTATATGGCCATGGGGCAGATTACACGCCAGCACGAATCAGAGCAAATAGCC
>JAABRR010000087.1 GCA_011390785.1 Sphingobacteriia bacterium
AAGGCAACGGAGTATTTCTGTACAATTCCAGGGGTAATTTTTTTAAGTTGCCGTTCGATCCCACTTATAGATCAGCCGATCCTGGTTCGGTGGTTAGGTCTTTTTATCACGATCCGGATGGAAACATCTGGGTGGGGGTAAATAATGATCTGTTTGTGTACGACAGGACAAAAGGGTCGGGACAGCTGACCCTGGCTTCAAGGTATTTTGGCAGCCCTGGGCTACCCCGGACCGTGAAGGTTCTGGATATGATGCACAATGATGATGAATTGTGGATCGGAACACAGGAGTATGGCCTGTACCTTTACCAAAAAGAAAATGGGAAGTATGTTTTAAATCGCAGGTTCACCCGACAACAACACCAGGCTACAGGGCTGGAATCGAACCGCATTACATCGATTGACAAAGACACCAAAAACCGCATGTGGGTTAGTACTTACCAGGGATTCTATCTCTATAACCCATCCGACTCAACATTTACCAACATCAACAGCCTGCTTGCCAATGACCAGATGCCATTGTGCGATATTATTTTGTCAACCTACGTGGGTGCATACAATAGCATTTGGCTGGCCACCCCCTGTGGGCTGAATAAATATACTGAAACTGAACCGGGGAAGTTTGATCTGCAGATTTTTGATAAAACTGATGGAATGGCCGACGACTTTATCAATGCTGTGATTGCCGATAAGGAACAAAATATCTGGATAAGCACCAATGCTGGTCTTTCCATGATCGATGCCCAAACCGGGGAAATCAGCAACTTCGACCGAAGCGATGGAATAGGCGACGTAAACTTTTATGAAGCATCGGTTTACAGAGACGATGAAGGTATTTTGTACTTCGGCGGACAACTCAATGTTACCTACTTCAATCCGGATAAAATTGAAGCTAACAATATCATTCCCAAAATACTGATCACCGAAGTGCGGATTTTGAATGAGCTGGTAACGGCAGGCCACGATGAAGCCCTTCCGGTTTCCATAAACAAACTTACGGAACTTACCCTCAATCATCAACAAAAGGAGTTTTCGCTCAAGTTTTCGGCCCTCGATTTCAAATCGCCCCACCTGAATCAGTATGCCTACAAATTGGTGGAGCGAAACAAACAGGCAGACTGGGTAAATATTGGTAATCGTCGTTTTATCTCATTTTCCAATTTACAACCGGGCGATTACGAGTTATATATAACCAGTTCGAACAGCAATGGAGTATGGAATACCGAAGGCAGGTTGATAAAATTGAAAGTTTTGCCTCCACCCTGGAAAACGCCCTATGCCATAGCACTTTATGTGCTTGTTATTCTGTTGATCGTATATGCTATCAGCTGGGCTGGTATCAGGCAGGAGAAACTGAAGAGCAGTATCCGCGTGGAACAAATTGGTCGTGAGCAGGAGAAATCGCTCAACGAATACAAGCTTCAGTTTTTTACCAATATTTCGCACGAATTCAGCACACCCTTAACCTTGATATCGGGACCGGTGAGTGAGCTGGAAAAAACTGATCTTGATCATGTTTCACCATCTTTTGTAAAATCCAGACTCAGCATTGTTTCTCAAAATGTGAGGTTACTCCTTAACCTGGTGAATCAACTCCTCGAATTCAGGAAGATGGAAAGCGGCAAACTAAAATTACAGGCAAGCAAAGGAGATTTGCCTGGTTTCCTGTCACGAATATGTGCTTCTTTCGACGATCTGGCCGTTACCCGTGGCTATGCGTTTACCAAAAAGATCGATATGAAAATCCCCCCAATGTATTTCGACCCGTTTAAATTGGAGATCATCCTGAATAATCTGTTGTCGAATGCATTCAGATATGCAGGGGCTGATGGAAAAGTTTGGGTCAATCTTACCCAGACTGAAGACCATGCCATTATTGATGTAGGCAATAGCGGGAAAGGGATTGGCCGGTACGATATCAGCCGTATTTTTGACCGGTATTACCAGGCAAAAGGGAGAAAATTTTACGGTGGAGCAGGCATTGGCCTGGCACTCGTAAAAAGCTTTGTTGAACTGCATCATGGCAAAGTTTCGGTTGAAAGTACTGAAGGAGAACAAACCGTGTTTACTGTTCAGCTGAAAAAGGGGGCAGGCCACATGGCTGAATCAGATATTGTTTCTGCTGATATTCAGGGAATTGAACCAACATACATCCCCAGGGAGAATGGGAGTGCAATCCCCAAAGAGAAAACAGCCAATACGGGCACAAAGGGGGCAAAAGTATTGGTGGTTGATGATAATGAAAGTGTAAGGGATTATATCCGTGAACTTCTTTCTGACTATTATGAAGTTGTTGAAGCTTCTGACGGGATTTTGGGTTACAATGCTGTTCTGGAGCATCATCCTGATATTGTGGTTTCTGATGTAATGATGCCCAATTCCGATGGCTTTGAGCTTTGTAAAAACATTAAGGAGAATCCCAAAACAGTGCATATTCCGGTAATTTTGCTCACGGCACGCAATACCAGCGAAGATAAACTGGCAGGCATACGCAAAGGGGCTGACGGGTATCTGTTTAAACCTTTCGAGCCGGAAATGCTGATTGAACGGATCAAACAACTGATTTCCACGAGAAATATCCTGGCATCAAAGTTTAAAAAGCAGGTAAACCTGGAACCCTTGAACAAGGAGATTACACCGGAAGATGAGCAATTGATCAAACGATCAGTTGAAATTATTGAGAAAAACATCAACAACATACAGTTTGACTATGATTATCTGGCCCGCGAACTGGGCATGAGCTCATCAACACTTTACCGCACCATGAAAAAGCTTCTGGAGAAAACGCCGGGAGATTTCATCCGTTCCATTCGCCTTAAGAAAGCCGCATCCTACCTGGCTAAAACCAATCTTACCCTGAGTGAAATAGTGGAAAACATTGGTTATAACGATATCAAGAACTTCCGCAAGAACTTCAAGCAGGAATTTGGCGTTTCACCCGCCGAATACCGAAAAGGGCAGCCGGAACAGAAAAGTGAATGAAATTGACCCTTTTTCTGGAAAATTTGTCTCTTCAAATTAGGAAAACATCCCGTTTCTTTGGGGTTAGATCTTTTAGCTATTCAGCATTACTTTTTATCATATATATTAAAGAGCACGTTATGAATGCATATATATCACCGGGTCTTTTATTTCTGCTAATTAGTGAGCTTCCGGGCTTGCCGGCAATGGCATCTGAGCCGGAAAGAAAACCCAATGTGATTTTGATTGTTGCCGATGACATGGGGATTGGTGATTTGGGTGCCATCAATAACGGTAAATCAAAAACCCCCAACCTTGATCAGATGAAGGCTAACGGGGTTTGGTTCTCTCAGGCTTATTCAGGATCAACAGTTTGCGCCCCTGCACGTGCTTCGTTGTTAACCGGCCTTTACCCGCATCGCACAGGTTGCGTTACCCTTAGTATGGAACGCTTTCCTGAATTTACGCGCATGCATAGCAGCCTGCCCACAATGGCCGATGTCTTCAGAGCCAATGGTTACATTACCGGGCTGGTAGGCAAATGGCATGCAGGAATAGGTGACGGTTACGAACCACTACAACGTGGATTTGACGAGTTTGAAGGGTTTTTCGGGCTCGATATTCCTGACTATTTCAATTATACCCTGCGTGTGCAGGATAGTCTTCTGCAGGTGGATGATAAATATCTTACCCACGATCTGAGCGAGCGTGCCATTGGTTTTGTTAAGCGGCATCAAAAGAGCCCTTTCTTTCTGCATTTGGCTCATTATGCGCCACACAGACCTTTGGGTGCTTCGGATGAAATTGTCAACTTTTACCGTGAAAAAGGATTTGATGAAAATACAGCCATTGTTTACGCCATGATTGAAGAAATGGACAAAGGGATTGGCCAGCTCTTTGATTTGCTCAACGAACTGGAGATCATGGACAATACCATTGTGATCTTCACCAGCGACAACGGCCCCGATCCCCTGATTGGCCAACGCTACAACAGCGATCTCAGGGGTTCTAAATACACGGTTTACGAAGGGGGAATTCACGTTCCGTTTGTCTGGCTGCAGCAAGGTGTTCTGGCATCTGCAACTGTGGATGAGATGATCCATTTTACCGATGTGCTGCCTACGCTGATGAAAACCTGCAACCTGCAGTTTGATCTGGGATACAAACCCGATGGTGCCGATTTTTCGCCCCTGTTATACAATCAACCGGCGCAATTGCCCCACTACCGCTATTGGCAGTGGAACCGTGGTGTTCCGGAATATTCGCACAACGCTGCGCTGCGCTACGGCCCATGGAAAGTGGTAAAACCCTACATTGACCATTGGATGTTGATGCCCGAAGTATCCGAAGAAGAACCTGTATTGTATAATTTAGAGAATGACCCAGGCGAAACCACCGACGTTTCAGGACAAAACCAGCGCCTTTTCGATGAGCTAAGGGTAAGGCTGGAACACTGGAGCCGAAGCGTTGAAATAGACCGGTTGCAAAATACAGAATAGGTCATATAGCCGATGGCTTATGACGTTTCCAATTTCTTTGGAAGTTGGAAAGTCGTAATACTGAGTACAAATAGTTAATCTGTAAAATTTATATTCCTTATGAACAAATCTTTTATTAAAGCAAGCTTCCTGTTTAACCTTGTGCTGCTTTTATCAACCGGCTGCTATGCCCAAAGGCTGGAAACGAAAAACATCCCGGGAACCATCATTGCGCACAGCCCATCACCAACCGGTATTTTTCTGGGTACACCATCAATAGCTATCGCACCTGACGGAACTTACTTTGTATCGCACGGCCATTTTGGCAATATAAGAGACCTTGTTCACATCTATCGTTCGGACAACAAAGGGCTGACATGGCAAAAGATCAGTGAAGTGAGTGGATTCTGGTCGGGTTTGTTCTGGCATCGTGATGATCTGTACCTGATGGGGACCAGCAGTGCATACGGCCATTTAACGATCCGTAGATCAGACGATAGAGGGGTTACCTGGACTGAACCCACCGATCAGAATAACGGGCTCATCAGGCGGCATACACCCGATAAGGGGTATCACACTTCGGCGGTTTCGCTGGTTACGCATAATGGACGTATTTACCGTCCGTTTGAGATCTCGCGGCGCGATGGCGGATGGGGCAAATTTGAAGCCATGGTGTTTTCTGCACCTGAAGATGCCGACCTATTGTAAGCGCAAAGCTGGATTAGCACCACAT
>JAABRR010000008.1 GCA_011390785.1 Sphingobacteriia bacterium
AGCCATCATTACGGATGCAATGCCAAAACCCATACCCCAAACATTGAGCGGGCCACGATACAAAGCCAGTGGCGCCAGTAAGGTGAAAGTAATAACATACATGATGCCCGTAGTGGGGATGATCTGCTTCACAAATGGGGTCATCAGGTCGCGAACGGGCCATATGTTGGTGCCATAGGTGGCCATCAGGTATTCTTCGCTCATGTTTCGGGGCCCCATAACCGAAACCAGCAACCAACCAATGCCAAACATCAGAATCACAGCTGGCAATACCACCGCCGAACCCTCAATCAATGATTTGATAAGGGTGCTGATGTTGTCTTTCTTATAAGTGATGAGATAGGCGTACCCAATACCCAGTATAAATGCTGATAAAAAATTGACCTTAAAGAAAAGAATTAAGATCAATGGTATGATGGGTGTAAAGATTGCCGACCAGTGCAATGGGTTAATTTTGCTATTTCTGTAACGGAATGCACGGTACACAGCATTAGCAAACAAAAGTATCATGGCTGAAAGAAATACGAGATAGAAGATGCGACCTGCAGTGGCTAGTATTTGGCGGGTATTTTCGTCAAGTTCAAGACGTCCTGAAAACCAGACTCCGCCATAGATAAGTCCGGCGAGCAGGGTTATAAATCCCAGGTTGCGGGCAATGTTGCGGAAAGAAAGGTTGAACCCATCGCGGTAAAGCTGGATGATGATGTAGGTGAGCGATCCGGTAAATACAATCCCAAACATGATGAGGATGAACTGCACCACCTCGGCCTGGCTCAGGTTGAGGGCGTTCATGTAGAGTGCCCAGTTGCCCACGTTAAACATACCACCAATGTTTACACCCAGAAGCATGATAACCGCTGCCGTTATACGGCTGATTCCTACTGATGTGAGAATTGGCAGTACAATAGCACCTACCATGATCATGGCTCCGAGTCCGCCAAGGGTAGTAAAAAGCAACAATATGAACAGAAACATCACGAAGGAAATGATCAGTGGATTATCGCCCGACAATTCAGCACCCTTCTTGATAAACCCTTCGGCAATTCCGGTTTTTTGCATCATTACGCTGAGGATACCCCCAAACATGGAAATGATGATGGGTTCGGCCAGCATCAAAGATCCTTCACCAATAACATGCTGAAAAATATCATCGGGTTTGATACCGGCAATGAGTGAAATCAGTACTGCCAAAATGGGCATGGCAAGCAGGGCTGGCCAAATCCGTTTCGACATGAGCAATGTAATAACCACAAAAACAGCGAGTAGCGCAATGGCTTGAAATGTTTCCATTGTGTATATTTTTTAGTTTGAATATTTTTCGGTGAGAAGTTCGCGGTATTTCTCCAGCCCTTCATAAAAGAAATAGACTTCACCCTCCATGCCCAGGCGTCGATTTTCTTCAATTTTGAATTTTACCAAATCATTGGATGGCTGTTCATCGCCCACGCGAATCAGGATACCGGGATAGATTAGATGTTGCTTTTCGGGCAGAATGTATTTCAGTTGGGCTTCCAGGGTTCGGGTGTAGGCCAGCGAATCGCGCCGATAAACCTGCGGGACCACCATATCCACATACCCAAAGTTGACCCATGTGGGCCAGTCTTGAAGGTACTCTTCCTTAGCCCACGGAAATATGCTGGGCGACATTGAAACAATACAATGTGGGTCGGCAGCCTTCACTTCGGCATAGATGCGGCGCATGAAATCGTTCAGAATTTCGCTGCGCCACTGTATCCAGTTGTAGTCTTTATGATATCGAGGTGGGGCAGCGCCAAAATTATCAGCTGCATAAGCTTCTGCCACTTCGGGGTTGTAGCCCCCTTCAGATGGCATGGCTGGCAATCGGTCGTCGCCCTGTATGCCATCTACATCATAATTGTTTACCACTTCCATGATAAGGGAAAGGATAAAGTCCTGGACTTCGGTATCCAATGCATTCATCCACTCGAAGCCGTTTTTGGTGGTGAGATTTCCCTGTGCATCCAGCGATGCCCAGTGCGGTCGCTTTTGCAGAAGGATACCTCCGTTTTCCTGGTAAGAAGAAGAGAACCCAAACTCAAACCAGGCAATCACTTTGATATTATACTTTTTGGCTTCATTGATCACTTCCTGCAGGGGATCGCGGCCAGTGTTGCCGGGGTCTAGTTCCGGATCAATTTCATAGCCGGTCAACTCTTTCATAACAGAGGAGCGATACATGGTCATAGCCTTGTTCCAGGTAACCACAAAAATTGTATTCAGCCCAAGTTCGTGAACTTTGGCCACTGCTTCAGCCACGTTTTCCGGGGAGTAAAGTGCATCACTTGCCACATTGGTAAGCCACACCCCACGTACCGGTTCATCGTAACCGATCACGTACTTTTGTTTCTCCGCAGCAGGCTGGCAGCCTAAGAGTATTGCCAGAAAAGGGATTAACAGGTGTTTATTCATTTTTAAAGGTTTAAGCGTTTATAGGTTTAATCGTTGGGCGTTGAGGTGTGACGGGTCCACTCCAAGTTACCCCGCCACTGAATTCGTAAAAAGGTCCAGTCGCCCCGTGACCTCCTGATACAATCTTTCTAAAGAACATTCATATTTTGTATTTCAAATAACCATCAGTCATGGGGTGACGAGCAAACTTCGGACTTCCGACTTCGGACTTCCGACTACACTCACGTCTTCCACAACCACCTCCTTTTCACAGAGAAAACCGTAACCATCACCATTAGTGCAGTAAGGATGATGCCGCGCACCACTCCTGCCCAGGGCCAGTGTGTATGCCATTGATCCATCAGAGGAAGTATCTGCACAAAGTAAAGAACAGGCATAATCAGGTACGATGCTGCCACATAGCCCACCATAGGGTTAATACCAATGGTTGCTGTCCAGGCAAGGGGCATGCCGGGTTGGAAAGCATCTTCCCACCATTTGAATACGACAATGGTATAGCCTGCCAGTCCAGTGGTAAGGAAAAAGTAGCTGTATGTGGCAGGATCCTTTTTTATGCCACCCTGCCAGGCTTCGAAAATCAAACCAAGTAAAAGCCAGAAACTGCTCCACAACAATACCTGTCGCCAGCCCGGCTGATCTCTCAGCATATCCCGGCCAGAAAACCAAACTACAAAACCCACAGTGAGAATATTCATGATCCAGACAAATTCAAGTTGTCTGCTCAACAAACCCCATAAATTCAGCGATATATTCAATAGCAGCAAAATCGGTAATACCCATACATCCCATCCTTTCGCTTCCAATCCCGGATTTCGGACTTCCGACCTCGTACTCCTGACTAAAAACTCCCCCACAATACTCCCCGGCACCACTATCATCAGGTACTTCAGGTAGTCAGGGTCATAAAAGATCGTTTTTTTCAGGTCAATGCCCCAGACTAACAATTGTTGATATAAATCAGGCAGTTGTGCGGCCAGCCATGAAAAAGGGGAAAAATTCCAGATGGCCTGGTTTACACTTTCATCGGTTGAGTAAGTCAGGCGCAGGCCAAAGTAGAGAGCCGCAATACCAAGTCGTAAAAGTATTTTGCCTGAGGTGAAAAGCCAGAGCAACCCGCCAAACAAAGCCATATTGGCCAATACCAGTATGATGATATCGTTTTTGTGAATGGAAAACGGAAGATCAAAAACGGCTGATCGTATTATCACAAGTAACACTAAAACAGCATAACCGGCCATATTGATCAATTTTTCAGAAGAGCTGAACCGGGGAAATTTGGAGAAGGTCATAAAAAAACCTGCAAATGCCAAAAGTCCCATCAGGTATCTTACCCATCCCAACTCCTGTGGATAGTGAAAAGGTGACAGATGCCCCAGCATGATGGCGAAAAAAAGAAGCTTGAAGGAGCGGCTGAAAATGCGACCGGCCAATGAACGTTTCGACTGACCCTTATCCAGCGCCTTTCCCAATGAAAAAGGGAACGACGCACCCATGGCAAAAAGAAAGAAGGGGAACACCAAATCAACCCAGGTTATTCCTGGTAATTGTGGATTAAAAATAAATTCAGGGGGTGCTATCTGGGCATGATACAACCAGGCAGGCAACTGACCATTGCGGGAAATATTACCCGAAAGTACCATTCCCACAATAGCCAATCCTCTTAAAACATCAATTGAAATCTCTCGCTTGCCCATAATCAACCCAAGGTATCAGATCATTCGAAGGATGGAAAAATTGCAGGCCCTGGATACATTGCCCTGAGCACTTTTTTAATTCTTTCGTCATTAATTGGTACATCATAGAAAAACGATTCCCCGGTAAGACCCACACTGCGGTTGTACATCATCTTTTGAAATACAAGATCAGGATCAGTAAGTCCGGCGGAACCGTAAAGAATTATACCGGGCACCAGGCGTTGCAGATTGCCATCGCCGTGGGAAGTAAAATAACCAAGTACTTCGTTTAGTGTAGCCCGGTAAGCAGCTATGTTGTATCTGTAGCATTGAACCGAAAGAACTTCAACAGCCCCATTATCAAGCCAAACAGGCCATTCCTGCATCAAATTACTAAAAGCCCATGGATAAGGATTCGGTGAATTAGTTACCAGGATATCGGGTTTGGCAGCTTTTACGGTATTAAAAAGATCAAGGCCAAACTGGTTCAAGATGTTTACCCGCCATCTAACCCAGTTTGTATTACTTGGAGAGTTGGGTGGACTCTGGCCACCGTGCTCATCTTTATACCGCTGCACTGTATAATAATCGTACCCTGAATTCCTGGGCATAGCCGGCAAACGGTCGTCACCCTGAACACCATCAATATTATAATTATCTACTGCTTCCATTATGAGATCGAGCATAAACTGCTGCACTTCGGGATGGTAAGCATTGTAATAAAAATCGGTATTATTATAATTGGATGGGACGGTATCACTACCAAAATCATTGATACCTTGCCCTGCCCAATGGGGATTTATCTCCAGTATCTTATCATTTTGTGGAGTTGGAGCGGTGCCCCAACGTGCCATAAACCCATACTCATACCAGAGAATCACTTTCAGACCTTCAGCATGAGCCACTTCAATCAGGTCGGCCAGCGGGTCGCCTGTTCCGCCGCCGTAATTGGGCGAAAACATACCCTCTCGTGCGGTTGTGTAGGAAGAATGATCAGCCAACACCTGGCTGGGATACAACGTTCTTGTTTTTGCCCATGCGACAGCATATAACGTATTAAAATTTAGCTCCTTAGCCAAAGCAACGCCTTCCTGGATTCCTTCATAGGACGCCAAAAACGGTGAGTGGGAAGGATCAGGTATCCAAAAAGCTCTGATTCCTACCTCTTGCTCCTGCACTGTGACGGACAGTGTATAAGTTTTCTGGTCGCCATTTTCCGCAGTTACAATAATATCTTTAGGTTCACTGATATCAACCACGGTTCCGGAAGCGGGTTCGGATGTGGCAAAGTCAGAAATTTCCATCTCAATTAAAGCTTCAGACAGGTTGGTTCCGAAGGGTACTGTTAGAGAAACATTTTCCCCGTTTACTTCACCTTCTCTCATAAAGTCAGGGAAAAAAACCGACAATAGATTATTATCGCTCACAGCGCTGTAAGCTATTGTTGCAGAGTACTTTATTGATTGTGCCCCCTTACGCAAAGTAAATTCAAGTGGGTTTTCGAAGTTGTAGGCAAAACCTGATGGTGGCGAAATGGTGGCTCCTTCAGTAAACTCTGCTTTATAAGCCAGATTACCAATATTGGCTGACCGGGGTACTGAAGCGGTAATAAGTCGGTTTTCCTGATCGATAGTGGCTTCTACAACTGGATCAAGTTCATGAAAATAGAATCTGTCAATTTTAACTACTTCTACCTGGGTGGTATCGGTGCCGTTATCTGGCTTTCCTCCATTTTCATCATCACATGCCGCCAGTAAGAAAACCAGAATAACTCCCGGAATAATTGGCCAAAGTTTACGCATAAGATTTATCATTAAAAGGTAAAAAAGGCCCGGGATAAGACACTCCTCATCCCAGGCAGGAAATATCAGATGTTTTTAATTGGAGAATTCGTGAACAATAAAACCATTTTTAATTCCGAAGCCCATTGCACGGGGTTTGCCATCTTCACTAAATCCAATTCCGAACGTTGCGCCAACCCAAACTGAGCTGGCACCTCCAAATACATGCTTAAATACACGTTTTTCTTCAATATTGGATGAGTTAATGGCCTGAAGGGCTTCAACAACCGTGGCGCCTTCGGTAATGTTGATTATCTCATACCATGCAGCCTGGCTTTCCCATTCGCGGTTTACAACAAAACCCATATAGCGCCCACCATTGTATTCGAAAATACGAAGGTCGTAGCTGCGCGACTGAACAGAAGGTTCAGGAATTTCAACCTGAATCTCACCATTGTAATTCATAATGGCAGCACCCATTTCAGCACCTGTAACCAAAAGCAAATTATCTTCTCCCGGAATGGTGTTTACACGGCCATACTGACCCATGCGCAATGCCAACAAAGGATCAATCGGCATTATAGAAACTGCTGGGGTTGCGCTTTCATTGAAATTCCACACATAGAATTCGCTGGCATTATTGGGAAATGCAAAGTTGGAAGCAAAAATGTATCCGTTTGCCGGAGGGTTGCCTATGATTGAAATAGCATCACCCAATCTTACTCCTTCGCCAGAAACTGTATATTCCAGAATCACTTCTGGGGTATCATCTTCCATGCCTTCCCATTTGTAAATCTTGAAAACCTGTGCATCGGCCATTACCATATTGGAAAGATAAATATTACCTTCAACAACGCGAATGTCAGATACCAGCCAGGTACCACCAGAAACAATTTCCGGAAGAGTCAAAGTAATAGGATCGGCAGTTGGATTTTCCACATCCCAGATATAAACAAAATTCCCGTCCTTGCGAGAAGTAATATAAACATACTGCCCATCGAAAGCTGCGCCACGGTTGTTTTCATTATCAATTATTGCCGGCAGGAGATTGGCTCCCAAACTCTTATTTAAAAGCACAGATGTATTTTCAGGGTTAAAACCGGCAGCAGTAACGTTGGCGTCAATGGTATATACGGTTTGTGCACCTGCAAAAGAAAGAGTAATGGTAGGATCAGTAGTGAGATCCAGAGTATCGTTACCACTGGATGTAGTGTAGGTTGTGCCGGCTGGCAACAGTGTAATGTCGCTGATTACTCCGCGGGTACTCTGCAAATCATTGAAGGTAACGGTAATGATACGGTCACCCTGATTTATTTCTACTTCATACTCTTCAGCTGAAGATGCTGAAGTAATGGTAATATCGGTAATAACTCCCGAAGTGGGTTCTGCCAGATCAACAGTAACCTGGTAAGTAGTGCTTATGTCACCATTGGTAACTACAAAACTCCTTGGATCGGTGAAATCAACTGCAGTGCCTGAAGCTGGAACAACACTTGCACCTTCAGAAAGAGTAATGTCGGTTGTAAGGGCTGTAACGTCGGTTTCATAAGGTACTACCACCAGAATATTGGTTCCTTCAATAACACCATCCACACGGGTATCACCCGTACCGCCAGCATTGATTAACGCAAAGGCTGTGATAAGTGCCTCTTTTGGTTCTGGTTCATCCTCATCACAGGATGAAAAGGTAAAGGATACTGTGATCATGATCGCTAATCCTAATAAGTGAAATAATTTGCCTGATCTTTTCATAATTGGGTTGTTTTTAGTTGTTGAATCTATTAGAATGTTTAGGTTTAGGGTTTATAGGTTCGGTTGTGACGGGGTGACAAACACCTTTCGACTGCCGACTTTTGACTGTCGACTTAATTCCCTCCATCCCACCAGACCCTGGTATATTGCGTATCACCCCCCATGCGGGCAACGGCTTTCTGATAGTTTTCGTTGTTGTATTGGCTTTCGCTATCGGGGAATGGCTTCCGGCGTGGCATCTCTTCGTTTCCGGGGAATGTGTAAACCGGGGTCATCATTTCGGGTACTCCCGTACGACGAACAACACTCCAGGCTTCGTGTCCATTGGGAAAAACGGCAATCCAGCGTTGTGTCCATATCTGCTCCAATGCCCTGGCCGGGTCAAATTTGGCCGGGCCACTAAAATAATCATCAATAACCTGCGGATCTGTAATGCCAAACTGGTCGAATGATGCCAGGATGGCCTGGTTGTAATAGTCTTCAGCACTGCCGGCAATAAAACCCCGTTGAGCTGCTTCAGCCTTCAATAGCAAGGCTTCTGCAATAGTAACCAGATTGTGGGGGGTATTTTCATCTGTAAGAAATGAACCTATATTATTATAATTTGGAATAAGTTCAGTATCACGGTTCTCCTGTATATAGGAGTGTTGCAGACCATTTTCCAATCCCCTATATTCGCCCTGGCTATTGGGCGCAAAGAATATTTCCATTCGGGGGTCATTCAATTCAGTACAAATAACATACATGGTCTTGCTCATGCGCACTTCGTTCCAAACGGCCACGAAGGTGAGTGGATTTTTCACATGATATGTAGGACCTGTTGGATCTGGCAGGATGCGTGCCATATGATTACTACTGGTCATCGTCAACTCTGTATTCATACTTTGCAGGAATGGCTTGATCTGGGTGTCAAATACTGTTGTATTGGAAGCTCTGAGAGCCAGCCGCAACATCATGGTGTTGGCAAAACGCTTCCAGTGGTCCAGGTTACCGCTGTATAAAATATCCGATTGTCCAAATCCTTCAATACCCGCAATATTCTCGTTTGCTTCGATTTGATCAATAGCCGACTTTAGCTCAGAAAGCATAAACAGGTAAATATCTTTTTGTGTATCAAATTCCGGACGAATATTTTCAAAAGCCTGGGATACGGGCATATCCCCATACATATCAGTAACCTGCTGTATCAGATATACATTCCAGATACGGGCAACAGCTTCCTTGATGGGGTTGTCGAGCTCACGTGCCAGTTTTATTACATGGTAGTTGTAAGTCAATGAAGCAAAATTGGGCGTATTATAGTACCAATTCCAGGGGATATTCCAGGCGCGTGGTTCATAGTTATCGGATGTAAAATTGGCACCTACCTGTATATTGGCAAAATGCTGCGCATATACCGAGCCAGATATTTGATGCATCCATTGCCATACACCAGCGCTAATACCTGAACCTGTTACCAGAGTTCGGGTAAAAAGAGCATCAGGTTCAATGAAATTGCTGGTGGTTTTTGGCCGGTCGAGCTCCTCAAAATCTTTTGTGCAACCAAGTATAAGAAACAAGGCAGCTATTGAAATATATTTTATTATTCGGATCATATTGCTTTGCTTTATTTGTTATAAACTAACTTTCAGATTTACGCCGAAGGTTCTCATTTCAGGATATCCATAAAGTTCAAAACCACCATTGTTTCCTGTACCAAAAGAAGATTCAGGAGAAATGTTTTCGGTATTAAGCATCAGGTAGAAAAGGTTGTTGGCAAATACCGACAGCGAAATATCCTGGAAAGGAGTGTTTCTCAGAACAGAGCCTCTAAAGCTATATCCGGCAGATAATTGCCGAAAGCGTATAAATGATGCGTCATACACAAAAGCTTCATGGATTCGCGATGCGGCTTCCCAATATCTTTGTGGATCAACATAATAATCTCCTTCTTCTGTATCTCCGGGTCTTACCCCGGTAACTTTGTGACCCAGGTTAAAATCTCCGGGCCTTATATTCGGATCTGTTGAAGCCAGTTCAACAGCACGATACCAATCATCACGGTCAATGGCTGTAAAACCAAGCGTACCTCTTTCAGCACCCACCATATTTGTAACACTAAAAATTTCGTGCCCAAGCTTAGAGTCGATCTGGAAACCAATTTGGAAATTCCTTATACTGAAGCTTGAGTTGAAGCCCCATAAATAATCGGGAGTAGCATTTCCGATTACCCGATCAATATCAAAAGCTCCGGCTTCGTTAAGAGCTCGTTGGGGTAGGTTTTCTTCTGTTAGAAGCAAACGGCCCTGATCATCCCGGGCAAAGGCAGTTCCGAGTATCACACCGGCTGGTTGCCCGAGCATGGCAGCAATTCTCACACCCGAATCGCCCAAAACAGCAGCCTGAATAATCCGGTCTATATCATCGCTGATCTCTTCCACCTTGCTCCATTGGCGTGTAAAATTAACGCTGGTACTCCACGAGAAGTTTCGGTTTTCAATAATCCGGTAGCTGGTAAACAGCTCAATACCGGTATTATTCACAAAGCCGGAATTGATAAAACCTCCTGCAAACCCAGATGATGGGGCCAGCGGATTGCGAAATATCTGATCACGGGTACCGGTTTGGTAAACGGCCAGATCAGTGCGTAGCCTGCTACCGAACATGATTAATTCAAAACCGGCCTCCTGACTAATGGTATATTCGGCACGCAGGTCAGGCTCAGGCCTATCGGAATTGAAGAAACCATAAGGCAAACCCAGATATTGGGTGGGGCTGGTACCATATTGGAAGTAGCGTTGTCCGGAAATGTTGCCGCCTGAACCAACACCTGCCCATGATGCCCTTAATTTCAACATATCAATGTTTTGCGGCAATTCGAAGGTTTCTTCCAGAAGCCAGCTGGCACTAACCGATGGGTATTGATACGACCAGTTTTCTGGAGAAAGAACCGATGTCCAGTCGTTGCGGAAGGTAACATCCATAAAAACCATGCGTCGGTAATCCATGCTTATCATTCCGTAAAGCGAGTGGATTCGCCTGTCTGAAATTCCATTCCCGGTTTGGGGGTTTTCAAAATTCTGAATTACGTAAGGCCCTACAGGGTTAATCAGTCCGCTTTCAGATGATGCTGATAGTCCACGATATCGATACTGCATTATGTTGCCACCAAAAGAACCCCGCAAAGTAAAATTGTTCCAGGTTTGGCCGGTATTTAAAAGAAAATCGTAATTACCTTCTGTAATTTCGAGTCGGTTCCAGTTTCCGGTGGCCAGGCCATCGAGTTTGTAATACGTTTTGTTGGCCACAATCCGCTCACGCTCGTCATTGTATTGATCAAGACCCGCTTTTACAGTAAGATCAAGGTCAAAGTTCAGATTGATCATTTCGCGAAAATCGAGTCTCAGGCTGGCAAAACCCAGCAATCGGTTTCTTTTATCGCGGTTGGTGTTGAGTTCTGTTGCCCAATAGGGATTCTGGATTAATGGAGAGGTTGCATAGGTCGGATTGCCCACGTTTGAGATGGTACCATCTTCATTCACAGAATACAGGCTGTTCCAAACAATGGCGTTGCCGCTAACAGTCCGGAACGGGTTTAGTTGGTCCAATGTAACCGATGTTGGCATATTGGTAAATATATATACCGGGTTATCCGGAGATCCACCCAATACCGGTCTGTTGCTAACTTCCTGCGTAATGTAGTTGGCGCGGGCATCCAGGGTGAGATATTCTGCCAATTTTGTGTCATACCTTAGGTTGAATGATTTCTTGTTGATTTCGTTGGTCCGAATCATTCCATTGTTCTGGTTCCAGGAGGCAGAGAAGAGAACACCGGTTGTTTCAGTTCTTTTATCAAGCGAGAGCGATTGGTCAATAGATGTTGCATTGCGAAAGAATTCGCTGTATGGGTGATCAGAAGAAGGATTTAGGGTTACAGATTGACCCAGAAAATTAGTAACCTGCTGATCATTCATAGCCGGACCCCAGCTATTATTGCCCAGTTGAACGAAATTACCTCCTGATCCCTGTGCATATTTGGTCTGAAAATCAGGATAAATAAGGGGGGTAGACGAAGAAACCAGAGCTTGGTAAGTAATGCCTATACCTTCCCTCTTAGTTCCGCCACGAGTGGTAATCATAATAACCCCGTTTTGGCCGCGGGCACCGTAAAGAGCAGATGCGGCTCCCCCTTTCAGTACCGAAATTGATTCTACATCATCCAAATTGATATTGTTGATGGCATTACCATAGTCGAAACCACCAAACAGACCACCTGATGAGCCGCCAGAATTGTCGATGGGGACACCATCCACCACAAAGAGTGGATCATTATTGCCTGTAAGAGAGTTGGCCCCACGAATAAGGATACGCGACGAACCACCGGCACCACTGCCCGATTCGCCAATCTGCAAACCAGCTACCTGCCCCACAAGTCCTGACAATGGGTTGATGCGGTTAGCATTGGAGAGAGCTTCTCCTTCCACTTGTTGAACCGAATAGCCCAAAGCTTTTGCTTCACGCTTAATGCCCAGCGCGGTAACTACAACTTCCTGCAGCTGCTCAATAGTGGGCATCAGCGTAACTTCGATAAACTCTAACCCTTCTATATTTACCCTTTGAGGCACAAAGCCAATGAAGGAAACTTTTACCACATCCTGATTATCAGGTACCTCAAGGCTAAAATTACCATCAATATCCGTTGTAACACCGGTAGTGGTAGCGGGGATTACGATACTGGCTCCCGGTAGTGTATTTCCGTCGTTATCGAACACCCGTCCGGAAATTGTTTTTTGTGCTAACCCTTGTAGGGAAAACAACACCATAAAAATAATGAGCAGCGTGCTTTTTCTTGATTCCATATATTTTAAAAAAGGAATTAATGTTACTTTGATCGGCTCGGCAGGAAATCCAGGTTTTACCAGTTGAACTGATCTAATTTTTTATTAGTTCGAAATATTCAAAAACCAGAGCGCCGGCACCTTTCAGTCCACCCAGATCGCCCAGTTCAGAAAATTCAATTTTGCAATCTTCCATTGGGTGTACCAAAGCAGAACTTGTTATACCGGTTTTTACCGGATCGAGCAACAGGGTACGGAGTTTGGAAAATTTTCCGCCAATAATTATGAGTTCGGGATTGAGGAGATTAACAATATTGCCCAGTGCATGCCCAAGTTTGTAACCCATATCCTGTATAAGGTCAATAGAGAGCTCATCACCCTTAAGGGCAGATATGAGGATATCGTCATACCTCACAGATGAACCATCTTCAGGAATATGTACCATGGTTTTTTCTCCTATGGCTACTTTTTCCATAAATATCTCTTCTAAAGCATTGCCTCCTACATCATTTCCCAAACAGCCCTTTTTACCACACAAACACATTTTTTCGCGTTTGCCAAACTGCATATGTCCCAATTCTCCGGCGAAGCCCATTCCACCGTTTACAATTTTATTATCAATAACAAGGCAGGTGCCCAGGCCACGGCTTAAGTTGATTACAATAGCATGATTCACATTCTTTGCCTTCCCTACAATTTTTTCGGCCATACCAAAGCAACGGGTGTCATTGTTTAAAAATACGGGGATATCAAAGAACTTGGACAGATGTTGTGCAAGTGGTTGATCAAGAAAATTAAAAAAAGTAAGACTTTCGCCTGTTTCATGTTTTACTCTGCCAGTAATACCCATACCCATTCCAAGGATACTCTCCTCCCCTACGCCTGAATTATCAAGACATTCCAGAATAAAACCTTCAACTTTTTGCAAACAATCTGCCGTATCTTCAAGAACAAAATCTGTCTTTTGCCGGTAATAAACAGTATTCAATCGCGAGTCAATAATTCCTACGGTAATTCTTTTCATTAAAATTTCTACACTAAGAGCATAAAAATTAACGTTCTTAAGCGCATAAATGGCCGGTTTTCTACCATTTTGAGTCTCCTTCTTTCCTATAATAGAAAGAAATCCTTCCGATTGCAACTCATTAACCAGCTTAATTCCTGTAGGAGCACTAATTTTCAACTCTTTACAAATATCAGGGACAGTGATTCCATACCCGTTTTGCGATATAACCTGGATAATTCTTAGCTTTTGCTGCATTAGACGGGTTTCGTTGGTTATCTCGGTAAAATTACTTTTAAAAATGGCCTTCATCAGTTTTCCTTTCGTTTTTAACCATGCAATCGTTTTCTAATAATCTACAAGTTTATTAAACTTTTAAATAATATCAAAGCTATTTTTAATAATTTTAATTAATAAGAACAAAGCATATTTAACACCTTGTTGGTCAATAATTCATGGTTAATCAATTATTTCGGGTATCAAATTATTAGACTGACTTTTTAAATTCAAGACTTCCAGAAAATAAATATCAACAGTTATCCCATCCTTATGGTAGTAGAAATCTTTATGAATTATCAATTCCTAAGACTGGTTTTCTGAAAAAAAACATCAGGTATCCGTAAAATTATTTTATATTTGTTCACTCAATGAATAAACAAATATGCTGGAACTTAAAGAACGTAGTCATAAAAGGGTTTTTTCTCTGATCAGAGCACAAGGAAATGTATCCGGAGCCTTGCTTTCAAAGCAAACTGAAATGCAGCCATCTTCGCTGGTGTATATACTTCGTCATTTAAAAGACAAAAACCTTATCAGGATAAGCGGATTGGGGTCGTCAACACAAAAGGGGGGTAAACGACCCGTATTATGGGAAGTTAACCCATCTTATGGGAACATTATAGGCCTTGAAGTAATGCGGCATGCAATACGAGGAGTAATGGTTAACATTGCCGGCGAAGTACTTTTAAAAGTAGAAAAGGAGTTTAAACCCGGCCGTACCGAAAAAAATATTTCACGCATAATCAATACAATCAAGGAAATTATTGATGAGTCGGGTCATTCTTTGGAAAAGCTTCTGTATATTTCACTGGCAATACCTGGGGTTGTTGAACCCGCCAGCCATAAAGTAATCCACTCTTTTGGCCTGAAAATGAATGACTTTGATTTAAAAACACATATAGAAGATCATTTTAAAGTACCCATTGGAATTATTAATGATGCCAATGCTGGCGCACTGGGTGAGCAATGGTTCAACCAGGATGGGGATATGATCAATAACATATTGTATATTATGTATAACCCATTGGTTGGAGGTATGGGGTTAGGAGTAGTTATCAATCAAAAGCTATATACAGGCTCCAATGGTATTGCCGGTGAATTGTTTTCCCGAATCCCATCTCTGGAACAGATAATTAATGAGATACGTGAAAACCAGCCCGATATAGAAGGTTTAAGTCAAGGAACAAAAGACCCGGTAGAAATGCAAATTGCTGATCTCTATAATTATTCCAGGAAAGGGTGTGAATTAAGTAAAACAGTTCTTAAAAAGCTTAGCGGATTGGTTGCCAAAGAGATTAGCAAAATAACAGGATTATTTGATCCGGAAAGGATTACGCTTGGTGGCGATCTGAGCATTTGTGAAAATCTTTGCTGCGATGAAATTATAGCTTCTCTTGATAATCTGATGGAAAAGTATTATCCTTTCCCTATACGTATTCCTCAGATTCAATATGCACGCTCCAAGGTTTTTTCTGCCGCAATTGGGGCAACAGCTCTATATCTTTCTGATGAATTAAGTTTGTAATATTTTTCCTTTACCCAATGACCCATTCAAGTAAACTAACCTATATTTCCCTAATTATTATGGCATTAAGCATAACCTTCATGCCAGGGTGCAATCGTTCTACCCGATCTTTTTTTCAGGAAGGAGTTTCGGCAGAACTGGCCCGGTATCGCTTCAAACAGATCTATGATGTATCTTATCAACTGCATTTTACCATTCCTGAAAAAAAAAGTGAACCAATTACAGGAAACACCATTATTAATTTCAAGCCGCTAAAGGCAAGACATGGAGTAATTCTCGACTTCACCCCGGGAGAAAAATTTGTTCATAAAATCAGCGTTAACAACGATTCTACCTTTTACAGTATTATGAACGGGCATATTTATATTGATGCCAATGAGCTGATTCCCCGTCAAAATAACACAATTGAAATTAGTTTTACTGCCTCAGACCAGTCGTTGAACCGATCCGATGATTTTCTTTATTCGCTATTTGTCCCCGATCGGGCATCTACTGCCTTTCCCTGTTTTGATCAGCCCGATATTAAGGCAGAATTTATTCTCAGTCTTGATATCCCGGAAACCTGGAGTGCACTCAGCAATGGTAAACAGGAAAAACAGCAAACCAGGGAGAATACAAAAACCCTTTATTTTGCTGGCGATAAACCCATCAGCACCTATTTGTTTGCTTTTGCAGCCGGCAGGTTTGACACCCTTAGCCAAACGAGAAATGGAAGAACCATCGACATGTATCACAGGGAAACTGATAAACAGAAACTTAACAACAATGCCCAAAGCATTTTTCAGCAACATTTTGATGCATTGGAATGGCTGGAGGAATATACTGGGATAGCTTATCCCTATAATAAATTTGACATTGCCGTATTGCCGGGATTTCAGTATAGTGGTATGGAACACCCTGGTGCTATCTGGTATCGAGACACACGGGTTCTTCTTCCTGATAATGCCCCACTTTCGTCAATTATAAGTAAAGCTAATTTAATAGCTCATGAAACAGCGCATATGTGGTTTGGCAACCTGGTTACGATGAAATGGTTCGACGATGTTTGGTTGAAAGAAGTATTTGCCGGATTTATGGCCGATAAAATTGTGGCAGAACAATTTCCCGATCACAATCACGATCTGCAGTTCATCCTTTCTCATTATCCCAAAGCAATGGCCATTGACAGAAGCCAGGGAACCCACCCCATAAAACAGGAACTCAGCAATATGAAATTGGCCGGAACTTTATACGGAGCCATCATATACAACAAGGCACCCATTGTTTTTCAGCAACTGGAAGAAATTATGGAGCCGCCCAACTTCAGGGCGGCTGTTCAGGAATATCTGAGAACATTCTCTCACGGAAATGCTGACTGGAACGACCTGGTAACAATTTTTGACAAGCATAGTGATTCTGATATTTCCCGGTGGAGCAATGCCTGGGTATATGGGAAAGGAATGCCAAATATCGTTCACAGCGCCGATGAAAAACCCAACACGATTATTTTGCAACAAACCAACAGCAACATAAGCGATGATTTCACGGTGCAGCTCCTGGGCTTGTTGAATAAAACCGAAGAATCAGATCAGCAACAAAATATCTGGTTTAACAAGAATTCCGTTCATGTAAACAATATTAACCTAAAAAGCAACGAACAACTAATTTTACCCAACGGCACCGGAATGGGTTATGGATATTTTGCATTTTCGCCATCAGACAAGGATTTCATAAAAAAACATGTGACGAAAAATAATTCCCTCACTCTACTATTTCCAGATAAAACAACCCGGGCACAGTTTTACATCAATATGTTTGAAAACTTTTTGAATGCGAATATCGATGAACGCATTTTCGCAGGTTTTTTATTTTCTGCACTCGAATCAGAAGACCATCAACCGCTGATCAATTACCTGCTAAGCATATCAGGAACATGGGCCTTACGCTTTCCTGCCTATGAACAAAGCCCTGATCTTCAACAACAACTTGACGATTTGTTATGGAAAAAAATAACAGAGGCCCCGACAGAAATTGCAGAGACATATTTGGAAAGCTGGATGACCCTTACGCGCCAACCCGCATCTTACGAAAAAATGGTTAATCTATACGAAGGCACTATTAATATCCCCAACCTATCCATCAGCGATGATAATCTTACACAACTGGCTCTTGAAGCAGTAGTGCGTTTTCCTGAAAGAAGCAACCTGATTGACCAGGAGCTGAAAAGGATTGATAACCCCGACCGATTGCGACGGCTTAAATTTTTAATACCTGCCGCATCTTCTGACCCTTTAGAAAGAGATAAATTTTTTGAACAATTGAAAAGAGCTGAAAATCGCCGGCCTGAGCCATGGGTGCTTGATGCACTCTATTATCTTCACCATCCGGCCCATCCGCAACAGGGTATAAAATATGTAGAAGAGAGTTTAAATCTTTTGGAGGAGATTCAGAAAACCGGAGATATATTCTTTCCATTAAACTGGTTGGCAGCAACTTTTCAGCAATATCATGATGTGGAAATTGTTGCCATGACAGAAAAGTACCTGCAAAATTACCCGCAACTGCCCGAAAACCTGAAACGAAAGGTTTTGCAGGCAGCTGATATAAATTTTCGAACCGCCGGGAAATAACTGTTATTATAATATTTAGTTATCGAGACTTTCGATCTTAGCACCCAATTTTACATATTTCTCGTACAACTCTTCGTATTTCGATACGAAAACAGGCCGTGGTTTATACACCTTTTCAAATCCGTGCCCCATTTTTTCGCGGGCACTTTCAAAAGATGGATGAATACCTGCCACTACCGACGCAGCCATAGCAGAACCTAACGCGCAGGTTTGTTCATGACGCACTACTTCGATAGGCATATTGAGCACATCAGCAACAATCTGCATCACCAGTGATGATTTCTTTGCTACTCCTCCAAGTGCAATCACCCCGTCAATGCGTAAACCTTCATCACGAAAACGTTCTACTATACTTTTGCTACCAAAAGCGGTAGCTTCTACCAGCGCTCTGAAAACAGCCGGAGCATCGGTTCCCAGGGTAAGACCTGTTATGGTACCGGTAAGCAACTGGTTAGCATCAGGTGTGCGACGTCCATTCAGCCAGTCGAGAGCCAAAACTCCTGATTGCTCAGGATCAATTCCTTCTGCCGCTTCCGAAAGCTCAGCAATTAAATTGGATGCGATTTCTTCTTCCAGCTTTTCTTTTTCACTAACACTTAAAATGCTGGTTTTTGCCAGGGCGTTTTTCACGGGCCACATCAATAGATTTCTGAACCAGGCGTATACATCTCCAAAGGCTGATTGCCCGGCTTCCAAACCAATCATACCCGGGATAACGGAGCCATCAACCTGTCCACAGATCCCTTTTACCAGTTTATCTCCGAGCTCGGCTTCCGGCACCACAATCATATCACATGTTGACGTACCCATAACTTTGCTCAGGTAATAGGGTTTTATTTCGCCCCCAACCGCACCCAAATGGGCATCAAAGGCTCCTACACCAATGGCAATACCGGGTTTGAGACCCAGTTTTTCTGCCCATTCAGCGGTTAATTCACCAGCTTTCACATCACTGGTGTAAGTTTCAGAATAAAGTCTGTCGCGCAAATCGGCAAGATCTGGATTAAGCAGTTTCAAAAACTCTTTTGGAGGAAGCCCGCCCCATTCAGGGTGCCACATGGCCTTATGACCGGCAGCACAGCGACTGATCTTAAGGTTTTGCAGGTTTTTTTCGCCTGAGAGAAGAGCTGGTATCCAGTCGCAATGTTCAAGCCATGACCACGCAGCATTTTTAACTGAATCGTCAACATATTGCACGTGTAGAACTTTGGCCCAAAACCACTCAGAAGAATAAACACCCCCTTCATATTTTGTAAAATCAGTACCTCCCCATGTGCGGGCAAGGTGATTGATCTGATCGGCCTCCTTTACTGCAGTGTGGTCTTTCCACAATACAAACATAGCATTGGGGTTTTCGTTAAACTTCGGAAGCATGGACAAGGGTGTTCCTTCTTTGTTTACAGCCACAGGAGTGGAGCCTGTAGTGTCAACCGATATAGAAAGGATTCGTTGCCCTGTGCCTTTGGGAGCACCAGCCAATGCCTGCCTGATAGCCTGTACCATACTGTCTATATAATCCTGCGGATGCTGACGGAATCTATTCTGCGAAGGTTCACAATATAAACCTTTTGCCCAACGCTCATAATAAGAAACGGCAGAGGCTATTTCTTCTCCTGTTAAAGCATCTGCAATAAGGGCTCTTACTGAATCAGTACCATAATCAAGACCTAAAACATATTTTTCCATTTTATCTAAGGTTTTATATTCCTGTTAATCTGCATTTTACAAAACAGATATAAAGAAACAGATTTTCAAAAAATATTGATCTATTGCCCGTAATAGGCATTTTTGCCGTGTTTACGTTGGTAGTGTTTATTAAGTAAAAACTGATCTATTGGGCTTGTATTGCCAAGAAACTCAGTACGAAAAGCCATTTTAGCCACTTCTTCAAGAACTACGGCATTGTGCACTGCATCGTGAGCATCTTTGCCCCAGGAAAAAGGAGCATGGCCATTCACTATTACACCAGGAACTGCAACCGGGTCCAGGTTAACGAAACGCGCTGTTATAACATTTCCGGTTTCAACTTCGTATGATGAATTGACTTCCTGCTCAGTTAGTTTTCGTGTGCAGGGAATTTCTCCATGAAAATAATCAGCATGGGTAGTTCCATAGGCAGGAATAGATCTACCTGCCTGAGCCCATGATGTAGCCCATTCGGAATGAGTATGGACAACACCACCAATTTCTCTGAAAGATTTATACAGAATAAGATGTGTGGCAAGATCGGATGATGGTTTTAGGTTCCCTTCTAATACATTACCGTCCATGTCTACTACCACCATATCATCGGGTTTCATATCATCATATCCAACACCAGAAGGTTTAATAACCACCAAACCCTTATTGCGGTCAACACCACTGGCATTGCCCCAGGTAAAAATTACCAGGCCATGTTTTACCAATTCAATATTGGCTTCAAAAACAGATTGCTTTAGCTCTTTTAAATTCATTTTCCTGACATTTGGTAATACATTTCATTCCATTTCAGCTCATTTTTGAAATCCCTGATCTTTGTGTTTTGATTAATAATGAGATATTCCATTCCGGCCATTTCAGCAAAAAGCTCTAATTGCGACGGTTTCACATCAAAACTGAACGCAGTATGGTGAGCTCCACCGGCATAAATCCATGCTGTGGCAGATGTTTTCAAATCAGGATGAGGTTTCCACAAAGCCTTGGCAACGGGAAGTTTTGGCGTATCAATAGGTTTTACTGCATCTACAGTATTTACCAATAAACGGAATCGGTTTCCCATATCCAACAATGAAGCATTTAGTGCCGCGCCTTCTTTTACGTTGAATACCAAACGGGCAGGGTCATCTTTCCCGCCAATTCCCAGAGGGTGTAACTCCAGCCGTGGGGTTTCATAGGCAATTGAGGGGCAAACTTCGAGCATGTGAGCTCCTAAAACTCTCATTCCGGCCGGGTCGAGATGGTAAGTGTAATCCTCCATAAATGAAGTGCCACCATTAAGTCCGCCAGACATAACTTTCATGCAGCGAAGCAAAGCGGAAGTTTTCCAATCGCCCTCCGCCCCAAATCCGTAGCCCTTGTGCATAAGTCGTTGCACAGATAAACCAGGCAGTTGTTTTAAACCATGAAGGTCTTCAAAAGTAGTAGTGAAAGCTTTAAAGCCACCTGAATCAAGGAAGCGGCTTAAGCCCAACTCTATGCGGGCAGCTTCTATTAGTTTGGCATTTTTTTCTTCGTTTTGGATAATATCTGATGATATTTGGTAAGTCTGCGTGTACTCATCCATCAGCACTCTAATATCACTATCAGAAACTTCTTTAATCTGCTGCACCAGCTCACCCACTCCAAAACCGGATACTGACCAGCCAAAACGCATATTCGCTTCTACCTTATCGCCTTCAGTAACAGCAACATGACGCATATTATCACCAAGGCGTGCTACTTTAAGACCCTGCGATTCATTCCAGGCCAAAGCCACCCTGATCCAGTTCTGGATATCGGACTGTAAACCGCTATCTTTCCAATGGCCTACCACTACATTTCTTTTCACCTTCATACGTGAGCACATAAAGCCAAACTCACGATCGCCGTGGGCTGCCTGGTTCAGGTTCATGAAATCCATATCAATGTCATTCCAGGGTATATCCCGGTTAAATTGTGTGTGCAGATGTAGCAAGGGTTTTTTCAAAACACTTAAACCTCTGATCCACATCTGCGAGGGAGAAAAGGTGTGCATCCAGGTAATAAGTCCAATACACCGGGCATCAGAATTGGCCTGCTGCATAACTTCAAAAATCTCGTCAGGGGTTTTTACAACAGGCTTAAAAACAACATCTGTCAGATTACTCGTTACCATGTTTAATTCATTCGCTATTTCACGCGAATTCCGTGCTACCTGATCAAGTGTCTCCGGGCCATATAGGTGTTGGCTACCTGTAATAAACCAAATACTTTTTTTATCAGTTGTTTGCATAATTATAATCTTAAAGGGTTAATATCATATAAAATCAAAAAGATTTTCTTTACTCGTTAAATAATCATACTTTTCTTTGTTGAATTTATAAAGGAATGCCCCTCTTTTGGATGATTCCTTATCTTTTTCATCAAGTTTGTTTAGCACACCCATGGAAAGGATCTTCTTTCTGAAATTGCGTTTGTCAATTTCTTTTTGATGAATGGCTTCATAGAGTTGTTGCAGTTGGGTAAGAGTAAACTTAGGGGGAAGCAACTCAAAACCAATGGGCTGGATAATGGTTTTTCGCTTCAATCTTCTGATGGCTTTTTGCACCATAGTAGAATGATCGAAAACCAGTGATGGAATTTCATCCATAGTAAACCATTCGGCTCCATATTTACGTCCCAATTCTTCGTCGTAATTATCAATATTGATAAGTGCATAATAGGCAACTGAAATAACCCGGCCTGCTGAATCCCGATCCAGGTCACCATAAGCATAAAGTTGCTCAAGAAATATGGATTTAAGACCGGTCAGATTCTCCAGAATCCGGTATGCCGCATCATCAACACTTTCATGGCTACCAACAAATCCGCCCATCAACGACCATTGGCCTTCCATGGGGGGCATTTTTCGTTTAATCAGCAGTAACTTTAGCCTTCCTTGATCAAATCCGAAAATGATGCTGTCTATGGCAACAAAGTTTTTATCGTGAACACCATCGTATATTGTCATTTTCTAATCCAATTTTTTACCAGAAGTAAATATAAAAGGTTATGGTAACAGATAAAATGATAACGGTATGAACTACATCCCATTTGTTCCAGCTGGCTCTTGTTTCAGCCAATTGCTCAGGTGTAGCTGAGCCATAGGTAAGACCAATGGTTTTAGATGCATCGGCTGGTTTCGTAAACAAAGAAACTATAACAATAACCACAATACAAATAAAGAACAGGTAAATGGAATAATGCAGCCAGTTACTTTCAAGAAACAGCGTATAAATGAGACTATCGGTTGAAACATGGGTTGAAAATATCTTTGCTACTAATCGCGACATTCCTAAAACAAATCCTGTAAGCAAACCAGAAAATCCGGCTGCGGGTGTGGCCCGTTTCCAGAATACGCCCAGCAGAAATACCGATGCAATTCCAGGAGCCAGCAACGATTGAACATCCTGCAGGTAGGCATACAGAACCTGTCCTATGCCACGCATTACCGGTATCCATAGTATACCAAGCGCTACAATAACGATGGTAGCAATCCGACCTACTTTCACAAGGTGTTTTTCAGAGCTTTCAGGATAGAATTTCTCATAAAAGTCTTTGGTAAATAAAATAGCCGAAGAATTAAACAGGGAAGCCAACGAACTCATAAGTGCTGCAATAAGTCCTCCCACAACAATACCACGAACACCCACCGGAAGCAATGTTTTTACCAATGTAGAAAAGGCGGCATCAGAACTGCTCAATTCGATCAACCCTTTTTGGTTAAGTGCAAATGCAATCATTCCCGGTATCAGAAATATAAAAACAGGAAGGAGCTTAAGATATGCTCCAAATATAGAACCTCTGCGAGCCTGAGTCTGGTCCCGGCCAGAAAGAACTCTTTGCACAATATACTGATCGGTACACCAATACCAGAAACCAATAATGGCAGAGCCCAGTAAAACTCCTGTCCATGGAAATTCAGAATCTTTATGCGATCTGATTAGGCTGGTCATAGAATCGCCTGCTGGAGTTAAAGTTGCTCCGGTAATTTGCATCAGCTCATTCCATCCACCCAGTTCCTTTAAGCCTACAACCAATATTACTATTGAGCCTACCAGTAATACAGGTAACTGCAAAACAGATGTATACATTACTGCCCGCATTCCGCCTAAAACAGTGTAAACCCCTGTAAAAACAACCAACCCAATGGCACCTACCCAGAAAAAATCAATTCCCATCCAGGTTTCAATTCCAAATACTTCTTTAAAAACAATACCACCGGCATAAACTGTAACAGCAACTTTAGTAAGTACATAACTAACCAGCGAGATTACTGATAAAAAGTTTCTGGATGCTGAATTGTAGCGTCTTTCCAAAAACTCGGGCATGGTGAAAACCTTGCTTCTGGAATAAAACGGAACGAATACCCAGCCTAAAACCAGAATCAGCCAGCCTTGCATTTCCCAGTGTGCCATTGCCATTCCGGTTTCGGCACCTGCACCTGCCAATCCAACAAGGTGTTCCGACCCAATATTGGAAGCGAAAATGGATGCACCAATGGCAACCCATCCAACATTTCGCCCGGCAAGAAAATAATCAGTTGATGTTTCTTTCTTTTGACTAATAACCCACCAAATTACCAGAAACAAAGCAACGAAAAACAATCCCAGAACCAACCAGTCAATAATTGTCATAAGTTTAAAGGTTTTAAGGTTACAAAATCTGTATCAACTCTCTTTTTATTTCCTGAATTAAAAAACTTATAAGAATAAAGTGATTATCAGGTAAAAAATAAGTGTAAATGTAACACTTAATTTAAAGTCTACAAATATTTATGGAAAAAAGAAGAGACAATTTAAAAATTTGCTGATTATTTTGGCTATTTATCTTCTTCAACACGGCGTTTTTCTACCCTGGCAGAAACACCGATAGAAATTTCATAGAGGCCATAAAGAGGAATACCCACCAAAATCTGGCTAAAGATATCAGGAGGAGTTATGATGGCAGAAAGTACTATTATGAGAATGAATGCGGTTTTGCGGTTGGCTTTCATGAATTCGGGAGTGAGCAGCCCAACACGCGAAAGGAAATAGACTATTACAGGAAGCTCAAATACCAGTCCGGTAGCAAAAGTTACCATGGTAACCGTAGAAATATATGAGCGAAGTGCTACCTGATTAGCCACCATCTCGCTAACCTGATAACTCCCTAAAAAGTTAATGGTAAGTGGAGCAATTATAAAATAACTGAAAGAAACGCCTGAAAGAAAAAGCAGAGAAGTAATAAAAACTGCACCGCGGCTGTTGGCCTTTTCGTTGGGGTGAAGGGCTGGCATTATAAAACGCCAGAATTCCCATAAAATATAAGGAAATGCTATTATTAACCCAGCAATAAGCGATACAACTATATGGGTTTTAAATTGCCCGGCCATATCGATATTTATAATCTCAACGGGTTTCTGATTAATACAAAGGGCAGGAGTTGAAACCATTTCTGCAAAAATGCAAAACAGTTTATTGGTAATAAAATAAGGTTCTTTGGGGGCAAGTATCACATAATCAAAAACGATGTCTTTGGCTATAAATGCTCCTATGGCCAATAACACAACAGCAATGGCAGAACGCACCAAATGTCCGCGTAATTCTTCAAGATGCGACCAGAAGGACATCCCTTCGCGCTCTTCCTGGCCATCACCGATTTGTTTTTTTTCTGTACTCAACGGATAAAGATTTTTTTGAACGCGCTAAATTAATACAGTTTATTGAATTGGTCATGATAAAGTTTTGGAAGAAACCCAATTGATAGCTGAGTGCCTACCCAGAAGTATATTTCACTTAACTTCCTGAAATTGTATAGGAAGATGGACTTAATCTCTTAGCTAATCTACAATAAAAAAAGCCGCTTCAATAAAGAAACAGCCTTTATAGTTTTCTGCACAAAGGCAGTAATGCATTGTCTTAAGCAGGATGAATTGCTTCTACAGGGCATACGTCTGCACAAGAACCGCAGTCAGTGCAAACATCAGGATCGATTTTATAGATGTCTCCTTCAGATATTGCGTCAACAGGACATTCGTCGATGCAACTGCCACATGCAGTACAATCTTCAGTGATAATATAAGCCATTTCAGTAAAATTTAGTTAGTAAATCATATTTAATTCCTGTGCAAATATACGGGCTTAATTGGTACAATCTACAAAAAAATAATATATGCAGCTAATTTGTAATGGTTATAAATAGTGCTTGCAGGAAAACGCCAATTACTGCGTTGGGCTCGACTTGAAAACAGTCATCGCCCGCCTTGCACGTGATAATTTCTTTATTAAGCATATATTACACTATGAGTTTTCTTGCTGACACAAAATAAAAGGGAAAATAACCTGATGAATTTACCCTTTTAAAAAAACACAATAAATGTAATAACATCAGACAATTGGTTTCATAGCCCGGCTTATTTCGCGTTTTCCGGGGGGGCCTGGTAGCTTCTTAACTATTAACCCGGCGGCTTGCATTGCTCTTCGAACGGACCCTTTAACACAATAAGTAACCAAAACTCCGCCAGGCTTCATGCTTTTTGCAATCTTCTGAAAAATAGCTTCACTCCACATTTCCGGTTGCGTATCTGGCCCAAAAGCATCAAAATAGATAAGATTATATTTTTCTGATTGCAGCCCCAAGTCTTCAATTTTCTGATGAAAACATCTGATAAAAAACCAGTCGTTAATATTTTCGTATTTAATTGCTTTGGCACTATGAATACGGAGGAATAATTCGCCAATCCATGGCTCAGAAAACATGAGAGGATAATTAAGCTTTTCGAGTATGGCTTTTTCTATGGGGTAGGCTTCACAGGCATCATACAGAATTCGCCTTTGGTTTAAAATAGCTTCTCTGCCAGTGAGCAAAGCATTCAACCCTGTTCCCATGCCTACTTCGAGAATAAAAAGCGGTTCACCCGGTAATTCAATACTTTTCAAACCATTTTGAAGAAAAACATGCTGCGACTCCTGCAATGCCCCGTTTACTGAATGGTACTGCTCATCAATCCCTTCCAGTTTTAAGGTATGAGAACCATCGGCTGTTTCTATCAATTTGGATACAAAGGGATTATCCATTTTAAAAAACCAAAAATTATGAAATCCGATTATTGGTAATTGTGTGGCGCAAGGCGGCAATATAATTATCAGTTTCTCCGGTAAAAATCACTTCTGCTTCTAAACCAGCTTGTTTTGCAATTTCTGACAGGTTATCAAAATCCACAAAAAGCCATGGAAACGGAGATCCGGAAACACCCTTGTAGTGAAGATGATACTCAATTTCGCCATAATAATTATCAGCCAGGTTGATCATAGCCGATCCATCTTCATCTTCATACATGTAAAGCAAATCGGTTGATTCGAGGTAAATAACCCCTTCACTTGCCAATAAATTACGGGCTTTTTGCAGCATTGGCAATAATCCGCTCATGGTACTGGCAATACCTGCTCCATTCATCAAAAACAGGATAGTATCAAATTGAAGGTTTTCCAGGGTATAGAAATCCTTCAAAAAAGCATTCTTTATTCCACGCTTTTTCATGCATTCAACAGCACCCTTACTTATATCAATAGCAGTCACTTCATTACCTTTTTCCTGAAGATAAAGGGCATGACTCCCGGCTCCGGCGCCAACATCAAGGATTTTACCCTTACAAATATCCAATACCTGTTGTTCCCATTCCGGCATTCTATCAAATCCTCTGAAGAAGTAGGCAACCGGCAACTCTTCCCGATCACCTATACTGATGTCAACCAAAATTTGGGTATCTTTTTCACCTGAAAGATAATCGGCAAAAGCTCTTCCAAAAATATCTTCATTCATAATAGTGATATTGATTATAGTTAGCAAACAACGAAATTAAGTCACCAAAAATAACACAAAATACCAGGTTAATGCCTGAAATATTTTGACCGAATGTTATTTGAATTCAGCAAAATAAAAGCTACATTTATAGAGACAAACGGCCAGAGAGTGGAAAAACGCCAGTTTATGGTTCAGATAAATATCAAAACAGGTTTTTTAAGGTAAAAACAAGTAAGCCGTTTTCAAAAGATTTAAACCAAAACCAAATCTAGAAGCTATGAAAGAATTTTTAGAAAATGAAGAATTTCAGGCTCTGTTAAAAGCAGCCGATGAAATTGGCGCAAGCGGAAAACGCTTTTCAGACATTGAAGACGATGCCGGCCACCAGTATGTTGATCTTGTGCAGGAAGGCGGAGGTGTTTTGGGTGTAGCCCTTGTGGGTTATACCTATATTTTAGAAAGAGTTGGGCTACGTTTTTTCAGTCTGGCAGGAACATCTGCCGGAGCCATCAATACCATGATGATTGCTGCTTTGGGCCCTGTTACTGAAGCTAAATCGGAAAAGATTCTTGATATTTTAAGCCGTAAAAATCTATTTGATCTGGTGGATGGTCGCAGGCCGGTAAAAAAGTTGATTCAGAAAGCAATTAGGGGTGAATCAGGAATATGGTTTCTTGTTCTATTCAATTTGAGTTTATTTTACAATGCCATCACACGGCAATTAGGCCTAAACCCGGGAAAAAACTTTGAAGAGTGGATTACCGAAGAGCTTTCGAAAGTTGGGATTAAAACCATGGGCGATTTAGCAAAACTCAGAAAACAGCTCCCATCAGGATTAAAAGATATTAATGGAAGCAGTGTTGAAGAATTGGAACCCAAATTGGCTATTATTGCAGCAGATATTACCACCCATAGCAAAACAGAGTTTCCGCGTATGTCGGAATTATATTTTGCTGATCCCGATAGCCAGACTCCGGCAGCACTGGTTCGCACATCCATGTCGATCCCCCTGTTCTTTGAACCGGTTACACTATCGAACATCCCTAACCAAGGTACCACAAAAGACAAAAAATGGATAGAACATTGCCGTTACAGTGGCCCTGTGCCAGCAAGTGTAAGCTTTGTAGACGGGGGGCTATTATCCAATTTCCCCATTAATGTATTTCATCGGAGTGATGGAGGGGTGCCTCGAATGCCTACTTTTGGAGTAAGATTGAGTACCTACCGCGAAGAATTTTCAAATATAATAGGGCTTAAAAATATGATGGGTGCCATGATCAGCTCTATGCGTCAGATTTATGATTATGACTTTCTAAAACGCAACCCTGACTATTCGCAACTGATAGCTCATGTTGATGCCGACAAAGAATTTAACTGGCTTGATTTTGAGATACAAAGGCCTGAACAGGTAAAAATGTTTTTGCATGGTGCACGCGAAGCTATCGAATTCCTAAATAAATTCAACTGGGATCATTACAAAAAGACCCGAGGCATTTTAGCTGAAGGAAGTAAAAAGATGAAGTAAATTTTCAAATGTTATCCTAACATCTGGCGAGTTAGGCTCATTTTAAAGAAATAGCCTGCGGCTTGAAACCGCAGGCTATTTCTTTAAAAGGTTATGCACCCTTTTTTTCATTTCTAATGAGAAAAATATCTTAACCCCTGTTTAAAGCCCATATTGTTAGACCTGCAACAGTAATTAAGCTGCCAAGAAAAACAACGGCATTGATGCTTTTTTGTACTTTCCTGGCTTTCTTTAGCTGTTTTGAGCCAAAACCTTTTTCTTCAATAAAGTTTTCAAGCTTTCTTACTCTTCCTTCAAATTCTTCTCTTATATCCATAATCTCAATATTTTAAGGTTAGTAACTATAATTTTAACATCCTTAATGATAAATTGTTTAGAATTAAATGATTACAGAATATTTTGGCAAATCAATTGCAGCAAAATACAAATTAAAACCACCCCAACCGGCAGATAAGCATTATCTAATGTTGATTAATCTGAATTATGATTATAGTTTACAGGTTCAATATGAATGGTAGAAATTATTCCGAGCTGTTTATATACAATATCTTCAATGTCAGTGGCAATTTTATGCCCTTCTTCAATGCTTAAATCATTTTTAAGTTTAATGTGAAAAGTTAATTCCTGATGCCCAACATAATTATGAATATGAAAATGATGAGGATTTAAATCATCAACAATATAATGTTGAATTGAATTTTTGATCTTTTCAACCAATTCGGAACCTGGTATTTCTCCAAGAAGTTTATTAATTGCCTCTTTTGCAATTTGATACGTTGCGTAAAAAAGCATAAATGAAATGCTTGCCCCTAAAACGCTATCAATCCACCAGAATTGATTGGCAAATAAAATTCCAATTAATACCACAATTGACGACAGGGCATCTGTTCTGTGATGCCAACCATCAGCTTTAATGCTAACATTATCAGTTTTGCGACCAATATAAAAAGCATATTGAGCCAAAGCTTCTTTTACAATTATAGAAATGATTGTAACCACTATTGCCAGGGTTCCAAACTGGGTAGATTCGTGGTTTTTGAATTGGATGACAGAATCTTTAAGAAAATCAAAAGCTATAATTCCAAGAAGAAATGCAATAAATAAAGCTGCAATTTGCTCCCACCGTCCATGCCCAAAAGGATGTTCCTTATCAGGTTTCTTAGATGAAAGTTTAACAGCCACTATTACTATTATAGAGCTTAAAGAGTCTGAAAGCGTATGCCATGCATCTGCGGTTAAGGCAATTGAACCTGTAACAATCCCTGCCCAAAATTTCAAAACAAAAAGTACGGTATTCACTATTACTGAAATAGTTCCTTCTAAATATCCTGCTCTCGCCTTATCCATAAATCTAAAATTATAATTATACTTATCTAATTATTATAATGCCTTTTTGTGTTTTATCAAAGATTTAACAGACTTGTTCAATAACACAATAAGGATTTCCTTTTCTGATTCTGTCATTTCGTCTGTAAGCAATTCACCAATTCGTTTATGCAGCTCAGCATGCAATGAAGCAGCTTTTTCTCCATCCTCAGTTAAATGAACATGTGCGCTTCTTCTATCCTTATCTGAGGTAACCTTATAAATAAACTTGTTTTTTTCAAGCCTTTCAATCATTACAGATATAGATGCTTTGGCAATATTCATTCTTTCCGCCAACTCAGTCATCGATGGATTTTGCATGTTCTTAATCAACTCTATGCAGTATAACTGCCTTGATGTTAGATTCTTCAAGTTTGATTCTTGTTTCATTTCTTCTTCAAGAACTTCACTGGATTGCAAAATCGTATTCAGTATTTTCTCTAAACTTTTCTGCATTTCTAAATTTTTATTTTGCAAAAATACAATTTTAATTAGAGATAGCTAACTATTTTTCAGTTTTTTTTCAGTCTTATTAATAATTTAGAATTAACAATAGTGAGTTTTTTTAAATAAAGGCTAATAATTTGCAGGGATGGGTCACCCAATAGGAAAAAAGTAACTTTCGCTGTTAATTCTGCAAATTGATATAAAGAAGATTGTATTTTTACGCCACAAAAGTTTTTTTTGAACCCAAAACCAAGATGCTATGAAGTATTTAATCAGATCTCTATTCATTTTTATGTTGATGGTGGTAAATATATCCTTTTCAGGAAAATGCGCCCCACCCATAACCCATAACTGGACCCATTTTCGCGGCAGCAATTTGGATGGAGAGGCTATTGCCGATAACCTACCGATATCATGGAATGACTCAATAAATATTGCCTGGAAAACTGCCATTCATGGAAAAGGCTGGTCATCGCCGGTGGTTTTCGGTAATCAGGTATGGGTAACAACAGCCGACAAACAAGGTGAAAAGATGTATGGAGTTTGCACGGATTTAACAACAGGAGAGATCCTTCAAAACATCCTGCTTTTTGAACCCGAAACCATACAATCCATACACGACGTAAACTCATACGCTACACCCACGCCATGCATCGAGGAGGGTTTCGTTTATTTCCATTTTGGAAAATATGGCACAGTGTGCCTTAACTCACAAACCGGAAAAAAAGTTTGGGAACGTACTGATCTGCAATGCACTCACGTGCAAGGGCCCGGCTCATCACCCATTCTATATGGCAATATGCTAATCCTGCACTACGAAGGAGATGATGTTCAATTTATTGTAGCATTAGACAAAAAAACCGGAACTACCCTATGGGAAACACATCGCCCGGCTGATTTATACGAACCCCTTGCTCCAATCGGACGAAAAGCATACATCACTCCCATTGTAATGAATGTGAACGGGAAGGAATTGCTTATTTCAAACGGATCAGCGGTTTGTATTGCGTATGATGTACATACCGGCGAAGAAGTATGGCGGGTTGTGCAGGGCGAAGACTCCACCATCTCCATGCCCTTTCAGTGGGATGGGAAGGTATATTTTTATACAAGTTTCTATACCAAACCAGATGAATCAAAGACCGCTGAATTGCTTGCCGTGAACCCTGATGGAACGGGAGACATTACCGAGACTCATGTATTGTGGCGACACGAAGGACCTATTCTTCAATTGCTTACACCAATTATAAAAGATGGACTGATTTACACCATTGATTCACGCAATATCATGCACTGCATTGATGCCCAAACTGGAGAAATCATTTGGGAACAAAGACTCAGAGGAAGATTCAATGGATCGCTGGTATCCGCCGATGGTATGATCTATTGCTCATCCACCACCGGATCTGTTTTTGTTGTTGGTGAAGGCCGGACTTTTCAACTGCTTTCAGAAAACAAGCTTGATGGAGATATCTGGGCAACCCCAGCCGTGGTAGACAACTCCCTACTGATAAGAACCAGTAAGTACCTTTACCGTATTGCCAACCAATAAAATTTCACTATAGGCACATCGTTGCTCTCATTAGCAGATAAGTCCATTCCCGAAATATCTGTTTCAATACTTATAGAGAATAGGCGTTAACTTCAATTTTTGTTCTTATTTTCGTAAGCCGCAAAGAGCATCAATCAAATAACGAAAAAAGAAACAAGGCTTATGACGCAAAAACGAATTATTGTACTTACCGGAGCCGGAGTAAGTGCTGAGAGTGGAATCAGCACCTTTCGCGATAGCGGGGGGTTATGGGAAAAATTTGACGTAAGCGAAGTGGCTACCCCCCAGGCATGGGCCAAAAACCAGGCGCTGGTATTGGAGTTTTATAACCAACGTCGCAAGCAATTATACGAAGTGGAACCCAACAAAGCCCACTATGCCCTTGTGGCTCTTGAAGAAAAATATGATGTGCATATCATTACACAAAATATTGACGATTTGCATGAAAGAGCCGGCTCTAAAAACGTGATGCACCTGCACGGCGAACTGAAAAAAGTAAGAAGTTCTGTTGATGAGAACCTCGTTTATGATTTGGATGGCTGGGAACTAAAAAAAGGTGAAACCTGCGAAAAAGGTTCCCAACTTCGTCCACACATTGTTTGGTTTGGGGAAGCAGTACCCATGATTCCTTTTGCAGCAGAGTTGTGTGCTACTGCCGATATTTTTCTGATTATTGGCACATCATTAAATGTTTATCCGGCAGCTGGACTGGTAGCCTACAGACCTCCTCGTTGCATGGTGTATTTGATTGATCCGGCAGATGTGGCGATTTCGCATATTCCAGGGATAAAAATTATTCGGCAAAAAGCTGGAAAAGGAACTTCTGATTTGGTAAAAGAACTGTTAAATAATGCCTGAAGATGCAAAAATTGTCAATGGATGAACTGGGTCGCATTAGCCCCGAAGAATATAAACAGGGTAAAAAATTTCCGCTGGTTATTGTTCTCGACAACATTCGGAGCATGATGAATGTGGGTTCAGTATTTCGCACTGCCGATGCCTTTCGCATTGAAAGAATTCTGCTATGCGGAATTACTGCGTGTCCACCCAACAAAGAGATACACAAAACGGCTCTGGGTGCTACGGAATCTGTTGACTGGCAATATTTTTCTGAAACCGAAGAAGCCGTTTTACAGCTCAAAGAACTTAATTACCAGGTTTATGCACTTGAGCAAACCACCGGGAGCTTTTCCCTTCAGAGCTTTCAACCAAAACAGCAACAACCCTATGCTCTGGTTTTTGGCAACGAAGTAAAAGGTGTTCAGGACAACGTTTTGAAGCACTGCCACGGAGCCATTGAAATACCTCAGTTTGGCACAAAACATTCCTTTAACATCTCAGTAACTGCCGGAATTGCAATCTGGGACTTTTTTACCAAAATGAATTCTTTCAAGGACCTTAAATAATACCTTCATAATTACTAAGTTATTTGGGATGTAGCTTAACAGACTGTAAGAAATACAGCCTATTGAGCCCAATTTGTGTTTAGTTATATTTCGAGTCATTTTTAACAAAAAAAACCTGAAAAAAAATTTCCACAAACGTTTGCATTCTAAAAAATAATTCGTAATATTGCCAAACAGAACAGTTCAGTACAGTTGGTAAAAAAAGATATGATTCAAATAAACCCGGCATCACCCATATCCAAATACAGGCAGATTATCCAATCGGTGCTCGAATCAATTAATAATAAAACACTGATAACTGGAGACAAAATTCCATCCATCAATCAAATCTGTAAAGAATGGAATCTTTCGCGCGATACGGTGGTGAATGCCTACAATGAGTTGAAAATGCTGGGCATCATATCATCAGCCCCGGGAAAAGGATTTTATATTGCCAGTAGCAACATTAAAGTTACCAATAATATTTTCCTGCTTTTTGATGAACTCAACGGGTTTAAAGAAGACCTATATAATTCGTTCCTTGAAAACCTGCCCAAAGGTGCTGTTGTGGATCTCTATTTTCATTATTTCAACAGGCGGTTTTTCGATCAGCTTATCAAAGAGGCACAAGGCAATTACAACACCTTTGTAATTATGCCGGTAAAATTTAAAGACACCTACCCCCTTATCAATCAGCTAACAGGAAGAGTTGTTATCCTGGATCAGTTGCCGGAAGATCTGGCCGGGCACTTCGCATCTATTTACCAGGATTTTGAGTCAGATACATACGAAGCCCTGATCTCGGGGAAAAAGTTGTTAAGCCGATATAACCATTTGGTTATGGTGCACCCAGGTGGTAAGGAACCCGAAGGACAATACAATGGGTTTCTCAAATACTGCCACGAAACAAAAACAGCACACGAGCTTATTGGTAGCCTGAAAGAAAGAACAATTAAGAAAGGAGAAGCCTATCTTGTTATTGACGACCGGGATCTGGTATGGCTCATGAAAGAAGCCAAGAACGCAGGTCTTAAACCGGGTCGTGACCTCGGAATTGTTTCCTTCAATGATAAGCCATTGAAAGAAGTCTCAGGAAGCAGCGGAATTACCACCATCTCAACAGATTTTAAATTAATGGGAAAAACCCTGGCAAAACTAATCGCAGAAAAAACAAATACAGTCATAAAAAATCCATCATCATTAATTATTCGCGGATCATTATAAAATTTAAAACCTATGCAACCAACACTCGTTATTCTCGCTGCCGGAATGGGCAGCCGCTACGGAGGGCTAAAACAAGTAGATAAATTAGGACCCGGTGGCGAAACCATTATCGATTATTCAGTTTTTGACGCCATGCGTGCCGGATTTGGCAAGGTGGTTTTTGTCATAAGAAAAAGCATTGAAAAAGACTTTCTGGAAGTTTTTGCTGACAGATTTCTGAAAAAGGTGCCCTACGAAATTGTTTTCCAGGAACTGGATATGCTGCCCGGAGGTTTTACGTGCCCACCCGAAAGGCAAAAACCCTGGGGAACCGCTCATGCCATATGGGTAGCCCGTAATGCAGTAAAAGAACCTTTTGTGGTGATCAACGCAGACGATTTCTACGGAAGACAGGCCTACGAAACACTTGCCGATTTTATTAAGAAGAACCCCGAACAAACAACCGACAATTATGCTATTTGTGGCTACAGGCTGGACAAGACCCTTTCAGAGCACGGCACTGTTAGCCGCGGTATTTGCAAGGTAAATGAAGGTGGCTATCTTTCATCGGTAGATGAACAGTTTAACATTGAAAGACTAAGCAATGGCACAATTGTGAGCCACAACAACGACACCCCAGTTTCCCTTGAGGCCGACACGCTGGTTTCCATGAATTTCTGGGCATTTAACCCTACCCTTTTCCAAATTATTGAAGAAAAATTCAAAGCATTTCTCCCCAAACATATTCACGAACCCAAATCTGAGATCTTTACGCCAACCCTGGTTGATGAACTGATTAATGACGGAGCAGCCAAAGTAAAAATGCTCCAATCAGATGCCAAATGGTTTGGCGTTACTTATGCTGAAGACAAGCAAATGGTTCTCGACAATCTGAAAGCACTTTATGATGCCGGAGAATATCCTGATAAATTGTGGGAATAAGAGTTTGGAGAACAAATAATTGAGCTCAGGGACCAGACACCTGATCCCAGCTCTTTGTTCTCAGCTTTTCAATCCCCGATTCCCCATTAAGATATCGAATAATTAACAAACTAAAAAATACACAACATGGGTACATTTCATACGATTGACTATATCATCTTTATAGTTTATGCAGCGCTGATTTTATCGGTTGGGCTGTGGGTTTCAAGAGGCAAAAAAGGCCAAAAGAAAAGTGCGGAAGATTATTTTCTTGCCAGTAAAAGTCTTCCCTTTTGGGCCATTGGCGCATCTTTGATTGCAGCCAATATTTCAGCAGAACAATTTATTGGCATGTCGGGTTCGGGCTTTGCCATTGGTTTGGCCATTGCATCCTACGAATGGATGGCAGCCATTACCCTGATCATTGTAGCCAAATTTTTCCTCCCGGTTTTTATCAAGCAGGAATTGTTTACTATTCCCCAGTTTATTGAAAAGCGTTACAATACCAACCTGAAAACCATTCTGGCCATTTTCTGGGTAACCTTGTTCATCTTTGTTAACCTGACTTCCGTGCTGTTTTTAGGTGCGAAAGCTCTGGATACCATACTCGGAACCGGAGATGGATCAATGATCATGCATTTCATTATAGGTCTTGCCTTATTTGCTGCAGCCTACTCTATCTGGGGTGGATTGTCGGCGGTTGCCTGGACCGATGTAATACAGGTTGTTCTGCTTGTTATTGGTGGACTTATTACTACACTTATCGCGCTTAATCATGTAACCCCTGACGGTGGTATTCTTGCAGGTGCCAGCCACATGTATGATGTTGCCGGAGATAAATTTAATATGATCATTTCCAGAGACGATCCTCAGTTTATGAACCTGCCAGGCATTGGTGTTCTTATTGGCGGATTGTGGGTTGCCAACCTGTATTACTGGGGATTCAATCAGTACATTATACAGCGGGCTCTGGCAGCAAAATCTCTCCAGGAAGCCCAGAAAGGGCTTGCTTTTGCAGCATTCCTTAAACTTCTGCTTCCGGTTTTTGTAGTAGTACCCGGTATCATTGCCTATGTAATGTATATGCAGCCCGAAGGAACAGTGATTATAGACGGCATCCAGTCAGACTTTACACGCCCCGATGGTAGTATCAACTACGATATCTCCTATCCATGGCTGATAAAAAGTTTTATTCCCATGGGAATAAAAGGATTGGTAGTGGCAGCACTTACTGCAGCCATTGTTTCTTCACTGGCATCCATGCTTAATTCTACAGCAACCATTTTTACCATGGATATTTACAAACCCTACATCTCCAAGAAAACAGATGGGAGTGATTTAGTACCCGTTGGACGTATTACAGTGATGACAGCTCTTATCATTGCTGTACTTCTTGCACCTGCTCTGGATTCAATGCCTCAGATGTTTCAGTACATACAGGAATATACCGGTGTGGTAAGCCCGGGAATTTTAGCAGTATTCCTCATGGGTCTTTTCTATAAGAAAGCCAACAGTACAGCAGCTATAGTAGGGGTTCTTACTTCTATTCCGGTAGCACTAATGCTGAAATGGCTACCTGTGGAAATGCCATTTTTAGATCAGATGCTCTATACCTGCCTTATCACCATTGCCACAATCGTTATGGTGAGCCTGGTAACTGCCAAAGAAGACGAGAACCCCAAATCTATTCCACTGCCCAAAGAAACTTTCTTCACATCAAAAAGTTTCAATATCTCGGCTTACGCGGTTATGATCATTCTGGTGGCATTGTATAGTGTATTTTGGTAGGTTTTACCGCGGAGACGGAGAGACGCAGAGAATTTGGTAATTAGTAATTCAATGTCGTTTAGTTAAGAAACAAACAAACCATGATTAATCACATATGTACATTATCATAGGGCATTTGAATTACTAGATAGCAGGCCAACTCCCCCTTTGAAGGGGGCTGGGGGGATGTCTTTAACTAACAATAAATTTAAACATCCCCCTAACCCCCTTCAAAGGGGGAATCAAGCAGTGCTAAACTCTTAACTAAACGACATTAACAAATTAGCAACAAAATGAAAGAAAATAAAATAAAAGAAGTATTTGAAAAAGAATTTGGGAAGGGGTACCGGTTTTTTGCAGCTCCCGGTAGAATTAACCTGATAGGCGAACATACCGATTACAATGAAGGTTTTGTAATGCCCGCAGCTATTGACAAACGGATATACCTGGCCATAGCCCCTGTTGATGGTGATGAATCAACCATTATTGCTTACGACATCAATAAAACGGTAAAGTTTAAAACTCTCGAAAATGGTTTTGAACTACCACAATGGGCCCGTTACCCCTATGGTGTTATCAATGAACTGAAAGTTTTGGGCCATTCCACACAAAGTTTTCAGGCTGTTTTTGGAGGCGATATTCCTTCCGGTGCCGGACTCTCATCATCAGCCGCACTGGAAAGTGTATTTGGCTTCGCATTGAATGAGATCAACCAGTTTGGACTGGATCGCCTGGCACTGGCCAAGGTGGGCCAGAAAGCTGAGCACAATTACGTGGGCGTTATGTGTGGTATCATGGACCAGTTTTCTTCCATTTTTGGTAAAAAGGACCACGTTTTTCGCTTAGACTGCCGCTCACTCGAATTTGAATATTTCCCTTTAAAACTTGATGGCTACGAGCTTATTCTGGCAGACACACAGGTAAAACACAGCCTGGCATCATCAGCCTACAACAAAAGACGCTCCGAATGCGAAGAAGGGGTTATGATCTTAAAAACGCAAATGCCAGGTGTAAAAAGCCTGCGCGATGTTCGTCCCAAAGATATTGAACCCTACCACAAATACATGGGCGATGAAGTTTTTGACCGCTGCCTGTATGTTGCCGAAGAAAATGAACGCGTTCTGGAAACGAGTAAAGCCCTTGCCGAAGGAAATATGAAAGAGGTGGGAAGGCTTTTGTACCAGTCGCACGAAGGCCTCAGCAAAAAATATAATGTTAGTTGTAAAGAGCTCGACCTTTTGGTTGAAACCGCGAAAACCATTAATGGAGTATTGGGTGCACGCATGATGGGAGGCGGCTTTGGTGGCTGCACCATCAACCTGGTAAAATCATCCGCGGTTAAAGACTTCAAAGAGAAATCAGCCCAGGCATTCGAAAAGGCCTATGGGAAACCACCGGTATATTATGAAGTTAATCCGGGTGACGGAGTAAAGGAGTATTAAAATTGGAGGATGTTCATCATCCAATCTCGTTACCCCCATCTGTCTGATAAACCAGGAATAAGTACCTTTTTTCTCTTTACACCATTTATTGCATGTGTTGTATGGCATTAGCCCATAATGTTATTGCTTATGTGCGAGATATTTAGCAATTAATTCTTCTCTCTCTTTGTTGAATGCATTAATATCCATTTCAAACCTGTGTGCTTTTCGTAAAGTATATTTTGCCACGAATAACATGAATTTACACGAATATTTACTTAGATAATCAGCGTATTTTAATGATTAGAAATACTACGAATAGTCTAAAACCCAGTTTTGGAGTAGATTCAGACCTTATGTCTTAATTTACACCTTAGTACCTTTGATGAATATTTTCAAATCTCAGCGCCGGCAAAAAATTTGATTAGAATACAAGAATGGTTTTTTCGGCGGAATGAAAAATTACGGCAGTATTAATTTTCAATTCATGCATTTTATAAAAAGATTTTCAAAAAAGACTCATAATTTTGAATATCATATTCATTCAAAAACCAATAACAATTTTCCCATGATAATGAGAAACGCCTTTTATCTCAGCTTGTTAATTTCAATACTGTTTGCATCCGCATGCAACAATCCTCAAAACACCGTCCGATTAAAAGGAATCATCAACAATGATGCAGAATTGATTTACCTGAAAAGCTTCAGAAACAAGATGTTTTTCATCCTTGATTCAGCAAACATCGATAACGGATCTTTTACATTCGAAAGAGAAATAACTTCACCCGAGCTTTTCGGACTTACACTAAATCGTGATGAAGTCTTCTCTCTCTGGTATGTTTTTCTTGAGCCGGGACAAACAGATGTAAAGATCGATACAGCCGAAAGGGGTAGTCTACGGGTTTCCGGCTCTGCATCGCATGAACTTTTTGAATACTATCAGCAAAACAGAAAGGATTTCAACATCGACTCACTTATTGGCCAGAATCCGCGCTCACCTGTGGCATCCTATATCCTTTATCGCGAATATGCCACACAGTTCACTGCCGATGAGCTGGAACACAGCATTTCGTTGTTTGACGAAAATTTCCGGAATCATCATTATCTCAATGATCTTCGGCAAGTCATTGCATCAAAACGACAGCTCGACATTGGCAACCCTGCTCTTGATTTTGCAGGATTATCGCCCGAGGGTGAAACCATCAGATTATCAGAATATACCGGTAATTATCTGTTACTCGAATTCTGGGCATCATGGTGTGGCCCCTGCCGCAGAGATAACCCCAATCTGGTAAAGGCTTACCAAGAATTTCATCCAAACGGATTTGAGATATTTGCCGTATCACTCGATCACAAAAAAGAAAACTGGATTGCTGCCATTGAGAAGGATAGCCTGAGCTGGGTTCATGTTTCTGACCTGAAATTCTGGGACAGTGAGCCGGCTAAGCTTTATGGAATCCGAAACATCCCCTCCAATGTTCTAATTGACCCACAGGGAAATATCATTGCCCGAAACATTAAAGGCGCAGATCTGGCTTCTATGCTCGACGAGTTATACTCCATTGAATAATTAAGAAATATAGCGGAAGGATACTTTTTGAAACTTACATGAGCACTACAAATTTCCCTGTAATCAATTTAGTATTCTTTAACTTGCCGCCAACGAATGCACACCTATTTTGTTAGAATGGATCTTTATAACACAGTTTTGCGGTTATTAATTCCTTATTTATAACTGATTGATTTCCATTTAGCATCTACTTTATTGGGTCCCACAAAAGCATCTTGTGCAGGCTATACCCGTGCAAGGGTTTACATAGTTTAGAAACTAGAAGAGATAATTTTGCTGTGCTTTGATGTGCCAAACCCACAAGCCCTAACACTTAACCCATCTCCCATAACAAATATTTTCTTAATAAATCCTAAATTTAAGTACCTTGTTTTGCATAGTACTATTTTTAATTTACTTTTGTTTAAAATTTAATTAACCATGAATGTTGAAAACACAAAAGCCCAAATGCGAAAAGGAGTATTGGAGTTCTGTATCCTCTCTCTGTTATCAAGCAGGGAAGCCTATACATCAGATATCATCAATACATTAAAAGAATCAAAACTATTGGTGGTGGAAGGTACACTCTACCCCTTGCTTACCCGTTTGAAAAACGACGGATTGCTCGATTACCGGTGGGAAGAGTCAACCAGTGGGCCTCCCCGAAAGTATTACAAAACCACCACTCAGGGTGATGAGTTTCTGGCAGAGCTCAAAAACACCTGGGACGAATTGCAAAACGCAGTAGAAACAACCTTAGCATCCGAAACGAAAATCAACAAGTAAAAATCACAAAAAACTCAGATTACCATGAAAAAAACCGTAACAGCAAACATCAGCGGTATCGTGTTTCACATTGATGAAGATGCCTATGATAAACTAAACCTTTACCTGGCCCGCATCAGAGAGAAACTGGCAACAGAGGAGGGTCGGGAAGAAATTCTGTCTGACATAGAAGGCCGTATCGCTGAAATGTTTCAGGAAAAACTCAACACTTCGAAAAAAGTAATCACCATTGACGATGTAAAGGAAGTAATCGGTCAACTGGGCGAGCCTGAGCAATTTGAAAGTACAGAAGGTGAACCACAGCCCAATTCCCAGTCTAATTATTACGAAGAAAGAACCGAGAAAAGACTTTACCGCGATCCTGACGATCAGTACATTGCAGGTGTATCGGGTGGATTAGGTGCATTCTTTAACATTGACCCCATCTGGATGAGAATCGGTTTCGTAGTAACTACCTTTATTTATGGGTTTGGTCCTATTCTCTACATCATTCTCTGGATTGTGGTTCCTAAAGCCCGCACCACAGCAGAAAAACTCGAAATGAGGGGCCGCAAGGTGAACCTCTCCAACATTGAGAAAACCATCAAAGATGAGCTCAATGATTTAAAAAAAAATTTCAAAGAGTTTTCAGAAGAAACCAAACAGCATTTTAAAAAAAAAGAAAATTTTAAACAGGCCCGAAATAAGACAGCCAGTGTAGCGGCTGATATTTTACGCGCACTATCGAAAGTTGTAGGTGTTGTTTTAATACTTGTAACCTTTGCTATGATAGTAGCTCTTATTTCGGGCCTATACATGGTTCCGTTTGGGGTACATGAATCCACAGGCATCTGGCTTCTTTCCGTCCCTGAAATATTGGGTGCTCTTTTATCTTCCTATACATGGGTACAGGTAACCCTGGCAGCCCTCATACTAATTATTGGTATTCCTTTGCTATGGATACTGCTGGCGGGCATCCGGTTACTTTTTGAAATAAAAACCAGTTCGAAATACCTGGCAGCATTCACATTTATTTTGTGGCTGGCTGCAGCAGGAACCCTGGCCTTAGCCGCTGTAAACGGGGTAAGAAACTTTTCTGCAGAGCATACTGTGCACCAGGAAAATGACATTACCACAAGCGATTGGCCCAACATTTACCTGAAGCTGGATGAACAAAAACTTCTTGACAGCGGAATTGACCAGGGACATAACAGTATTTCTGCATGGCAAATGATGTGGAGTGAAACTGGCAATACTGCCATGGGAAAACCAGAATTACGGATCAAAAAATCGAATAACGATCTAATTACGCTTGAAATCATCAAAGAATCGCGGGGAATTTCCCCCAGCCAGGCAAGGATCAACACCGAATCAATCCAATACAACTTTCTGCAAACAGATTCTTTACTCATTCTTGATCCGGTATTTTATTTTGAGAAAGAAGCTGGCTGGAGAAATCAGGAAGTAAAACTGGAACTTTATCTTCCTGAAAATAAAATTGCCGTGCTTGAAAAAAATCTACAACGAAGCATCAGAGTTCGTTACGATGAAGATGTGGTCAGAGTGCTGAAACAATAGTGTTACAAACCGCATTTATTAATACTTATAGCCCTGCATACAAGTTGGTACAGTAAAACAATTTCGTTATTTTTGTGTTTTGACAAAACACACTTCACATAACAAAAGCATCGTTTTATATACCCCTATAAAAATGTCTGTAGTAAAAACGAAGAAAACCGTTGTAGCGCTGTCACTATCAGCAGAGGAAGTATTGAATGATTACCGTGTTGCCAATGAGAGTCGGCAGGCAAGTATTTTAGGCCGAAGAGAGGTTCTTACCGGAAAAGCCAAATTTGGCATTATGGGAGATGGAAAAGAGCTTGCACAAATAGCCATGGCAAAGTTTTTTAAAAATGGCGACTGGCGAAGCGGTTATTATCGCGACCAGACTTTTATGCTGGCAGCCGGAATGACAACTTTGGAAGAGTTTTTTGCACAGCTTTATGGAGATACAGACACAAAAGCCAACCCATCAAATGGTGGCCGCATGATGAACAACCACTATGCCACCCGTATTCTTGATGAAGATGGAAACTGGAAAGACATTACACAATCTAAAAACACCTGTGCCGATCTCTCACCCACAGCGGGTCAAATGCCCCGATTAGCAGGTCTTGCAAAAGCATCAAAAGTATACAGAAACCACCCGGATAAAACTATTCAAAAGAATTTCTCCAACGAGGGCAATGAAGTAGCCTTTGGCACTATAGGCGAATCATCTACCAGCGAAGGGCTCTTTTGGGAAGTTATCAACATGGCAGGAGTAATACAAATCCCGCTTGCAATGTCTGTTTGGGATGATGGTTATGGCATTAGTGTGCCTGTTGAATATCAAACTACAAAAGGCAGTATATCAGAAGCATTAAGAGGATTTAAAAGGGATGACTTTGGTAAAGGTTTTGAAATTTTCAAACAAAGAGGGTGGGATTATCCGGGACTGATTGAAACTTACCGCAATGGAATCGAATTGTGCCGAAATGAACAGGTGCCCGTGTTATTTCATATCAATGAACTTACCCAGCCCCTCGGACACTCTACAAGCGGCTCTCACGAGCGATATAAAACTGATGAACGGCTTAACTGGGAAAAAGAATTCGATTGCATCCGCCAGATGCGCATATGGATTCTGGAAAATGATATCAGCACTCCTGAAGAGCTAGATAAAATAGAAAAAGATGCTATTATAAGAGTTAAACAAGCAAGAAAAAAAGCATGGGAAAACTTTCAGGCACCTATTACAAAAATGCGTGATGAGTTTATCAACCTTGTAAATGTATCGCAGTGCCAATGCCGAAAAGTAGAAAAAATTGATACCCTGATTCAAGACTTGAAAAGAGTAGGAGAACCTATTCGAAGGGATGTTGTAAGTACAGCAAAAAAAATACTTCGACTAATTTGTCATACCTGTGACACCGAAGAATCTCTGAAAATGCAGGTTAGCAAGTGGCTCGAAAATGCTATTCAAGACAGCCATAAACGCTACAGTTCAAACCTGTACAGCCAATCAGAAAAATCGGCTCTCAAAGTAAAAGAAATAGCCCCGGTTTTTTCAGTAAACAGCAAAAAAGTAAATGGTCGCGAAGTGCTGCTAGCCAATTTCGACTATATTCTTGCCCACTACCCCGAAACGTTGATTTTCGGACAGGATGTAGGAAAAATTGGTGGGGTAAACCAAACCCTTGAAGGTATGCAGGAGAAATATGGAGAGCTACGTGTAAGCGATACCGGAATTCGGGAAGCTACCATTATTGGTCAAGCTATAGGAATGGCATTAAGAGGGATACGTCCCATCGCTGAAGTGCAATATTTCGATTATCTGATATATGCACTCAACGTGCTCAGCGATGATCTAGCCACCCTGCACTATCGTACTGCCGGCGGACAAAAAGCTCCGGTAATTATTAGTACACGAGGTCACCGACTGGAAGGGATCTGGCATTCGGGAAGTCCCCTGAGCATGGTAATTAACTCTGTTAGGGGAATTTATGTATTGGTTCCCCGCAATATGACTCAGGCAGCCGGATTTTACAATACCCTTCTTAAAAGTGATGATCCGGCCATTGTAATCGAACCACTTAATGGTTACCGGTTAAAAGAAATGCTTCCCGATAATATCGGAGAATACACACTGCCACTCGGCAAACCCGAAATCATACGTTACGGTGACGATGTTACAGTTGTTACCTATGGATCTTGTGTCAGAATTGCTGAAGAAGCTGCTGATCAATTAAAAGAATTTGGCATAACGGTTGAACTTATTGATATACAAACTCTCTTGCCTTTCGATATCAATCATACCATAGTTGAGTCATTAAAGAAAACCAATAAAATAGTATTCTTTGACGAAGATGTTCCCGGTGGCGCCACTTCATTTATGATGCAGAAAGTTTTAGAAGAACAAAACGGATATTTACATCTCGATGCCAAACCCGGAACTGTTACAGCCAAAGAGCACAGAGCTGCATATAGTTCTGATGGTGACTACTTTTCCAACCCTAACGCTGAAGATGTTTTTGATGCAGTATACGAAATCATGCATCAATACAACCCCGTCAGATTCCCAGATTTATACCCTTATAGCCGGAAACAGGATTAAACCCTTGTTTAATCTTTTTACATTTTTGCTCAAAAAAGACTATATTTGCACTTCCGGACAAGCAAAGCGTTATCGATACCGCAAACGATAGCAGAAATTATGTAAACGAAATGTAGAGTTATGACTCAAAGTTCATTAACAGGCAAGCAAAATATGCTTGATGGTAAGAGATTATATTACAGTTTTTTGGCTGGTGCATTCAACGTTTTTGAGAACCAGAAAATGTTAAACAAAATCAATGTATTTCCTGTGCCCGATGCCGATACAGGAACCAATCTGGCATCAACCTTTCGATCTATTGTTGAAAATACTTCACCAAGCAATAATATAAAAAGCACAGCTGTTTCCATATCAGATGCAGCCCTAACCGGTGCCCGGGGAAATTCCGGGATTATTATTGCTCAATTTCTTTACGGGCTGAGTAGTGAGTTGGATGACAAAAAGGAGGTAAGCATGTCTCATTTTGCCCAGGCGTTATATAACGCCGTAAATTATGCTTACCAGGCTATAGCAAATCCCATTGAAGGAACCATTATTACTGTTTTGCGTGAGTGGGCAGAGTTCATCTATGAAACAAACGATAAGTTCGAATCCTTCGAAGATCTAATGAACGAATCTTTGATTAAAGCTAACGAATCGCTTGCCAGAACACCGGAATTACTGAAAATATTAGCCAAAAACAGGGTAGTTGATGCAGGAGCACAAGGTTTTGTGATTTTTCTGGAAGGAATAAACCAGATCTTTCAAAAGGAAAATGTGAAAAAAATATTGAGTTTTAAAACCACCCCTGTTTATGAAGATGCTATAATTCTTGATGAACATGAAGAAAGTGAATACAGATACTGCACAGAAGCTCTTATTTCTCTAAATACTGTAGATAAAACCCAGGTTAAAGAATTCCTGGCCAGTAAGGGTGATTCTTTGGTAATGGCGGGGCCGGAGTCGCGAATGAGGATTCATATTCATAGTAATGAACCCGAAGGTATATTTGCTCATCTGGCAGATGTAAGCACCATTCTCTACCAAAAAGTAGATGATATGGTAAAACAAAATGAAATTGCTCACCGGCGAAAAAGCGATATTGCCCTTGTTATTGATTCTACCTGCGACCTCCCAAAAGACATCATTGATAAATATCAGATTCATGTTGTACCACTCAATGTCTTTTTTGGCGATAGCCAGTTTCTTGACAGGTTAACCATTACCCAGGAAAAGTTTTTTCATCTGCTCCAAACATCAGAAAACTATCCTACATCATCGCAACCATCTTTAAAAGATATTATCAACACATTCAGCTACTTATCTACCCACTACGAATCGATAATTGCCATCCATATTTCGAGTGTTTTAAGCGGAACATTTGACAATAGCAAAAAAGCAGCAGAAAAAATTACTCAGGAAAGTGGGAAGCTCATTGATGTAATAGACTCTTTGCAAACAAGCGCTGCAACCGGTTTGGTAGCCCTTCGCATTGTAGAAGCCATAGATAAGGGTATGAACCATGATGAAATTGTTAAGCGGACACAAGGATGGATTAAAAAGAGTAAGCTTTTTGTAGGGGCCCAGTCTCTAAGATCTTTTATTAAAGGCGGACGCGTTAGCCCTGCCAAAGGATTTATCGGAAACCTTTTAAATACCAAACCCATAATAACCATAAACGAAAGTGGAAAAGCAATACTTTTCGATAAAGCTTTCAGTCATACCGGAAGTTTGAAAAAAATCATAAAACATACCCGTGATTTTATTGGTTCGGAACAATTATGGGGGTATGCAATTTTTCATGCACAAAAACCTGAAACTGCTCAATGGTATGCTACAGAAATTGAAAAAATTACCGGTCAGAAACCAAGATATATTATGGAAATATCACCGGTGCTGGCAATAAGCGCAGGAATTGGCGCTGTAGGAGTATCCTTGTTACTGGAATAATTCTTTAAAAATTCAAAAAAAAAGGATGCCACATCATGACATCCTCTTTTTTTGTACATATTACTTAGATTTAGTAGTTTTCAACCCATTCTTCAAAATAAGCTTGAGGGTGACGGCAGGTTGGACAATTTTTAAGAGCCTTTTCTCCTTCATAGATATAGCCGCACTTCCGACAATACCATTTGGTTTTTTTGGGCCGTTCAAAAACAGTTCCTTCTTCTACCCTTTTTAAAAGTTTCAGATACCGCTCTTCATGATTCTTTTCAGCTTCGGCAATAAGCTTAAAGGTAGTAGCAATCCTTCTAAAACCTTCTTCTTCAGCAATACGGGAAAACTCAGGATATAAAATCTGCCATTCTTCATTTTCACCGGCAGCAGCTTTCTTAAGGTTTACAGCTGTAGTATCAAGAATCCCTGCGGGGTAAGTGGCTGTAATTTCTACCATACCACCTTCCAGGTGTCCATAAAACATTTTACTGTGCATTCTTTCCTGGTCAGCTGTTTCCTTGAAATATCCTGCTATTTGTTCATAACCCTCCTCTTTGGCAATTTTTGCATACATTTCATACCGACGTGCGGCCTGCGATTCTCCTGCAAATGATTTAAGTAGATTCTGTTCCGTTTTTGTTCCTTTAATACTTTTTTCCATAATCTATACTGTGTTAAATAAAAAAACTCCCGTATTACAAACGGGAGCTCAAAAATACAGTATTTTCATATACACAACAGCACCTAAAGCACTTAATGTGCTCTAAAACTGTAATTTATAATCAGTTTAAATAACACCTTTCATCCTAATCACATCCCTATTCTATCTCTCTTACAATGGTCTGGGCTCTGTCAGGACCAGTAGACACGATAAAAACAGGTACGTTAAGATAGTTTTCCACATATTCAACAAAATCTTTTAAACTTTTAGGTAGTGCTTCATAAGTGGAGAACGGTCGCAGGTTTTGTTTCCATCCATCAAGGGTTTTGAAAACAGGAATAAGATTTTTATGGTTATAATCAAAAGGTAAATAATCAATGACCTCTCCATTATACTCGTAGCCTATACAGAGCTGTATCTTCTCAAAAATACTAAGTACGTCAGCTTTTGTCATGATTAGTCGGGTAACACCATTGAGCATAACAGCATATTTTAGAGCAGGAAGATCGAGCCAGCCGCAACGACGTGGGCGTCCTGTAGTTGAACCAAATTCGTTACCTTCCCTGCGCATTTCTTCACCGTTGCTGTCAAATAATTCTGTCGGGAAAGGTCCGCTACCTACCCGGGTGCAATAGGCTTTAAATATTCCGTAAACTTCACCCACAGAAGACGGGGCAATGCCCAGTCCAGTGCAGGCACCGGCAGCTACCGTATTGGATGAAGTTACAAAAGGATACGATCCAAAATCGATATCTAATAAAGAACCCTGTGCACCTTCTGCAAGAATCCGAATACCAGCTTCTCTTTGTTTGTTAACGTATATTTCTGAATCAATCAGCGGAAATAGCCTAATCAGTTCTACCCCTTCAAACCATTGATTTTCATATTCTTCAAATGATAAGCCATCCGGACGAAAGGTATCTGTATCAAAGTCCAAAGCTTCACCCATCATCAAATGTTGCTTTTTTAACTGATCATATTTGGTTTTAAAATCCTTATCGACAATACTTCCTGTTCTTATACCGATTCGGGCAACCTTATCTGTATAAGTTGGGCCAATACCTTTAAGTGTGCTACCAATTTTAAATGTTCCCTTAGAACTTTCGAGTGCAGCATCAAGTAATTTGTGAGATGGTAGAATAAGATGTGCTTTTTTTGATATATACAATCGCTTAACAAAATCAGATAAAGGAATTTGGGTTGATTCAATTTCTCCTTTAAAAATACGAGGATCAATTACTACTCCATTGCCAATCAGATTGATGGAACCTTCATGAAATACGCCAGAAGGAATTGTATGCAGCACATATTTTTGGCCATCGAACTCCAATGTATGCCCAGCATTAGGCCCACCCTGGAAACGTGCTATCAAAGGGTAATCAGGGGTTAAAAAATCTACAATTTTACCCTTTCCTTCGTCGCCCCATTGCAAACCAAGAAGGATATCTACCTTATTTTTTCTTTTATCCATCTAAAAAATTAAAATTTACTGGTAAACAAAAAAAAAGCCGATACAACGGCTTCATTAATCTGCTCAAAATTAGTGTATTTTTTGATAGCAGACCTAACATGAATTGTAAAAGAATTCCGAAAAATTAAAAATTAGTCTTCTCTTTTCGATTGACATTCATGACAATTGCCATAGAACGCCAGAGAACGACTGGTAATGGTAAAGCCCATTATTTTTTCGATGGAGGTTTGAATTTCGAAAAGCCTTGGATCGCAAAATTCAAGAACCTTTCCGCAGCTATTACAAACAAGATGATCATGCTGTTTGTATTTATACGATTTTTCATATTGGGCCACGTTTTTGCCAAACTGATGCTTAACCACGAGATTACAATGCTGAAGCAATTCGATGGTATTATACAATGTTGCACGGCTAACACGGTATTTATTGTTTTTCATTTTGATGTATAATGATTCTACATCAAAATGACCCTCTGTAAGATAAATTTCGCGTAAAATAGTAAATCGTTCGGGTGTTTTACGATGCTTGTTGCTTTCCAGGTAGGACGAAAAAATACTTTTTACCTTTTCAAAAATTTCCTGATTTGCTTTATAATCTTTCATGTACTTTTTAATACCTTTTGATAAATATTAATATCTACCAATGTCCATTGTTTTTGTTATACAATTATCAACTTATGTAATTAAGAAACTAATAAGATGTTAAAATGATAGTGTTGAACGGGATAAAGTTATAAAAAGTTTTTGTTATTTGAAATGATTATAAATAAATAAATTAATCAATTGATATTATGGGTGTTACAGAAGAAAGAGATTGTTAATAACGCCATAAAATATCGACCAGATTCTATCTAAGGATTATCTAAAATTGTAATTAAAAAAGTTGGCATAGGTTACTTACCAATTCTGGACACCTGCTTAACCCCTTTTATCTTCTTTATTTTTGCAATCAGATTATTTAGATGCTGTGTATCATTAACATATAGCATTACATTTCCTTCAAATGTACCTGCATTGCTATCAATATTTATAGAGCGGATATTAACATTATATTCGCTTGAAATCAGGCTTGTAAGATTGTTTAGAATCCCCATATCATCAATACCTTTTATTTTAATGCCACTTAAAAAGGCAATAGATTTTCCGGTGTACCATTTGGCTTTAACAATACGATAGGCAAATTTCGACATCAGCTGCACGGCATTGGGACAATTGTTCCTATGAATTTTTATCCCTTCGTTAATGGTTACAAATCCAAAAACATCATCTCCGGGTATGGGATTGCAACAAGGAGAAAGGGTATAATCGAGTGCTTCCATACTATCACCGATAAGGAGAGTATCAGGCTTTTCCTTGAGCTTCTGTCTGATCGGATCGATCTGCTCCTTTTCAAAATTTGAAATACGGGATTTACCAAATGGATTTCTCAGATAACTAAGAATACCTCCTTTTTCATTATCTGACAAATAGGCTTTTAAATCTTTAATATCAAGTTTATCTATTGCAAAATCGTAATACAAATCGAGAGGTGCCGGTAATTTAAAATAGCTAAGCAGCTTTTGAATATTTTCATGGGTATTTTCAATTTTAAGTTGCTTGAGTTTGCGTTCAAGTTTCTCTTTCCCATCTTCAGCAATCTTTTTACGTTCTTCTTTAAGCGATGTCTTTATTTTACCCTTGGCTCTGGCTGTTGTAACATAATTAAGCCAGTCTGGTTTAGGTTTTTGCTTAATAGATGTAATAATCTCTATCTGGTCGCCACTTTTCAGAGTATGGTTAAGTGGCACCAGTTTATGATTAAGCTTTGCCCCAAGGCACTGGTCGCCAACTTTTGAGTGTATGCTATAGGCAAAATCAAGCGCTGTAGAACCTACAGGTAAGGTACGCAATTCGCCTTTGGGTGTAAACACAAATATTTCATCGGAGAAGAGGTTTAGTTTAAAATCGTCGATGAAATCCAGTGCATCTTTTTCGGAAGTTTTCAATATTTCCCTGATGCGGTATAACCACTTATCGATACTACTTTCGGTGGTTTTAGATTCTTTGTATTTCCAATGGGCTGCGTACCCTTTTTCTGCCACATCATCCATTCGCCTGGTACGTATTTGTACTTCTACCCATTTGCCCTGTCTGCTCATAACGGTTGTATGCAAAGATTCGTAACCATTGGCTTTGGGAGTAGAGATCCAGTCGCGCAAGCGATCGGGATTAGGCCTGTAAACATCTGTAACAATTGAGTATGCTCGCCAGCAATCGGCTTTTTCACGATCTTCGGGTGCATCAATAACTATCCGAATTGCAAAAATGTCGTAAACTTCTTCAAAAGGGACTTCCTGCTTTTGCATTTTACCCCAAATAGAACTAATAGACTTTGTACGGCCTAATACTTTGAAGTTTAGCCCTTGTTCTTCCAATGATTTTTTAATCGGTTTGGTAAAATCTTCAATAAACCTATTTCTCTCTTCTTCTGATTCAACTATTTTGCGCGAAATAGAACTATAAATATCCGGATCCGTATATTTTAGAGCAAGATCTTCAAGTTCGCTTTTTATAGCATGAAAACCAAGCCTGTGCGCCAAAGGTGCAAATAGATACAGGGTTTCATTGGCAATTTTGAGCTGCTTTCGGGCAGGAAGAGCATCAAGCGTTCGCATATTGTGTAAACGATCGGCAAGCTTAATAAGAATAACCCTTACGTCATCAGACAGGGTTAGCAACATTTTTCTGAAATTCTCTGCTTGTAATGAGTCTGTTTGCTCAAAAATATCCGAAATTTTTGTGAGTCCGTCAATAATTCTTGAAACCTCTTCACCAAAATACTCAGTAATATCCGAGAGCGTATAGTCAGTATCTTCCACAACATCATGCAACAAGGAACAAATAACGCTGGTGGTTCCAAGTCCGATCTCTTCCACACAAACATGGGCCACGGCAATTGGGTGATAAATATAGGGCTCCCCACTTTTTCGCCGGTGATCTTTATGAGCTTCCATAGCAAAATTAAAGGCCTTTCTAATCCGCTTTCTGTCGGTTAACTCGGTTCCGGGCCTGACAACAGAGAGCAAGCTACGATATTCCTTAAGAATCTGGCGACGCTCCAGCTCTAATTCAGAAACAGACATTTGTTGATTATTCTGATCGGACACGGTTTCAGGTTATTTAATTGTTCGATGCAAATATACTACAAAACGGAGTTGGCAACAATGTTTACACCCTTAAAGATTTGAGATTAGCCCGCTTATTTCGTGTTCTGTTTCATTTTGACAGAATTGTATAAAACACTTACAATTCCGTCACTTAAACCAATTTTAGGAACCAACAATTTAGGGGCACCGGTAATTTGCATAATAAAATGAAAGATTTTTGCAGCCGGAAGAATGACATCGGCTCTGTCGGGTCTTAAACCCATAATATCAATTCTTTGGCTTAGAGAAAATCTTTGAAGATGATTCAGGGCATATTCAAGATTATTAAACGGAATGGTTTGGTCGGGTACCCTGCCATAAAGTTTGGCTATTTTATTGATATTTCCTCCGGCACCTACAAACAGCATATTTTTATAATGATCATTATATTTTAATAACCAAACTTTCATTCTATCCCATTCCGAAAGTTTAACCTTTTTACTAAGCATACGTACAGTTCCAATTTTAAAAGAGTTGGATGCCAGCAGTCCTTTTTTGGAAATGATAGATAACTCGGTGCTACCACCACCCACATCAACGTAAAGGGTATATTTAAAATCTTCAACAGAAGAAAGGTTTTGAACGGCACTAACGATCTGTGCTTCTTCAACCCCATCGATTATCTGAATTTTAATCCCTGCTTCGGTAGCAACTCTTTTTATAACCTGGTCTTTATTATGAGCTTCGCGCATGGCCGATGTTGCACAGGCACGGTAAGCTACAGGCTCATTTACTTCAATGAGCAGCCTGAAGGCTTTCATCGTTTTTACAAGTTTCTTAATTTTGAGTTCAGAGATGTTGTTTTGGGTAAAAACATCATCACCCAGGCGGAGAGGTATTCGCATAAGCGAAGCTTTTTCGACAACAATTTGCCGGTCTTGCTCAAATACATTGGAAAAGAATAACCTAACCGCATTAGACCCTATATCGATAGCTCCAAGTAACATATCTCTTGTCAGGTTAACTCATAATATTGCGATTTGAAATAATTGTAGATCTCTAACTGCGAATGCACAGGCATCTCACCATCAAGGGGTACTTTGTACTGATTCAAGGTTTCCTGGCCCAAAAGTCTTGCTTTCTGATTATCGCGCCATTGAATATCCAAGATGGTTTGCAGTTCAGCTTTTAGATTTTCATCCCAAACTGGCACTCCTACTTCAATACGGTGGTCAAGGTTACGAGCCATAAGATCTGCTGATGTAAGATAATAGCGAGGTTTGCCTGCGTTATGAAACACAAATATCCTGGAATGCTCCAGATAGCGATCAACAATACTAACGGCTTTAATATTATCACTTACACCTGCTATTTCTGGAATCATAACACAAATTCCCCTGATAATTAATTTGAACTTTACCCCTGATTTTGAAGCTGCATATATTTTCTTTACCAGCGATTCATCTACCAGCGAGTTCAACTTCATTGTAACTTCAGCCTTTTCTCCTTTGCGGGCGTTTGCAATCTCATTGTTTATCATTTGGGTAATAAAATTGCGTGTTCGAAACGGGGAAACGATAAGTGTTCTGAAATTGACGGGAGCAAGGTAAGTCTTTTCAAAGAGATTGAAAACATTTTCAATCTCAACCGTAATCTTTGGATTGGCAGTTAGCAGGCTGGTATCAACATATATACGACTTGTAGTTTCGTTAAAGTTACCTGTGCCAATATTGGCGTATAGCACTTTTTTACGCCCCTCTTTACGCTCAATGAGGATAAGTTTAGAATGTACTTTTAAACCAGCGGTTCCATGAATAATTTCTACCCCTTCTTCCTGAAGTTTTTCAGACCAGTAAATATTTGCCTGCTCATCAAAGCGAGCCTGCAATTCAAGATAAACTGTAACTTCTTTTCCGTTACGTGCCGCATTAACAAGAGCGTTTACCACCCTGGAGTCTTTGGCTACACGATAAAGTGTCATTTTAATAGCCTTAACCTTCGGGTCTATAGATGCTTCGCGCAAAAGATCAATAATATACTGGAAAGATTGATAAGGGAAGTGCAGCATAATATCTTTTTCCCGGATGGAAGAAATTATACTTTTTGCCCCTGAAAGATCTCTATGGGGTAAAGGTGGGGTTGGAGTAAATTCAAGGTGCATCCCCCCCACATTAGGAAACTTCATAAAGTCTTTAAAATTATGATAACGGCCTGCCTTCATCACATTATCTTTACCCGAAATTTTCAGCTTATCCATAACCAGCCTCAGCAAAGAATCAGGCATTAAACCATCATAAACAAACCGCACGGGACGCCCCTTCTTTCTTTGTTTAAGGCTCTCGCTCATTCTTACCATCAGGCTTTTGGAAACATCATTATCAATTTCCATTTCGGCATCGCGGGTCAATTTTATGGTATATGCTTCAAACTCATCATAATCAAATACCGAAAAAATATCGGCAAGATTATACCTGATTACATCATCGAGAAGGATAATAAAGTTCTTATCGTCCTTCTTTGGCAGGATTAAAAAACGTGACAATACCGAAGTGGGAACTTTTATAAGGGCTTGATTATCTTTAATGGATTTATCCTTTTTCTTAAGTAAAACAGCCAGATAAATCGATTTATCGCGTAATGAAGATGATTTTCTAAGATTCTTCATCATGATAGGAAAAAGATTGGGGCGAACCTGGTCCCTAAAATATTGTCTTACAAAACTTCCCTGGTCATCAGTAAGCTGTTGCTCACTGATAAGAAAAATATTCTCCTGTTCCAGCTCTTTAAGTATCTGATCATAAATAACAAGGAAGCGTTGCTGTAGCGCATAATCAATTTTGGTTATTTTATTCAGTATTTTTACCGGAGAATCTTTTAAAGTAATTTCAGAATCAGGAAAATCAACCAGTCGGCGCCATGTAGCTACCCTAACCCTGAAAAATTCATCAAGATTATTGGAAAAAATGCCCAGAAATCGCATTCTCTCTACTAGGGGGACTCTGGTATCAGATGCTTCCTGCAAAACCCTTTCGTTAAAAGAGAGCCAACTTATTTCGCGGTTAATAATCGATGCCCTTTTCATGTACTTATTTTTAACAAATGTTGATATGATATAATTTGATTCGTTGCAGGCTAAATATTATTAAGAATCAGTATTGTGCTGAACTGAATCTAAAACTCAATAACGCTTCAATCTAATTAGGTAAAAAAACAATTTCCAAAAGCGAAACAGTATTCATGGTTTGCTTGAAAGAGTTATAAATTTTTAGGACTAATCACAAACTCTATTTCCCATTTTACCTGAAAAATATCTGTCCATTTATCCGTTTTAAATCTAACGCAAACAACTCCTGTAGTAGGCATATAGTCAATTTTTTGCTCCAGAAAAAGATTGGCAAAATTGGTAATATCGGGGTTATGTCCTACCAATATAACTTCATTAAAAGAATCATTTAATCCTAAAACAAGATTTTCGAGCGCATCTGTACCGGCAAAATAAATACTTTCATCTAAAATAATATGTTCAGGGATATAATTAAGTTTTGCGGCAAGAATTTTAGCTGTTTCAAGGGCTCTTACAGCATGACTTGAAACAATGAGATCAGGTTGTACTTTTTTATTTACAAGATATCCTGCAACCTTTTTTGTTCTTTTTATGCCTTTTTCCAATAATGGCCGCTCATAGTCCTGAAAGGCCATGTTTTCCCATGATGATTTGCCGTGCCTGATCAGATATAGTGTTTTCATAAGCTTATAATTTGATTAAATTGGTCAGATAGCTGTGTGTTAATAATATTGTCATGGTTCGGTTCATCTCATTATGTTTTTAAACAAAAGAATTGAAAGCTGATCACACTTTTAGAAATTTTGTAATATCGATACATTCAGTTTTCTATCAAAATCCATTCTAACAAAATATTCCATAAATCTAATTTATTTAATTTACTGATAGAATGAAAATTGCATACAATATAAGCTTTCAGTAGCTTCCGGGGTAGTAGTTCATGCAAAATTAATAATAAATTAAAGTGTGTTTATGTTTAAAAATGCTCAATATTTTACATATATCCAAGTAAAAACTTTATAATAGATCAAAAAAGGCTTTGCCTAATGCAAAGCCTTATAAACCAGTATTATTGATCTCCATAATCTTACCAACCAAATAATGGAAACTGACCCATTAGATCATTCACATCTTTCCTAACTTTATTTATTATTTCTTCATTATCAATGTTGCTGATTACCCGGTTGATAAAGTCAACAATTTGTAGTACATGATCTTCTTTTAAACCACGTGTGGTAACTGCTGGAGTCCCAATACGAATGCCTGATGTTTGAAATGGAGACCGACTATCAAAAGGCACCATGTTTTTATTGATGGTAATATCAGCTTTAACCAGGGTATTTTCAACCTTTTTCCCGCTTATTTCAGGAAATTTTGATCTTAGATCGATAAGCATAAGATGGTTATCCGTACCATCAGAAATAACATGATACCCCTTATCAATAAAAGCCTTTGCCATTGCCTGAGCATTCTTCATAACCTGCTTGCTGTACTCAATAAATGATGGGGAAAGATCTTCGCCAAAAGCCACAGCTTTAGCAGCAATTATATGCTCAAGCGGACCACCCTGCGTTCCCGGAAAAACAGCCGAATCGAGCATTTGCGACATAAGTTTGATCTCACCTTTGAGAGTTTTAACTCCCCAGGGGTTCTCAAAATCTTTGCCTATCAGAATCAAGCCTCCCCTGGGCCCACGAAGGGTTTTGTGAGTTGTGGTAGTAATAATATGACAATGGGGCAAAGGATCATTCAATAATTTGGCAGCAATAAGACCGGCAGGATGAGCAATATCTGCCATAAGGATAGCTCCAACAGAGTCGGCTATAGAACGCATGCGGGCAAAATCCCAATCGCGTGAATAGGCTGAAGCACCGGCAATAATCATCTTCGGTTTTTCTGCAAGTGCTGTTTTTTCCATTTTATCATAATCAATTGTTCCATCTTCTTCTTTTACAGTATAAGCTACCGGGCGGTAAAGAATACCTGAAAGATTAACCGGAGCACCGTGCGAAAGGTGGCCCCCATGGCTCAAATCCAATCCCATAAAAGTATCACCAGGTTGCAGGCATGCAAGAAAAACCGCAGCGTTTGCCTGGGCGCCGCTATGTGGCTGCACATTGGCCCATTCTGCACCAAAAAGCTCTTTTGCCCGATCTATAGCCAATTGTTCTGTCTGATCAACAATCTGACAACCTCCATAATATCTTTTACCGGGATAGCCTTCTGCATATTTATTGGTTAAAACACTGCCCATAGCTTCCATTACCTGTTCGCTAACAAAATTTTCTGAAGCAATAAGCTCAACACCATGTAATTGACGCTGCTTTTCCTGTTCTATCAGGTCGAATATCTTTTGATCTCTTTCCATAAAAATGTATTAGATTGTATTTTTTACTCTATTGAAAAATAAGCACTTAAAATATCGGCAAAATTAGCAATAATTTTATTTAAAGCATTGTAAAGCTTATCCTATAACATCAAAAAATCCTATATTTGTTCCCCTGAAAAGTATAGGAAAATACGATCAATTATCCGATTATATAACAAAGTCTTTTACATTTTGGTTTATCAGCAGAGGTAAATTATTATACTTGCTGCAATACACATACTTAGTCAATTATTTAAATGTTAATTTTATTAAAAATGAAGCGTAAATTATTGTTTGCAGTGCTATTAACTTTAACCATTATCAGTAAAGGTATTTCTGGTGAGAAACTCGTAATCTCAACCTGGTTAAAATCTGAAACACATACAGTTATTTTACCGGTTTTCGCTAAAACCGAAAATACCAGCGGAGAGACTTTTAAAATATCAGAGCTTTTAAATTTTGATCAGGCAGATATATCTGAGCATTTCCCAATCGAAAACAAAGAATTGGGTTATTTCAATAATGAACGATTATCGTGGATGCAAGATATAAGTGATTCAAGCGGTTTTATTTTTCCGAAAGATGATTCGACAAGCCAAAATCCCCAGATTGCTTACCTGGCAGTTTACATTAACGCAGACCGTTTCTTAAAAACTTCCCTTGAGATTAAAAGCGCCCATATGCTTCGGGTTTGGATAAATGGCGAGCCCATTGGTAGCAAAACAACCGTTGAACAGCAAGAAAATACTGTTGGAAAGGTATCAAAAGACCTAACCTTAACCCGTGGCAAACATCTTTTATTGATTAAAACACTTAAAACACCCGAAGCAAGTCTTGCCTGGAAAATTATGGCCAACCTTGAAATTAAAGAACCTTTCAACATTTCCGATCTGGCTATTGAAACCCATCCTAAAACAAGAAAGCATATTGATCATATCCTGGAAGGAGTAAAAATATCCAATATACAGCCATCGCAAGACGGAAAATACTATATCGTGAGTTATTCAAGGGCATTGCCATCAGATCAGTATGAAAGATGGAGTGAAATAAGACTAACTACTGACAGAAAGCTGCTCCATAGTTTCAGGCATGCCCGCATAAGCCAGATTAAGTGGTTACCTAACAGCAACCGGATATCTTACATAAATAGTTCCAGTGGAAAATCTACTTTGTTTCTGTTGGATTTTCTTACCGGTGAGATCAATGAGCTGATGAAGGACATGGAAAAACTTTCGGGCTATACCTGGGCTCCCAATGAAGAATTTATTGTTTACAGTAAAACCGAAGAAGGAAGCAGCACCGAAACAGACATAAGACAAGTACTGGGTATGGAGGACAGACAGGGTTCTTTTAGAAGCAGGAGTTTTTTATATTATTATAATGCGAATTCAGGCTATCATAAGCGCCTTACCTTTGGAAATCTGACCACATCATTGCAAGATATTAGTCCCAACAGTAAAAAGATAATATTTAGTCAGAGCTATCCAGACTACACCCAACGCCCTTTTTCTCTTCAGAATATGTTTATACTCGACCTTGAGAATTATTTTCTGGATACACTGTGGATGGATGAGCCGTGGGGCCTTAGTGTAAAGTTCTCGCCTGATGGAAAAAAACTTTTGGCAACTGGCACTCCTGAAAGTTTCGGAGGTATTGGCAAAAATGTTCCAGCAGATATGATCGCCAATACTTCTGACAGACAAGGATATATATACGATCTTAACACAAAGGAGATAACAGCATTCACCCGAAATTTTGCTCCATCATTAGGTTCTGTCTATTGGCATGTCCCCGATAATATGATTTACATGATTACCACCGATAAAGATTTCAGAACCTTATACAAGTACAATCCAGAAAAACAAGAGATTCGAAAAGTTGATCTGGGTGTAGATTACCTCAATTCTTTTAGTCTGGCCAGAAATACACACAGTGCCATTGCTACAGCATCACAATCCAATCAACCGGAAAAGCACTTTACAGTAAATTTAAGAAACCTCAAAACTGAAGTCATTGAAAACACAGAAGAGAAGATCTATCAATATGTTGAATTTGGGGAAGTAAAAGACTGGAATTTCACTACAAAAGCAGGACAGGAGATAATTGGCAGGGTATATTATCCACCGGGTTTTGACAGGGAGAAAACCTACCCGGCCATTGTTTATTATTATGCCGGCACAACTCCTGTTGGGCGAACTTTCGCAGGCAGATATCCTTTCAACCTTTGGGCCGGTAACGATTATATTGTTTATGTGTTACAGCCCAGTGGCGCCATAGGTTTTGGACAAGAGTTTTCAGCTGCCCATGTAAATAACTGGGGTATTACCGTTGCCGACGAAATTATTGAAGGCACCCAGAAATTCCTTAATTCCCATCCTTTTGTTAACAAAGAAAAGGTGGGTTGTGCAGGAGCATCGTACGGAGGTTTTATGACAATGCTGTTATTAACTCGTACCGATATATTTGCTGCAGCCATTTCGCATGCCGGCATTAGTTCTATTTCAAGCTACTGGGGAGAAGGGTATTGGGGCTACTCCTACAGCTCATCTGCTTCTGCCAACAGCTACCCCTGGAATAACAAGGAACTTTATGTAGAACAAAGTCCGCTTTTCCATGCGGATAAAATACAAACACCGCTGCTATTGCTTACCGGCGACAGTGACACTAATGTTCCTCCGGGTGAAAGCATACAACTCTATACTGCATTAAAAATTCTGGATCGACCGGTTGAATTGGTTATGATAAAAGACCAGGACCACCATATTCTTGCAACCAGCAAGCGCAGACAATGGAATAACGTAATTATGGCATGGTGGGATAAGTATTTGAAAGACCAGAATGAATGGTGGGAAGACCAGTTTCCAGCAAATAATTACTGATCATTTCAATTATTAAGCAAAAAAACTGCATTTTAAAAAGCAACAAAAATAATCGTTAATTTCTCATTATCAATATTTTGCTTTAAATCGATGTAAAAATGAGTTGATATTAACATTTAATTTTTATCTTTGTGCCCCGAAAAAAGGCACGGTTGTTGAAATATTGCTGCCAGAATCTTTGAATCTCTTTATTTACAGAATGAATTAATACTTAAACTCAAAAATTAACGCAATGAAAAACTTATTTCGCATTTCATTACTCATGGTATTCCTGATGGGAATTAATGCCAACGTATTCTCACAGGCAAAATTTGGCCATATTGATTCAAGTGCCTTACTGGGCCAAATGCCCGGCAGGGATAGTGCACAGGTAAAATTAGAAAATTTTGCCCGCGAACTCGAAACTACTTTTACAGCCTTGCAATCTGAGTTTCAAACCAAATACCAGAGCTTTCTGGAAAATCAGGAGACCATGTCACAATTGATCCGCCAGACCAAAGAAAGAGAACTGGTTAGCTTACAGGAGAGGATTACTGAGTTTCAAGAATCAGCGCAGCAGGAAATTGCCCAAAAGGAAAACGAACTATTATCACCCATTGTTGAGCAGGCAAGGCAAGCCATTAGTGATGTAGCCAAGGAAAACGGATACACCTACGTATTTGATTCAAGCAGCGGTGTATTGCTTCACTCTGAACCATCAGATAATCTTATGGAGCTGGTAAAAACAAAATTAGGAATTTAATACATTCCTGGCATAAGAGAAAAAGCCACCCTAACTTATGTTAAGGTGGCTTTTTCTATGGCATGCAAACCTATTATCTTGAATCTTCATCTTTATACCACCCGGAGTATTTAATGTAATTATTTGATATCCGATCGAGCAAATGCCTGGTAAGTTCAGGATTGATCGATTTGATTTTTTTGGCAGGAATTCCTCCATAAACACTTCCCGGCTCAATCACCGTATTCTCCAGCACTACGGATCCTGCTGCAACAATTGAGTTTTTTCCTACTCTTGCATTATCCATAACAATTGCTCCCATACCTATAAGTACATTGTCTTCAATAGTACAACCATGCACAATTGCATTATGGGCAATGGATACATTATTACCAATATTTGTTGGAGCCGTTTCAAAGGTACCATGAATTATGGCACCATCCTGGATATTTACTCTGTTTCCTATTCTAATATAGTTTACATCACCTCGCACTACAGCATTAAACCAAATACTGCATTGATCGCCCATGGTTACATCGCCTGTTATTGTAGCATTCTCCGCTAAAAAGGTATCAGCCCCAAACTGGGGTTTAAAGCCGCGAACTGTTTTTATTAAAGCCATAAGAATTAGGTTTTGGATATTTTTAATATGTTCAACTAATCATTCCTGAACAAAGAACATTTTAAATACGGTCTTGTTTATTTTGTCAATTATAAAAACCCTATCAGATGTCAATTGCAAGACTAAAAAATACACCCTACAACCGCGATGCCTTGTATCTGATACTTAGCAGCGTATTTCTTACAGCCCTCGTTTTAGGAAACTTAATCGGTACCACCAAATTTATTCATCTTTTTACTATTACAATACCAGGCTGGTTCCTACCCATTGTTCCCGAACTAATAAGAACGGGAAATCAATATTCTATGATTGTTCCGGCAGGATTATTGGCTTTCCCGGCCACATTTTTGGCAACTGACCTCATTTCGGAATTATTTGGCAGAAAAAAAGCCCAGTTACTGGTATGGGTTGGTTTGGGTGTAAACATCTTCATGCTTATTATTATGATTACCACTTATCATTTACCCAATGCTGATGGTATAAGCGGAGGGTTGTATTTATTTGACGGGATATACGGTTATATGATAGGTAACACCATTGCCAGCATGATAGCTTATTTAACAGCACAAACTATTGATGTAAGATTGTTTCACTTTTACAAGAAAAAAACCAAAGGGAAATATCTATGGCTGAGAAATAATGCATCTACCATGACTAGCCAGCTGGTAGACTCTACTGCTATAATGAGTATTCTTTATTTTTCCGGGAATTTAGGCGAGAATGTTACCGGTCTTTCGGCACTTGGCATATTGATTATAAACGCTTATATATTTAAGTTTTTTGCTGCCTTACTAGACACTCCTATTATTTATGCAGTAGTAGCCTGGCTGAAAGATTTTGACGAAGATCCACTACAAACCTAGTAGCAATTCTTCCTGACTTTTACCTGGCGATAGCATAGAAACCGGATTTTCAAGAAATTCTTTCACTTTCACAAGAAAACCTACCGATTCCTTCCCATCAATCACACGGTGATCATAAGAGAGAGCAATATACATTATAGGGCGTATTTCGACCTTACCGTTCAAAGCAACAGGTCTTTCTACAATATTATGCATACCCAGGATTGCACTTTGCGGTGGATTAATGATAGGGGTGGAAAGCATAGAGCCAAAAACACCTCCGTTGGTAATACTGAAAGTACCTCCGGTAAGCTCTTCAATGGTTATTTTATTATCTCTGGCTTTTTTGGCCAGGTTTGCAATCACTTCTTCCAGTTCAAACAGACTTTTGCTCTCAGCATTTCTGATAACAGGAACCATAAGACCTTTAGGGGTGCTCACGGCAATACCTATATCTGCATAATCAGGGATGATAATATGGCCATCTTCTATTTGCCCGTTTACCTTCGGAAAGGATTGTATAGCAGAAGTAACTGCTTTTGCAAAAAAGGACATAAATCCGGGTTTAATTCCATATTTCTTAAAAAATTGGTCTTTATATTTTGACCGCAGTTCCATCACAGCCGACATATCCACTTCATTAAAAGTGGTGAGCATAGCTGTTTCATTCTTTACAGCAACCAAACGCTCGGCAATTTTCTTTCTCAGGGTGGTCATTTTCACCTTTTCAACTTCCCGGCTACCTTTCCATTGGGATGCAAACTCAGATTCTTGAGGGGCTGATTTTCCCCCTACATCTTTGGCAGTATAACTTGCTATGGCCAATAGCACATCTTTCTTCGTGATCCTTTTATTTTCAGGATTTCCCAGAGCCTTATCAATATCCACATCCATTTCATCCAGCATTTTACGGGCTTGCGGACTAATTGTAAAGCCTGTTTCGGTACCATTCATTTCAGATTTTGATATGGAATCGGCAGCTATCTTATCTGAAGATTGATCTTCATTTTTAACATCCGAATTATCTTCCTTTTTACTATCGACTGGTTGAACAGCTTCTTCATTATCCCCGACAGGTAAATCATTATCCTTTTCAACATCTTTGCTTTCTGAACTTTTCGCTTCTTCCTGAACAGAGGTATCTATCTGACCAATTAATTTCCCCGGCTCAATGGTACTTCCTTCATCAATAATGATTTTTAGCTTACCAGCTGCATCAGCATTTATGGTAAGTGTTGCTTTATCCGAATCAATTTCTGCAATTTCCTGATCTTTTGAAACAAATTCCCCATCTTCGGCCAGCCACCTGGCTAATTCTACCTGGGTTATTGATTCTCCTGCTGATGGTACTCTGATATCAATCATAAAATGCTTTTATTGTAGTTTGAAAAATTCGGATTCCTTATTCTTGAAAAAAAAGATGAAAGATAAATAATTTTAAGAGAAATTAAACTGATTGAGATGACTGATGCAAAGCTGCTTGCATTCACGACAAACATTCTCACAATTGCAATCTTCAAAAGCTTTTTCAATAATTTTATTTTGCTGCAGGTGATGAAATTTACTCGATCCACTTGCCGGACTTCCGCTTGGTGGACGAGCAATAACACCTGGTTGCACAAAGCTCATATTTTCATTGATGAAGTTCCAGGCACCCATATTCTTAGGTTCTTCCTGCACCCATAGCCATCTTTGGGCTTTGGCATACTTATGCTGTAAATCTTTTAATTCATTTTCCGGAAATGGGTAAATCTGTTCTATTCTAATTATAGCAGTATTCAAAAAATCCTGTTTATGTCGGTACTCTTCAAGTTCATAAAATATTTTTCCACTGCATAAAATAACTCTTGTAACATTCTGTGGGTCGACTTCCCGGTCATCAATAACACTTTGAAATGAACCATTGGCCATTTCGCCAAGAGAAGAAGTACACCTTGGATGCCTGAGCAAACTTTTAGGAGTGAAAATTACAAGGGGTTTCCTGAAATTACGCTTAATCTGCCTTCGGAATAAGTGATAAAGGTTAGCCGGTGTGGTGCAATTAGCAACCTGAATGTTATTTTCAGCACAGGAAGATAAAAACCTTTCCATACGGGCGCTCGAATGCTCAGGGCCCTGCCCCTCGAAACCATGGGGCAGCAACATTACCAAACCATTCATAACCCGCCACTTTTCTTCACCACTGGTAATAAACTGATCAAGAATGATTTGTGCTCCATTAACAAAATCACCAAACTGGGCTTCCCAAATTACAAGACTTTTAGGACTTGCCATGGCATAACCATATTCAAAACCCAAAACTCCGTATTCAGACAATAACGAATTATATATTTCAAATCGACCCTGGGTATCAGATATGTTATTAAGCGGAATATATCCGGCAGCATTATCCTCATTGGTGAGCACAGCATGACGGTGAGAAAAAGTTCCTCTTTCAACATCCTGTCCTGAAAAACGAACATGCAAACCCTCATTAACCAAACTCGCATAACCGAGCAACTCACCCATGGCCCAATCCAACTTATCTCCCTCTCTTACCATTCGTTCCCTATCCTTCATTAATTTAATGGTTTTGCGGTAAAAGGAATTATTCTCAGGTAATTTACATAGTTTTTCACCAAGAGATCTAAGTGTATCTGTATCAATACGAGTATCAGTTTGGTTAAAGATTTCTAATTCGTCAGGTTTGGCAAAATCTTCCCAGGTTTTTTCAAGAAAGGGATCAATTTCACCCTTCTCAATTTTCTTTGATTCTTCCAGTTCCTTATCCAGAATATTATCAAAAGATCCTCTTAGTTGGATAGCATCATCTTCGGTAATGGACCCTTCAGCTACCAGTTTTTTGATATAAATGGTGGCCGGATCAGGATGTTTTTCGATAATTTTATAAAGAACGGGTTGCGTAAAACGGGGTTCATCACTCTCATTATGCCCATATTTACGATATGATAGTAAATCAATAAAAACATCACGCTGAAATTTTTGCCTGAACTGCATTGCCAAACCAATGGTATATACTACCGCTTCCACATCATCGCCGTTTACATGAAATACAGGCGATTGGACAATTTTTGCTACGTCAGTGCAATAGGTACTGCTGCGTGCATCCAGATAGTTGGTTGTAAATCCCAGCTGATTATTAATAACGAGATGAATAGTGCCTCCGGTTTTATAGCCAGGCAGGTTAGACATCTGCACCACCTCATAAACAATACCCTGGCCTGCAATGGAAGCATCGCCATGAATTAAAATAGGCGCAACCTGCTGGTAATCACTCATATATTTTTGATCAGCCTTGGCACGGGCAATGCCTTCAACAACAGGATTAACAGCTTCCAGATGACTGGGATTGGGAGCTATACTAAGGTTGATAGTGCTGCCATCTGTAGTTTCTTTTTCTAATGTGCAACCCAGATGATACTTAACATCTCCCAGCAAACTCTCGTCAGCATAGGCCATTCCCTCAAATTCGCTGAATATTTTACGGTAAGGCTTTTTCAGGATGTTGGCCAGTACATTTAGCCTACCCCTGTGTGCCATTCCAATCACATATTCTTTTATACCTAGTATTGCACCCTGCTCTATTACAGAATCTAAAGCAGGAATAAGGGTTTCGCAACCTTCAAGAGAGAACCTTTTCTGGCCGGGAAAACGTTTACGTACAAAATGTTCAAAACCCACAGCTTGTGTGAGTTTTTTCAGAATTTGCCACTTATCATTTTTTTCGAAAGATGGCATATTCCTGGTGGTTTCCATCTTATTTTTGAGCCAGTCAACAATTTCGGGAGTTCTTATAAACATGTACTCAACTCCAATACTCCTGCAATAAGTAGTTTCTAAATGTTGAATGATTTTACGAAGGCTGGCTTTCCCTATCCCAATTTCAGTTCCCGCCTGGAAAGTGTGATCCAGATCAACATCGGTAAGGCCAAAATTCTGATGGTCTAAGGTGGGCGTATATTTTCTACGTGTACGAACCGGATTGGTTTGTGTAAAAAGGTGCCCTCTGCTGCGGTAAGCATTGATCAAATCAATAACCTTAAACTCGTTCCGGAATACTTTGGTTTCTTTCTCTGAAATATTGGCCACATCAGGATACTGATGGAGGGCAAATTCGAAACCCTGAAAGAATTGCTTCCAGTCTTTACCTACATTATCAGGGTTAGAAAGGTAGGTTTTATATAAAGATTCTATACTTTGAGGCTCTGCATTACCCAGGTAAGAGAACTTTTCCATACGTTGTGTTTTCAAATGGGTGATTATCTTGCAAAAATAATATTATTATACTATGAAATGCCTGTAAAAGTTTGTTTTTAAACCACACAAAGATGATTTTGTTTGGATTTACACCCATTATTCTTACATTTGCATGCACTAATGAGTAAATCCCAAAGAATTATGAAACCAATCCGAAAAGCAGATGTTTTTCCAAAAGACATTCATTTTTCGATACTATCCATAAAAAAGCCACATCTTTTCCAAATACACCCCTTGCAAAAACTCATCATCACTTAAAAAAATATTTTCATAAAATTGAACCCTTATAATTTTGAATTTTGCACATCAAAATATATAAATAAAATGATTTAATAACCTATTTCTCAAGCTTTTTACCCCATATCTTAAATAAGCTAAAATCTTTTTATTTTCATACCAACAATAATTCTTTAAAGTAAAAAAATTGTATAACCAAAAGAGGAGGTAAATCAAAAAGGATAAAAATCATCTCTCGAACAAACCAAACGATTACCAAACAGAATTAAAAAACTAAACTTACAATTATGAAGAGATTTACAATTTTACTGAGCATTTTTGTATGGGTCTTTGCTGCTATTGGACAGAACCATCAAATTGATCCACAAGATCTTGAAAAAATGAACAGGGACAGGGAATTACAATATGAACAGAAAAAACAAAGCACACAAGTTTTTTCAGCCATTCCTGTTTCTAAGCCCAACCCATTTGGACCACCGGCAACCAGACTTACTACATTGAATTACGATGGTGAAAATGACAATGCTATTGGACTTACCGATGGAGGTAATATGATCGCACTGGCACATTTTACCACAGATCTTACTGCGCCACTCGCCGGGCAGGGAATTATTGAAGTACATACATATATTTCTGATATTCCAACAGGGAATTACATTTTGAAGGTTTATGAATCTGGAACAACTGCGCCGGGAGCAGAAATCTACAGTCAGGATGTTACATCTGGATTAGTGGCAGAATCATGGAATGTATTTACCCTTACCGACCCGGTAATTCTATCTGGCAGTGATATTTTTGTGGGTGTTTCTGTTGATCATCTGGCCGGCCAATACCCAATTGGCACAGACGCAGGCCCTGCAAATTTTCAGGGTGACTGGGCGTCACTTGATGGAGGCGCAACCTGGGAACATGTTGGTGATTTTGGCTTTGGCAACTGGAATATCAGAGCATTAGTTGATGTTTTGGCAGATCCTGCTGCACCAGGTGCACCTACAGTTTTGGAAGCTACCCCTGCAGATTTAGGCGTTCTGGAAGTTAGCCTTGCCTGGACAAATCCTACCCTATCTGTGGCTGGTGAAACGCTTACCGAACTCGACAATATTTTTGTTTATCGGGGAACAACTCTTATCGAAACCATCACCGAGCCAGTTATAGGCGGAGCTGAAACGTTTGTTGACAACACTGTTGCTGAAAATGGATTTGTAACCTACTCTGTTTGGGGCGACAATACAATTGGCAATGGTATTCCTGCTTCAGTTACAGTTTTTGTAGGCGAAGACGTGCCTTCAACTCCATCCAATGTTGTACTTACCGCCAATGGCAACAACGGCGCCCTTTCATGGGATGCACCTACAGAAGGCCTTAATGACGGCTACCTGAGCGGTGCTGACCTTACTTACACCGTAGTGCGCCTGCCCGACCTTGTGCCGGTAGCTGAAGACATTTCTGAAACATCTTTTGAAGATACCACAGTGCCTTCAATTGGCAATTATCAATATGCCGTAACTGCTTCAAACCTGATTGGTGAAGGTGGTACTGCATTCTCAAATGCTGTGCTTCTGGGTGCTGAAGGTTATCTTCTTTTTGAAGGATTTGAAGAAAGCTGGCCCCCACTCGGATGGGTTAATAGTGGATGGGAATTAAGCTCATGGGGCGGACCTCATACTGGTGAAGAGTTTGCTTACAGCAACCTGGCAGGTTCAACACTCAATACACCAGCTATAGAAATTCCTGCAGAAGGTGTATTTGAGCTTTCTTTTTTCCTAAGAGCAGAATCAGTAAACTATCCACAAGATTTCAATCTTAATATCAGTGTTGATGGTGGTGCCTTTGAAAACCTGTTAACCTATACGGGTTATACCAATGCTGTTTATGAAGAAGTAAATGTAGGTTTAGATGAATATGTGGGTCAAACTATCATCATGCAGTTCGAAGGACTTAGTGGGACAGGTGGTTTTGCCTTCGGTATTCTAATTGACGATGTTGCAATTTATGAAGTTTACGAAAATGACCTCGCAGGGGTTTCAATTACTGGAAACACCACCCCATCTGAAGGAATGGAAACAACTTACTCCATTACTGTTGGAAACTTTGGTTATGCAACACAGGATACCTATACAGTGAAGCTTATGCAGCAAGGTGGAGTAGAATTAGGCTCTGTTGCCGGAACAGCTTTGGCTTATGGTGAAACAGCAACATTTGCAATAGCCTGGACCCCAACAATTACTGATATTGGCAGTACTTTCGTTTACGGAGTTGTTGAACTGGCATCGGATGAAGCAACAGGAAACAATCAAACTGTCAATTTAAATGTAACAGTTCAATCCAGTGATATTATTGTTGTTACAATCGGTACCGGCACCAATTATCCAAATGTTAGAATGCCCTTTGACTTTTACTGGAAAAACAGCCTATCTCAGACAATTTATTATGCTGATGAATTAGGTGTTGGCGGGGGTGTGCTTACCAGCATTTCCTATACTAATAATTTTGAAACCGATCTTCCCGGAAAAGATGTTCAAATCTGGATTGGTGAAACAGCAATGGAAAGCCTTACTGACGGCTGGGTTGATCCTGCATCTTTAACCCTTGTTTACGATGGCCCGCTGGATTTCCCAATTGGAGAGAACTCAATTTTCATAGAACTTGATGAACCTTATATTTATGGTGGTGGAAACCTTGTAGTTTATTCCTACAGAGTATGGGAAGACGATTATTTCAGCTCATCTGACAGATTCTACGGAACAGAAGATGCCGGTTCCGGCAGAACTCTTCGTGCCGTAGCCGACTCTGATGTATATAACCCAACAACTCCGCCCGAAGGCGCAACATCTGATTGGCATCCTAATACAGCCTTCTTTTTCTCAACAGCCGGCCTGGGTGCATTGGAAGGAACTGTAACCGATGGTGTTGACCCTGTTGAAGGTGTTATAGTAAAAGTATTAGGTACAAGCAGCACCACAACAACAGATGCCGATGGATTCTACGAATTCCCCTACCTGATGCCATCTACTTACAATATAGAATTCAGCTTATTTGGTTACGAAACCACTGTAGTTGAAGGTGTTGAAATACTGGAAGAAGAAACTTCTGTTGCCGATGCAACCATCACAGCCATTCCAACTTTCACTGTTAGTGGCACTGTTGTAGGGAATGACGAACTCGATCTTGAAGGTGCAATGGTTACCCTTGAAGGTTATGATGATTACTCTGCAGTAACCGACGCAACTGGTGCATTCAGCATTACTGATGTATATCAAGGCACTTATTTAATTACTATTTCAGCTGTTGGTTATGATACTTACACAGACGCAGCTCTTTTGGTTGAAGCCGATGTGGTTCTTGACCCTACTCTTAACGAAACCATTATTGAACCTTTTGCAGTAATGGTAGATGTTGACGGTCAGGATGCCGGAAATGCATTGCTCTCCTGGAACAGCGGTGAGAGTTCTTTTGCAGATAGTTTTGAAGATGGCACTTTTGATGCATGGGAAGCCTTTATTCAAGGCGCCGGAACCCCCGGTGAAGGTGGCAACCCATACTGGTTTGCAACAGACGATCCGGATGGTGGTGTTGCACCCGATGGTTCATTTGTTGCCAGAGCAGACTGGGGTTATGATATCGACACCTGGCTCATCAGTCCTCTTATAGCCGTTGAAGCCGGAACCAGTATTTCTTTCGAATGGTATTCAAGCTACTACTGGAGTGTTGACCCCAATCCAAATGCCGAATTGATGCTGAAAATTTCTACCGATGGTGGAATTACCTGGGATGAAGTTTGGAACTGGCAAAATATAGGGGTTTGGGATAACTTCACCTGGTATAACTCAACTTTTGAACTAACCGACTACGTTGGCCAGGCTGTGCATGTAGCAATTAACCTTGTTGGCGACGACAATGCTGTAACAGAAATAGATAATGTTATGGTTGGCCTATCTGGCAAAACCGGAACATTTGCTTTAACAAATCCGTTTGCTGTAGCACAGGATGCTAAATCATTGCCTGCAGGACTTAAAGCTGAAAAGGCTTTTGTTGGATTTAACGTTTTTCTTGACGATGCAGAAGTAGCCACTGAAATTGCTGAAACATCCTACCTGTTCGAAGACCTGGCAGAGGGTGACTACACAGCCGGTGTACAATCCGTTTATTCAACCGGAACATCAGCCATTATTACAACTGATTTCTCCATTGTATTTGGTGTTACTGCAACTATTACTGTTACTACCAATTCTGGCGATAGTCCCGAAGGTGCAGTGGTTACCCTGACTAACCAGGACAATGAAGCATATGTTTACACACATACTGTAGCAGCTGATGGTATCGCTTCTTTTGAATCAGTCCGTAAAGGCATGTACACTATGTACATTACGCACGATAATTTCCACGATTATGTAATGACAGATGTTTCTATCATGGATGCATTTACCCATAGCGCAGAGTTGGTTGAAATCATTGAAGCTCCATACGGTCTGATGGTTGAAACAGAAGGCCTTGAACCCGATGAAGCACATTTTAGCTGGAATAATGCTCCTGAAGTTGCCATGACTGAAAGCTTTGAAACTGGCGCATGGTCTGAAGGTTGGTCACAAATCATTACCAATACAGGCAGTCAGGCAGGATTTAATTCTACCTGGCATATTGCCGGCACTGTTGATCTGGAGAGCCCGATTACACCACAGGATGGTGATTACCAGGCATTCATGATGTGGAGCTATGATCATCAGGATGAATGGTTGATCACTCCCGAGTTTTCAGCCCCAGCCGGCGACCTGGTTTTCTGGTACTATGGCACCAATGGTTCTGTTAATGCAGACAATTACTACGTAAAAGTATCTACAGATGGTGGCGAAAACTGGACCATTCTATGGAATGCCAGCGAATTAGAAGCTGGTGAAAATCCTTATGCAACACCTGCTGTTATTGATCTTTCAGCATATGCCGGTCAGGATATACACATTGCATGGAACAATGTTGACGGACCCACCAACGATGGCGTTTGGTATGCATGGGCTATCGATAACATCTCTATCGGTGGTGAAAAAATTGATGTAAGAGACCTTATGGTTGGTTCTTATCCACAAGCTGGCAATAATAATGCTGCGCGCGATGGTAAATTTGTTAAACCTGTTACTATTGATGGTATGAATTATACGCTGACCAACAAAGCATTTGTAGGTTTCAACGTATTTCTTAACGATGTGCAGGTTGCTACAGATATTTCTGAAACAAATCACATGTTTACCGATCTTCCTGGGGGTACACATACTGCCGGAGTTCAGTCAGTTTATACTTCTGGCACATCAGCAATAGAAGAAATGGAATTTACCGTAGAAGGTATTTTCGTTCCTGAAAACTTCCCGGTAACCTTCACCGTTACTGATGATACTGAAGGTTACGAAGCATTGCGTATTAAAGGTAGTATGACCGATCCTGAATGGATGGATGTTGACCTTGTTGCGGGTGATAATAATGTTTGGTCTGTAACTATCGAGGAAGTAGCTCCGGGTTCTTATGAATGGGGTATTACCGAAGATGATGGTACTGAATTTGGTGTTTGGCTGCTTCCTCCCGGAAATAACCTTATGTTTACCGTTGGTGAAGACGGAACCATTACCGGTGATGTGAGCTACACATTGTTGGTAGATGACACAAGTGTTGATAATTTATTTGCTGATAATATAAGCATGTTCCCAAACCCTGCCAGCGATATAATTACCTTGCGCAGTGGCATTAACATGAAAGAAGTTAAACTTCTCGATATCAGCGGACGTGTTGTCTATGCTTCTACAACCCTTTCCAATGAACATTCAATAAGTGTTCGTTCTTTCGAAAGTGGAATTTATTTTGTTCAAATTTTTACATCTGAAGGCATTCTTACCGGAAAACTTCAGGTGCAGAAATAATCCTTTATTAAGGTATTTCGCAAAAAAGGAGGTCTAAAGACCTCCTTTTTGCTTTTTACCACCTTGAATTTCTGTTTGCATACAGCTATAATTTATAACTTTACCTTTAAAACTGTTAAAAACAAAGCTACCCACTTAAGATTTAAAATCATGAGAAAAAAAACTACTTTATTTTATTTGATCTTAGGAATTTTTATTTCAACAGGCCAATCTGTTTTTGCACAACTCAGTCAGCCAGGTATTCCTCTGGGATTACAGGATGAGAAAGCGGTATTAATCAATGAACTCAGTTGGGAGAGTATGCCTTATATAAATATTGATGTTCTCAAAGAAGAAGATAAAATATTTGATACTATCAGGGGTATTCCTTTCCGTTTCGGGGAAAATATAGATGTTAATATTAATCCGGAAAACGCCGGAACCTGGAGTAATTTTGATGATGGAAGCCGGTTTTGGCAATTGGGGATAAAAAGCAAAGGTGCTGTTTCGTTAAACTTCACCTTCGAGAACTACATTCTGCCCCCAGGTGCACAATTGTTTATTTATACTCCTGATGGTAAAAACGTTATAGGAGCATTTACCGAACTCAATAACCAAAATGACGGCTATTTTGCAACCACACTTTTGCCTGGAGATGAAGCGATCATAGAGTATTTCGAACCTGCTAACGTTATCTTTAAAGGAGAATTTAACCTTTTCAGGGTAACCCATGGCTACAGAGGCCCTGGAGCATACTTTACCAAAGGTTTCGGAGACTCGGGTTCCTGTAACCTTAACGTAGCCTGCGAAGAAAGTGAAGGATGGGAAGATCAGATACGCTCAGTGGGTATGCTGGTAACAGGTAGCAATGGTTTTTGCACTGGCTCTTTGATCAATAATGCAGAAAATGATGCTACCCCCTACTTTCTTTCAGCAAATCATTGCTTTAAAGATGCTGCTACTGTAGTGTTCTGGTTTAACTGGCAGAGCGAAACATGCGAAAATCCTTCTGCCGTACCAGATCATGATGCGATGTCAGGAGCTGTTACAGTGGCGAAAAACGCAACATCTGATTTCTGGTTAATGGAGCTTAACCAATCCATACCCGAAGATTATAACGTATATTTCTCAGGCTGGAACCGAACTATCGAGTCAACCATTGAAGGTACAGTGGTGGGTATTCACCATCCCAGTGCTGATATTAAAAAATTCAGCTGGGCAGAAGGTGGCGTTCAGGCTGCTGCTTACCTTGGCAATGCCGGTTCAGGTGATACTCACTGGCGTGTTGGCCCATGGAGCGGACTTACAACAACAGAACCCGGCTCGTCAGGCTCTCCAATCTACGACCCACAGGGAAGAATTATCGGCCAACTCCATGGTGGTTATGCAGCATGTGGAAATCTTGATCCCGACTGGTACGGACGGATCGGAGTATCCTGGACTGGTGGTGGTACCGATGCCACCCGGTTAAGCAACTGGCTCGACCCCAGCAATACAGGAGTAGAAGCTATTTTTGGATATGACCCCATTTTGGATGCTGCAGACCCGTTGGCACCAGCTAAAATTGAAGACCTTTCTATAACCGCAGGGGCAGAAGGAGCCCTTTTGGCAACACTAACATGGACCAATCCATCAATAACTTTTGATGGAGAAGAACTTACGCAGCTCGATTCAATAAAAATTCTTCGCAATGGGAGTTTGATCTATGTTATTGAGAATCCAGAAATTGGTGAACCCGTCGAATTTACAGACAATACCATAGAGATTTCAGGAAACTACAATTATACCTTGAGAGCTACCAACGAAGCCGGAGAAAGTCCACCCGCCAATTTTACAATTTATATTGGTGAAGATGTTCCCGGAAAAGTAACTAATATTATACTTGAAGATCAGGATAACAACGGATATTTAACCTGGGAACCACCTACAGAAGGTTTAAATGGAGGATATTTTCTGCCAACATCAATCACACACTACGAAATTGAAAGAAACCAGGATGGTGCTACTTTTACTGTAGATGCACCTGCAACTGAATTTTTAGATGAAACAGTTCCCGGTATCGGGTTTTACTCCTATACCATTGTTGCTGTTAATGATATCGGCATAGGTGGTGGTTCTACTTCCTATTTGGTGCTTCTGGCAGCAGAAGGGGCTGTTTTTATGTATAATGGCAGCGTAAATACCTGTGAAGGGACTCTTTTTGATTCAGGTGGACCCAACGATAGCTACGCAAATAGTGAAAACCTAACCTTAACCATACTACCAGAAACTGAGGGAGCTAAAATCAACTTACAGTTTACCCAATTTGATACAGAACCAAATTACGATTATCTGTATGTATACAACGCAGATCAGCCATCCGATGAGTTTCTTGTAGGGCAGTTTTCCGGAGCCGGAGTTCCAGTGGCATTAGAGGATATTACTTCCAGCCATCCAACAGGAGCTTTAACTTTTGTGTTTAATTCTGATGGAAGTATTAACCGTGATGGCTGGCAGGCTAATGTTACATGTTTTATCCCATCCGACAATGATCTGGCAGCACAAAAACTTACGGGTAATTTAACACCTACCGTAGGTATAGAATCCATTTATACCGTAATGGTTACCAATCCCGGATTTTTAGCCCAATCAGAATACAATGTATATATGGAAACTGAAACCGGCCAAATCCTGGCAACAGTGCCCGGAACGGAAATTGAACCCGGACAATCTATTGATTTTCAATTACCCTGGACTCCTTCTCAAATCTATGAAGGTAATCTTATTGTGAAAGGAAGGGTTGAACTTATTGACGATTCCAATTTCGGAAACAATGAGACCAATGCTCTGGAAATAATTGTTCTACCCGAAGGCCTTCAGGTTATTTCCATTGGCACCGGCGATGAGCTACCTTCTTATCGTATTCCATTCGATTTTTATTGGAAGAACAGTCTTGCCCAAACCATTTATTATGAAGATGAACTAACTATTGATGAAGGAAGTATTACAGGCATTGTCTTTTATAACCAGTTTTCCAGTAATCCGGGTAAAAAACCAATAAAAGTATACCTGCAACATACCGATCTGGACGAGATGACCGGAGGTTTTATACCTGTTACAGATAGTGAATTGGTTTACGAAGGAAGTATTGATTTTCCATCAGGAGAAAACAGTATATTTATTCCCTTTATTACTGAATTTCAATATACCGGTGGCAATATCCTACTAACTACTTATCGTGAATTCGAAGACCAGTACTTTGCAACCGATGATAAGTTTTTTATTACCACTACCCCATCCAAACCCAACAGAACAATTCAGTTCAATTCAGACTCACAGCTAATCAACCCTGAAAATCCACCAACTTCCGGTTCTATTAACTTCAGAGATGCTATTGCCAACACTGGTTTATATTTTCAGTCGTCCGTTGGCCCTGCGTTACACCCCGTAACATTTAGCGTTGACATGACCGATGTACCTTATATTTATTTCAATCCGGAAGAAGATCAGGTTTTTCTGGCTGGATCCATGACTGAATGGGATGAACCCGGAGCTAATCCTGAAAATCAACTTATGACCCCATCTGATGATAATGCCAGTATTTACACCCTTACGCTTGAACTGGAAGAAGGAGATTATTCTTACAAATATTTTATAAATACAGGATGGGAAGGAGGAGAATGGCCCGGAGAACCAAATCGTGAGATGTCTGTAACTGAAGAAATGGTAATTTCTGACATATTTGCTATGGGGGATTGGGAATATGCCTCATTACAAATTATTCATAATTCAGCTGGTGGGGCACCGCTACCAGTCGATGTTTATGCTAACGGCAGAATGATTGTTCCCGGTCTTAAATTTCGCTATGCCACAGAATTTTTGTCAATGCCTGCAGCACGTGAATATAGTCTCTCAATAACACCATCGGGAAGTGGCAGAGAAAATGCCATTATTTCGGAAATGGTTTCATTCAATACTGATGCGGTGAATATTTTTATCGTATCAGGATTAGCATCAGAACAAGGCTTTAATCCTTATCAACCGCTGGAATTATTTGTAGCAGAAGGTCGTATGAAAGCAGTAAGCGAAACCAATACAGACCTGCTGCTATTTCATGGTTCTACAGATGCACCAGGGGTAAGCTTTTGGAACAACGAACAAAGCTCGACTCTGGCAAGTATTAATTACGGTAATTTTGCAGGCTACCTTGAGCTACCCACCGACAACTATCTTCTGGATATGATGGATTTTGACAGCCAGAATTTACTGGAAGTGTATTTTGCCCCCCTGCTCGATCTCGAATTATCTGGTGAAGCCATTACCGTGGTTGCTTCAGGTTTTCTTATCCCGGAAAACAATAATAACTGGCCCGGTCTCGGGCTTTGGGTTGCCACAAAAGAAGGTGGCAAATTAATTCAGTTACCCTTGGTTACCAATACAGAGAATTTTCTGTTGCAAAACGGTGAAATTAATCTTTATCCCAATCCCGCCAGAGATTATATTACAATATCTTCTACTTTTCTTATGCAAAAGATTCTGATTATGGACATCAAAGGAACTATTGTTTATCAGAAGGATAATGCAACAAATGAGTTCACCATGAGTACATCTCACCTCGAGGCAGGGTTATACTTTTTGCAAGTACAATCTGAAAAAGGAGTTGACATAATCAAGCTTATTATTAATAACCAGGTTTTGAGGAAATAATACCGCTCCAAAAAATTAAAAAAAGAGATGCCCGAACAGCATCTCTTTTTTTTTTAGATAATAATCAATGCTAAAACAATAAGTAGGTAGTATGTTTGTATAGAAGCATAAGTATACAGGTAAAAACTACGGGTAAATATACGTAGATTTTACCATACAATTTCACGAGTTTACTCTGTTGTTTGCCAGTTTATGATAAGATAATTTTGTTAGAGTTATAGGATTAAAGCTTAAAGACTGAATTATTGAAAAGAAATTAAGTTAAAGCTTTAATTCCATGCTACTTAAAAATATAATTAGCATATATCTGCAACCTGATGAAAAAACTTTTTACCCTTATTTTACTCTTTGTTTTATTGCTGGGCACAAAGACTGTCCAATCGCAAACAGATACAGAGTTTTGGTTTGCAGTACCAAAAGTAACTCAGGGACACGGATGGAATAATCGAAAGTTTTATTTTCGCTTTGCTAATCTCAATCTGGCCAATACCATTACCATTTCCATGCCTTCCGACCCTACCTTTGTGCCTATTGTCAATACCCTGGCACCCAATGAGGCCAGAACCGTAAATGTAACCAACATTATTTTTGACCTCTGGACGGAAAATCCTAATGAAATCTACAACCGTGGTATTAAAATCACCGCAACCAATCTTACCACTGCTTACTTCGAAGTGGGAACGAACAACAATCCTGATATTTATGCTCTTAAAGGGAAAAATGCCCTGGGTAATGACTTTTTTGTTCCCTTCCAGAATCGGTTTAATAATGGAAATTACAATCCAAAACCCTACTCCGCCATTTATATTGTTGCCACGCAAGACGTTACCACAATTACTGTAACACCCACAGGGAATGTATTTCCCGGACGACCGGCAGGAATCCCCTTTGACACAATTTTAAATATGGGGCAAACCATTGCCATTGCGCCTGACAACTACGCTGGAGCAGGCCAACTGGCAGCTAATCATCTGGGCGGCACCAGGGTACAATCAGACAAACCTATAGCCATATCAACCAGCGACGACTCAGTTGCCGCAAACCCATACGGGGGTTGCCGCGACCTCATAGGGGATCAGATTATCCCTACAAATATTATAGGTACCGAATACATAGCAATGAAAGGCAGAATCGGCCAGGGAGGTGCAAACAATATGCCTGAATTTTTTTATGTAGTGGGAACCAAACCCAATACACAGGTTTTTATTGATGGCAACCTGGAAATAATCTTACAGGCAGGAGAACAATTCAGATGGCAGTTTACCCAGCAAAATCATCATATCCTTACCAATGAACCCTCATATGTTTACCATGTTGCCGGTTTTGGATGTGAAATGGGCGGAGCTGTATTGCCTCCTATAAATGTTTGCACAGGATCAACAAAAGTTTCCTTCACCCGATCCAAGGGAGAAAGTTTCTTTCTGAATATACTGGTTAGAGCAGGGGCAGAAGATGCCTTTACATTTAATGGCGACGGCCCTAATACCATAATAAAAGCTTCCGATTTTGTGAACATACCCGGAACTACAAGCTGGCTGGCTGCAGAATATCAAATGAATCAAACACAGGTACCTATAGCAGTTGCCAGCCTTATAGAAAATCATAAGGATGTATTTCATCTGGGAATCATTAATGGCGGCCCATCTTCGGGTACCATGTATGGTTATTTTTCAGATTTTAATGAGTTGGATGTAAAAGCCAATATTTCAGGAGCGGGGGCCATGCACCGCGCATGTTTCGGAGATCCGGTGCAGCTGATTGCTCAGGGAGGTGTTAACTATCTTTGGTCTCCTCCTGACTATCTGGATGACCCAACCAGCTCAACGCCTGTTGCCATACCCGATTCAACCATAAAATATACCGTTACGGTAAGTGGAGCTTGTAAAATGGTAGATTCTGTAAGTGTTTATGTTACTCTTTATGGTCCGGCAAACGCAGCTTTCACCATTGATGAGCCAGCCGGGTGTTCTCCTTTTGAAGTGGCTATAAACAACGAATCTTACGGCATAAACAATTACTCGTGGCGTATGGGGGATGGTACAGTATATACATCAGGAGCTGATGAGATTTTGCATACATATACCAATACAACCGACGAGCCTGTTGTCCACAACTTAATGCTGGTAGGTAGATACTCAATGTGTCGCGATACCATGTCGACAAAAATAACAGTTTACCCTGAGGTCAAAGCTGAAATGGAACCTGATATATTTAGTGGATGCGCACCTTTGAAAGTTAATTTCAGTAACTATTCAACAGGGGCATTGAACTACATGTGGGATTTTGGTGATGGTGCATCGTCAGGTAAAACAGCTCCAATACATGAATTTCAAAATTTCTCTGACAAAGATACCATCTTCGAAGTAACCCTTACAGCGGTATCAAAAAATGGTTGTGTTTCAGAGAAAACTATCCCTATTCAGGTTAAACCTTACATTGAAACAAGGTTTGATTTTGACCCACCGGTAAGCTGCAGCCCCTACCCTGTTACCCTTAATAACACATCCTTTGGCGCAACAAACAGTTTGTGGAGTTTTAACAACGGAACCAGCTTCGAAACAATTAATGATACAGAATTCTTAAGAACCCTTGAAAACAACAGCCCGGTTACTGATACTCTTAATATCTGGCTTATTGGCGAAAATAATTATGGGTGCAGAGATACACTGGTAAGACCATTGATCCTTTATCCGGAAGTAAAAGCTGTTTTCGATCCAAATATTCTGGAAGGATGTAACCCCTTACCTGTAGAATTTACCAATCTATCTGACAATGCAGACTCGTATTTGTGGGAATTTGATCACCTGCAGGGATCTTCATCAGAACAAAACCCTGTGGTATGGTTTGAAAATCAAAGTTTACAGGATACTGCTGTATTCAATGTAAAACTTACTGCAACATCAAAATACTTTTGTGAGGATGTTGCAGAGCAGCAAATCCGAGTATATCCGCGCATTGAAGCAGGGTTTTCTTTCGATCACACATCTTACTGCACACCTCAGGAAATCACTTTCCACAACAACAGCCAGGGAGCAGACTATTTCAACTGGAACTTCGGAAATGGTAGTTTTTCTCAAAGTGGAGAAATTGAATTAGCGCATGTTTTTGAGAATAGTACTGCCATGGATATGGTTTTACCCGTTCAATTGATTATTGAGAATGAAAGTGGCTGTAAAGATACTCTCACAAGAGATGTAATTATTTATCCGGAAGTGAAAGCAGATTTTGAAATGATAACGTCAGGCTGTCATCCTTTGGAAGTAAACTTTGAAAATCTTTCTTCAGGTGCTTCTGATTATTTATGGCATTTTGGTGATGGGGGAAACAGTCAAAATGAAGCTGCATCCAGAATTTACACCAACACCAGCCATTCTCAGGAAAAAATCTATCAGGTTATGCTCGAAGCAAAATCTCAGTTTGGCTGTAAAGACACCCTCTACCAGGAAATAACCGTTTTCCCAAAACCCAAAGCATCCTATATAATCTCTGAAAGTTACGGATGTGCGCCCATAACTGTAGATTTTACAACTTCATCGGAAGGAGCTTCGAATCTCTTTTGGAATTTTGGAGATACCAATAACCAGGTGGAAACTACAGGAAATATATCACATCTTTATAACAACAATAGCTCTGCTTCAAACCTTTATACCAGCGAGTTGATTGCAGTAAACGATTTTGGATGCCAGGACACCACCTACAGAACGATAGAAATTTATCCTGAAATCAATGCATCTTTCGAAATAAGCGAAATAAGCGGTTGCCATCCATTGAATCTCGAAATCATCAATTCTTCAACGGGAGCTTCTGCCGAAACACCTTATTTATGGAACTATGGTGATGGAAATACATCAACCCATCAAACAGCTGTTCAGGAATATGTCTTCACAAATTCCGGGCATATTGATTATCAGCATTACACACTTAAACTAAAAGCAACATCGCAATATGGTTGTAAAGACTCTACCGAGACAACCGTTATTGTTTTCCCAAAACCTGAAGCAAGATTTGAGCCCGAAATTACAGAAGGTTGCTCACCGTTAACAATTGACTATGAAGATATGTCAACAGGAGCCGCAGTCTACCAATGGAACTTTGGCGATGGTTATGCATCTGAACTAAACGGAAGTGTTTCGCACATCTTTAACCGGGCTTATAACGCCGGACCAGGGGTATTCAGCACACAACTGCTCATCGTAAATGAATTTGGCTGTAAAGATACTACAGTAAGGCAAATTACTGTTTACCCGGATATATCAGCAGATTTTGATGCTGTTTTAGAAGGATGTCATCCTCATGAAGTTGATTTCAATAACCTTTCATTAGGCGTTAATACCCTAAACTGGACTTTTGGTGATGGCTCCACTTCCGGAGGTGAAAATCCCAAATACACTTTCACCAACGAAAGTTACACTGAACAAAAACACTATAATGTCAACCTTCATACCGAATCTGTTTTTGGTTGCCAGGCAGATGTAAGCAAAGTAATTACGGTTTATCCAAAACCTCAATCAGCTTTTAGCACAAATCTGGATGAAGGCTGTGCACCACTACCCGTGCAAATTACAAATCAATCTGTTGGTGGTTCGCAATATCAATGGGAATTTGCCGGAACAAGCAGCACTGAAAACCAGCAGGTATTTGAACATATTTTCCATAATCAACAGGAAACCATTCAGACTTATCAACTTAAACTAAGAACTACCAATCAGCATGGTTGCTTCAGGGAGTCAACTCAGGAACTTGATGTTTTCCCCGAAGTTATAGCTGATTTTTCTGCAGACAACAGCCTTATGAGTGGTTGCAGTCCATTACCCCTGCAATTCGAAAATCTCTCTGAAAGAGCTCAGCAATACAGATGGGATTTTAACGACGGCAACTCATCAATAGTTAATGAACCTGCCAATACTTTTTTTACTCCGGCATCACATGAATCTATCTTTAATATTAAGCTTAAGGCCCAATCAATTTATGGTTGTGTAGATAGTGTTATTCACAAGGCCAGGGTTTATCCGGCGCCTATTGCAGATATGACGGTTAGTCCTCACCAACAAACCTATCCGAGTACCAATGTCAGGGCAGAAAACTTTACCTTACAAGGTAACTGGAGTTTCGAATGGTATATGGGAGATGGCACCACAATTATTACAGATAACTGGGATACCTTAGAGCATGAATACGTTTGGCCTGTGGGGGATTATGCAACTAAAGAATACACTATTAATCTAAAAGTAAGTAACTCTTATTGCTCAGACAGTATCAGTCAAAAAATTAGGATAAATGCACCCCACCCGTTGGTAGGTTTTGAACCTGCAGCTGAAGGTTGCCCGCCATTGGAAGTTCAATTCAGGAACGATTCAGAATATGGACTGCAATTCTTCTGGGATTTTAATGATGGATCTTCATCAGATCTTGAAAATCCAATGCATATATTTGAAGATCCGGGTGAATATATGGTTAAACTTCTTGTTAGCGGCGAAGGGGGGTTAGACTCAGCCTATCAAAAGGTTACAGTATTTGAAAATCCTACAGCCGCTTTCAGGGTAGCGCATCCTCTGGTTCAACTTCCCTATGAAGAAGCAAGAATGGTAAACCTATCGAGCCTGGCATCTTACTACGAATGGCATATGGGCGATGGTACAATCTACTACGATTTTGAACCCGAACATCTATACAACGAACCCGGAACCTACGACATCAGGCTTAATGTTGCCACCAATACTTTCCCGCAATGCTACGACTCAAGTGTAAAAGCAGCCGCAGTAGTCGCCGAGCAGGGGTGTCAGATCATCTTCCCTGATGCTTTTATGCCCAATAGTAGTGGCCCCAACGGCGGAAGTTATATCGTAAACGATCCGGCAAACTATATATTCTACCCAATACATACAGGATTGGCTGATTACAAGCTGGAGATTTACAATAGGTGGGGAGAATTGCTGTTTCGATCTGAAGATGTTGATATAGGATGGGATGGCTACTACCGGGGCAAACTTTCTCCAATGGACGTTTATGTTTGGAAAGTTTGGGGCACATGCCATGGTGGCAAAAAAATAAAAGCAGCTGGAGATGTTACCCTTTACAGGTAATAAAAAGAGATTTAATACATTTTAAATTAAAAATATTATGAAAAGAGCAATACAAAAATTCAGCACAACAGGGCGCATGTCGATTTTGGCATGTTTGATGCTCTTGTGCGCAGGCTCTTTCAGTTTGCGGGCACAAGCTCCACAGTTTTCTCAGTTTTACGCTGCTCCAATTTATCTGGCACCTTCTTTTGCTGGCTCAACTGATGGAAGCCGACTGGTAATGAATTACCGTAACCAATGGCCTCAGATTCCAGGCTCCTTTGTAACCTATTCCTTTTCCTTTGATCACTATTTCCACAATTACAGAAGCGGAGTTGGGGTTTTGATGTTTCGCGATCAGGCAGGAACAGGGCGTCTTGCAACAACGCACGGAGGGTTGGTTTACTCATACAATTTTAAACTAAATCATGATTGGACAATACGCCCGGGCGTTCAGTTTCTTTACGCACAAAGAACTGTTGACTTTAATCGGCACACTTTTGGTGACCAAATAAGACTGGATGAAATATTACCATCAACTATGGTAGCCAACCCAATTGAAAGAGTGGGCTATTTCGATGCATCATCATCAGCCATAGCATACAGTAAGAACTTATGGACAGGACTCTCAATCGATCACCTCATGCAGCCCAATCAATCTATGACGCAGGAAGTAAGCAGAATCCCTATGAAAATATCATTGTTTGGAGGGTATCGTTACTTTTTTGGAGGCACCTACAATCAACAGGTTCGCGAAAGTATTTCGGTTGCATTTCTTTACAAAAATCAGGGTAAATTCAATCAGATGGATTTAGGTGCATACTGGTCGAGAGACCCTATTAGTATAGGTCTTCTTTATAGAGGGATTCCCCTTTTCAATAACCAGGTACATGGTCTTTTCAATAATGATGCAATGGTTTTAATGGGAGGAATCAGAACCCGCAATATCCGTATCGGCTATAGTTACGACTTTACCATAAGCCGTTTGATTAGTTCAACTGCAGGAGCTCACGAAATTTCGGTTATATACCAGTTTAACCAAGGTCCTCGCGAGAAAAAGCAAGGATTGATCCCTTGCCCGGATGCTACGTTCTAAATATTTCTGCAGAAATATTATTATAAAATAGTTAAAAAGTTTTCTCCGGTCAAAATTTAATTAAATCGGTCAGATAGCTTGTCTCGTCTTTTATGACGAGAGAGCTCCCGCGAAAAGCGGGATAAATCGCCTACAATACTCTGACTGCATGTTTTGCCTTACTGCGAAATTATAATCATCCGCGTGTGTGTCAATATTATTGTCATGGTTCGGTTCATCTCAATAAAGGTTCATTTACCAAACAAAGTATCTTTCCTAAGCAATCATGGCTAGTTTTCTCACAACAGGCTTTTTGTATTCCTTCAATAACTCCTTATAGTTTTTAAATTTGATGGTTTCGTAATCAAGGGTTTCGGTGTTAAGAATCACACCCTGAAAACGACCCAGAGAGCATGAACCACAATTTATATACAATTTCTTTTTGTTGAGATAGTAAGTCTTATGCGACTCAATCTTATGGGTATGACCTAATATTACTACATCATTGTTTTTGAGCAAATGCAGAGCATGCGTAAGATACCGGATAGAGTCGTATTTCTTTGGAATTTTGTTAATGGCTTCTCCTGCCAGCAATAACTTCTGGTAAATATTGAGAATCCATCTGGCTTTGCTGCCCCAGCGCAAAAGATTAAAGCCAAAGGTTTGGATTTTTCGGCCCAGAAAGGTGCCATTCATAAAATCGGCAGTGTGACCATGCTCAATATAAATCCGGTTTCCATGGCTGTTTATCATAGATGTACTTTCTTCTCCCAATGGGCAAATAGCGTCATGGTTTCCTTTCAGATAAATGATGTCGGGATGACTCATTAGGTACTCTACCAAAGACGGGTTGCTTTCTACAATTTCATCAAAAGAGTATTTATATAGTTCAAACACATCGCCATTTAAAACAATTTTATCAATGCTTTCTTCTGCCTTTAGTAATTCAATGGCACGAATAAAGTTGCCGGCTTTCCAGCTAAAAGTTGAAAAATCATCGTTATTGCCAATATGAAGATCAGAAATGATAAGAATTTTCATAATTCACAATTAATCATTAAAAATAGTTTTGACGGGGCATTTACTCAATCCCTTGATCAGAAGCAATATCCAACATATTATAATCATATTACATTATTCAATGTCGTTTGGTAAAAAAACATATTGCAACTTAAAATGCTTTCATTCAGGTTATATTTGTAATCAATTAGATAATTTGTAGGCGCTACTCCCCCTTTGAAGGGGGCTAATCAGGCTGTGCTTAATACATAAATAAACAACATCAATATATCATTAATTAGTCTGAAACAATAAACTCTGAAACCTGCGGAGTTCCGTTCACAAGCTTCTGCTTTTCAATATTCCTTTTGTAGGTGTTGTAAACAGAAGGGTTGGCAATAATTTCATTAATCCTTTCCGGAAGCTTATCAACATCCTTTTCATAAATACCGAGTTTGTTTTCGCAAACAAACTCCATATTGCCTTTTTCCTGCTCCCAGATATAGTTGTTGATAATGGGTATTTTACCTGAAATTAGAATTTCCATAAAAGTACTTGCACCGCATTTGGTAATAACCACATCGGCAATATTGATAAGTTCATAAACGAAATCTACAAATCCGAAAATTCTGAGGCTTTCAAAATCATATTTATCTTTTAGATCCCATGCCTTTTTGTATAGGTTTCTATTATTACCGCAAACAATAACAATTTCTGCATTGGGATTTTTCCTGATAAATTTCTTAAGAATTTTCTTTCCCCTGGGTATTCCATCTCCGCCACCAAGAATAAGTACCAAACCCTTATCCGGATCAAACCCAAGATTTTGCTTCATGCTTTGCGAAAGCACAGGAGAAAGGGGTTGCGTAAATTTTTCGTCAAGAATAAAAGGGAAAACTTTAAGTCCCTTTTTATGTATCCCCTTTTTTATCCCAAACGCTTTAAGTTTTTCTGAAAATACAACAAATCGGGGCCTTTTATCAAGAAACCAGATAGGGTGAGCAGTAAAAGGATCGGTAACTACTACCGTAACTGGTATCCTGAGTTTATTTTTTACTAATATCTTCATTACCGGTCTGATAAGAAAGAAGTGAAAAATAACAATGTGGTCAGGATACTTTTTAAGAATATATTTTTCCAGTTGAGGTATTATAAACCAACTGATTATAATAGCTGTAAATCTGGCTAAAAAAGATAATTTATTGAGTGCATAAAGTAATTCAAACACCCATATTGCACCGGATTGTGATTTCCGGTATCCATCTTCAACTATTGTTTTCACCCATTTATTAACCCCGGTAAAACCATCAAAAAGATTAACAGTAGCTTTTTGACCATATTTGGTTTGAATATAATTTGCTATTGACCTTGCAGGTGCCAAATGGCCACCTCCCGTTTTCAGGTATAAGAAAAGATGATTCTTTTGCATAACTATTGCTTCGCTATGGTTATGCAATAATAAGGATCATATATTAATATAAGCTAAATATTGATTTACATTAGCGTTAAGTTATTGTAATGTAAAGGTTAACAGATAGAATTCAAACTATTGGTGCCAAAAGCATCTATATGAATACTAAAAAAAAGAGACCACCTGTATGGTGACCTCTCTTTTTTTAATTAAGTTTTGTTCTTTACCAATTGCTATTTTGCAGGAGCAATGGTATAGGTAAGATCGTTTGTATTTACAGTAATAACATAATTACCTGCATCTGCTGGTCCAGGAATCGGCAGTGGATCTGGCTCACTTTCAGTAGGACGTAAAACAAGGGTTCCGCTTGCACTTGTACCTTCGTCATTAGTCCCATATTGTGGTGCCCATTGGCCAAGTACTTCAATAAACTTAATTCCACCACCACCAGGTAGTTCAATTGTAATAGAGTACTCTCCGTTTGTTCCGTTTAAAGGAGTAGCAGCTGTATTATCCCAACCAGCAGGAGTACCATCGCCAAGCATAAACAGTTCAGGAGCTGCTCCGGCAGGATTTACAGTAAAGGTAAATACTTCAGAAACAGCATCGATTTTGAATTCGATATCGAAGAAACCATCTTCGGTGGGAACAAAGTTACCATCATTGTTGGTTTCAAACAGGTCAGCAGCTAAACCAGCCATTGTAACCTGTGGATAACCAAATGAATAACCATCCCATGTTTGACCTTCTCTGATTTTGAAACCGCCATTTTCATCAACAGCCACTTCAACATTTTCAAATGTCCAGATGTAAGTAGTTTCATTTTCAACAACAGGGGCCTGCAGATAAAGGGTTTCGTCCCAGTTGTGAGGTGCGCCGTCAACTCTGAGTGAACCACCCACCAAACCAAGTTCGGTAGTAGTATAGTCGGTAACTTCCAGATCACCAGTGCGGGTCATGGTACCTACCCAACCTTCGCCTAATGTCCAAACCATAGAAACGGTATAAACACCACTTTCTTCATTGGCAATGTTATCTCCACCCGGAACGAGTTCGGCTACAGAAGTACCAAAGTTGGTATTCACTCTTACATCTTCCCCATCAATAACAACTTTCCAGCCACCAGAATGACGGAATTTGTAGTCAGCTTTGGTCATAGAAATGCCTGAAGCTTCATAAGTAATGGAATTGAGATCGAAACCAGTAGAAGGAATTTCTGTATCTCCACTCCAACCACCGGGAGTAGCTGCACCAATAAGGCCCCAGTAAGCAACGGGAATAACCGCAACAATACCTACTTCAGTATCAAGAACGATTTGGTAAAGTCCATCAGAAGGAACCGTAAATGGAGTTTCAGATTCGGTATATGTACCTCTCCAAAAGTCAATTTGTGGCTCATCACCAATACGAAGATCCTCTGTAACCATGGCGAAATCAGCACCAGGACCATAAATTGTTGTATTTTGGCCGGCAACTTCTACAAGGTTGAAACCTTCAGAACCAGCTTTTACAGCAATAAATATTTCTTTTAAAGTGGCGCGGTCTTCCTGGCCCACTTCGTTGCGGGTAACTTTCATCAGGCCTTTGAAATCAAGGTCTGGAAGCGCTGTAGCAGCACCGGTAACATAAAGGCCATCTTCAACAAGAATTGGATCAGGTGTATCGTCATCGTCATCGTCGCAGGAAACGAAAACAACACCAACGAAAGCTAACAATCCCATAAGGAACATCAATCTTTTAAACGAAATCTTTTTCATAATTTTAAAATTTTAGTTGAATTTAATAATTTGGTTGAATTTAAATTGGTTGAAAAAAGGGTTTATTAAAGTGAAACCGGACTTTCGGCCAGATTCGGATTTGCATCAATAGCCCATTGCGGGATGGGGAATGTATTGCGCGATGGATCAGAAGCTGGCTTCTCCCACCATGCTTTGTTAAACTCGCCAAAGCGAATCAAATCCTGACGACGGTGTCCTTCCCAGAACAATTCGCGTCCACGTTCTGCAAGAAGCATTTCGAGGGTAACGCCTGTCCAGGATTCTAACCCTGCACGAGAACGGATCTTGTTTACGTTTTCATCACCATTTTTTCCCTGGCGAATTTTTGCTTCAGCATTCATGAGTAAAACATCAGCAAAGCGATAAATCGGAAAATCATTGCTAAGATTATCTTTGGCACCACTCTTAATTTCAAATTTAATAACGCGGGCACCCGAGTTACGAATTTCATTTGGTGTATTTCCTTCACCCATATTCAGAGCAGGAATATAAGGATTCAACACCAGGGGAATTCCACCGGCACCCTGATCAAATAAACTGTCACCATTAGCTGTGAATTGCTGTCCGTAAAGAAACCCCGCTTTGCGGGCATCATTATCTTCATAGGTATTAAAATGAGATTCCATTACGGCAAACCCATTCCAGGGACCTACTACCATATCAAAAGTAAGGTTACTGTTGTAATGCAGTGTACGCATATGTAGGTTAAAACCAGTGTAGGTATCTTCATCATAGGGAATTAGCCATATAAGTTCAGGAGAATTGCTGTTGTTGGTTACAAAGGGACCCAATGCGTCTGGCTCCAGAGAATGTTGACCCATAGCAATCACGCTATCTGTAACTGCTTCAGCTTTCACCCAATAAGCAGCATCTACTGTACCTGTATAAACGGCATGGTTAAGATAAAGCTTGGCAAGTAAGGTAAATACCATAGCCTTGTTAACTCCTGTTTTTGATGTGCTTGGCTTAATAAGTGGCAGATTCTCTTCAACTTCAGTTACAATTGCTTCAAAAATTTCATTTCGGAAATTACGAAGAGGTTGTTCGGGCGCTTCCAGATAATCTGTAATGTAGGGTACGTCTTTGTAATTATCAATCAATAGATAATAATAATAGGCACGTAGAATTTTAGCTTTGGCAATGGCTTCGTCAACAGCTTCATCACCGGCAAATAACGCCTGCTCTTCAATAAATTTGTTGGCTTCAACAATACCATTATAAAAACGGCTCCACATACTATTAACAGCTTCAGTATTATTATCCCAGGTATGTGTATGCAATACACGCCATTTTCCACCATCGTCCCAGTCACCACCTCGTGTTGGAGCTGTAACAGCATCACCTGTAATCTCCTGGGCAAACCACCAACCACTCCAGTCAGCAAAATCGCGCATAGGTGCATAAATGTTACTCATTTGAAGAATTGGATCAGCTGTGTATGCATCAGCTGGAATTCTGTCGTACATTTCAACTTCAAGCTCGGTGCAGCCAAAATGAAATGCAGCTATAAATATGATCAGAAATATCTTTTTCATCTGTATATAATTTATTTTTTAGTGGTCAGATGGAGCTCACCAACAATATACTAACTGCATGTTTTGCTATGCTGCGAATTATAATCATCCGCGTGTGTGTCAATAATATTGTCATGGTTCGGTTCATCGTTATAATCTTTTTAATGTATTAAATGGTTACATTGACCCCAAGGGTGAAAGTCCGTGTTTTCGGATAAACGTTATACTGATCTAACCCGAAAGACAGCCCGGAATAAGAAATCTCAGGATCAATGCCTGAATATTTTGTAAGAGTATAAACGTTATTGGAAGCAACATAGACACGAATTTTACTAAAACCGGCAATGTTATTAAAATTGTAACCCAGAGATATATTATCAAGACGGATGAATGATCCATCTTCAAGGTAATAGCTACTAACCTTTGGATTGTCTCTTAAACCACGCTCGTATTCATCCAATGCAGAAGCAAGTACGTTTCGATCGGGGAGAAATATCGGATTTCCAAGGATCATTTTGGTTGTATTAAAAATCTGATGACCATATACTGCCCTAACGGTAAAACTCAGGTCAATGTTGCCATAGAAAGTAAGATAATTCGACCAGCCAATTTCAAAATCAGGCTGAGCACTTCCCATATCACGTCTTTCAGCTAGTTCGAGTTCGCGGGTTACGCCACCTGCTGCAGTATAAAATAAGAATCTTCCGCTACCATCAGGAGTAAGACCGGCATATTCAGGAATATACCAGGTTCCTATCGGGAAACCAGGATCAACCACTTGTGTCCAGTTTTGATCTCCGACAAGTCCTGGGCCAGATAACCAACCTTCACGAAGTCGTGACCAGGGGTAACTGTCGCTTGAAAGGTTAACAACTTCCTGCTTGTAAGAAGAGAAAACAACAGAAGTTTTCCAGTCGAAATTATTGATTCTTACCGGGTAAGCCTGTACAAAAAATTCCAGACCGGATACCCTGAATTCACCAACGTTTGCCCATGTTCTGTCGACGGCATTGGGGGGTACAGGAACTGAATAAAGCCCCAACAAATCATAGGTTCTCTTATCAAAATAATCAATGGAACCAGAAATCTTATCACTGAATAAACCAAAGTCAAGACCTATGTTTAATTCGGCATTTTCTTCCCATTTCAGATCAGGGTTGGCATTATGCGCAAATTGAAACAAAATAGCTTCTTCACCGGTTTCAAAATTAAATGAGTTACCAGCAGATCTGTAATAAGCAAGGTGATTATAGGACCCTATTTCCTGGTTACCAGTAATACCATACCCTACCCTAAATCTTAAGTTATTTATGGCACTAATATTCTGCATGAAGTCTTCGCCGGTAATATTCCACATGGCAGAAGCCGATGGAAACCAACCCCATTTGTTGTTGGCACCAAATTTTGATGACCCATCTCGACGAATCGTTCCTGTTAAAAAGTACTTGGAATCATAATTATAGATGGCCCGGCCAAAGAATGAGATTAACCTTGCTGCACCTTTGTAAGAAGTAACATCGCCGGCTACAACATTTTGGAATAATGACAAATCGTTAACACCTGTGGTATTTACAAAAGGTTGACGGCCCTGCGCCCTGAAACCTGTATTGAAATCTTCCTGGAAGGAATATCCACCGACAGTTTGGATAGAATGGCTGCCAATTTCAGTGTTGTAACGCAAAGTCGATTCCAATATACGTGATTCGAAATTGTTGTAACTTCTGTTACCATATCCCTGATGGTTGCCCAGGTACATAGTTGTTGGCTCAAAATAGAAACCTTCATCATCATTACGGGTATAAGCCAGGTTAATACCTGCTTCAAAACCTTTAAATATCTCCATATCAGCTTTCAGATAACCGAAATATCGTTTGGCATCACGTTCATTCTCTATTTGATCAACCAGGCTAACAGGATTATAGTATTGGAAAACCCTTTCAATTTCATAGAATTCACCATTCTCATCCAATAATGGATCAGTGGGATTTCTTTGGAACGCCTGGTAAAGAACTTCGTTGGATCCCCAACCACCATAACTGATGTAATTGTTGTTTTCGATAGTGGCTGAAAGTCCTGATGAAATTGTCAACCTGTCATCAAGGGCTTTTTGGTCTAAATTGATCCGACCAATTGTTCTAACTTTTTGAGAGCCTATAACTGCACCACTAAAATCCATGTGCGATACAGAAGCACGATAGTTGGTTTTACCATCTCCACCGGATATAGCGATGTTATAGTTTTGAGAAATACCTGTCCGATAGATTTCATCCTGCCAGTCGGTATTGGCCCCACCGTCAATAAAGGAAGTTCCGAGCCCGGGATTATTAGAAATAAAACTACGATATTGATCACCGGAAAGAAGATCGAGCCTGTTGGCCACTTCTTCCATAGAAACATAGGAGCTGAAATCGATTTGTGATCCTTCTCTTTCATTTCCCCTTTTGGTGGTAATGATGATAACACCATTGGCACCCCTTGATCCATAAATGGCTGCTGCTGAAGCATCTTTTAAAACGTTAAACGATTCAATATCCTCAGATGCAATGGTTGTAGGATCTGCACCAGGCACACCATCAATAACATACAATGGACTTGTACTGGTTGAAAGGCTTGACGCACCTCTCACTTTAATATCAAATCCGGTATTGGGGTCACCACCACGCTTATTAATCATTACACCGGCAACTTTGCCCTGTAGTCCCTGAATAGGGTCGGTTAAAACACCCGTGTTCATTTCTTCAGCAGTAATACTTACTACTGCACCGGTACGGTCTGATTTTTTCTGAACACCATAACCGATTACGATAAACTCTTCCAAAGTAGTAATATCGGCAAAGAGTTCAAAGTTTGCAACAACAGTGCCTCCTTCTGGCACTTCTACTTCCCTGGAGCTACTGTTGAATCCGATAAATGAAGCAGTAAGCGTAATTGTGCCTGCAGGAGCACTAAACTCAAACTGACCATCCATGTTTGTGGTAGCCCCGGTAGTAGTACCTTCTACCAACACGCTGGCACCTGGCAGCGTTTCACCGGTGGCTCTGTCGGTTACAGTTCCTGTAACCCGACCAGATTGAGCCATTGCAGGGTAGATGCTCAAAACCAGCAGTGCCGCTAATAATAATCTGGCAATTCTTTTTACCATGTTTGATTGAATTTTGTAATTAATAAATTGGTTTGTTAAGGTTGATTACCCATAATAAAAACTTGCCCGGCATGTGCATTTGACATCCGGTCACTTTTTTGAAATGGAAAGAGTGATGAAATTTTAAAATATCAAAGAAACAAATAAGAAGCATTTGTTAACTTAAAGTTATGTTTTGATTAAGAATGACAACAGGCAAATGTATAAAAAAAACAAGACATTTATAGTTTTTTACGACTGAATATCAACAATTTGTAAGAATATCAGATTGCAATCGATTGCGGCAATAAATGAAAAATCGTTTGCGCATCAAAGTTTTTTGTATCTTAAATAATATTTTAACATAAAATAAGAGATTTGTAAATTAAAAATTAATGTTAGATTCATCTATTTTCAGCAAAACAATAACAAATATTCATGCTTTAACATTAAATTTGTATGAATAAATTTGATTTATATTTAAGATTTAAGATTTTATTCTCAAGAGGAAGATCAATTAAACTTACGACTCATGAAACCTCATCTAACTTCTATAAATGATATAGCCAAAGCTTTGAATGTTTCTGCATCAACGGTTTCAAGGGCATTAAAAGATCATCCAGATATAAGCGAAGCAACGAGAAACAAAATAAAAGAATTTGCTGCAAAAGTAAATTACAGACCCAATGCACTGGCTTTGAGTCTAAAAAAACAGGTATCTAATACTATTGGCATAGTGGTTCCAGAGTTGGTACATCATTTTTTCTCTTCAATAATAAGTGGAATTGAAGATATTGCTTACAGCAAGGGCTACAGGGTTATGATATGCCAATCTAATGAAGACTTTCAAAGAGAAGAAATTAACGTCCAGGCACTGCTAGACCATAGGGTTGACGGCCTGTTGATCTGTATGAGTAAAACAACCGAAAATTTTCAGCATTTTATTTCAGCATACAATAACCAGGTACCGATGGTGTTTTTTGACCGGGTTTGTAAAGCTATTGATACAGATAAAGTTATAACTGATGATTTTAATGGGGCACGACAAATAACTTCATTTTTAATTGAAACTGGGTGCAAGAGTATTTTGCATCTGGGTACACATCCCCAATTGGATATTGGACAGGAAAGGCTGAAAGGTTACATGCAGGCTTTATCAGATCATCATATTGTTTTCGACCCTGACCTTGTTATCAACTGCGACACCCCAAAAGGGGTTGAAGAAAAAAAAGATCATATTTTATCCATTTCCAGGCAGATTGATGGGATTTTCGCAGTTAATGATTCAACTGCAATTGCGGCCATGCACTTATTGAAGGAAAATGGTTATGATATTCCCAATCAGATCAGTGTGGCAGGCTTTGGCGATGACCCCGTTGCCAATCTGGTCGATCCTGCACTTACAACTGTTGAACAACAGGGCTACCAAATGGGGCAAGAAGCCATGAGTCTTTTACAGGAAAGGCTTTCTGATAAAGAAAATGAAATACCCCCCAGAACTAAAATTTTTCAACCCGCTCTCAAAAAAAGAAATTCTACACGTCTGCAATTCAAAAATTAATACTCTTTTATCCCTGTTTCACAAATTATTAATATAAATTTGTGTAGGACAAACTATTCAATTATTTCTAAGCGATAGATGGAAAGAAAAACTCTCACAGTATTATTCTGGAATATCGTATTCTTACTTTTCATTAGCTTACATGTTATTGGTCAGGTTAGTACCAATGAAATTCCTTTTGGAATAAAAAACAGGATTGATCAAACCCAAACCGCAACTCTAAAAGTAGAATTTGATCCGGAAGCAATAGATACTATCCTTATGCGGGAAGCTTTTCCCATGTTAGCCGGAGTGTCCTTGCCTGTAAATGCCCAATTCTTCGATAAGGCTACGAAAGTATTGAATAATGATGGTAGCCTTTCATGGTTTCTGAAAGTCTATGTACCTGATGCACCCTTTTTGGGAATAGTATTTTCCGGTTTTGAATTGAAGGAAGGCGACAAACTATTTATATTTGACGAAACTAAAAAACATTATATAGGGGCCTTTTCTCACCAAAACAATTCTGCATCTCAACTATTATCCACACATATTTTACCTGCAAATACCCTTGTAATTGAGTATCACCAAAAAAAAGCTGATCCTGAAAAGCTTCCAAACCTTTGGGTAGATGAAATGATTTATATTCTTTCAGACCAAAATCTTGTTTCAGAAATAACCGAAAAATCATCAGGATCATGCAATGTAAATATTAATTGTTTGGAAGGAAATCTCTGGCAAAAACAAAAGAGAGGCGTGGCCCGGATATTATTAAGAGCGGGAACATCCTGGTTCAATTGTAGTGGTTCGCTGGTTAATAACACTGCAAGAGATGGCACACCCTATTTTCTCACTGCAGACCATTGCGGAACAACATCAAGTGAAGCAGATCTGCAGGTTTGGCAATTCTACTTTAACTACGAGTACCCCGAATGTGATAATACCGGAACCGCACCCCTGAACAGGATGATCACAGGGGCGCAAATTGTGTCCAGAGCACCCATACAGAATGGTAGTGACTTTAAACTGTTGCTTCTTAACCAAACACCCGATACAAGTTGGGATCCTTATTACAATGGTTGGACAAGGTCAACCAGAGATCCTGAATTTGGCGTTTGTATCCACCACCCCAATGGTGATGCGAAAAAAATATCAACCTACACCACTACTCTTCTTAATTCTACTTTTACTGGAGGAATGATTTCCGCTTACTGGAGAGTAAACTGGGCAGAAACTATTTCCGGACATGGTGTTACCGAAGGGGGCTCATCGGGATCGCCCCTTTTTGAAACAAACGGATTAATAACAGGAACACTTACCGGTGGTAGTGCCAGTTGTGGAAATCCAACCCTGCCAGATTACTACGGAAAATTTTCTATGCATTGGCAGGAAAATGGTGAAACCGATGATATGAAGCTCAGCCCATGGCTCGACCCGCAAAATGACAACCCTGAATTTCTTTATGGCTATGATCCCAATACTCCAACAAATCTTGTAACCACTGATATTGAACCTGCAAAAAGTGGTTTAGTAACCGGAACAGGGTATTACGCAGAATTTGAATCAGTTAACCTTATTGCTAAACCCATTGGTGATTACATCTTTAAACATTGGATTAACAGCGAACAACAGGTCGTATCCACCAATGCTGAGTTTACTTTTCAGATGCCTGAAAATGAAGTATACCTTGTTGCCGTTTTTGATCTGAACCAATCAGCCTATTCACAATTAGCCAACCAAGGTTCTCTTCATATATATCCCAACCCGGCAAGAGATCATATTAATATAAGTGCTGATATTCTCCTGCGTAATCCTTCCGTTTTTATAACAGATGTAAGTGGCAGGATACTTATTATAAAAGAAGCAAATATTTTGGATGATAATCATTCTATAAAAATTGAAACATCTGTACTTGATGGTGGAGTTTATTTTTTATTGATCAACTCAGCTGAAGGAAATTTTAAAAAGAAATTACTTATTAACAGATAATAACTCTTCTGAAAAGTTATCATTACAGCCCTGATCTAATTGTGTTCAAAAGAGATAAGCAGATATTTGAGAGAAACTCATTGAAACCTGAATCAATTTTTATGATGGATGTTTCGTTTTTTTTCCCTTACTTTGGGTGCTTTTTCAAAAAACAAAAACCAAATGTTGATAGAAAACATTGCTAAAAGCTTAAATTTTTAAAATTAGAAACAAAAAACAAGATATATGTCGATTAAGCAAAAGACATTGGATCTGAAGTTAAGAATGCAGGGAGCCCTTTTGGGTGGTGGTGAAAAGGCCATTGAAAAACAACAGGCAATGGGTAAATTAACCGCTCGTGAAAGGATTATCGCTCTGCTTGATCCCAATTCTTTCCACGAATATGACATGTTTGTAGAACATGCCGCCCGCGATTTTGATATGGACAAAAAGCGCCTTCCTGGTGATGGTGTTATTATTGGGACTGGAACCATCAGTGGCTTTCCAGTTTGTATATATGCGCAGGATTTTACCGTTGCCGGTGGATCATTGGGAATAATGCATGCCAAGAAAATTGCCAAGATCATGGATCATGCCATGAACCTTAAAATTCCTATTATTGGGATCAATGATTCAGGAGGAGCAAGGATACAGGAAGGGGTAAATTCTTTGGCTGGTTACGGCGAAATTTTTTACCGAAATACCCAGGCATCCGGAGTAATTCCGCAGATATCAGTAATTCTGGGACCTTGTGCCGGTGGAGCAGTTTACTCACCCGCATTAACCGATTTTGTATTTGTGGTTGACAAAATATCCAAAATGTTTATTACCGGACCCGAAGTAATTAAATCGGTGCTTGGCGAAGAAATAAGCATGGAAGAGCTGGGTGGTGCGCGCGTTCATTCGGAGATAACGGGAAATGCCCATTTTTTTGCAGAAAGTGAACATGAATGTTTACAGCAAATCAAAAAGCTGGTCTCTTACATTCCCTGGAACAATACCAAAAAGGCTGACTCTTTTCCGAAAAAGGCTCCTAAAACCCGCCAATACAAAATTGACGATATCATTCCTACCGACCCACGGGAGCCCTACGACGTAAGAGATGTTATAAGATCTATCAGCGATGACAGTGATTTTCTGGAAGTTCAGGAACTTTTTGCCGCAAATATGGTAATAGGTTTTGGCCGTATAAATGGAGAAACCGTTGGTTTTGTGGCCAATCAACCTATGGTGCTTGCCGGAGTTCTTGATGTTGACTCATCGGACAAAGCCGCCAGGTTTATTCGGTTTTGCGATGCTTTTAACATCCCTCTGGTAACCCTGGTTGACCTACCTGGCTATCTGCCGGGTATAGACCAGGAACATGCCGGCGTTATCAGGCATGGAGCTAAGATCCTGTACAGCTATTCGGAAGCATCGGTCCCTAAAATTACTGTCATTCTGAGAAAAGCCTATGGAGGTGGTTATATAGCCATGTGCTCACGCCACCTGAGAGCCGATTTTGTGTTTGCATGGCCAACTGCTGAAATTGCTGTTATGGGCCCGGAAGGAGCTGCCAATATTATTTTCCGCAATGAGATTAAAAACGCCGAAAATCCGGAAAAAGTCAGGCAGGAAAAGGTTGAAGAGTACAAGAAAAAATTTGCCAACCCTTACGTAGCAGCAGCTCAGGGATATATTGATGCTGTTATTGAACCATCAGAAACCAGAAAATTTGTTGTGCATGCCCTTGATGTTTCAACCCAAAAAACAGAGCTTAGACCCCAGAAAAAGCATGGCATTCCACCATTCTGATTCACTTTTCTTAAACTCTGAACAAAGAATACAACATCAAAAAATTACCCCAACACCATGGAAAACAACAAAGTCAATAGTAATCAGGAAGATCAGTTTTTCTCAATGGTAACTGAGGAAGGAAACTTTAATACCAAAAGCAATAAAATGTTTCTGCAAAGGAAACCTTATAAGCCAGAAAACCCTGCCATGATCAAATCTTTCATGCCGGGAAATATACCTGAAGTTTTTGTAAAAAAAGGCGAAGATGTAAAAGAAGGTCAGATTTTATTAATTTTGGAGGCCATGAAAATGAAAAACAAAATCATGGCCCCATTTGATGGTAAAATTAAAGCCATTAATGTTAAGGTGGGTGATAAAGTACCCAAAAACTTTGTATTGATAGAAATGAAAAACTGATTTTTTTAAACTTACACACCCAGGCGTGTCTTTTCAATTCAATTTCGGCCAAAATTTTATCCTACCAATACGGGATTTTATTTTGGCTGATTCTTTTTAAATCTTTATTTATGGAATTAGTATTTGCCTCACATAATAGTAACAAACTTTTAGAAGTACAGCTAATGCTGCCACAAAATTTAATCATTAAAGGGTTGGATCATATTGGATGCCGGGATGAAATCCCGGAAACGGATAATACCTTGCAAGGTAATGCTTTGCAAAAAGCCCGATTTGTAAAAGAGAAATATGGATACAACTGCTTCTCTGACGATACCGGGCTGGAAATTGACGCCCTTGATGGACGCCCTGGTGTATTTTCAGCCCGATATGCCGGAGAGCAGAAAAACAGCCAGGACAACATGATAAAGGTTTTGAAGGAGCTTGAGGGCATTTCTAACCGAAGAGCAAGATTCAGAACCGTTATTGCATTGGTGCTCGATAACGAAGAGATGCTTTTTGAAGGAATTGCTGAAGGGGAAATCATATCCCAAAAAAGAGGGAATGAAGGGTTTGGTTATGACCCGATTTTTGTTCCGGTAGGATATTCACAAACATTTGCTGAAATGCCTTTGTCTGTTAAGAACCAGATAAGCCACCGATACAAAGCATTTAAAATGTTATCAGAATACCTGATGTCTCTAAACTACTTCTAAACCCGGAAGAACTTTACCTGAAAACCCAATCACTTTAATGCTTCTTCAATTACATCGGTAAAGAGTTGCTTAAGGCTAATCCCCACATAGGCCGCTTGCTGTGGCACAATACTTCGTTCTGACATGCCTGGGGTAATATTGGCTTCCAAAAAAAATAACTCGTTATGGCTGAAAATATAATCTATACGGCAAATCCCTTTTAGCTCAAACTTTTCGTACAGGTAAGCTGTGATTTTTTGAACTTCACGAGTCAACTCATCAGAAATGCGCGCAGGAGTTATCTCATCAGCAGCACCCTGAGTATATTTTGCTTTGTAATCAAAAAATTTAGCATCGGTTTTGCTCACAATTTCTGTTACAGGCAAAACGATTACCTTACCTTTTTTCCGGTAAACACCACACGTAAGCTCAACCCCATCAATATACTCTTCTACCAGTGCTTCATCGTCGTGTTCAAGGCAAATCTTTATGGCATTTAAAAGTTCTTCTTCTTCCTTTACAAAGGTGGTGCCCAGACTGGACCCCCCCTTGTTGGGCTTAACAAAAACAGGCAGATTGACCTTACTCTTTACCAGGTTAACAGTTATATCTGTTCCTCTGGAAAATTTTGCCGAGCGTGCAACCCTGATTCCCCATTGAGCAGCCAAAGCGTTACAGAAATACTTATTAAATGTAACAGAACATGCCAATTGCCCCGATGTGGTATAAGGTATTTTCAACAAATCAAAATAGCCTTGTAATTTCCCATCCTCACCCGGAGTGCCATGAATAGTTATCAATGCACAATCAAAGGTTAATTTTTCTCCTTTGTGTACTATGGAAAAATCATTTTTATTAACCGGGGTTTCCTTTCCATCATCATTTTTATAAATCCACTGTGTTTCTGATATCAGGATAATAAAAATCTGGTAACGATTACTATCCAGATTATTCTTAATTACGGCAGCACTATTAACCGAAATAACATATTCACCTGAATAACCGCCAGCAACAAGGGCTATATTTTTCTTCTTCTCCATAAAATCAAAAATAATTAAAGTCAAAAAGAGTAATGGGATACTGGTCAACAAAAAAACTGGATTACTCAATTCAGCTCATTAAAAATATTTAGACAATAAAAAACTATTGGCAAAGTTAGAATTGTTGATATTATGTAATGCAATGTTTGAAAATATATTTCGTGTAAATCAAACTAAAATGGCACTTTGCAAATAAATTCATCAATTAATTATTAATTTTGGCCCTTAAAATAAACTCCTAACCCATGAGTATAATAAGTTTTCTTAAGAGCAAAACATTTAGGCTTCATATACTTCTGGCTCTGGCAGCAGGAATCGCATTACTATGGTTCTCACTAAAAGCGCTTGAAACCTATACCCGCCACAATAAAACTATTGAAGTGCCCAATCTGGATGGGATGAGCTTTCAAGAAGCCAATGAAACACTCAGAAAACTCGATCTAAGACCTGTTATCAATGATTCCATTTTTGATACATCGAGAGAGAAAGGCTCGGTAGCTTCGCAAAATCCAATACCGGGGAAGGAGGTTAAAAAAAACAGGGCCATCTATTTAACTACGGTTGCTATTCTTCCGGAGATGGTTGCAATGCCCGACCTTACAGACCTTTCATTCAGGCAGGCACAATCCCTGCTTTATACCTATGGGCTGGAAGTAGGCCAGTTGGAATACATCCCAAATATTGCCAGAAATGCCGTTTTACAACAGAAATATAACCAGGGAACAATCCAACCTGGCACGTCAGTAGAGAAAGGCACCAAAATAGACCTGGTTTTGGGAACAGGTCAAGGCAGTAATAACGTTTCAGTTCCTTTGGTAATTGGAAAAACCAGGGAAGAAGCCATCAGGATTATCAACAGCTCATCTTTAAATATCGGCGAAGAAGTTTACATGGAAGAGAATGAAGAAAACCCCAGAGTTTTCAGACAGTCACCCAGTGTACTAACCTCTCAGCAAAAAGTCCCAATGGGGTCTACAGTCGACCTCTATTTTCGGTCAGCTGATGATTTCGATTTTGATGAATACACCAAAGAGTTACTTGGATTGCCCAATCCTGATCTTATTGGAAAAACACCATGGGAAGTATATGAAATTATGGAGAAAAGCTTACTCGTTCTTACCGATGAAGTGTTTGAAGATGGTGCAACAACACAAAATGCCAGAGTTTATTTGCAAAGTCCTTCGCCCGAAGAAGAGCCTCAAATATTACGTGGCACAGAAATTAAAGTTTGGTACAATAAATCGGAATAAAGCATTCCAGACATCTAATTAAAACAGTTTTTAGTCGTTTCAGGAAAGAATGAATAATGAACAGGCATTAAACCAATAAATTTTTAAACAGAAGTTTTCAAAACCTGGTTCTGGAAAATCCTGGTAATCGATACAAATTATTCACACAAACAATATTAACGAACTTATGGGGTTTTCTTTATAAATTAGAACAATAGAAAATACCATCCAAAATAAATGACAAAAATCAAGCTTAAAATATTTCACTTTCTCGCGCTTTGGGCAATTTATTCGTCGGCTTTTTCGCAGGAAATAGTCAGATCCCTGGAAACGAATCCTGAAAAAATTCATTTTCAGGATTCAGTGGCAGTTAAAAATGGAGAAGCTACGATCTTATTTTTACCTTTTCGCGATGATTTTTCATCCAGGGGGCCATTTCCCGACCAGGCACTGTGGGCCGATAGAGATGTTTTTATCAACCCATCCTTCGCCATAAACCCACTTAGTTTGGGCACAGCTACATTTGATGCGCTTGATCAGCATGGTAAGATTTATGAAGAAGCGCAAACCAACAGCTTTCAGATAGATGCCGACAGACTTACCAGCCACCCCATCAGGCTCGATTCTGTTTTTAGTCCGGCACCCATGGCTCTTTCTCCCGCCGACAGTATTATACTCACCTTTTACTATCAGCCCCAGGGTAATGGCAGCGCTCCACGCCTGCGCGATTCTTTGGTGGTAGAATTTTTGCATACACCGGGCTATTTTAGTGAAGACCCTGAGAATCCTGGAGAAACCATCTGGATTGATGATTTTTGGGTAAGCATCTGGAGAACAGCAGGAAAAAACCTAACCGCTTTCCTGGAAGAAAACGACAGTACCTTTTTTCAATATGTTGCCATCCCTATTGAAGATGAAATTTATTTCAGGAACGATTTTCAATTCCGATTTCGAAACTATGCAAGCTTCCCCCTTACAAAGACACCTGATAACTTTGCAGGTAATACATGCATTTGGAACGTAGATTATGTTACCCTTGACTACGGACGCAGTTCTGCAGATTCTTTTTATTACGACATTGCCTTTGCAAAACCCCCACAATCTATTCTTCGGAATTATCAATCAATGCCCTGGTCACATTACAGTGCCAACCCGCAAAACCAGATAAGAGGTAGTTTTGATGTAGGGATTGCCAATCTCGACAATATTACCTACAACTATTCTTACCGCTATTATGTAATGGATGAGAACAATACTATTGTTCGAAATTACTCCGGTGGAACATGGAACATTGGTTCTTTTGCGCAAGTGGGATTTCAGAATTATTTACCCCATGCCAATCCACCGCTTGTTCCCAATCCTTTCGGTAGTTTGGATCCGGCACCGGCTCGTCATTTCAGGGTTCATCATGTATTACGTGAAGGGAACAATGGCGACGACTATACCCGCAACGATACGATAATTTACCATCAATTTTTCGACAATTACTTTGCCTACGACGATGGCATTCCGGAAAACGGATACGGACTGGTGGGTGTTAATCCCCGCGGAGCGATAAGGTTTACGCTCTCACACACAGATAATCTGGAAGCTGTGCAATTCTACTTTAATGCTACCCTCAATAACCAAAATCAAAAACCCTTTCGTATCACAGTTTGGAAAAATCTTGAACCAGAAGAGATCATATACCAATCAAGACCAACTACCGTTGAGTATGCCCCATGGCTCAATCAATTTGTTACTTTCCCTCTTGAAGAACCCCTGGAAGTGTCTGATACTATTTATGTGGGTTGGGAACAGATGAGTGATGATTTTCTCAATATTGGTTTTGACACATCCAACGATGGATCAGCACAAATATTCTACAATTCCTTTGGTGAATGGCTTCCTACAATATACAAAGGAGCCCTTATGGTGAGACCCGTTTTCGGATCACAAAATATTACCGACGTAACAGAAGATGATGTCATAAATTCTATTTCTGTATTCCCTAATCCGGTTACCGGGCAGTTTCTACAACTTCAATTACCGGATGGCAACATCAACCATTTTGAGACCATAATTTTTGATTCATCAGGGAAACTGGTTCATAAATCAGAAAACCTTGATCAAATAAACGTTTCACAGCTCACGGCAGGAATCTACTTTTTACAATTTATCCCCCAAAACGGTTATAAGATAGAAACCACAAAATTTATCATTTCCCGTTAGCCCCACCACAAATGACAGAATATACCGATTTACCAGAGGAAGAAGAAAGACAAGACGCAGATGAACAGGAATTGTACGAACATTTCCGGTTTGTAGTCGATAAAGGCCAGGGATTGCTGCGTATTGACAAGTTTCTGATGGCAAGGATGGAATCTACCAGCCGTAACAAAGTTCAAAATGCTGCCAAAGCCGGAAATATTTTGGTTAACGATAAGCCGGTTAAATCCAATTACAAGGTTAAACCACTTGATGTGATCAGCATTGTGCTGGCTTTCCCACCAAGAGAAATTGAACTGACACCTGAAAACATTCCCATCGAAATTATTTACGAAGATGATGACATCCTGATTGTTAACAAGAAAGCTGGGATGGTGGTGCATCCAGGCCATGGCAATTATACCGGAACCCTGGTAAATGCCCTTGTTTATCATTTCAAAGACCTGCCCATGCAAAACGGCGAGTCGGTAAAACCGGGTCTTGTGCATAGAATTGATAAGAATACTTCCGGAATTTTACTTGTTGCCAAAACGGAACTGGCACAAACGCGCCTGGCCAAAACTTTTTTCGACCGGAAAATTGATCGTTTGTATCATGCCCTGGTTTGGGGAGATTTAAAGGAAGACGAGGGCACCATTACCGGAAATATTGGTCGGAGCCTGAAAAACAGGCAGGTTATGGAAGTTTTTCCGGGGGGTGAGTATGGCAAACCCGCCATTACACATTACACTGTGCTAGAAAGGTTCGGCTACGTTACCCTTGTGCAATGCAAACTGGAAACCGGTCGAACGCACCAGATAAGAGCGCATTTCAGGTATATCGGCCATCCTCTGTTTAATGACGAAACCTACGGAGGCGACCGCATTTTGAAAGGAACTACTTTTACCCGGTACAAGCAATTTATACAAAATTGCTTTGCCCTTTGTCCCCGGCATGCACTACATGCCAAAACACTTGGTTTTTTGCATCCAGTTACTCAAAAACTAATGCAGTTTGATTCTATTATTCCGGAAGACATGAGTCAACTCATTGAAAAATGGCGTCATTATGCCAAACACAAAGCCTGGGAGGAAGAAGATGACTCTTCGACAGCACACGACTTAACCGAAGAGCCATTAGATTAGCAAAACAGCATTGCTACAAATTAAATCTTATTCCAGCAAGAAAGTACCTTCCTGCCTGTGGGAAATATCCATCTTCAATGGCGGTTAAACCACTATTTCCAACAACTCCCTTATAAATCCAGGCATTGGTAATATAATCAACATCAAAGATGTTATTAACTGCCAGGGTGAATTCCATTTCGCTGATCAACTTGTTTTTTACCTTGTAAGACAACCTCAGGTCATTTACCAGGTAAGCATCCAGTTTGCGGGCCTGACTCATGGAATTATCGATAAACTGATCAGATACGTACTTGCCATGCAGAGCAATGGTTGCATTTGTAACAGGATTGATTACCATGCGGGCCGCACTCACCACACGTGGAGAAAAGGCTATATCGGTACCTTCATAAGTTACCTCAGCCACACCAACCCAGTCCCAGTCTTCATTATACAAATCAATAAACTCGGTGAAACTGGCAATTTTGTTGTTGCTAAAACTTACGTTTCCTTCCAGTGCTGCCCACGATAAAGGCTGCCACGCAGCTTCCAGTTCAATACCGGCACGGTAACTACGATCAATATTAGTACGGGTATAAGCCCCTACATCGTTAATTTCTCCGGTGAGTACCAGCTGATTTTTATAATTCATAAGGTACGCATTGGCTACTGCCCTTACTTTGGGTTGATTGAACCGATATCCTATTTCCAGATTTTGCAGTGTTTCATGTTTGGGGCGGCTATCGGCAGAAGACTCTGTAAAGTCATCTCTAACCGGCTCACGGTTACTGATACCGGCAAAAACATAAACGTTGTTGGATGGATTTATATCGAACGAAAAACCTGCTTTGGGATTCCAGAAATGGAAAACTGCTCTTTGATCTAAGGGCACTACTTCCTCATTCACAGTACCCAAACCAACAAAGTCATAAACTATATTTCTGTATTGCAAATCGCCAAAAACATACAGATTGGGAACCAGTTCGTAGTTCAGCTTAAGAAAAGAATTAAAATCCTGCTTGCGGGCATTGTTATCGTAATACCGATAACCTTTTTCAAAATTCTGTGCCAGCTGCGCCCAAATTATTTCTCCAAAATGATCGCCATCATAAACATTGAATCCACCACCCAAAACTCCCTGCAGCCTGCCCAGATCATTATAGTTTAGCGACCAGGTGGCACCATAAAAATCGTTTCTGAGCCATCTTTGACGAATCAGGTCTGTCTGCTCAAAAACCTGCTGATCTATAATAAAATCAGGCAACCCATAACTGGCAAAATCGTCGTCTTCACGGTACTGCTCATAATAGCCCCGACCATGGGTGTAATGCAAAGATGTATTTCCAATCAGGGAAGGAACAAACCGGTGCGTAAGATGCAGCTGATAATGGTCCTGCTGATAATTGTCTGTTTCATTGTCATAATAGCGCTTATTGCCTTCTTCATCAAAATAGATACCTGCCGGATTGTAGGTACGATTGGTATCAAGGGCGTGGCCCGGCACACCATACCAGGCCTGGTAGGTTGTTTCCCTGCCACTGAAAGTTATCGCTTTCACAGCAGTATTCTTACCGTAATACCCTCCTGAGAGATAGTAGGACGTAAGATCGGCAGAAGAACGATCAATATATCCTTCTGAATCAATCTTTGACAAACGGCCATCGAACACCCAACCATCATTAAGAATACCCGTACCAAAGTTTACTGTATTTCTTAAGGTGCCAAACGAACCGGCTGATGATATTACTTCAGCATAAGGATTTTCGTGCAAAGAAGTGGTTTCAATACTTATGGTTGCACCAAAAGATGCAGCTCCCTGCGTGCTGGTGCCCACTCCACGTTGTATCTGGATGTTTTCTGTTGATGACGCCACATCGGGCATATTCACCCACCAAACTCCATGAGACTCAGCGTCATTTACCGGAACTCCGTTTACGGTAACATTGATCCGGGTATTGTCGCTGCCACGAATATTCATCCAGGTATAACCAATTCCGGTTCCGGCATCCGAACTGGTAACCAATCCAGGGGTAAGAGAGAGCAGGTAGGGAATATCCTGACCCAGGTTATTGGCTTTGATAAACTCCCCCGACACATCGGTGCGGGTTGCAGGGGTTCGTTGATCGGCACGGGTGGCCATCACGATCACTTCCTGTGTTAACATAGCTGAAGGAATCAGATTAATCTGCAAGGCTTCATTAGCCGGATACTCTACAGAAACGCGTTGTGTTTCGTAACCGATAAACGATACCAAAAGATTATAAGGACCCGGATCGAGGCCATTAATCTCAAAACTGCCGTCAGCGGCAGAATGAACACCCTTAAATGTTCCTTCAACAACAACATTGGCTCCGGGCAATTTAGTGCCATTAGAAGCATCTTCTACAGTACCCGTCAATGAATACTGTGCAAACAAGGGTATGGCAAAAAATACCATAACCAGTGAACTGGACAAAAATCTCATTTCAATTTAATTTATTGGGTTCAACTTTTGGAAGCTAATAGGGGAAAAAGCTTCCGTTTAAAGCTAGTCCCGTTCCCTTCGCCGGCATTACCCGGATCAGGTTCAATGGGTTTGATCTCAGCCCGTTTATTTAGGGCACCCCTATTTGTGACTTGAAGTGCAAAGGTAAAATCTTTTTCTAAATTGATGATTATATTTTAATTTTACACAAATATCCAGGTATTCAGGATGTAAGTTGACAGACTGTGATAATTTACCTGACATTACCAACTAAAGAGTTGTTCAACCTGCCGAAAAAGCATATTAGAAAGAAATTAAACAAGAAAATTGCCGTGCGCGTTCAATAGCTTTATTGCTGAATTCTAAATGCCACCGGCCATAAGACTGGATAACCTGAGTAGCACAATTTTACCAAACATAAATTAAAAATAATGAGCTCAGAACACTTTCGGATTTATAAGATAAACATGAATTTTGCAAAGAGTTTCCTGGTTTTTGGAGCTCTGCTTTTTCTTTTCTTCATGGGAATTTTTATCTATTCATTAATAGTTGATCAATCAGTAGCCTGGCAATATCTTTTGTTCTCTTTTCAAGGTCTTATAGCTATCTTTCAAGCTCTTTTCGCCATTAAAAACAACCGGTATTTTGTTGAATGGGATGAACAGCAGATAAGATACTGGCTACCGAAAACTCCTGGAATTGAATCAGTCAGCTTTTCAGATATTCATTCAGTCGTAATTAATAAACTGAGCATTGATATGATGTTGAAAAACGGCGAAACAAAGATCATGAGCCTAAAATCCTTATTCCTTCCCCAAAAGAGAAAAGTGAAAGAAAGATTTGAGACTTTTCAGAAAGAAGCCATTGATAAGGTTAATCAGGAAAAAACATTGTAGTAACATAGGGGAAATTAATGTTACATCGGGCGGTCTTCATCCGTTAAGCCTGTGCCTGAAGCAACGCAAATTTTACTACCTTTGCGCGTCTAAAAAAATCTGTAAAAAATGATGAGATCACACAACTGCGGCGAACTGAGACTAACCGATACCACGAAAATAGTAACCCTTAGCGGATGGGTACAACGATCACGCGATTTAGGCGGGATGACATTTGTTGACCTGCGCGATCGTTATGGAATTACCCAACTTGCCTTTAACATGGAAACCAACAAAGACCTTTGCATGCAAGCCAGGGAATTGGGTCGGGAATTTGTTATTTCTGCTAAAGGTGAAGTAGTTGAACGAAGCAGCAAAAATAAAAAGAATCCCACCGGTGAAATTGAGATAGTGGTGCAGGAATTTTCTATTCTCAACGTTTCCAAAACGCCTCCGTTTACCATTGAAGATGATACGGATGGTGGTGATGATCTCAGAATGAAATATCGTTATCTCGACATTCGGCGCAACCCGGTAAGACAAAACCTTGTGCTACGCCATAAAATGGCCATCGAAATAAGAAATTATCTCAACAATATAGAGTTTATTGAAGTAGAAACTCCGGTACTTATCAAATCAACACCAGAGGGGGCACGAGATTTTTTGGTCCCTTCGCGCATGAATGCAGGCCAGTTTTACGCCCTGCCGCAGTCGCCCCAAACTTTTAAGCAACTGCTTATGGTTGCGGGTATGGATCGCTACTTCCAGATCGTTAAATGTTTCAGGGATGAAGACCTGCGTGCCGACCGTCAACCCGAATTTACCCAGATTGACTGTGAAATGTCCTTTGTTACCCGTGATGATATTTTGGAAACCTTTGAAGGATTGGCCAAACATCTCTTTAAGGTTATGAAGGGAATCGAAAGCATAACCTTTGATCGGATGAGCTATGCTGATGCCATGAAGTATTATGGTTCTGACAAGCCCGATACACGATTTGAGATGCGTTTCACCGAATTAAACGAACAAGCTCAAAACAAAGGCTTTAAAGTTTTTGACGATGCCGAACTGGTTGCCGGAATCAATGCAACAGGATGTGCTGAATACACACGGAAGCAGCTTGATGAACTTACAGAATGGGTTAAAAGACCACAGATAGGAGCCAAAGGACTGGTTTATGTAAAATATAATGCTGATGGCAGCTTCAAGTCAAGTGTTGATAAATTCTTCAACCAGGAACAATTGAAAGACTGGGCTATAGCCATGAACGCCCAACCGGGAGACCTTCTGCTAATCATTTCAGGAAATACTGATCCAACAAGAAAAGCCCTGGGTGAGTTAAGGCTGGAAATGGGCAAAAGGTTGGGCTTAAGAAAACCCGATCAGTTTTCATGCCTTTGGGTGGTTGATTTCCCGTTATTGGAATGGGATGAAGAAGCCCAGCGGTATTTTGCCATGCATCACCCGTTTACCTCTCCCCTGCCCGATGATATAGAAATGTTAAGCACCGATCCCGGAAAGGTTCGTGCCAATGCCTACGATTTGGTTATCAATGGAGTAGAAATAGGAGGTGGTTCAATCCGGATATTCGACAAAGATCTCCAGGCAAAAATGTTTGAAGTACTTGGATTTTCTGCCGAAGAAGCCAAAGCACAATTCGGATTTCTCATGGATGCCTTCCAGTATGGTGCGCCGCCGCATGGTGGTGTTGCCTTTGGTTTTGACCGCTGGTGCTCACTGTTTGGCGGATCAGAATCCATTCGCGATTATATTGCTTTTCCAAAAAATAATTCAGGCCGCGATGTAATGATCGACAGCCCTTCACCCGTTGATATTAAACAACTTGACGAACTGGGGCTAAAACTAAACCCTGCTACAAAATCCTGATTATTCATTTTACCAATTATCTGATTTCTAATCCCTAATTCCCCAACACAAGTGTTTTCCATCAATAACCTTTCAGTACAATTCAACGGAGATTACTTATTTGAAGATGTGTCATTCATCATTAATAGGCGTGACCGTGTTGGACTGGTTGGGAAAAATGGTGCCGGAAAAACCACCATGATGCGCATCATTACCAAACAGATGGAGCCTGAAGCAGGCCAGGTGGTTATGCCGTCATCAGGCACAGTAGGTTATTTGCCACAGGAAATGAAACTCAGAAGTACCAAAACAGTTCTGGATGAAACTTTTCTTGCTTTTACAGAAGCCAATGATCTGGAAAAAAGAATTGATAAATACACAAACGAGCTTATCGAAAGAACTGATTATGAATCAGATTCGTATCATAAACTGGCAGAAAAATTAGCCGACGCCAACGAACGCTTTGCGCTTATTGGCGGTGGCACACAACAGGCACGGGCAGAAAAAGTACTGTTGGGTTTGGGATTTGAACACCAGGATTTCAAACGATCCATGTCCGAATTCAGTGGTGGATGGCAAATGCGCGTCGAATTGGCAAAAATTCTTTTACAAAACCCTGATCTTCTGCTTCTCGATGAGCCAACTAACCATCTTGATATAGAATCCATACAATGGCTCGAAGGCTTTCTACAGGATTATTCAGGGGCAGTAGTTCTGATATCGCACGACCGGGCTTTTCTTGATAACATTACCAAACGAACCATAGAAATTTCGAAGGGAAAAATATACGATTACAAAGCCAATTATTCCACATACGAAATACTCCGCGAGGAACGTCTTGAACAGGAGCTTGCCCAGTTCAGCAACCAGCAAAAGGAGATTGCCCAGATAGAAAGGTTTATAACCCGCTTCAGGGCTAAAGCCACCAAGGCCAAGCAGGTACAATCAAGGGTAAAATTATTGGAGAAGATGGATAAAATAGAAGTGGATGAGATGGACAACTCAGCCATTCACTTTAGATTTAATCTTGCTCCACCATCAGGAAAAGTTGTGCTCGAAGCCAATCAAATTGGCAAAAAATATGGTGTAAAAACAGTGCTTGAAAACCTTGAATTTTCAATAGCCCGCGGTGAAAAAGTTGCGTTTGTAGGTAGAAACGGCGAAGGGAAAACCACCCTTTCACGCATCATCATTGGAGATCTGGATCACACAGGCACCTATAAGCTTGGGCATAATGTTGTGATAGGATACTATGCTCAGAATCAAACAGAGCTACTTGACGGAGAGAAAACTGTATTTGAAACCCTTGACGATGCTGCCGTTGGTGACATCAGACCCAGAATAAGGGGTATTCTCGGCGGATTTCTTTTTCAGGGTGACGATGTGGATAAAAAAGTGAAGGTGCTCTCCGGGGGCGAAAAATCGAGATTGGCCATTGCCAAACTGCTCCTATCGCCTGTAAATCTGCTGGTTCTCGATGAACCTACCAACCACCTTGATATGCGCTCAAAAGACATTCTCAAGAGTGCTTTGCTGCAATTTCAGGGTACCATCATTCTCGTAAGCCACGACCGGGATTTCCTACAGGGATTAAGCACCAGGGTATTTGAGTTTAAAAACCGAAAAATCAAAGAGTTTATTGGCGACATCTACGATTTTATTGAAAGCCGCAACATACAGGCTCTATCTGATCTGGAAATGGCGAAAAAAGTATCATCAACACAACAATCATCATCCGATTCAGACAATAAAGTGAATTGGGAACGAAAAAAAGAATTGGAACGTGAGCAACGCAAGCTTCAAACCCAGATAAATAAATGTGAAACCCGCATATCAGAAATTGAAAACCAGATTAAAAGAGCGGAAGAAATAATATCGAATCCGTCTCAATCACCCGCTGAATTTAATAATGATAATTTTTACAAAAATTATAATGATTTAAAGGCAGAGCTCAAAACCCGAGAAAAAGAGTGGGAAGAGATGCACATGAAAATGGAAGAAATGGAAGGATAAAACCAGCCAGAATCACTTTTAAATGAATGTCTGGCTATCATTTATCACACATATCTTTTGTGCGCAGTACCTGAAAAGATGATATCCGGCTCCACCTTCCGATACAGTTGAGAATAACATTTCAGGGTGGGTAATTCGTGTAGCCCCAATTATATCTACATTATGATTAAACAACACTTCGGGTAAAATATTTGCCGAAGGCCCGGTTACGATTACCTGCGTTCCCGCAGTAATACTGTTCAACAGCCCATCAAGCGTATTATTTACCAGCGTAATTCCTGTAATAATTACAATTTCTGCATCAGGTATTATCTTCTTATAATCATTGGCAGGCACATAAAAATGACTGAACTCATGGGGTAAAGAATCGGGGTTCATCTCCAAAACCTGCAACCTGTTCTCCGTAGCGGCAATCTTTCTTATGTACGATTGAAAAGCACCCACCATAACGATGCTATTGGTTTTGGTCAGGTCGAGCAGATCAACAGGGTCTTTGTCCTCAAATACTTTGTAGCCTGATGACGGAAGCAAGTTGGAAGAGATAGCATTGAGTGTGGCTATTTTTAATGTACCCACGATATTGGATTGCTTTTCAGTTTCCAACAGTTGCATCACCTTTTTCCCTTTAATCTGGTTAGGGGTAAATTCACCATAATCTCTCTGGCTTTTTTGTACATCATGCTCTAAACCCCCCGAAAGGGTTCCTGCCATCCCATAACTACCATCAGATAATTTTACGGCAGACATGTTTAACCCAATCCGCACATCGGCAATGGTAAGGTCTTTTATCAGATTGTAATGATTCAAGGTAAGGATCCGGCAGGTTTCTTCAATAATCATAGGACAGGATAATTTAAGGATGGCACTGACTTCTATTAGATTGCAATAGTATTATTTTTTTTCGAATAAGAATACAGATTTTCAAAACTCTCCAATCACACCAAACCGCAACCATCTGCCCGGCTGGGGCACATTGGCAATGCTAACATACTGCGTATTAAACAGGTTGGATGCTTCTGCGAATAGTTGTACTTTGCCAATTTGCCAGAATAGCCTGGCATCCACCATCCAGAAGGGTTGAAAACTCTGAATATCCTGAAAAATGCCATCTTTATAAAGCATATACCCCCCTGCCCGCTCCTGCCAGGACACACGATAAGAAGCTCCGATAGCTGATGTAAAACTATGGGTTAATCCAATATCCAACTTATGTCGAAGGTGATCCAGTGCATAATTGGATACAAAGCCACTGCTTGATTTTCCAGAATCTATGTAACTATAATGCAATGACAAAGCAGGTTTAATAATAGCAGTGGGTTTGACTAATGGGACAACCACACCAGTTTCCAGTCCACTGATGTTAACCCGGGTAAGATTCAGGCTCTGCCAATGTTCATCGCCGGGTTCTTTTATCCAATCAATCATATTGGTTCCCCACCTGCGAAAGATGGCAAAATCCATATCAATGCCTTTCCATTGGTTTTTCAATCCGGTTTCAAATGATACGGCTTCTTCGGGTTTAAGCAAAGGATTCCCAATATTACCCGGGCCACTGTAAAAAAGATCAGTAAAAGTGGGTAATCGAAGTGTACGACTTATGCTGGAAAACCATCTTAGATTTTCTGTAAATTGCCATCCTAAATCAAGACCAGGGAAAAAACTTACTCCATTTTCCAGATCGGTGCTTAAATAGGTAAGTAATCCGGCAGATGTTGAGAATTTCCCGACATAAACGGTATGCTCCGCCATAAAACTAAGCCCTGAACGTTGATAAGAGTGGGTAAAAAAAACATCATTATACCCCCTTACAGGTATTGCTTCGCTCATTTCATTTCCCAGCACATTGCTAAAAATATGCTCCAAACGATAATCAAGCCCCAGAGATGTTACACCCAATTGGCCAGCATTCGTCCAATTTACTGTTGCTCCCGCAACATTTGTCTGATGGTAATTATGTGAAGTGTACCAATCTGGGGCATTGTTGCGAAACAGCTCAAAACGGTCATGATGCCGACGCCAATAAACTGATGATGATAAATTCAGGTTGCCTCCTGAAACCCATTTCAACGAACCAAAACCCGTTCGTGTTTCTTCATACTGATTTGGGAATCGCGGCGTATAAAAGCTGTTAGCCCCGAAACCCTTCTGGTTGAAACCTATTTGAGTATGCCACTCAGAATGGGCAAAAGTTGTTCTGGCATGGTAAAAAATATTCCCACTTTTAAAGTCGGTATTTTCTGTAAATCCATCGCTGGTAAGTCCGCTGGCAGAGACAAAGTGTTTAAATGCGCCTGTTTCAAAACCTGTTGCCAAACCAGCATGGCCCAGGGAATATTGTCCTGCTGATAAAGAGGCCCTGAAAGTTTTGTCGCCGGGTGCCCGGGTAATGATGTTTATGGCGCCATTAAAAGCATTCGGGCCAAAAATTCGGGCTCCGGCTCCCTGCAAAATTTCAATACGTTCAATGCTTTGAAGATCAATCGGCAGATTAAGATTATGGTGCCCGGTTTGGGGATCTGTGATATTGATCCCGTTGAGAAGAATGAGTGTCTGATCAAATGTACCACCCCTGATGCTTACATCGGCCTGCATTCCGAAAGTACCGCGCTTCCTTATATCAATACCACGCGTACTCTCCAGAAGACCGGCTATATCCTGTACCGGGGATTGCTCAATTTCTGTACGCGTAATAACCTGAACAACCCGCATAAGCTGGGATTGCAATGCCGGACCAAGTTGTGCACTTACTACTACCTCATCAAGCTCCTGCTCTTTGATAGTATCCTGGTTTGAAAAAACTTCGCGGCTTTCCTGCGTATGGCCAGGTAAAACCAGGATGGAACATGCTACAGACAACACTCCAATACGGATAACTTTGCCTAAACTGTTATATACCGCATAAGATTTACGGCTCCAGTGGCGAAAGTTAACAACCATTTTTTGAGTTTGTGAATAGTTTTCCATCTTTTCAATTGTTTAATTTGAGGCGCAAAGATATATCTTTCAGAAAATCTTTCAGAATAATAACCAATAAAAATTGATATATTCAACAATGAGTGGAATAGCTTGTTATTAATTCGTTTAGATGATCTGCAATTCATCAAATAAAAATTTGTTGCTAAAAATAATTTTTCTCATATGATACTAGTTTACAATCAAATAAAGATAAAACCTTTTATCTTTTTAATTCTCTTCATTACCTTCCCCGTTTTCTTGTTCTCTCAGCAGCTTCAATCCGTAACTCATATTGAAGATGTAGGCAGCCAACAATTGTCTGAAGAACTTGGATTGGATGTAAACAATGGAGTAAAGTTTTACAAAATAACTTACAATACAATTGGTTCGGATGGATCGCCTGATATTGCATCAGGATTGATCGTTTTGCCCGATAATACATCGGAAGATCGATCATTGGTAATTTATCATCACGGCACCAGTCCGGCCAAAGATATGGTGCCATCATCTTTGAACCTTGATTATGAAGCCTATGCCTATTTGGGAGGTACAGGTTATGTGGTTATTGCACCTGATTATTTGGGAATGGGCGATTCGCGCGGATTTCATCCTTACGTTCATCGCGAAACACAGGCATCTGCTTCCGTTGATTTATTAAAGGCTTTTCATGAATGGGCCAACCAGGAAAACATCTCTTTAAATGGCAATCTGTTTCTCACAGGATATTCTCAGGGTGGGCATGCCTCCATGTCAACCCACCAATTATTGGAAGAACAGTACCAGGAAGAATACCCTGTAACTGCTGCAGCACATTTGTCGGGGCCCTATAGCCTCTCGGAAGTAATGAAAGAGATTATAGTTGGTGAGCAAGATTATCCATTCCCGGGCTTTATTCCATATACTATTTTAGGGTTTCAGGAAGTATACGGAGATGTTTATGATAATCTTTCAGACATATTCAGGGAAATTTTTGTACCTCATATCGAATCATTCTATAATGGAAGTTTCAACCTGACTCAATTATCCATAATCATGTCTTTACTTCTTTTGCAGGAATATGGTAATTCTTACCCGGTAAATATCTTAAACCCTTCTGTAGTAGAAGATTTAAAGAATAATCCGGATTATCGTATCAATCAGTTATTGGCAGAAAACGATACTTACAACTGGGTGCCCCAGGCACCAACCCGGTTATTTTACTGTCAGGCCGACGATCTGGTACCTTTTGAGAACTCATTAGTTGCCAATGAAAATTTTCAGACTAATGGCGCCAGTAATCTGCAAATAATTGATGTGAACCCTGCTTTAGCCCATGGTGATTGCGCAGAACCTGCAATTCTGGCTACAGTTGAGTTTTTCAATGGTTTTCTTCCTACACAATTACAAATTGTTTCAGATATTTCGAATATTAGGTTATTTCCAAATCCTACCCAAGGTATTATAACCATTGATGGATTTGTTGCTAATAATCATAATGTGAGAATATTTGACCTGTCAGGAAGATTGATTATACCTGAAATCTCACGAAATACTATAAATCTTTCTCAAATGGATAATGGAGTTTACTTTATTAGAATTGAAAGTGAACGAGAACCCCTAACCCAAAAAATAATTAAATACTAATGTGGGTTAAGAATTGAATAATCATCAATGAAATTATCCAAGGAAAATTAATGAAAAACAGGCAGGTAAAGAAAGAAATAAGAAAGAACAGAAAAAGCGAAAGATATTTTTTTTTAAATCTTAACTATTTTATGTTTGATGGCATAAACGACTAATTCAGCAGTACTGTTAATTTTGAGCTTTTTCATTATATTCGATTTATGAGCTTCAACGGTTCTTACACTTATATGAAGACTATCAGCTAGTTGTTGGTTTGTCAACCCTTTTGTTATAGCTTGTAAAATTTCTGTTTCCCTATCAGTAAGTTTACTATTGTGTCCATCCTTTTTTGTTTTACTCTTCAGGAAATTCTCAATAAGTATTTCAGAAACAAAACCCTTACTGTAATGCTCACCTTTCATAACGGTATGGATTGCCTCAATAAGCTGCCCGGGTTTAAAATTTTTGGGAACATATGCCATGGCGCCGGCTTCGAAACCGGTAACAATCATATCTTCACTTACAGATGATGAGTGTAAAATAATTCGGGCAGCTGGTTGCTCAGAAAGAATTTTTTTTGTTAGATCAATTCCATCTATACCCGGAAGAATAACGTCAAGAATAATAACATCAGGCTTTAATTCTTTAATTTTTTGATATGCTTCTTCACCATCACTGGCAACTCCTACCAGTTTTATATCAGGGATTTTGGAAAATATTTGTCTTGCAGCTAAAACAATAAGGTCATGATCATCAACTACAACTACCTTGATTTTATCCATTCTATCGAAAACTTGATTGAATTATTCTGAAAAAACATTGTAATAAGACAAATGTACTAAAAAATATAATTAATAGTGAAAAAACGCATTTGGAAAATAAAAAACTTGCTACTCATAACAAAAAATTATTCATATCTGAGCGATTCTATTGGATCGAGTTTGGAAGCCTTTGCAGCTGGATAATAGCCTGCTGCCAAACCAACGACCAAACAGAGGATAATCCCGGAAAAAATCCATAGCCATGGAACAATGAAGGGATTACCTATAAAAATTGAAATTACATTACCCGCCAGAATTCCGAAAACAATTCCTACCAATCCTCCCAACTGACAAATAACAATTGCTTCGGCAAGAAATTGTTGCTTTATGGTTCTTCGGGTAGCTCCCAAGGCCTTTCTTATACCAATTTCTCTGGTTCTCTCTGTTACCGAAACAAGCATAATATTCATTAAACCAATAGCAGCGCCAATCAGCGTAATGATACCTATTATTGTGGCAGCGCTTGTAACCCGTCCAAGGTTTTCTATTAGCATTTGCGCAATATTATCGCTTTTACTTATGTCAAAATTATTCTTTTCACCTGGTTTCAATCCACGTACAACACGAAATAAACCGGTTGCTTCGCTTATGGCTGTTTCAAGATCAGCAATATTATTTGAACTGACATTGATCGTATAATTCATGTTGGGCCTTGAGAAGTTTTGCCTTACTGCTGCAACCGGGATAATACAATTCTGATCACCACTAAAACCAAAACTGGAACCCCGCTCTTCCAGAACGCCAATTACCTGAAATCTTTTACTACTTATAGAAATAAATTTGCCAAGCGGATCTTCATTATTATTAAAAAGTGTTGTTTCCAGCTTTGAGCCAATAATAGCAACATTTGCACCAGTCTCCAGTTCATGGGGTGAAAAATTTCTGCCTTTTGCCAGTTCTGATCCAGATGTTTCCAAATAATTATCATCAGACCCGGTTACTGATATATTAGGATTGGTTTCTTCTGAACCATAACGAAGGGTTGCCGTTCCGGTTGCCCAAACAGAAATGGATGCAACAGCCGGAAAGTCAAAGTCATTTTTAAAATTCATTGCCTGATCAAAAGATATATTCTCAAAAGATTGTGGTCTACCCCCACCGATTACCCGCATTTCACGATTACGGATAGAAAAACTATTTGCACCCAATCTTGAGAAACTAGACGTAATTGACGCTTTAATGGAATCAATCGATGTAAGAATCCCAACAAGAGCCATAATACCAAAGGCAATTATTAAGATAGTAAGAAAAGTTCTCAACTTATGATTCCGTATAGAAATAAGCGATACCTTAAAATTTTCTACAGCTACTATTTGTTGCTTCATACGAAAAATAAATTAAGATTTTTTAACTAACTAAGTCAATAAAAAACTGGGATACTAAATATCATCAATTTAAATCAGACGACCTAAAATCCAAATCATTACTATAATTTATCGCCAAATGCCAGATCGCCGGCATCACCTAAACCGGGCACAATATAGGCCTTTGCTGTGAGTTCATCATCAACGGCACCCAACCATAAAGTAAAGCTACCTGTTGGCAGGTGTTTTTTTACATAATCAACCCCTTCGGTACTGGCAAGAACAGCAACTATATGCGTATGCCTTGGCTTTCCTTTTTGCAGTAACTCTTTGTATGTAAGCACCATAGATGATCCGGTAGCAAGCATTGGATCTGAAAGCAACAGAATTTTATCTTCAAGGTCAGGACAGGATGCGTATTCAATCTGAATAGTAAAACTACCGTTTTTATGGGGCTTCCGATAAGCAGAAATAAAAGCATTTTCTGCCTGATCAAAGAAATTAAGCATCCCATAATGCATGGGCAAACCCGCTCTTAAAATGGTAGCGATTACTGGCTGGGTTTTTAATACCCGGCATTGGGAATCGCCCAAAGGTGTAATTACCTCCTTTTGTTCCCATGGTAAATATTTACTAATCTCATAGGCAAAAATTCCACCCAGTCTCTCCATGTTTCTTCGAAAGCGCATGCTATCTTTTTGTATTTCTACATCACGCACCTCAGCAATGTATTGATTCAATAAAGAATCCTGATTTCCCAGAATATGTATCATAAAATTGGGTTTTGTAGTGCTGGTTAAGGTTTAAGTTTCTTCAGCCAAAAATAAAGATTTATTATCGGTTTTATGAAAGCTGGAAAGTTGTTAATTTCAAGTTGTAAAAATACACATTCTTTTGAACCAAACCCAGCATAAAAACGAGCCAGATTCTTTTCTGATGAGCCTTCAAAATCAAGGGTAAGGTGCTCACCATTATGATCTTTTAGATATTTATCAATGATAGCTGTCATGGCTCCGTTTGATCTTGCTTCTGGTGTGCTCCCAGAAAAAATAAGTATTGATTTGTAATGACTCGTAAAAAATACAACCCCTGCACAAAAATTATTATTCCCATCATAGGCATTGTAAACTTCCGTATCTCCCCTGTAAATTCCTGAATAAATAAGATGCTTTAAGGTAATATATTGCTGATCTCGCCAATGTTTTATTTCTTTCCCCTTATATTTCCTGAAGGTTTCGATAATAATATCAGGTTCGTTACTTTTATAAATGTAAACCTTTTCTTTTATGGCTTTTTTAAGATTCCTTATTGTTTGAGATGAATAACCTTCCAAAATTTGCTCATAAGGCATCATTAAATCAAGCTCATAAGTAATCTGTTTTTTGTATCGGGAATTATTTAGCCGGTTAAAGGTATTCAAATTGATATTTGTGTATTTGAATTTTGAAGGGATAGCATCGATAAATGATTTCAAGAATGAATCTGCTACAGGCATTTCGGAAAATACACCTAATTGCTGAATAAAAGGAGGCTGTATCAAATACGATATCCCCATCTTTTTTTTAACAGGTAACGGCATTACAGCTTCATAATCTTCATAAATCAAAGCATCCCAACCTGGTGAAACCTGGTTTAAAAAAAATGAATAGGGATAAATAATACCATTGATAGCCCCATCAATGCATTTGTCCCATTTTTCAAAATTGATCTGATTATGTTTAAGGTATTGAATCATTTTATAAGCTTAACAGAATACTCAATAAACAACCGGTAAATCCGCTATTAGTTTATTTTGCATACCTAACTATTTCAAGATAAATATCTCTCCATCCCTTCCAACTGGCATGGTTGCTTAGTGCGTCATTGTGCCACAAAGAAACAAACAACCCATTCACCTGCCTGGTAATATCAATTAACTTCCTTACTTTTCTTAGTGCATCTTCGGGTTTTAATTTCATGTAATCTCTTAAAGTTCCATCCATAACCGTGATAGGATAAACACGTAGTTTGGTTTCTGACTCGAGAGAAAGGTCGTAAAAACTAAATGGTGAACATGTACCGGCTCGAAAACCTGTATGCGAAGCATATCCCATTGAAAAGTCGGATTTAATATTCGCTTTAAGCAAATTCTGATAGGTAACTGGCATCTTTAATTTAAGATAGTGTTGTCTGCTTTTTTCAATATTTCTGTTTAGCACTCCAGAAAGAAAATCAATTTCATCCTTTAGAAGTTTTCCCTTAAAATTAGAAGCATAAGAAGGATGAATGCCAGCTCTGGCATAATCACCAATGGTTTTTACCAACCTGGAAAAAGCTCTTGAATGAACAGAAATGCCCCTGTCCTTTGGTCCAAAAGAAGCACAAAGAAAGAAATAAACCGGATCAAGATTATATTGCTTCTGCAGTTGTAACTGAAAATCATATGTATCGAAGGGATCTCTTCTCAGATTCCATAAAACATAAAATCTATCAATCAAAACTTTATAATTTAATGTAATCAGATCACGTAGAATAATTAAAAGATTTCTTGCTATTCCCTTCCCTTTATATGCATAAGCTACATCAATATCATATGTGGGTAAAAAAGAATAGTTTCTTTTTTTACTTTCAAGAAATGGAAACATTTCCAAAAGTTTAACTTTTAGATTCATAGCAGCCAGGTCAACCACAGGTAAATCAAGGAAACCTTTCTGATAGGCAAGACTCTGATCAGCTTCAAACCTTCCATGCCGATCTTCAAGAAAAGGTAGGTACTCTTCATATCGACTAAGCATATAAAATGCCGAAGCAAAAAGATCGTAGCCCATGTCGCAGCTTCCCTGATCATGTTTTAAGGGAAACAACATAGGGAAATTGTCTTTAAATTCTACATCTGGAACAAATTCGCGAATACCCTTTTCCAACAAAAACCCCGAAGGATAAATTTTTATGCAACTTACAGGCATATCTTTATCCGAATAATTAATCCTGGCTCCCTTAAAATTCAGGAAATCTTCCCCTGAATGGGTCACCTTATAATCAAAACCGCAAATATCATTCAACAGCGTTTTCGCTATATATTGAATTCTGTTATTTATCCTGGGAGTATAAACAAGTATCATTAAAAGGTTTTTAGGAACTGAAGTTTGAAGATTAATATATTCTATAAATCTCCTTCATCTGCAAAGCTATAGTAAGTATCTTCGGCGATAATTATGTGATCGAGTACAGGTAAATCGAGCGATAGACCCACAGCTTTACATTTACGGGTAATTTCATGATCATTTTTACTGGGATTTCTATTGCCACTTGGATGGTTATGACATAGGATAACTGATGAAGCATTGTCTTCCAAGGCAATTTTAAATATCTTTTTCGGATCAGCTACAGTGCCTGCCATACTTCCTTCGCTGATTTTATGAGTTCTTTTAATGATATTTCCCCGATTTAAAGTTACAATCCAGAATTCTTCGTAGTTATTATCGCTTACAATGGGGTGTAGGAGTTCAAATGCATCACGACTGGATACAATTTTTTTTCGATTAAGGCTGTCCTTTAATCTTCGCCTTCGTCCAATTTCCAAAGCCGCCGCAATATTGATGGCTTTAGCTTCGCCAATTCCCCTGAATTTTATCATTTCTTTGATGCTGAGTCTTGACAGATCACCAATATTCTGATTCACGGAATCAAAAATATTACGGGCAAGATCAACTGCTGATAAATCGCGGGTTCCGGTGCCAATAAGTATGGCCAAGAGTTCAACATCACTAAGTGCTGATGGAGATTTAGCCAGAAGTTTTTCACGAGGTCTATCGTCTTCGGCCCACGATTTTATACCCCTGTATTCCTGTTTGCTGCTATTCTCAGAATTTCCGTTCATAAACATTTTTGTTTAAACGAAATTAAGGAAAAACATATATAAAAAAAAAAGCTTTTGAAAAAAAGCTCTTTTTGTAGCCCGTAGGGGAATCGAACCCCTGCTACCAGGATGAAAACCTGGCGTCCTAACCGCTAGACGAACGGGCCAGATTATGTTGCGTCTTAAATAAAACGTTCACTTTTATCTGAACGCTAAATCTATGCTTTAAGGTAACTAACGTTACAATTGATTTACGTAACGTGTTAATTTAGATTTTAAATTTGCTGCCTTATTCTTATGAATAACAGATTTTTTTGCCAATTTGTCAACCAAAGAAAGTACTTTGGGTAACTTCTCGCTGGCTTCTGCTTTATCAGTTGTGCCCCGAAGTTTTCTAACGGCATTACGAGTAGTTTTAGCATAGTAGCGATTACGCAATCTTTTGGCGTTATTTGATCTGATTCTCTTTAAAGCTGACTTATGATTAGCCATAGTTTTAATTTTTCTACCTAATTTATTAACGATTTTACTTAAAATGTAGCCCGTAGGGGAATCGAACCCCTGCTACCAGGATGAAAACCTGGCGTCCTAACCGCTAGACGAACGGGCCTTTGCAAAAAGGAGTGCAAATTTAAAACATTTTTTGTTACCGGCAAACAGATTTTTAAAGATTTTTCATATACTTTCCAAAAGAGTGCATAAAAGCTTTTATTAAATGATTTTCAAAATAATAGGATCTATTTTGTCGTGTTATATTTCGTGCTTACAAAACGGGGTTTTACCTAAATAAGGAAGGAAATTAATGATTTTAACTCTGAAATAATTAAAAATAATGAAACAAGTTAATGTTAAGCGCGTAAAAATGTGAGTGTGAAATATTTTTTTCCTATATTTGTGCTGCCTTTTACAGGCCTGATTTAACTTTTAAACGTCTGAATTTAGAAACTCAATAATTAAAGACTAATTAACATAATTGAAAAAACTATGAAGAACTTAAAACTTTTGGCTGTATTGCTTATTTCAGCAATCCTTTTTGGTAGTTGCGGATTAAACAAAATGATTAAGGATTATGGAGACGGCGTAAGCTTTACTCCGGAGACCAACCCGTTAGAAAATCATGGGGGCAGTGTTGCCGTTAATGTGGACGGGAGTATTAGTGAAAAATATTTTCACCCAAGAGCTAAAGTTGAGATTACCCCAGTGTTGGTTTATGAAGGTGGAGAAAAAGAACTAAATACTGTTTACTTACGCGGTGAAAAAACAACCGGAGATGGAGTATTGGTTAATAAAAATGCTACCACCAACTTTTCTTTTGGTGATGAGGTAGATTTTGAAGAAGGTATGGAAGCTTCTGAGCTTTTCCTCAGAGCCCGCATTTATCGTGAGGGGAAAGAAGATCAGGTGGTAAACCTTCCGGAGGCGAAAATTGCTGACGGTGTTATCAATACATCTCAAAGAATAGAACATGACTATGATCTTGCCCTCTCAGCCCATGGCTATGAAAAAGAAACAACAGTTTCTGTAGATGCCAATATTTATTTCGATTACATGAGATCTAACGTAAACTGGAGATTACCTCTTAACCGTGATTCAGAAAATGCTGCAAAAATTGAAGGCCTTGCAGATTTTATCAAACGCGGATGGGTTATAAAATCTATTGAAGTTAATGCATGGGCATCTCCGGAAGGTGAAGTTGCTTACAACGAGAAGCTTTCTGAAGATCGTGCAGAAGCAACAAGAAAATATGTAGATGGTTTATTCACAAGGCTTGAAAGAGAACTTAAAACAACTATTGAAAGACCTGAGCTTACTGTTGTTGCCAAAGGAGAAGATTTTGATGGTTTCATGACTGTTCTAAATTCTTCTGATATACGCGACAAGCAAGCTATTTCTAATATCATTAATTCTCAGTTAGAACCTGCTGAAAGAGAAAGAAGAATTAAGGATATGACTATAATTTATGCCGAGATTGAAAAACTTCTGGAGCCTTTGCGTCGTGGCGAAATCGTTATAACATGCTTTGAACCAAAGAAAACCGATGAAGAAATTGCTACTCTGTCGACTTCTAACCCTTCAGAACTTGATGTTAAAGAACTTTTATATGCAGCTTCTTTAACTGAAAATGTTGACACAAGATTAGCTATTTACAAATCAGCACAGCAATTATTTCCACAGGATTTCAGAGGCTTTAACAACGCTGGTTACATCAATATTGAAATGGAAAATATTGATGAGGCTGCGAAGGATCTTGAAAAAGCCAATCAGTTAGCGCCTAATAATGGTTGCGTTCTTAACAACCTTGGAGTTGTTGCTGCATGGGAAAGTGATATGGAAAATGCACAATCATACTTTGAAGCAGCTCAGGGCCAAGGAATTAATGTTAATTACAATGTTGGGGCCTTGATGATTCTTAAAGGTGATTATCCTGCAGCTTTAAGCTCATTTGCAGGACGTACCTGCACTCATAACGTTGCCCTTGCTCATTTAATGGCAGGAAACGAAGATGCTGCTATGAATAATCTTGAATGTGCAGAAGAAACAGCTCATGTAGCTTATTTGAAAGCAGTTATTGGAGCCCGCAAAGGTAACAATACAATGGTATTTGATAATTTAAGAAGAGCCGTTCAACTTAACCCCGAATTAAAAGAAGTTGCTACTAAAGATCGTGAATTTATTAAACTGTTCCAGGTAGCTGAATTCCAGGAAATGACCAGATAATAATAATCTGAATTCAATTAAAAAAGCCATTTGCAATCTAATTTTGCAAATGGCTTTTTTATTGTGCCGGTTTTTTATAGATTAATTTGTATTTATTAGAAATATAAGTAATTTTATGTGTTTAAAAGTGCCTTTAAACAAAAAATAAATAAACTATCTCTTTTATTTATCATGCGCTTTAAAATCGATTTTAAATTACCCGGAGAAGGGCCTTACTCAATTCCCTTAAACTACCAAAGAGAAATTTCCTCATGGATCTATAAAATGCTTCATTTCCAAAACCAGGATTTTAAAAACTGGCTTACTGAAAATAAATACCTTGATAACAATGGTGAATACAAACTATACACCTTTTCTGATGTAGATTTTGGCCCTGCAAAATTACAAGGCGAACGAATGATCATTAAAAATAATCAGGCAGTCTTGTACCTGTCTTTTTATGCCCCCAAAGAAATCACATCTTTTATCATTTCTATTTTCAAAGAACAAGAATTCAAAATTGGCGACTCTACGGGGAAAACTACTATTAAAATTGAAGATTTAAGCGAAATTGCAGTACCAGACTTTTCAAAGCTAAATAATAAAGTGGCCTTTTCCTGCATATCACCCATTCTTATTGCAGATCGGGGAAACTCATCAGAAACTTTTTTATCGCCGGATGAAAAAGATTTTGATAAGGCATTTTTTAAGAACCTAATGTTTAAATATGCCAATATGGTTAAACATATGAAAGAAAACAGCGGAGGTCTTGCAAATCTTAGTGATTTAAGGTTTAAACTAACAGGTAAACCCAAAACAAAAATTGTAAAAATTAAATTAGATACCCCTCACCATAAGGCCGTTAAAGGATATATGTTTGACTTTGAAATAAAAGCACCAGTGGAATTGTTAAAAATAGGTTATGATTCAGGTTTTGGAGAGCTAAATGATTTGGGTTTTGGTTGTTGTGAAGTGAAGTAATATATTTTGCATAAAATCTAACATAAAAAATCCTTTTAGGCAAGTGGCATTTTCTGGGCTTCTTAAAATAAAAATAGATGAAACCATTTAATAGGTTTCATCTATTTTTTGCAGCGGAGAGAGAGGGATTCGAACCCCCGGAGGTGTTACCCTCAACGGTTTTCAAGACCGCCGCAATCGACCACTCTGCCATCTCTCCGGGGGCAAAAGTACAAAAAATTATTTTCGACGCAACAAATATTTTCATTCTTTTTTAATAACTCTCAGGTTACAAAAAGTCTCTGATAATGTGCAACTTACTATTAATATATCTGTTTTATCAATAAAAAAAATTCCACCTTTTATATTATCAGTAACTTTGCCCCGTTCAAAAAATCAGGTTTGATTGTAAATCTACATCGCTATTTTACAAAATAATTCTTAAAGGAAACCTATTTTAATTAGTCTGATGATTAAATTGGCAATTGTAATTCTCAACTGGAATGGAAAAGCATTTATTGATCGCTTTTTACCATCGGTAATTTCGTATTGCCCTGATTTTGCGCAGATATACATCGCAGATAATGGTTCAACAGATGGTTCTTCCGAGTTAATGGCTGATAAATTTCCTGATATTCCGTTTTTACAGCTTGGAGCAAATTATGGTTATGCAGGGGGTTATAACAGGGCCTTAAAGCAGATTGAATCAAAGTATTATGTCCTTTTGAATTCAGATATTGAAGTAAGTCGGGGTTGGATTGAACCCATTATAGAAATAATGGACAATGATGATAGTATTGCTGCCTGTCAACCAAAAATTCTGGCTTTTAATAATCGAAAAGAGTTTGAGTATGCAGGTGCTGCGGGAGGATTTTTAGACCATTATGGATATCCCTTTTGCCGGGGACGTATTTTCAATCATTTAGAGTTAGATGATGGTCAATATAATGATCAAAGAGAAATTTTTTGGGCTAGTGGCGCTTGTATGTTTTTAAGAGCTGACTCTTTCCTTAAAGCCGGACTATTTGATGAAGATTTTTTCGCTCACATGGAGGAGATCGATCTCTGCTGGAGGCTTAAAAGGCTCAATCAAAAGGTAATATATTGCCCTAATTCTCGAATATATCATATTGGTGGCGGGACATTGCCAAAAAACAATCCCAGGAAAACTTTCCTGAACTTCCGCAACAGTAATTGGCTATTGGCCAAAAATCTCCCAAATACAATCTTTTTCAGGGTTTATCTGGCGCGTATTATTTTAGATTTTTTGGCGGCCATAAAATTTCTTGCAGAAGGAAATTTCAGGGATTCGTTAGCCGTATTTAGAGCACATTGGGCGGTAATAAAGAAACTACAGGAAAAAAGGCAGGAAGGTAAATCCATACCCTATATGCAGGTTAATAATAGTTACAATAGAAGCCTGGTAATAGATTATTTCCTGATGCGAAAAAAGACTTTTGATAGCCTGGCACTATCTGCCTTCAAAAAAATGTGATTAATCAGATAATACAAAATCAATCACAAACAGAATAAATTTTTGATAGTCGGCAGGTTGATTTTTTTTTGCGGATATGGTTAATGTAATGGATTGATAAGACTCTCTATAGCAAGCCTGTAGCCATCTAAACCAAACCCACTGATACTTCCGGTACATGAAGGTGCAATATATGATGTATGCCTGAAATCTTCACGTGCAAAAACATTGGAAATATGCACTTCAATTACAGGAGCATTGATTGCAAGAATTGCATCCCCCATAGCTACAGACGTGTGAGTATAACCTCCGGCATTGAGTATAATACCATCGGCTTTAAATCCCACTTCATGTAATTTGTTGATCAACTCCCCTTCTACATTACTTTGAAAATATGTAATATTGACATTGGGAAAATGCTTTTTGAGTTTTTCAAGAAAATCATTAAAAAAAGCATTTCCGTAGATGGAAGTTTCTCTCATTCCCAAAAGATTAAGATTTGGGCCATTAATTATTACGATATTTTTCTTTTCCATAAATTGAATCAATTGTAATGCCAAAATAAATCAGAGCAAAAGTAATCAAATCAAGGATTGAGTCGGCTCCAAAATTACCAATCGCTTTGACGAAAGTGAATTTATCTAACACACTGGTATTTTAAATCCAGATAAAAAGATGGTATTCTGCTAAATGGTAATTATGCGATATAATAGGGCAGCAAGTATGGCTCCCGCAACCGGACCCAAAACAGGTATCCACGCGTAATGCCAGCCACTACTACCTTTACCCTTTATTGGAAGAATATAATGAGCTATTCTTGGGCCCAGATCTCGTGCCGGATTAATTGCATAACCGGTAGGTCCACCCAACGACATGCCAATTCCTACCACAAGCAAAGCAACAGGCAAGGCACCAAGAGAACCCAAACCTACGACCTGACCTTCAATCATATCTGCAACAAAACGGGGTTCTGCAATATAAAAAATCACGAATATAAGAATAAAGGTTCCCACAATTTCAGAAACCATATTATAGAATTTATTAGGTATAGCCGGCATGGTAGAAAAAACTGCCAGCTTACCATCGGGATCATCAGTGGCATCAAAGTGCGTTTTGAAAACCAGGTAAACAATATTTGCCCCCAGGAAGGCACCAAAAATCTGGGCAATAACATACCCGGGAACATCCTGCCAGGGAAACAACCCCGCAGCTGCCAGACCTATTGTAACAGCTGGATTAATATGCGCCCCTGAATAAGGTCCTGCAACAATTACTGCAATAAAAACCCCTAAACCCCAACCAAAAGCAATATTAACCCAACCTGCACCTTCGGCCTTTGATTTCTTTAAAATAGAATTGGCAACCACCCCGCCACCCATGATAAAAAGAATGGCAGTTCCAATAACTTCATAAATTAATGCATTTTCCATCTCTTAATTTATTAATTCAATTACAAACAGGGAGTTTAGTCATTTATTTTTAAGTGAAAAATTGCACGATCTTCAATAATTAATTATTGATGAATCAGACCCATGCCTTGGCTCTCTTTATTGCATCAGCCCATTTGGTTTTCATCGCTTTGGTATCAGATGGTTTCAACTGGGGTTCAAACTTTTTATCAATTTGCCATTGTTTCTTAATCTCGTCTATGCTTTCCCAGAAACCGGTTGCCAGCCCTGCAAGATATGCAGCACCCAGGGCTGTTGTTTCAATTATTCTGGGCCTTGCAACGGTAGTATCGATAATGTCAGACTGGAACTGCATAAGTAAATTATTTGCTGAAGCTCCCCCATCAACCCTTAATTCTTTAACTTTAAGACCAGTATCTTTTTCCATCACATTGAGCACATCCATGGTTTGGAAAGCTATACCTTCAAGAGCTGCGCGGGCTATATGAGCACTGGTTGTTCCGCGACTAATTCCAATCATGAGTCCACGGGCATATTGATCCCAATAGGGGGCACCCATACCCGTAAAACTTGGCACGAGGTATAAATCACCTGAATCTTTAACTTTTGATGCCAGGGCTTCTACTTCTGACGAAGATTTAATGATGCCCAAACCATCTCTCAACCATTGCACTACCGCACCTCCAATAAAAATGCTACCTTCAAGGGCGTAAGTTGTTTTGCTATTAATTTGCCAGGCAATGGTGGTAACCAGGTTATTCTTTGAAATAAAAGGTTTTTCACCCGTGTTGATTAAAATGAAACAACCTGTTCCATAGGTATTTTTAACCATCCCTTCATCCACACACATCTGCCCAAACAGAGCTGCCTGCTGATCCCCGGCAATTCCGGCTATAGGAACTTTGGATGCAAAAAATGTAGTATTGGAATGGTCATACACTTCGCTGGAAGATTTTACCTGAGGCATTATGGACCTGGGTATATCCATCAGCTGAAGCATTTCGTCATCCCAATCGAGTTTTGTAATATTATATAACATTGTACGACTGGCATTGGTAACATCGGTAACATGAGTGCGACCCTGAGTAAGTTTCCATATTAACCATGTATCTACAGTACCAAAGGCCAACTCGCCTTTTTCTGCTTTTTCCCGGGCGCCTTCTACGTTATCCAAAATCCATTTTATTTTGGTCCCACTAAAATAAGCATCTATAACCAATCCCGTTTTTTCTCTGATCTTTTCTGCCAGACCCCTTTCTTTCAGCTCATCGCAGTATCCAGAAGTTCTTCTATCTTGCCATACTATTGCGTTATAAACAGGATTCCCGGTTCGCTTATCCCATACAATAGTAGTTTCGCGTTGGTTGGTAATACCAATTCCAGCAACATAAGTGCCGTTAATACCAAGTTTCGACATTGCCTCGGCAGCCACAGAAACCTGGGACGACCAAATTTCGTTGGGGTCATGTTCTACCCAGCCGGTTTGTGGGAAAATCTGATTAAATTCCTTCTGGGCAACAGATCGAATGTTCCCTGACTTATCGAAAAGCAATGCTCTTGAGCTGGTAGTCCCCTGATCTAGGGCTAAAATAAATTTCTCCATACTATATTGATTTACAATTCTTTAAAATAATCCGGTAAGGCTTTAATAAAAAAGAGCAACTATTTGGCAAGTTGTATTTACACTGAAATTGAATTTAGAAAACTAGTTTTCTGAAGTTTTAAACTTATCACAACAAACATAATTGTTGGCAACTTTCAGAAAATCTTTTACTTGTTGTTCTTCCCAGGCTTTGTCCTTTCCTAATTCAGAAGCAATAACAGATGCAACCTGTGGTGCTATGCGCATAGATTCAGGTGCATTGAGGAACAAACATCGGATTCTTCGCGATATAACATCTTCTACACTGCGGGCCATTTCATTTCTAACAGCCCATACAACCTGTGCTTTAATCAACTGCAAAGTCTCACTGATAACTTCATCGAGACCGGCTTCTGATTTTGCCAGTTCAAGGATTCGCTCTTTGTCGGTTCCATAAATATACAAAGGATCATTAAGATCAATATTTTCTTTGTATCCATGAATTTTTAGATTCTTGGTTTTGGAAGGTGTTACCTGCCAATTTTTAACCTGCTCAATTTTCTTTACCATATCCTGGGCCATCCTTCTGAAAGTGGTCCATTTTCCGCCAACCATGGTGAATAGCTGTGATTCAGACACTACGATTTTATGGCTTCGCGAAATTTCTTTTGTTTTTGATGAACCGGCTTTAGGAGCTGCGAGTGGACGCAATCCGGCGAAAATACTCAATACATCCTGTCGTTTGGGTGCTTTGATAAGGTAGCGACCGGATGTATCCAGAATAAATTTAATTTCTTCCTCCAATGCAACAGGTTCAAGCAATGCACTTTCTACGGGTGTATCCGTAGTGCCCACAACTACTTTGTTGTGCCACGGTACAGCAAATAACACACGGCCATCATCAGTTTTAGGTATCATAATGGCATGATCGCCAGGCAGAAAAGATTTGTCGAGAACTACATGAACTCCCTGGCTGGGTCTGATGGTTTTATCAGCACCTGGTTTGTCAAGTTGCAATATTTGATCAGCAAAAACACCGGTTGCATTAACAATAGCTTTTCCTTTGGCTGTATATTCCTTTTCTGTTTCAGTATCCTGAAAAACAACACCATCAGCAATTCCTTCGGCATTTTTTGTCAAACTTTTTACTGCCATATAGTTCAACACATAAGCACCATGCTCCACAGCAGTTTGCAACACATTAACCGCCATGCGGCTATCATCAAACTGGCCATCATGATAAACTACTCCTGCTGTAATTCTCTCAGGCTGAATTGTTGGTATTTTTTCCAAAGCTTTTTTCTTGGAAACCCAGTGAGAACTCCCGATGCTGTAAGTTCCAGCCAGTAAATCATAGAGTTTCAGGCCAATGGTAAATTTTAATTCATCAAACCAACCAAATGTTGGAATAACGAAAGATTGATTCTTTGCCAGATGCGGTGCATTTCGAAGCAGGCGTCCCCGTTCAACACATGCCTCTCTTACCAGTGCAATATCGCCCTGAGCAAGATAACGCACCCCACCATGCAATAACTTAGTACTCTTACTGGAAGTAGATTTGGTAAAATCGGACTTTTCGAGCAACAAAGTTTTGTAGCCTTTCACAGATGCTTCCAGAGCAATACCGACACCTGTTGCGCCCCCACCAATTATAATAATATCATATTGATCTTTAAATTGATCAACCTGCTCTAAAATTTTATCGCGTTGCATAATGATTTTCTTTTTTAGATTCATACACATTTTCAGGTTGCAATATTAAAATAAAAATACCTATTATGCAAATAATTGAAACTTTTTTCTTTCGTTTCCTTTCCTTTTTTTGTAATTTTATGCCATAAAATGTCAAACAAAAAGTTTACGAAACATATTTAAGAACACATCATTTTCAAAAGAGTACCTAAAAACTAATTTCATTCTTATATTTTAGAGGTTTGAAAAAATAAAAACATCTGCCATGTCATATACTATAGCTGAAAGACACAAACATATACTCAAAAGCCTTCAAGCAAAAGGTTATGTTAATGTTACAGAGTTGAGCAGAGAGCTCAGGGTTTCAACTGTAACAATACGAAAGGATTTGAAACTTCTTGAAGATAGAAAGCTTCTATTTCGAACACATGGTAGTGCCACTCCTCAAAATCCTTATATAACCGACAGGCACGTAAATGAGAAAGAAAAGATACAAGTTGAACAAAAAACAAAAATTGCCGAATGTGCAGCAGGACTAATTGAGCAGCATAATAGTATTATTTTGGCGTCAGGCACTACTATTAATGAATTGGCACGTCAGCTAACCAAAAAAGAGAATCTTACAATAATTTGTTCATCGTTGATTGCAGCCCAACATTTAAGCTTAAACCCAAATGTTGAAGTTATTCAGTTGGGAGGAATGTTAAGAAAGAGCTCATCATCTGTGGTAGGCCCCCATGCAGAAAAAATGCTCGAAGGATTTAACAGCAACATATTGTTTTTAGGAGTTGATGGCATTGATCCTGACTATGGCCTAACAACCACCAATGCCCTGGAAGCATCTTTAAACCAGGTAATGATAGATGCAGCTCAAAAAGTAGTGATTTTGGCAGATTCCACTAAGTTTGGAAGAAGAGGTTTTGGAAAAATTTGCGGACTGGAAAAAGTGGAAACGATTATTACTGACGCAAACGCATCACTTGGTATCATTGCAAAATGCAGAGAAAAAGGTGTTGAAGTGATAACGGTATAAACACCTTGAATAAATCCAATAAACGTAATATTTTCAACGCTTTTTCCTGAAAAATTCTACCAATAATTCTGAACATTCCTTTTCACGAATACCAAATATCCATTTTGTTTTAGGATGGAGAATCTGCAAACTTGTTTGAGTGAAACCCCGTTTTTTATCCAACGCACCAGCTACAACCTTTCCCATTTGTGCCCAACGGGATGCTCCTGCGCACATTACACATGGCTCAAGGGTAACGTAGAGTGTACATTCCTTTAGGTACTTACCTCCCAAATAATTGAAGGCTGATGTAAAGGCCTGCATTTCTGCATGAGCTGTCACATCATTCAACTGTTCGGTTAGGTTGTGTGCACGGGCAATAATTTGATTGTTACAAACGATGACTGCTCCCACTGGCACTTCATCAAGGTCAAAAGCTTTGCGTGCCTCTTTTAGCGCCTCCCCCATAAAATAGTCATCAGAGAAAATTGTCAGGTTCATTGTTTTTTTCGACAAAAATAAGTAAACTCACACATTTGAATGCAGAAACAATAAATTAATCAAAAAAAATATGATCAATTTCAGGATTGACTTGTTGAAAAATAATATAAATACAAACCATTAACCATGAATAAAAATCTTATCCTATGATGCTTATTTCTGAGAAGGTAGATCAATTTGCACATGATACAGTAAAGGGACTTACATCAAAAACTAAATATTTACTTCCAAAATATTTTTATAACGATAGGGGAAGTAAAATTTTTCAGGATATTATGGGGATGCCCGAGTATTACCTTACCAATTGTGAATATGATATTTTCGAAACAAAAAAACAGGAAATAGTGGCTGCCATTTCACCCGGCCATAGTATTTTTCAGCTAGTTGAGCTGGGAGCAGGAGATGGTTTAAAATCAAAATTACTTCTTGATGCCATGATGAACCAAAGGCAAAATTTCATTTACACTCCTGTTGACATTTCAAAGCTTGCTCTAAATGAACTAAAAAGTGACCTGCAAAAAAATCTGCCAGACCTAAAAGTTAAGGAATATGCCGGCGATTTCTTTACTATAATGAAAAACTTTGCCCATGAAAACGGAATACCGCGAGCGGTTTTATTTCTTGGTAGCAATATTGGAAACTTTTCAAACAGTGAAACCGATCTGTTTTTTAATTTACTTTCAAACATGACTCATCCCGGAGACAAAGTGCTCATTGGTTTTGACTTAAAAAAATCGCCCATCACCATCATGAAGGCCTATGATGATAAGTATGGTTTTTCCCGGGATTTTAATTTTAATCATTTACTAAGAATCAACGATGAGTTGGGTGCCGATTTCAATACAGAAAACTTTATGCATCATGTAACTTACGACCCCATTTCAGGAGAAACCAAAAGCTACCTGATAAGCAAGAAAAAAAATTCTGTAACTCTCCCATTGGTGGATACAGAAATACGGTTTGAAAAATGGGAACCCATATTTATGGAACTTTCACGAAAATATGATACCCGGGAAATAGATTCAATGGCCAGCAAATATGGGTTTACGGTTCATGCTCACTTCATGGACGAGAAAAAATATTTTACTGATTGCCTTTGGGTGAAAGAATAATTCTTCAACTAAAAATTTATATTAACACATTATTATTAATTTTTAATCTCAATACTTATGAAAGCAATATGGAACGACCAGGTAATAGCTCAAAGCAATGCTACTATTGTTGTTGAAGGAAATCATTACTTCCCGGCAGAAAGTATCAAAAATTCATTCTTAAAAGAAAGTAGCCACACATCTACTTGTCCATGGAAAGGGGAAGCCCATTATTACCATATCGAAACGAGTGGAAAAACCAACAACAATGCAGCATGGTATTACCCTGAACCAAAAGATGCAGCATCAAAAATTAAAAATTACGTGGCCTTTTGGAAAGGTGTGGAAGTAGTAAATGATTAAAAAAGAAATCTGATTATCCGCTACCCGTTGGCTTCAGCCAACGGCAATGAATAGTCGCAACATCAATAAAGTGTCAATAAAAACTATCAACCAATGTAATTATCCATTGCCGTTTGGAAGCCTTAAAGAACAGAGGGCTTTAGCCCCATATTCTGGATTGCGGATAATCATAAAAAAGCAATAACTGGTCATAATCCAGAATAGCAGAATTTTTTAACCCCATTCATAAATGAATTTACCTGAAATAACAACCAAAAAGGTTTTAGCCCTTTTAAATGACCCTGAATATGTAATTATTGACACCCGGCCTGCCGAAGCATACAATGGCTGGAAGATAAACAATGAAACCCGGAGCGGGCATATAAAAGGCAGCCGGACTCTACCGTTAAAATGGGCACAGTATATTGATTGGATCGAAATCGTAAGACACAAAAACATTTTGCCAACTCACAGCATTATCCTATATGGGTATAACGAAAATGAAATCCTTGAAGTAGCCAAACGATTTACTGATGCGGGTTACGAAAATCTGTTTATCTACAAACACTTCATCGACGAATGGAGCGTTGATGAGAGTTTGCCAATGGATAAAATGGACCGCTACAAGAACCTGGTTTACCCCGCATGGCTCAACGAACTTATCAAATCAAACAATGCCCCGGAGTATGAGAATGGAAAGAATTACGTTGTCTGCCATGCTCATTATCGCAACTACGATGACTACCTTCAGGATCATATTCCTGGAGCCATTGCTCTCGACACCCTGGAATTGGAGGCCCCCGAAACCTGGAACCGACGTTCACCCGAGGAATTAAAATTGGCCCTGGAGAAGCATGGAATCACAAGCAACACAACGGTAATTCTTTACGGACGATTTTCTTTCCCCGACAATAACGACCCGTTCCCTGGAAGTGCTGCCGGCCAGTTAGGAGCCATCCGTTGTGCACTAATCATGATGTACGCAGGAGTTAAGGATGTCAGGGTACTTAACGGGGGTATGGCTGCCTGGGAATCTGAACAATACGAGATTGAAAAAATAATCAATACTCCTGTTCAGGTGGCTGATTATGGCGCATCCATACCGATGCATCCCGAATTAATTGTTGATTTGGATGAAGCAAAACAAATGATAGCTTCCAGCGATAAAGATATTGTTTGCACGCGCAGCTGGCCGGAATATATTGGAGAGGTTAGCGGCTACAACTACATCAAAAAGAAAGGAAGAATACCCGGCGCAGTCTATGTAAACAACGGATCAGATGCCTACCGGATGGAAAACTATCAGAACCTTGATTATACTACCCGTGAGTTTAATGAAATAGTGAAAATGTGGAGAGAAGCGGGAGTGACACCCGACAAACATCTGGCCTTTTATTGTGGCACTGGCTGGCGGGGCAGCGAAGCATTTTACAATGCATGGTTGCTCGGATGGCCCCGCGTATCGGTATTTGATGGCGGATGGTTCGAATGGAGTAACGACCCCAATAATCCTGTTGAAACAGGTATTCCGGAAGAACAATTCTCTAACAATGAAAATTGAGAAAAAAAATTCACAAATTTGCACCAGGTTGTTTCCTATTATTCAATTCATTTTTTAGGTTTTATGAGAGAAGTATTTCCGGTAACTGTGCTTGGCAACAAAAAAATTGCATCCAATAGCTGGTTGCTAAGCTTTAAGCGCAACTTTGAATTCACTGCCGGCCATGTTATCGGCATAACCCTTTACAATAATCTTGAACCCCGACTTTATAGTATTGCAAGCGGTACCCAACAAAATGAAGTATGGATACTCTATACCGTAAAGCCTGACGGATTGCTCACTCCACCCCTTTCTGCAGCAAAACCTGGAGAAACAATTTACCTAACGAAACCTTTTGGCAATTTTATCTGTAAGGATGATGAAGCTATCTGGATTGCCACTGGTACAGGCGTTGCACCGTTTGCTTCGATGTTTTTTTCGGGGCAGCATAAAAACAAAACATTAATACAGGGAAGCCGCAATTTTGAAACACTCTATTTTTACAATCATTTCAAAAATGAAATGGGTAATAATTACAAGCCTTGCTGCAGCAAGCAAGATCAGAAAGATTGTTTCAACGGCAGGGTGACAGATTACCTGGAAAAACAAGAATCCATTAAAACCGGTATTCCTTACTACCTTTGTGGAATTGCCGAAATGGTGGTAGATACAAGAGATCTTCTTATTGAACGCGGTGTACCTTTTAACAAGATAATGGCCGAAATTTTCTTTTAAATAGTCCTGGCAAGAAAAACCCAGGTTATCCATATAAAAATACTTTTAACAGGTATTCGTAAGATTGCTTCGCTAAGTTCTACGTTACACTCATTCTTTAACCAGGCAATTACAACACATAGTAAATAATTTTGCCGATCACTTTGAAAAAACACGAAAATGAATAATCCCATCCCCAAAGAACCCTTGTTTGGAAAAACACTTTCTCAACTAATAGATCTGGTTGATGAACAGAAAATGCCTGCCTTTACAGCAGCTCAAATTGCCGACTGGCTCTACAAGAAGCCTGTTAGTTCTATTCAGGAGATGACCAATATTTCCAAAAAACACAGGGATGTACTGGATAGTAAATATTCATTCGGCCTGTCCGATCCTGTTAAAGTTCAGGAATCGGTTGATGGTACAAAAAAATACCTGTACCAATCTGCAATGGGGAAATTTATTGAAGCCGCCTACATACCAGAATATAGCCGGAGTACTTTATGCGTTTCATCGCAGGTGGGATGTAAAATGGGTTGCCTTTTTTGTATGACCGGAAAACAGGGATTCCAGGGACAGCTTAGTGCCGGTGAAATCGTAAACCAAATAAGAAGCTTGCCCGAAAGAGACCAGCTCACCAACATTGTTTATATGGGAATGGGAGAACCTTTTGATAATCTTGAAGGTGTTATGCAAAGTCTCGAAATACTCACATCCGATTGGGGTTTTGCTATGAGTCCGAAAAGAATTACGGTTTCAACTATTGGCATTATCCCAGCCATGAAAGTTTTTCTGGAAAAGAGCAACAGCCATCTTGCAGTAAGCCTTCATTCGCCTTTTGAAGATGAAAGAAGAAAATTAATGCCAGTAGAAAATGTGTATTCTCTTCCTGAAGTATTAAAGACAATAAAAGAATTTCCCCTGGGCAAACAACGTCGTATTTCTTTTGAATATATTGTATTTAAAGACCTGAATCATAGCCAGAAACATGCAAACGAACTGGCAAAAATACTTAATGGCATCCGCTGTAGGATAAATCTTTTGTATTTTCATCCCATTCCCAATACCCCTCTTGAAGCTCCAACCGCCGAAGTTATAGAAACTTTCAAACGAGCCCTTGAAGCCAAGGGACTTACTACAACAATCCGAAAATCAAGAGGCCAGGATATATATGCGGCCTGTGGTATGCTTTCAACCAAAGAACTTCTAAAAACTGCCACTTAAGAGTATTAAAAAAGGCCTGAAAAAGTTTTCAGGCCTTAATTAAAACTGTTTTTTTTTAATCTATTCATTATCCAGCATCTCTCTAACTTTTTTAGAGACTTCGTTGGTTTTTTCTCTCGCTTTAGTGGTTGCTTCAGAAGCTTTTTTAACCACATCATTCCAATTTTCAAGAGATGCTTCCTTAAGTTTTTCAATTTCTGAAGCAAGCATATCGCGTTGCTTTGAAAGCTCTGCCCGGGCTGCTTCCAGATCTTCTTTGACTTGCCCGGTAGCCGAATCAAGTTCTTCATCCAGATATTCAATCCGACTTTCGATATCATCTCTTATTTTATTGATATTCTCTACAGTCTGATTTTTGGTTTCTTCCAGTTTTCTCTGTGCTTCTTTTTTCTGCCCACCCGCACATCCAACAAGTGCAATTGAGAACAAAAATGCAAACACCATCATAATTTGTGAAATTCTCTTTTGATTTTTCATTTTATATACATTTTTATGTGAGATGTTTTCCTTGAATAAGAAAACAAATTTAACAAAATCGGCTAACATAAAAAAGAGAAACCCACTTAAATTTACATCATAAAGTATCTGATTTTAAATCGGTTCTCATAAATTTATAACATACTAAACAAAAATGAAATAAAGATGGGAAAATCCCTTATAAATATAATCTTTTACAAAAAACAGATAATTGCCCCGATATTTTTCTTCGAACAACGATTATGAATTTAAAGTTAAAAATGTATTAAAGTATGACTACACAATAAAAACAAATTGATTTTAGTTTTCAAACAATTGCCCTTGCTTTTTTGTAAGGTTGCATAAAATAATAATCTAGTTTCCAATCAAATCATCAAAATTCAGCAATAAACTGATTCAAGAGTTTTATTATTGTTTTACTTTTGCATCTTAAATTTCAAATGAATCAGATCACAGTTTTTTATTTAAGAAATATATTTAGTTAATTTTTCATATCTCCATGTCTCAGAATACTATCCTTAAAGATCTGTTCCAGGTAATACAAGAATACGCCCAGGTTATACAAAACGAAAATGAAAAGGTAGTTGATTTTACAAGTCCAAAGGATCTTGCCAATATTATAAGCTTCCCTGTAGATGAAGAAGGAATATCTGATGAAGCTTTTAAAGATTTAATGCAAAAATACCTTCAATATTCTGCCCGTACCGGACATAAGCAATTTATGAATCAACTATTTTCAGGACTGAATTTACCAGCTTTTGCCGGCGATGTGCTTACATCCATTAACAATACATCAATGTATACCTACGAAGTTGCTCCCGTAGCTACAATGATAGAAAACGAAATGATCGGGCTTATGAGTAGTTTTGCCGGATATAAAAATGGTGAAGGAATTTTCGTTACCGGTGGTAGCAATGCAAATCTTATTGCTATGTTTTCAGCCAGAAACCATGCATATCCACAAACAAAGTTTAATGGAATAGTGCCCAACAGCAAGCTAAAGGCTTTTGTTAGTGAAGATGCCCATTATTCTTATGAAAATGCCGCCAATATTCTCGGAATAGGAGCTCATAATGTTGTAAAAGTTCCTGTAGACAAAAATGGCTCAATGATTCCTTCAGAACTGGAAAAGGCTTTAAAAAAATCAAAATCAGAAAACGAAATACCTTTCTTTGTTGGTGCCACATGCGGCACTACTGTGAGAGCAGCTTTTGACCCTCTGGATAAATTATCAGTAATTTGTCAAAATAATAAGATATGGTTTCATGCTGATGGGGCTTTTGGTGGATCATTAATTATGAGCCCCAAAAACCACCACCTTTTTAAAGGATTAGAATTAACTGATTCTTTTGCATGGGATGCACATAAATTAATGAATATTCCTCTTATCAGCTCCGTATTGCTAGTAAAGGAAAAGGGTACTTTAAAATTTAACCTTTCCGACATTAATACAGATTACATCTATCATGAAAATAGCGAAATCGAAGATTTGGGCAAAAAAAGCATTCAATGTGGCCGAAGGGTTGATGCTGCGAAATTGTGGTTTGCATGGAAATATTACGGACTAAAAGGCTATGCAGAAAAAATGGACCATTTGATGGATTTGGCAAAATATGCTGAAAGCCTGGTAGAAAAAACCGAAAAGCTTAAAATGTTCGTACCGAGACAATCCTTAACAGTTTGCTTTCGCTATATCCCAGAATTTTCAACGAACCTTGACGAATTTAATTTCAAAATCAGGGAGAATCTTCGCCTAAAAGGCAAGAGTCTGGTAAACGTAGCATGGATAAACAAAACACTGGTAATTCGGTTCATCATTTCAAACTCTGAAAGTCAGCGTAGTGATATTGATCAATTTTTTAAAAATTTTATGCTTGAGGCATCAGAGTTAGAAATACAAATGAATTCTGAGAATTTAGAATCAAATGATAAGAATTTAATACCAACCAAATAATGTACATTTCCCCCAAAGATATCAAGCCCACACACGAAGGATTTGCAGTGGCTCTGGCATGGCCTGGCACTTATTGTAAACAGGCCGGTGCCTGGTATGATGGTTTTATGAGGCTGTTAGGTTTTAACCGTAACTATTTTTACAAAGCCGGGCATGCTGCATCTGTTGTTATTGATGGAGAAACCGGTAATTGTTACTATTTTGATTTTGGCCGATATCATGCACCTTATGCTCATGGGCGGGTTAGAAGTGGAGACACTGACCATGATCTGGAAATGAAAACAAAAGCCATCATCTCTGATGATAAGAAAAAAATATTAAATTTTGAAGAAATCCTTATAGAGCTGGCTAATAATGAAGCCTGTCATGGCACAGGCCCACTTTATGGTTCTTACAAGAAGACAAATTTTGCAAGAGCTTATTCAAAAGCCTTAAAAATGCAAAACGATAGCCCTATAATTTATGGTCCGTTTATTTTTGGTGGAACAAATTGCTCACGATTCGTTAGCACAGTAATAAGGGCGGGGCTCCCTTATTCATTTACCCGTTTCAAGGTAAGAAGTTTTGTACCTCTTACTCCTACCCCACTAAACAATGTGGCTAATCTTGGCAAGGTTCACAAAATTTATCCTTCTTTTAAAAAAGAAGCTGAATTAAAACCCATCACAACAAAGAAAATCAATTATGCCTGATCTAAAATGGTTAAAAACTACACTGGCTGTTCCTGACAAGAAACATGAACAGGTACCTGACAAAGCTCAATGGCTTAGCGGTGAAGGTGCAGGATCATGGTTCTTTATACAAGAAACATCAGCTACCGAATTTGAAATTACCCGGTTTTCTGAAAAAGGAATAGTTGAATGTAAAAGTACTTTTGAATGTGTTTCTGAAACATCATTTCATATCAGTCAATCCTTTCAGTTTATTCATCTAAGCCATTGCAAAGAAGTACGTATCTCTCAAAACAACAGAACCTATCTGTTTGTGAGAAAAGAAAGAATTATTTGATTATTTTTTGTCAGGAATATACAAACATCCCGACTCATTGAGCAATACTCCTTATTAGTAAACTTAATTGCTCAATATTATGAAATCAAAAAACATTTTTAGTACAATTCTTACAGGATTTTTTCTGGCTATTCTCATCTCTTTTTCTGCCAGGGCAGAAATCCCAAACACATTGAAAGTTCATAGCGGTAGCTTCGAAAGTGCCCTAAATGAAGCATCAAAAAACAATCAGCTTGTTTTTGTAAAAGTATATACAGAATGGTGTGGTTGGTGTAAGCGTATGGATTCTAAAACCCTGGGCGATGAAGGTGTAATCTTGCACCTTAATCAAAACTTTATTACCCTGAAAATAGATGCAGAAAAAGGAGAAGGCCCCTTATTTTCAGAAACTCATGATGCTAAAAACTTCCCTACTATTATATTCTTTTCGCCCACCGGAGAGATAGTTCATCGTTTTAAGGGTTTTAAGAATGCTGATAATTTCTTAAAAGAAGCAATGCTGGCTGAGGAAAAATACGAAAGCACCAAATAGCCTGCATTAATAGGTCTTGAAAAACCGCAACAAAATTGGTTGCGGTTTTTTTATTCATATTTGAGAGATAAAACCGGATTTTGCAATGCTGCCCGGGTTGAAATACTAAGTATGGTTAGTACCGCTATCATAATAATGATTAACAAAGTAAGGCCCACCTGCCAAACGCCAATTTCTATATGATAGGCAAAACCATACAACCATTTATTCAAAAGATGCCAGGTAAACGGAATGGCCAAAAATGATGCAATAAAAACCCATTTAAAAAATGTAAGCAAAAGCATAAGATTTATCTGATAGATGCTGCCACCCAAAACCTTTCTGATTCCAATTTCCTTCCTGCGCTGATTTACCATAAAAGAAGTGAGTCCGAGTAATCCCAGGCTTGAAATCAGAATACATAATACGGCAAACCACAAGAATATTCTCATAATATTCTGTTCGCTTCTGTAATTTCTTGCTAAAATGGATGACAGGTAATCTGCATCAAAATATTTTCCCGGAAAAAATGATTCATACTCTTGCTTAATCCGGCTTAAAACTTCCGGGTTGCTTTCAGCAGCATAACGAACATTGATAACATTCATTTCTTCGGGCACCCAAATATAAACAGCTGGTTCAATAGGGTTATGCAAGGAGTAATAATGATAATCTTCAACTACTCCAATAACTGTATAATAATCAAACTCTTCCTGATCAGTATTTACTAATCTTTTCCCTACCGGATTTTCCCAGCCTAATGCTTTTTTCGCAGCCTTATTTATTATTATGGCTTGATAAGGGTCTGTAGTAAAACTGGCATCAAAATTTCTTCCCTCAGCCATTTTCATTTCCATAGCTGGAAAAAAATCTGCATCTACATAACCAAATCGAACCATTAATCTTTGTGGTAGTGAATCCGCCGTTGTTATAATACTTTGACGGGGTGCCACACCATTATAACCACTGGAAATTCCGGCCGATGTGATATTTGGGAAAGTAAGCAAATGATCTTTAAATAGCTTAATCTGATCATAACCAGATAATTGCCTGTTAAAAATAGAAATAACATACTCACTATTATAACCCAGGTTTTTATTCTTCATCAAACTTACCTGGTTCAAAACGGTAATGGTAGCAAATATCATTGCCGTAGAAATGGCAAACTGAAATACAACAAGAATTTTTCGCAAGATAGCAGAGTGCGGTTTACCAGTTTGCCGATCAGCGCCCAGCACTGAACCAGCCTGAAACCTCGAAAGATAGATTGCCGGGTAAAATCCGGAAACTGTACCAATAATTATAAGCATACCTACAAAACCAGTATTAAAAAGCCAGTTACCAACAAAATCAATCTTAAGTTCTGTACCAAGCAATGAATTGTAAGAAGGAAGCAATAACTCAACAATTACAAGAGAAATAATTCCGGCAAAGAAAGTAACAATCATACTTTCCCCAATAAATTGAAAAGCAAGTTTATCTCTTCCTGCTCCCAGAACTTTTCTCAAACCCACTTCTTTTGCTCTTTTGGATGAATTTGCAGTGGCAAGATTAATATAATTTACGCACGCTACAAGAATTATCAGAACAGCAATAATACCCAAAATGTAAACATAATTCACATCACCGGAATGAGTAAACATTTGAAATTTAATATGTTCTGACCTCAGAAAAATATCTTTATAGCTCTGCAAGTAAAATGTATTTTTCATCGGACTATCAATCGAATTTTCTTCAATATAGTCTTGCTGCCACTTATTAATTAAATCGGCAACTGCCTGTGGATGGGCACCATCTTTTAATAAAATATAAGTTGCCAAAGTGTTATTGCCTGGCTCAAGCAAAAAAGGGGTTGAATTTTCAACAGTAGAAAAAGAAAGAAGAATATTTGCCCTTAAATGTGAGTGTATTTTTTCGTTTTCAAAAACACCGGAAATTAAATAGGTATGTTCGCCCACCTTAATGGTTTTTCCCAAAGCATCAGCATTACCAAAAAACTTTTCGGCAGTAATTCGGCTGATTACGGCCATATTGGGTTCATCAAGAACTCCAGAAATCATATTTCCTGAAATATAAGAATAACCCATATTCTGCACCACATCTCTTTCAGAAAAAAAAATATACTGTTCGCTGAAATTCTGATCGCCCAGTTCAACAATACTGGTATTTACATGCATAACCCTAAATACATCATCAACCTGAGGTGCACTTTCCAGAAGGTAAGGTGCCCAAACTGCACTGGTAATAGCAACATGCTGAGCATCAAGCCCCGATGGCTCCTGAATACCAACCAACCTGAAAAGCCTGTTGGCTGAACCTGAAGACCTGTCAAAACTAAGTTGATGTTGCAAGAACAAGTATATTAGCAAAAATCCTGAGATACCAGCCGTCAAGCCAAGGATATTTATAATCGTAAAAGAATAGTTTCGATACAAATAACGAAATCCTGTTTTAAAAAAGTTTTTGAACATAATTCAAGTAAATTAAGAATCCTTTTAATCTTATTTACAAAAAAATATCCAAAGTTTTTAATTAACTGAATATCTGGAATATATAAATAATGAAATCTTAATTAAAATAACAAAATGTTCATTAACGATCATGTATTGTTCATTTATGAAAAAATTTATTAGCCATTATATAATTTTTCACCATCTCATTAAAGCCTGCTTTAATCTTATTGATAACGGGATGCCTGGCATCAAAGCAAAGGTTGTCGATCCTGTTGGCAGGTAATACCTTTCGGGATGTTCCCGAAATAAAAACTCCTTCTATCTCATTTATTGCATAGGTTGCCACTTTTTCTTCTTTAACCGGCAAACCAAGGGTTTTACATACATCAAGAATATGTTTGCGGGTTATTCCCGGTAAAACATCTGCCAATGGAGGTGTTATAACTTCACCCTTTCTGACAAAAAAAACATTAGACCGACTTCCCTCTGTAATAAAACCATCCTGATCTACCAATAAGGTTTCATAAACATTTCGCGATTGTTTCAGAGCATTGGCCTTGCTGCGTAAAGACACATCCATAACCTTGGCATTTGGATTTCTTCTTATTCCATCCATCAAGGCCAGCTCAACACCCGAATCAAACTGGTCTTCGGTAGGGTATTGATGTTCAGTAAAAAAAATATTTGTTTCAAATTCCCTATTGTTGTTCTGTAGTACAACAACCTTAATGTTTCCTATGGTAAGTGAATTGGCAGATATGAGAGAATAAACCTGCTCTCTGAAAATGGAAAAATCCAATAAAAAATCAACAGATGACAATTGGCAGGAAGATAACAATCTGGCAAAATGGTCTTCGAGAAAAAGGGCAATGCCATCAATTACCCTGAACACTTCATAAACATAGGCAGGTTTATCCAGGTAAGAAGAATCAAAATTTTTGCAGGAAGTTAAAGCTCCATTGCGAACAAACACTAACCCTATACACTCCATGACACTTTAATTAAAAATCATGTTCTTATTCCCAAACTACCTGCACCACTATATCATTTCGTCGGTTAATAACCCTGAAGGGAGAATTATACCCCAAATATCGGAAATTACCAACATATTTAACCCCATTCTCATCCAGTAATTTGCGTAATTTTTCACTATGTTTTAGTATATCATCATCATTGGCATAACCCCCAAATGAAACTGCGGCCATATAAACGGGTTCTGATTTTTCAATGATTACGCCCGGATGATCAGGCTTCGGAAGGCTATTCATTTCATATTCAGCGGGCATAACAAAACTCATGCTTGATCCGTTTTCATCCATATCAACGTGCACGGGGGCAGTCATGGCAATTTTCTGGTTGTCGCTATTGCCTCCAAAAATATAATCGGCCAATACCCTGAATGATGATGAAGACATTTCCCTGTATGATTTGGCGTTGGTTTGCACCCTGGCCAAAACAGCGGGTGGATAAAACCGTACTTCAAAACCATCATACTTCTTAATCGTTTCATAAGGCTGTTGCTCGGTCTGGGATTTTCCGGAAAAAACTGACATAATTAGAATTATTAGTATTGATAATATAATCAGGAACCACTTCATAACAGTAATCTTTTAGAATTATGAACAATAAACAGACGTAAGCCAACTGTTGTTTAGCAATTGTAAATTGTTGGCTGTTTCTATTGTTAGAAAAACTTTCTGCTGATTTGTTGATGATATGCCTAAATTTGCACCCAGATAAAACAAAACTACATTCAACCAACAAAAAATGTCAGAAATCAAATCCAATTCGAATGTAAAAGTTGCCATACAAGGGGTTCCGGGCGCATTTCACGATATGGCTGCCCGCATGTACATGTCAGGACAAGAAATAGATATAATTGCCTGTGATACTTTCAAAGATGCATTTGATGCAGTAAAAGTAGGATCAGCAACTATGGCTATGGTAGCTATTGAGAATTCATTGGCAGGATCGCTTCTACCTAATTACAGGCTGTTAAAAAATTCCGGACTGGTGATTGCCGGAGAGATCTATCTTCGTATAGAACAACATTTTATGGCCCTGCACGGGCAAAAAATGGATGACATTAAAGAGGTTCACTCCCACCCCATGGCAATTATTCAATGCGAAGATTTCCTGGAACCCCTTCGTAAAAAAGGGGTAAAAATAATTGATGCTGTTGATACGGCACTTAGTGCCAAATGGATTGCAGACAACCAGCTACAGGGAACTGCTGCACTGGCATCAGATCTGGCAGCCAATATGTATAAACTTAACATTCTTCGCCGAAGTGTAGAAACCAATAAACGCAACTTTACCCGCTTTCTGGCACTTGCCCCGGCTGATGTTGCCAAACAAATGAGAACCGATTCCGGGAAAAAAACCGACAAAGCTTCGGTTAGCTTTACCCTGCAACACCAAACAGGAAGCCTTTCACAAATACTCTCTGTGCTGGCCTATTACAAACTCAATCTTACCAAAATACAATCGGCCCCTATCGTTGGAACCGATTGGGAATATATCTTTTACATCGACCTCATGTTTGAAGATTATTCGATGTTTAATAGAGGGCTGGAAGCTATAAAACCCCTGGTAGAACAACTGCATATATTGGGAGAATATGTTTCTGGAAGGCCCTGATAACTGCCAAAAACAATAATCAAAAGCAATGCTCGGTCACCCGGTTTCGAAAAAAACCTGCATTCAATTAATGGGTTTTTAATTACATTTGCATTTGCACCTAATAGGTAAAAAGACAATGCATCTTTTGTTTTTGGTTTGCCTGCCAAAGAAAATATCATAAACTTTTCGAGCATTTATGAATACCCGGCATCCTGTAATAATAGCATTTCTAATCGCAATTTTGCCGCATTTTGCTGTCGGATCAAATGAGTTTTTTAAGAAAATTACAGTAGCAGAGGGGCTGTCAAATAATTTTGTCAGAGAAATTTACAAAGATTCGAGCGGCTTTATATGGTTTGGCACACTCGACGGGTTAGACCGGTACGATGGTATAGAGATAAAATCTTACAAGCACAAATTTCCTGAAGACTTTCAGCGTGTAAACTGTATTGCCGACATTGCTGACCACAGTTTATGGGTGGGCACAGACAAGGGGTTACTCTATTGGGATTATGTTTCTTCCAGGTTTACTGAAATAGATCTTTCAGAACAAAAAAAACAACTGAAAATTACCACTATCCTTACCCTTCCTGGCGATTCGACATTACTGGCCGGCACTTCGGAGGGCATTTTCATGATCAACTCCCAAAATCTGGATACCAGAAAAATAGCTGCCAGCCATGAAATTTCAGGCTCAGCCATTATTACTGACATGGTTTACCAAAAAAATAATATTGTTTGGTTCTCATCGAGATACTTCATAGCTAAATTGGATCTAAATGATGAAACCATTTCTACATACACGAATGAGATCTATGGCACAGAATACAGTAGCTTTTCGTCTATTGCCCTGTTTGACGAAAACCTTATGCTTGGAACTTTAACCAAAGGATTATTTCTTTTTAACACCAGCCAGAAGCAATTTCAAAGACTTGATAAAATTAAAAGCAATTACATCCTGTCTGTTGAATATACTGCTGATGGGAAGCTCTATGTTGGCACAGATGGAGAAGGGCTCATCATTTATGACACAAAAAACGATTCAATAAAAGCTCATTCCCACTCCCTCTCAGACCCAGGCTCTCTGAATTCAAATGCAATATATTCTCTGCATATTGATGAGGACGAAAGAATCTGGGCAGGAACCTATTCAGGTGGGGTAAACTATCTGCAATCAACAGAAAACTTCTTCTCTGTATCGCTTTACGAAAGTGATGTTTATATTGGAGAACAAAATATCAGGTCAATTCATATCGACGATGCTGGAAACAAGTTTATTGGCACCGATGGCAACGGAATCATTTTTATCCTTGATGATGGTGGTAAATACCTGGCAAAGAACGACAACCCGAATCTACGTTCAAAAGCTATTTTAACCATCAAACCCCTGAATAACAAAGTCTTAATAGGAACATTCCGTGGAGGCATAAGCCAATTCGACCCCAAAACATCGCGGCTGGAAAATTTCAGAACCGAGAATATGTTTCTAAATGGTTCAATCTATGGCTTCGAAATCGATAAGCATGGTCACTTATGGATTGGCGGACTCGACGGGTTATCAAAAATTGATACCACCTCCGGTGAATTCAGACAATACAACGCACAGAACTCCATTATTAAAGATCAGCTTATCATTTCAATTTTCTATGATTCGAAAGAAAGATTATGGGTTGGATCGGTAAATGGTGGAACAGAAATTTTCGACATTTCAGAAAACGAATTATCCTTCATCGATCACAATCTTGATCTTACGGGTGTTAAAGCAGTGAATTTCTTTGAAGATCAGGGCGGCAATATATGGATATCTTCTGAAGGTAGTGGCCTGATACAGATAGACAGTGATTTAAACCAACAGCGCGTTTTCACAACAGAAGACGGATTACCAAGCAACCTTGTTACTGCTTCAACGGAAGCTCCAAAAGGCATTTTATGGATAAGCACCTTAAAGGGTCTTTGCCGGTTCGACAGCAAAAATAATGCTTTCACAAAATATACCTTATCAGATGGGCTGCCGGGGCTGGTATTTAACAGGGGAGCAGTGGTAAATCAATACGAAAAGAACGGAAAGCTTTGGTTCGGATCAGAAAAAGGGTTGGTTAGTTTTTATCCAGATAGCCTTCTCAACAGGCAAAATGCCGGGAAAGTAATTATTACAGATATGTTTTTATCTGGCCAGGTAATAGAGCCACAGGTTGACGGCATATTGCCCAGACCTATAGAACAAAGCAGTTCTGTAGAAATCGGATCCGGACATAAGAGCATAGGGTTTCAATTTGTTGCTCTTAATTTCGGCCACAATACCGACAATGAATTTGCCTACCGACTGCTCAACCATACCAATGAATGGGTACTGACAAAAGAAAATTCGGTAACTTTCTCCAATTTAAAACCCGGTAAATATGATTTTGAGATTTACCATTATACCGGCACAACGCCCGAGCAGGCAAACCCCACACAATTTACCATAACAATCAAACCGCCATTTTACACAAGACCGCAATTTATTGTTTTGTTTGGGTTTCTCGCTCTTGCCATAATCCTTTCTGTATTTTTCTACATTAAAAAAATTACATACAGCATAAAACTTCTCAAACAGGGTAAACGATTCAAAGACCATGAGGGACGATACGAATCATCTCATCTTAGTGCCAAAAAGAAAAAAGAAATTGAAGAACTCCTTATCAACTATCTCAAAGAAAACAAACCCTACCTGAACCCCGACTTAAAACTAAGCGATCTGGCCCAACATGTTGATTGCCCGGCGCACTATATTTCACAGGTGCTGAATCAAAACCTGAAACAAAGTTTTTCTGAATTCATTAACAGCTACAGGGTTGAAGCAGTTAAGAAATGTATGAACGACCCGGCTTATAACAAATATACCCTTCTGGCTATAGGCCAGGAATGCGGTTTCAATTCAAAGACTTCTCTGTACAGAGCTTTTAAAAAATCGACAGGAAAAAGTCCACAGGAATACCTGGCTCTTTTGAGAATGGAGAACCACCTGTCATAAAAAAAGGAACTGGCAACAAACCAAAAGGGAATAAAAATAAAATACCTTTTACATAATCCACATCATAAACTGGACCTTCATCCCAGTTTTTCCTTCTGCCTTTTAGCGTCGTTTCCTTCATAAAAGAAAAGAAACATCAAATGCCTGCATAGAGCTAACATACAGACAATTACCGAAATACCCCCACAGAAATCATACTTCAAAAAACAGGAACCTGGTTCTAACTGATAAAGTGAACCCAGTTTCCTAACATTCCTTAACCTTTTGAATGGCTTAAAATGTAAGTTTGTTACGCCAAATATCATCAATGAATATTACCAGGCATATATTACCCTTAAATCAGCTTTATTTAAACATGTGAAGGAAGAGTTGTTTTTACGTCTTCCTGAAAAATTAAACAAAATAAATATGAAACAAATCTTTACAAATTCCTTGAAGAACAATGAAAGGTCTCATAAAAGAAAAATCAGTATGTGGTTTGGACCAGTCCTGTTCTTTCTTTTGATGGCTCATTCTGTTGGAGCACAAAACACAGGCAGCACCATTTCGGGCAGGGTTACCGATACTGATGGGAATGGCATACCCGGTGTAACCATTATCGTTGAAGGAACCACCGAGGGTACACTTACCGACGTGGATGGATACTATGAATTATCCGATCTTACGGAAGGTGAAACGCTTGTTTACAGCTACATTGGCATGGAAACCGAGAGAATTGTTTTTACCGGCCAGCAAATGATTGATGTAACGTTGGTTTCTGATTCTTTCTGGCTTGATGAGTTTGTTGTAATAGGCTATGGAACCATGAAACGAAGTGATTTGACAGGTTCTGTAGTGTCGGTAACTTCGGAAGATTTGAACCGGTTTCCGGCCGCCAACCTTACGGAAATGCTTCGTGGCCAGGCTGCTGGCATCCATGTTACCACGGCCGATGCCAGCCCGGGCGGTGCTGCCAGCATACGAATACGGGGAAACCGCTCACTCTCCAGCAGCCAGTCGCCGTTGTATATTGTTGACGGGATGAATGTTCCGCACATTAACGACCTTAACGCAAACGATATTGAATCTGTTGAAATTCTTAAAGATGCTTCATCGCAGGCAATTTACGGTTCAAGAGCATCAAACGGCGTGGTATTGATAACCACCAAACGTGGTGAAGATGGTGAGGTAAATGTTAATATTGATTCTTATGTTGGATTTCAGCAGTTTACGCGGAACTTTGATCTTTATTCGCCGGAAGAATGGGTGGAACTAAGGTTCTGGGACAAATACAGTATCCGTGGGGGTAGCGAACGCATGAAATACGCCACCGCTTTTGGTTTGCTCAATCAGGATGGTGTGGTAAATAATTCCGGCTTCACACGGGCCAATTTCAGACTCAATACCGATTTTGATGTTGCCGACTGGCTTGACATTGGTTCCAACATCGCCTTATCGCGCTCAACCCGCGAAACTACAGACGGCAGCTTCAATCAGTTCATTACACGTCCGCCTTTAGGTCAACCCTTCAATGAAGAT
>JAABRR010000088.1 GCA_011390785.1 Sphingobacteriia bacterium
GATTGAGTAAGCCCATGTGCCAAAATGCGGGTTCACTCCAGCTTGATGCTTCATCATTTTTATCCCACACCCTTACCTGCCAATAGCAATCCTGGCGCGAAAGAAGCGTTTTGCCGTTATACTCTATCCGGGTGGATTGGTTTCCGGGTACTTTGCCACTGTCCCAGAGATCGGGTTGTTCCAGTTTTTCGGGAGAAGATGCCACCCGCACCTGCCAGGCAGTTTGGTATTGGCCACGTTCCTGATCGTCAGCAATGTTGATCCAGGAAAGACGTGGCTGTGCAATATCAACCGCGGTGGGGTTTTTTGTGTATTCGCACTGCAATTGGGTGGGGGTGATCTTTGCCCATGCTGCATGCATGCTGAGAAAGGTTGTCAGAATTAAGATCAGAAAGTGTTTCATTATCAGTGTTTTGAAGTTAATAACAATTCGCCGGCAAGGGCAAACAAGGTGGTGCCAAAAAGATGGGGTTCGTTCTCAATGCCTTCTGTTTGGTAATATTTTTCGATGGAAATGATAGGCCCCGGGCCATAGCATCCATTCAGGATGGTTCCGTCGGGCTGTATTTGTGTTTTCACGGCTTTAATTGCCTTTTCTGCCGAATGCCTGTATTTTTCATTATCAAGAAACCCATTATCAATAGCCAGGGCAAGATACCAGGCTATAAAAGCTGTACCACTGGTTTCCTGGTTGCTGTCTTCAAAGGGCCTGTCCACCAACTGATGCCAGAACCCGGATTCGTTCTGATGGTCAATGAGTGCATCAACAAAGGGGATAAGCAGTTTTTTAACCCGATTTTGGTAAGATGAGCCTTCAGGTAGGTAAACCATGGTACTTACCAATCCTCTCAAAATCCAACCCTGACCGCGCGACCATGCAGAAGGCGAGAGTTCTGTGGGATCATCAAGAAAGCCCACTCCCTGGCTGTATAATCCATTTTCAGGAAATCTGACCAGGCTATCATACAATTCGAGTTGCCTAACGGATTCTTCAAAATATTGATTGTTACCGATAACCGAACCTGCTTTGGCCAGCCTGGCAGCATATTCCTGCACATAATCAATGAGCATTCCATTGCGGTTGTTAAAGCCGTGAAGAACAGCACCGTTGGGAGCACGTTTCACTTCACGAAACATTTTTTCTGTCTCGTAAAGAAAAGGTAGGAGGTAAGTTGAGTCGCCGGTGGACCTGTATAGCTCAAATGTTAGGTTGCCGAAGGGTTGTCCCATGAAGGGAATGGTATCTGATGGCTGAAGATTGCGGGTAGTCATGATCTGGAGTACAGAATCGGTAAAGTGGGTTTTACCGCTTACCCGGGCATAGTTGAGCATGGCTTCGAGTCCCAGATCAATGGTGTAGGGGCCCCACGCATCCTGCAAAGTAGCGAAATCGTTGTGCAGCGAATAAAATTTTCTAACCACATTTTGGACCTGGGATTGATTATCTTGTTCCTCATGAAGGGATTGTGTGCATCCGGCCATGAAAAATGACAGGCTGAAAAGAATTATGTGGTGGATTCGCATGAAATTACTTTTTATGTATAATCAGTTTTTGGAATTAATATCCTATTTGTTGATCAGGATTTTTTGTGCTATTCATAGATCCATTTTACCACCCAGGGATCGTTGGTTTCCTGCTGAAAGTGTTTGAGTTTGTCCATGTATTCCTGCAAGAGGTATGCATAATCATCAGCAGTGGCCAGATTACGGGTTTCATGCGGATCGTTTTCCATATCATAGAGTTCAAATTCGGCACGGTATAGATAATCACGAATGGTTCGCTTGCCGAACATGTTGTTTTCGTTCTGCGCTACCGACTGCCATGTAGAAGATTCCCACAAATCGGATGCATTCGGGTATTGCAAACCGGAAGCAATGTTCCAGATGAGTTTGTATTTCCTGTCCTGCACCACACGCATGGGATAGTACATGGTAATTTCGTGAAAGGTGTGCGATGCATAGATTTCATCAAATCCTTCGGGGTTGCCTTCGAGTGCTGTTTTGAAAGACTTTCCGTGATAGGTTTCATTCACTGCAGGAAACTCCCACCATGGGTAGTCGTCCGTCTTTTCGGTAGTACCTGGTATCGAATTGTCGGCGGGGAGCAGTCCCAATATATCCAAAAGCGTAGGTGCGATGTAGCTCCAGTTTACCATGGCATTGGAAACAGATCCTTTTTCTGCCAATGCAGGGTAATAGACAAGAAGTGGTAAACGCATGGCAGGATCATAAAGGTTGGTTTTTGCCCCTGGAAATGCAATTCCATTATCCGACATAAAAATGATAATGGTGTTTTCCCAGTTTCCGGTCTCCTTCAACACTTCAAATAACTTTCCAAATCCCTGATCCATTCGGTCAACAGATTGGTAATACTGCGCCAGCTCATCACGGGTTTCTTGGGTATCTGGCAGATAATCAGGGACTATCACATCTTCCGGATTATAGGCGCGGGTTATAATGCCATCGTACTCTTCACCGGCGGGTTTGTTGCCAAAGCGATCGGGTTGGGTGGGAATTTCTTCTACCTTTCCGCCCCCACGGTGTGGATCATCCGTGCAGAAATAGAGAAAAAAAGGCTTTTCGGCTGATTCGATAAATGATTTGCTTCTTAAGGCCATTTGATGCCCGTTTCGCGAATTGCCAGGCATTACCGAATCAAACGGATAGATCTCTTCAGGAGCTACATGGTATTTCCCGATTCTTCCGGTTAAATAACCATTATCTTTAAGGATACGTGGAAGAGAGATCACATTATCAAACGTACTGAAATGATGAAACTGGTGGGTATGTCCATATTGCCCGGTGGCATGATTATAAAGCCCGGTAAGGATAACCGACCGACTGGCACTGCACGAAGCTGAAGTACAATAGGCATTGGTAAACCGCATGCTCTGCGATGCCAGGTAGTCGAGATTGGGTGTGGGGATGTTGGGATGGCCATAGGCACCCAGGTCTTCGCGCCCCAGATCGTCGGCAACCATAAGCACAATATTAGGCAACCGATTTTCTTTTTGTTCCTCTTTTTCAGTCTGACAGCCGGAAAGAATCATGCTGGCCGCGGCTAGCGTTGGGTAAAAACTTTTCATTACTTCAGGTTTATAGATTTATTTTCACATTATATACTCCCGGGTTTTCAGTTTTGAAAACCACATAGTTGCTATCTCTCACTTTTTTTGTGGAGTAGTTTATTGCCTGCTCATTTATCATCACCGTTTTGGCTTCATAGCCCTTAGGTAGCAGAAATTCAACGGTAGTTTCTTTTGCATTTCCGGTAAAGGTGAGATGGAAATTACCGGATTCCGTTTTACGATAGCGATAACTAAGATATCCGCCTGAGCATTCATATTTGGCTGTAGCCGAAACATCCTTCACACCTGCCAGATCCCATTTGGGGGTTAGGGTTAACTTATCAAAGGCAAGCCCGGTATTTTTGATGCCGGTAAGCCCTTCGGTCATGGCCTTAAAAACATGGGCAGCGCCCCAATGGGCAGGTATGGTAGAAAAGATGGATGGCTCCAGGAAATGTTCAGCATCACTAAGGGTAATGCCAAAGATGGCCCAGTTGGTCTTTTCCGGGTTATGGAAATGGAGGCTTTTGATGGCTTTATCGGGGTGGGGATTGTTCATGCCAAAAACATAGTTGCCCACTTCCTTAACTTTGGTGGATTCTCCTTTCCAGGCTATCTGGTTGGATGGGATTCCTTTTTTGTCTTTGGGAAGTGTGGGATACCAAAAATGACCAATCTCCTGGCCGGTTCTTATGAGTTTGTTGGTGCGGGTTCCATCTTCATATTCAATGATAAATACTCCGGCAAGGGTGGGTGCATCTGAAACATGCAGCAGGTAAATGGATTGGGCCGACCGGTTCACAGGGACTTCTACCATTCCATGGTTTTCTCGTGCGTTGTTTACCACCAGGCACGATTTGCGCTGGTTGTTTGCAGGATCGATCACATCAAACTCAATACCCTGGAATTTGTTTTTGCCTACCGGCAGGTTACGGAAATCGGCAATTTCACCCCCTGGCCAGTTGCCTGGTTTGTCAGTTCCGTCGGCCATCAGGTCGGTATTGGCGAAATCCTTCAATGAAAGTGTTGTGAAGGTGCGTTGGGGTTCTTCGGGCATCTTGCCTTTGTAGCATCCATCGAGGAAAAACCCGGATCGTAGTCCCAGCAACCGCAGGCGTTCCATAATATCAATACCATACTCTTCAAAACCATTTTCGAAAGCTCCCAGAGCCAGATCGCCAGCCAGTATGGGGCTTACCCCACCATTCATGTATTCCCATTTGGGGGCTGTCCAGCCTCTTTCGAAAGGTGGATAGCACATGTACCATTCGCCGGGTGAAGAATCCGGCATTTCATCCTTAATGCGTTGGTAGGTTTGAATGATGGCGGCACTTTTATCGTGATCCAATCCACGTATCAAAGCCATTGCATTGCTAAGGGTTACCTGTTCTTCCGGATTAACTCCAAAGTCGAAGTTACGATTGTTGTTGAGCGGATACCAATGCAGGTAATGGGTGCCGCGCCATGAGAGATCATTTAATCTTTTCCAGATTCCATCCCCTTTTTCACGCATTTTGTTGGCTTCTTCGGTGCGTCCCGCCGTATCGAGCATTTCAGCCAGCAGGTGGCAGGCATTGGCCATGCAGGTATTGTCACCATACATGATTCCGAAATGAGTTCGGTCGATATTAACAGCCATGTAATCTGCTCCCGAACCTGTTATCTCTACATCGTATTGCGACTGAAAATCCCACCGGTCGATGGTATAGGGCCTTTTGAGCAACTGCTTCTCTTCCGACCAATAGTAGGGTGATGAAGTAGCAAATTCCACTGCTTTGATGGCATTGTCAAGTTTGTCCATCATCCAGGGGGTATCGCCGGTGGCCTTCCATGCGTAATAAACTCCTTCGATAAAGGTGTGTTCGCCCATGTTTTCTACCGGCACCCTCACGAAAATGGCTGTTGAAAGTTTGTCTTCCGGGCGATAGACAAATCCGCCATAGTCGAAACGCTGTTCCCAAAAGCTTTGAATATCAGGGTAGGGATGTTTGTAGTTATCCCAGATCAGGCCGTCTTCGCGCTGGCCATCAGCATAAAGATCGATACCTGTTTTTACATCC
>JAABRR010000089.1 GCA_011390785.1 Sphingobacteriia bacterium
TTACCCGAAATTTTTTATTCCTAGGCTACTATTCCGTTTTGGGATTGCAAAGGTAAGCAGTTTTTTGTTTTGGACAAGACAATTTTTACAATTTTCTTTTATATTTTTTACTATTCATCTTACAAGAATATATTAAACCTAATAAAAATAAGATTTCTGACTATAACTAACTTCCGTTTAAATTAAAATACATCTGAAAGAAACAGATAAAATGAGAGAATACAACACAAATAATTTAAGTCTTTTATATTATATCTTTAAGAAGTTTTTTAGGTATTTCTTTGCCTAAATATAAATTTACTTTAATTTTGACGCTGTAAAAAAACCTGTAAATCGCATGAAACAAGATGATGATAGTTTTAACAGGTAATTCAAGAATTATTACATCTAACTAATTGTCAGAGACATCGAATCTCAACTCCCTTAAATTTAAAATTGTTCAGCCAACTGATTTGCGTAAACTTCAAAATTGTGAAATAATCAATTTAACAAACTTAAGACTCGTTAACATACTTAATACCCTGATATTCATAAATGTATTAGTGGAACTACTGAAAAATACCTTTCAAATTGAAACCGCTAAAATCATTTAACCTTGGTTCAAATATATACTATTCATCACAAAATTAATCATTAATAAAAGCCTTATTTATGGACGTATTAGAGATTGCCAGGTGGCAGTTTGGCATCACGACTGTTTACCATTTTTTATTTGTTCCGCTAACAATGGGTTTGGCTGTTCTCACAGCTATCCTTCAAACTTTTTATTACCGTACCGATGATATTGCTTACAAGCGTTTAACGAAATTTTTTGGCAAGCTGTTTATCATCAATTTTGCTGTTGGTGTAGTAACCGGTATTGTTCTTGAATTTCAGTTTGGGATGGGTTGGTCTGAATACTCACGTTTTGTGGGTGACATTTTTGGAATTCCACTAGCCATTGAAGCTCTTATGGCCTTTTTCCTGGAATCTACATTTATTGCGGTTTGGCTGTTTGGCTGGAATAAACTTCCCAAAGGACTTCATTTATTAAGCATTTGGCTGGTAGCCATAGGTTCTAACCTTTCAGCATTATGGATTATAATTGCCAATGCCTGGATGCAGGTACCTGTAGGTTATGTATTGAATAACAGCCGGGCAGAACTGAGCGACTTTGTAGCAGTTATGCTCAACGAACAAATGCTGGTAATGGCGCAACATACTATAATCGCGGCCTTTGTAACGGCCGGCCTTTTTATGCTGGGAATAAGCGCCTGGCACATTTTACGCAAAAACCAGGTAGAAGTTTTTGCCAAATCAGCCAGAATTGCTCTGGTTTTTACTGCCGTTTCAGCCATATTGGTGGCAACTACCGGCCATAAGCACGCACAACATACCGTAAAACATCAACCCATGAAAATGGCTGCTATGGAAGGATTGTGGGAATCAGAACAACCTGCAAGTTTTTCACTGTTTGCCATTATAGACCAAAAAAACAAGACAACCGAACGAGATCTAAAACTCCCATATATGTTGTCAGTACTTGCATATAACAACCTTACCGGTCAGGTAAAAGGGATGAACGATTTACAGCAGGAATATGAACAAGAATACGGGCCTGGAGATTACATACCTCCCGTTGCCATTGTTTATTGGAGTTTTCGCCTGATGGTAGGCCTGGGAACACTGTTTATTTTGTTTGCCCTGTATGGATTGGTTCAGTGGTGGCGCAATAAACTGGAAGATTCCTCAATCTATCTCAGATTGGCAACCATAGTTATGTTTTTACCGCTGATAGCCAACTCTTTAGGCTGGATAGTTGCCGAAATGGGCCGTCAACCCTGGATTGTCTATGGGTTGTTAACTACCCATGATGGGGTATCACCCAATGTTAGTGCCGGATCCATGCTGCTCACCACCATAGCATTTACCCTGGTTTACGGATTGCTTGCAGTTATAGCAGTTTACCTGATTCATAAATATGCCAAACCCGGTGTATCAGAAGATGACGACATGATACATGCTTATTAAGATATTTTAGAAACATAAAAATTTAAAATTATGGATTTTCAAATAATATGGTTCGTATTGATAGCTATTCTTTTCATTGGCTATTTTGTGCTGGAAGGATTTGATTTCGGAGTAGGAATTCTATTACCTTTTATCAGCAAAGACGATGTTGACCGCCGCATAGTAATCAATACTATTGGCCCTTTTTGGGATGCCAACGAAGTATGGCTTATTACCGCAGGTGGGGCAATGTTTGCCGCTTTCCCGCATTGGTATGCCACACTTTTCAGCGGATTTTATATTCCTCTGTTTTTAATGCTCCTGTCTTTAATATTAAGGGCCGCAGGCTTTGAATTCAGAAGCAAAATGAAGCAGGTATGGTGGAGAAAACTATTTGATCAGTTTATTTTTTGGGGAAGCCTTATTCCTGCCTTATTATGGGGCGTGGCTTTTACAAATATTGTGCAGGGATTACCGATTGGAGAAGACATGAATTTTACCGGAAATCTGCTCCACATACTCAATCCCTACGCTCTTTTGGGTGGACTGGTAGTAGTATTGATCTTCACACTACATGGAGCATTGTTTCTAAGTTTAAGAACAACTGATAAGTTAAGAGAACGGGCAGAAAAAATTGCCAATATCTTATGGATACCTATTGCTGTGATTACGGGCGTTTTTGCTGTTCTGGGTTACTGGAACACCGTTCTGTTTGAAGGATTAGGATTGGTACCCGGTAGTTTTCCTGCCTTGGCCATAATCAGTTTTATTACATGTTATGTTTTTATGAAATTGAAAATGCAGGGGTATGCATTCGCCTTTGGAGCATTAACCATTGTTATGGGTGCGGCTGTGATTTTTTACGGTTTATTCCCCAATGTAATGCCATCATCTTTAGATGCTGCCTTTAGTTTAACCATTTATAATGCATCTTCCAGTGATCTCACTTTGAAAATTATGTCGATTGTGGCCCTGTTTTTTGTTCCTATAGTGCTGGCTTACCAGGGATGGAGCTACTATGTTTTTAGTCAACGAATTAGCCGTGATGCCATTCCACGTGAATAATTCAAGAAACGACAATCTTCTCTCTTGAAAAAAAATAATAAAGAAAATTATGAACCAACCATGCACATTCATCGCATACTGTTTTTACAGGCGAAAAATGTGCATGGGTTTTTTCCCGGATTAACTATACTAAGTTTTCTTATTACCTGCACAATACTATTTCAGATGTATCTGCTCAGCAGTATTGTGGCAGAGGTGTTTATCTCATCTGAAATTAAGAACCCTTATTATCTGGTTTTGCTGGCAGTAATGATAATTGTCAGAAGTATTCTTCTTTGGATAAAGGAAAGATTTTCTCAACGCAACGCGGTAAAAATTAAATCTTCCATAAGAAAAAGAGTTTTCAAAAAGATACTTTCTCTGGGGCCCTCTTTTACAAAATCACAAAAAACAGGTGAATTAATCGCCACAGCAACAGATGGTATTGAAAAACTGGATGATTACTACACGCGATACCTTCCTTCGATCGTTCACATTATCATTCTTCCCATAACCATTATCATTTTTACATTGTTGCTGGATTGGATAAGCGGCACTATCCTGCTGGTTACCGGCCCGTTGATTCTCTTCTTTATGATGTTGATAGGCACCTATGCCAAAAAACTTACCCAAAGTCAGTGGAAAGAGTTGAGCGGATTGTCATCTCATTTTCTGGATGCACTACAAGGGCTGAAAACGCTGAAAATTTTCGGCATGAATAAACGGGAAACAAAGCGGGTGGATGAGAGCAGTAACGGTTTCCGTGTGGTTACCATGAATGTACTAAAGATTGCCTTTTTATCGGGGATGGTGCTTGAACTGGCTGCCAGCATAAGCATTGCCCTGGTGGCCGTGCAAATTGGCGTGCGACTGATAGAAGGTGTTATTACCTACCAGCCTGCCCTGTTTGTTTTGTTGCTGGCACCTGAGTTTTATCTCCCTTTTCGTTCCCTGGGGCTTCATCACCATGCAGGTATGGAAGGGGCTGCTGCCGGTACAAAGATCTTTGAGATTCAGCACACAAACCCACTTATGCATAAGAATAATTTCCTGATCAAACCAGGAAACAATACATTACCCTCAATTGAAGTAAAAAACATCCATTTTACTTATCCTGAATCAGACCAACCGGTTTTAAAAGGGATAGATTGCTACCTGGAACAGGGGAAAATCACAGCCATTGTTGGACCTACCGGAACAGGGAAAACAACTTTTGCCAATATACTGCTGGGTTTTTTACGGCCCACTGCCGGGCAAATACTTGCCAACGGAATCTCAATTGAAGAAACAGGACAGGAAAACTGGCAAAAACTAATTGCCTATGTTCCACAACATCCCCATTTTTTCAACGACACGGTTTTGGAGAACCTGCTGTTGGCGCAACCCAATGCTACCGAAGATCAGGTTTTTGATGCAGCATTAAAAGCCGGGGCACATAGCTTTATACAAGCCCTTCCACATCAATACAACACACCCTTAACTGAAAACGCTTCCCGGTTGAGTGGCGGAGAAAAACAAAGACTGGCCCTGGCACGTGCTTTCCTGAAAAATGCGCCCATCCTGATCCTGGACGAACCCACATCCAATCTTGATCCCGAAAGCGAACAACATATTTCTGATGCTACCGAACAGATCATTAAAGGACGCACCACCCTCATCATAGCCCATAGATTAAAAACAGTGCGAAAAGCAGACAATATTCTTGTATTTGATGCCGGTACCATTGCCGAAAGTGGCACCCACAAAGAACTGATCCAAAAAAAGGGAATCTATGCCAACTACCTTCAAACCATTGGCGTTTTAAATCCGGATACGATATGATAACAAAACTGATCGGATATATTACACCCCATAAGTGGCAGTTTACAGTGGCTTTGCTGATTGCCTGTGGTACCATTCTGGCAGGAATTGGATTGATGACCACTTCTGGTTACCTGATATCTCGCGCAGCCCAACGCCCTTTTATAGTAGATCTTTTCATGGTAACTGCCGGGGTAAGATTTTTTGGTGTTTCGAGGGCAGTAATACGATACTTTGAAAGGATTGTATCACA
>JAABRR010000090.1 GCA_011390785.1 Sphingobacteriia bacterium
CAAAAAAAATAATGGAGGCCAACCCTGATCTTATTTTTCTTGACATACAAATGCCCCGTATCAATGGCTTTGAGATGCTCGAGCTGCTCAGAGGAGAGCAGTTGCCACTAATCATCTTTACTACAGCATTTGATGAGTATGCCATAAAATCTTTCGAATACAACACGTGCGATTATCTGTTGAAGCCCCTTGGTAAGGAGCGGTTTGAAAAAGCCATCAATAAAGCGCTGAAAATCATCGGAGAGGGGCAAAATAAACCCACAGATCTGGATAATCTGATAGCTCAGGGTATTTCAAAGAACAAATATCTCGACCGCATTGTCATTCGATCGGGAAGCAGTATAAATGTGGTTTATTCCGAAAACCTGCTATGCATTGAAGCCAGTGACGATTACCTGGTCATTCATACCAAAGGCGATCAGTGGGTAAAGAAACAAACCATGAAGTTTTATGAAGAGAAACTTGATCCGGCAGAGTTTGTAAGGGTGCATCGCTCTTTTATTGTAAAACTTACGGCCATTGAACGCATCGAACCTTATTCCAAAGATGCCTGGGTGGCAATACTAAGCAATGGGTTGAAAATTTCGGTAAGCAAATCGGGGTATTCGCATTTGAAAAAGAATTTCAACTTCTGAAGCAGACCAATGCAGCCCTATGGGCGTAGCACAAAAAAAACCCGGCACCAAATGTATATTAGTGTCAGGTTTAATTTTACGAGCCTTACAAAAAGGATCAGTTAATTTTAATCAGTTCCACTTCAAAGATAAGATCACTTCTGGGTGGAATAGCACCGGGGTATCCACGTTCGCCGTAGGCCAGGTTCCAGGGAATGTAAAATTTGTATTTTGCCCCTTCTTTCATCAATTGGATGCCTTCTGTCCAGCCCGGAATTACCTGGTTAAGTCCCAAATCGATGGGTTCGCCACGCTGCACACTGCTATCGAAAACTTTTCCATTGATAAACGACCCGGTATAGTGAACCCTTACGTTGCTTGTTGGTGAGGGAGTATTTCCCGTTCCTTCTTCCAAAACAATATACCTTAATCCGCTGGGCGTTACGTTGGTAAATAACTGTTTTAGTCTTTCTGCTTCTGCTGCCATTGCCAACTCCCTTTGTTTTTGCTTTTCAATAAGGTTTTTTTGCTCTTCTTCAAAGGTTTTTGCCGCATCAAAGGCTTCTGCTTCTGCCCCTTTTCTCAGGATTGTGAGACTGATAAGCGTATCGTTCTGTGCAATTTTATCTACAACATCCTGTCCCTGAAGTACATTTCCGAATACAGAATGTTTTCCGTCGAGCCAGGGTGTTGCCACATGGGTAATAAAAAACTGCGACCCGTTTGTTGCAGGACCTGAGTTGGCCATACTCAAAATACCAGGACCGGAATGCTTCAACGAATCATCGAATTCATCAGCAAATCTGTAACCCGGATCTCCGGTGCCGGTACCAAGGGGGCAACCACCCTGAATCATAAAGTTGGGAATAACCCGGTGAAATTTTAACCCATTGTAAAAAGGAATGCCTTCTGCTTTTACATTGTTTTTGATTTTCCCTTCTGCCAGGCCAATAAAATTGGCTACGGTTAAAGGTGTTTTCTTGTGCTCCAGAACGGCATAAATGTTACCCTTGCTGGTTTCAAATACAGCATAAATGCCATCTGGTTGTGTGCTTAAAAATTGTTGATTCATTTCGTTAAATTGTTTGTTGGATTGTGAAACTGCGACAATGCCCAAAAACACTGTATATGTAAATATAAATATCCTTGACATATCGATTGGTATTTAAAATTCCAAAAGTATAAAAATTATACTTAGTATCGAAAAACATAATCATCTAAAATCCTATAATTTGCACATTGTATAAAGTTGCCCCGATTTTTAGTACCCTTACTGCTGCTCAAAGAATAATTAACAAAAGATATCACTTGCGCGAAAAAGCGTATTTGCATGTTTATCAGCTTTATACCTTAAGTCGAACCAATGCCGTAGAAAGCCTTAATATATTCAGTAAGGGAAAGAAAATCTTTAAAGAACAAGATGAGTTTTTCTTTTATTGTGGTGAAATATACCGGTTGAATTCAAATACAGATGAAGCTCTTTATGAATATTCCAAAGCCATTGAATTGGCAAAGAATAATGGCGAAGAATTCTATTTGGTTCCTTTTTATTATTTAAACAGGGGAAATCTTCATTTATCATTGAAAAAACTGGAATCGGCAATTATCGATTATAATGATTTGTTAAGGCTAAACCCTGTTTCTACAGCTGGTTTTACCAACAGAGGGATTGCTTACCACATGCTTGGAGAAATTGATAAAGCCTGTCGGGATTGGGAAAGTGCAATTCAATTGGGATTTCAACAGCCTAATACATATCATGAAAAATATTGCAGATAATCACAACGCTATTAATAATATAGCACCACCCGATTTAAGCGCCATTCTTCAAAAGTTTTTTTCCTAATTAGGAAAATGGACAAGTCAGAGCCAATCAGGTAATATATCATCATCCAACTTTAAATAGGTATAAAAACTGTAATCAGGCATGTTTATGGGTTAAATGATTGGTTTGCAATGATCTTCTATTAAAAACCAGAAAGCTGAATTATCTAACACGTTCATTTTTGCCCAAAAGGGGTTCCCTTCCAATCAACTCATTAAGATAGTCCGCAAAGGTTTCATCGGTATCCTTTTTTGGTATATGTATTCCTGTGGGATGAAATGGTTTGTGGCAGTGTTCCATTTGCTTCCAAAATCGACATCGAAATGGAGCCATCCCTTTCCGGCACTTTCCAGAAAGGCACCCAATCCTTCTACAGCATAATATACCGCAGCAAGGTCCCAACTGGGGCGTTGATGTTCCAGGGTTTTTTTGGATGTTTCCCACAACCAGTCGCGGTAAGCTGTGCGCACAATATTGCCGGGCGGGGTGTGTATTAACGATTTACCGGTCATTACATTGGTACCGGCATCAATATACACCACCTGAACAGGGAAGGTTTCCACCAGGTATTTCGTGTAGGGTGCTGTATTGTTGAAATAGAAGTTCCAGTCCTTTACAAAATAGTCTCCGTCATTGCGGGCATTCAATGCTCCCAGGGCAACCCATTGTTTCATTTTTTTGCTAATGAGCTCACGACCTGTCAATGGTGAGATATCGTCTGGGTCAGAAACCAGTAATTCATGCAACCCTTTGGTGTGGCCAATAGTAATATAGGTGATGGAGCTGTCTTCAGCCTGTGCCAGTAATCTGCGGTTCAGTCGGGTTTGCTCTTCTGCATCGGTGTTGTGAATGATATTGTGTCCAAATGCCACAGTGTCACGCGCCAGTTTTTCGGCAGTCATTTTATCTACCGGGTCACCCACTTCATTGCCATGGTAAGCCCCGATAGGAATATCAGGTCTTCCATAGTAAATGTTGATGGCTTCAATAATGGCTGCCCCATAAGGCACTTTTCCTGAACTGTAAATGCACCCTACAATCTCCACCATGCCCATGTCGGCATAGGCATGCAGCAAGGCAAGAGCGCCCACATCATCGCAATCGGAACCCATATCAGTGTCGATAATGATCTTAGTTGTGGGCAATAATGGGGGATTATTCTTTCCGTTGCAGGCAGACATCATTACTAACATTTGAATAATAAAAAGTTGAACTAATCTGTTCCAGAATTTTGATTGTTTCATTAAACCTGTCATCGCACATTGGATATTTTTTGTAAAATATTGATAATACTGCCTTCACTTAACGTATTTAAAATTGCAGTGAATATTTATTGTTAGTTCCTTGTCAGTTCCCTGATAAGCTCCACCTCTTCCTGGTCGTAGGGTGTGCCGTCGGGGTGGAACACATCGTGAAACCACAGGTCGGGTTCATCGGTAAAGGTTTCGCGCCAGGAGCGCCAGGGATAGATGGTTTGAGTTTTCCCGGATACCAATCCCCAGTTGTAGGCACTAACGCCCTCCTGCTTCATATAGGGTAATTTTTCCTGAAAGGTGGATTTGTTTTCCCGGGCCATGTATTCGGTGCACACGATGGGGCGATTGAACCTTTTTAGCGACTCTACCTTTCGGATAAAATTCTCCATGTTGCCATAGTCGTGAAAGGAAATAATGTCTGAGTTTTCCAGTTGAAATACGTTGAACCGGTTTTCGTGCACCTTGTCTTCTGCCCAGTCATTTTGCCAAACACCAACGGTAAGGGGTTGGGACGGATTTATCTCCCGTGCCCATTGAAATGTTTTTACCATCAGGTTGTAGGTGTGATCTGTTTTGTTGGGAGCTTCGGTGTCAGTAAAGCGATCGTTGTTGGTGTTGTCGGGCTCGTTGTACAAGTCCCAGGCAACTACCCTTGGGTCGTTGGCAAAACGTGTGATCACTGCTTTTACATATTCTTCCAGCAGGGGATATTGTGTTTTATCCTGCAGTCTTTGGGCCGTTGGGCTTTGTATCCATCCCGAATTGTGGGTATGGGGTATGGGGTCGGGTTGTTTCCCTGGTTTGGCTACCGGGTTCCAAACTGCATCAAAAAGAACGAGCATGGTGCTGATGTTGTGGCTGTGTGCGATTTCCAGGTAGGTATCTACTCTGTCAAGAAAGCCTTCCGGATCGGTTTCCCAGGCAATGTCATGCAGGTAAACACGCATAGAGTTGAATCCAATATCGTCAGCCCAACCCAGTTCCAGGTCAATTCTTTGGGGGTCAAATGTCTCGGCCTGCCAAAATTCAAGCTGGTTAATGGCGTTGTTTAGGTTGTAATTTGCCCCCACCAACCAGCCGTTTTGTTCGTACCCTTGCCAGGCTTTTTCTTTGCTCCAGCGTTCACCTACAGTGGCTTTTTGCTCACAGCCAATCAATATAGCCAAAAGAGAGAATGCAAGAAAGATGTGTGTGATTTTTTTCATGATCTTAATGTTTAGGTATTTTTTAAAGGTATTTAGGCTATGGCTCATCAATCTCCGTATGGG
>JAABRR010000091.1 GCA_011390785.1 Sphingobacteriia bacterium
AATAATGCACAAGGCTGCAATAGCCGTCCCCAGGTAAATGAAATTTGCAACAAAGTATGCAGCATGGAGGTCTCTATTCAATCGGAAAAGGATACGGTTTGCATGAATGAGGAGCTATCATTGACTATTGAAATCACTGAGGGAATCGGACCATTCACATACTTATGGAGTACTGGAGAATCTAGCAGTTCCATTATCATTGAAGGGAGTGAAAGTCGTATGTATTCTATTACCGTGACTGATTCTGAAGATTGTTCAGCTACAGCGGATATTACCATTGTGGTTATACCTGTTCCAAATATTGAATTTACAATATCAAATACGACCTGTGGTGATGACAATGGATCTGCGGAATTAATTCACGAAATGGATCTGTATGAATACCTTTGGCATAATGGAAGCATGGAACAACTTTTACTTAATCTTCCTGCAGGCCCGATAAATGTAACAATAACGGACCAATATGGCTGCAAATATGAATTAGGCGCTGAGATAGAGGACAGTGAGGCCTTATCTGTTGAAATTTTAGGTGATCTTTCGATTTGTGAAGGCGAAACTGGCCATTTGTATTTAGACAATATTTTTGAAAGCTATTTGTGGAATGATGGTAATATTGAAAGTACATTGGAATACGTCGACAGTGGTATTTATTCAGTGACAGTTACTGAAGGTCCATGTAAGGCAGAAAGTATGGTGATGGTATCGGTCAATAAAAATCCAATTATTGATTTCATAATTGATAACATCAACATCACTATAGAGATTACAATGGGACTTCACCCATATCGTATCAATTGGAGCACAGGAGAAAATACATTAAGCATTGAACCTAACGAGTCAGGTGTATATTCGGTTACAGTCACTGACGCAAACGATTGTTCAGTAGTGGCAGAAACAAATTTTATTTATACTAACGTCAAGGAGACAGAATTAGATTTCATATTGGTTTATCCTAATCCCATACGGAACTATTTACATGTAGACATGAAACAAAATTTACAATCTGTAACTATACAGATTTATGATGCCATTGGCAAATTGGTGTTCGAAAGAAATCTTATAGATACAAATACCAAGATTTCAGTTCAGCATCTATCAGCTGGTAGTTATTTCCTAAAAATTACAGCTGATTCAGCTTCAAAAGTTTGGAAAGTTGTAAAAGAGTGATATTTATGCTGCTACATTTCTTAAGCTTCTGTTGATTCTATTGATTGATATAGTACTTGGAAGATATTATGATATTTTTCCACCAAAAGGTTTATATGCTTTGCCACCTCCTGAAAATCCGGCATTTTTATAAAACTCTACAAATGTAAGTCTCATAGGATGTACAAATGCTCCTAGTGATGAAACTATCAGATTAAGACCATGCCCAAATAACAAAAATACAACAAACAAAATAGGTCCAATCCAATCTATGCTCAGTAAACGCATGGCTATATCATTGACTACCAGCCCTAGAATAGCCCCGGAAATTCCCAATGCAAAAAGACGGATGTAGCTCAGTAAGTCCCCTATAAAACCAGTTATACCATAAAGCTCCCAGATGCCTTTACCGATACGTGGCAGAATACTTGTGTCCGGATCATTAAAAATTAGAATGGCAAGAATTGCAACATAAATAAAGTATGTGCTGATGTTTCCAGTCAGCTTAAGTATCGCCATATCTATGATTCCAAATAGTATGATTATCCACGATATTGGAGTCACGGTATATTTCCATCCGAATTGTTTGACTTTATTGGCTATCTGAATACAAAGACCGAAAATGATTTGGATAAAACCCAGCACCAGCGCAAAATTGAATATTTGATTACTATCCAGCATGATGCTCCTGAAAGAACCCAAAAATACAAATTTGTCTCCCAAAAGATTTAACCCAAATAAGTTACCTGTAATAATTCCAAATATCACAGTAGCCAATCCCAGCCATTGAACAAGAGTAAGCATGGGACGAAGAGTCGAACTGACTTTATATTTATATAATGTAGCAGCAATCAATATTAATAATCCATATCCGGCATCCCCAAGACACAATCCAAAAAACATCATAAAAAATGGGGCGAAAAATGGAGTTAGGTCCAATTCAGAATAAGACGGTAAACTGTATAATTTTCCTATAAACTCATATAACTGAGGAAACTTTCTGTTTTTTAACAAAACAGGAGGTTGGTCCTTGGGCTTAACCTTTTCACTAAGGAAGAAAATCTTATTTTCTTCGCAATAAGAATTTATTTCTACCTGCTTGAACTGCGGCACAAAACCACTTAACAACACCACTTTGTTTTCGTTTAGGTTTTTAGACTGTTCATATGCTTCCACTATTTGCATTTGAGTATATATCTCTTGCTCATATGCATAAAGTATATCCATGTCATATTTACTAATCATTTCTAACTCCTGAAAGATAGCTGACATTCGTACTGTTACTTGTTCTATTTCATTCTTAAGAACACTGGTTGGGTTTTCAGGCCAGGTAAGTCGATTTGCTTTGATTGTAATTTCTTCATCCTTAGTTTGAAAAATAACAAAAAATATATTTGGTGTGTAAACTTGTATGATTTCGAGGAGATAATCTGTTTTCCATTTTGGATCAAATAGTTTTTCTGCGCAAGAGTACATTTGCACGGTGATGCCATTTTCCTTCAGCTTTTTTAGTGTTTCTGGCGAAAACATTCCCCATGGTTCTGCATAAGAAATGGCATTATCCAGATTTTGCAATGTAAGCTGAAGATGCTGTTTTTCTGTTTGCAAAGCCTCCACCTTCTCAATAATTTGTTGACCATTTTCAAGCTTCGGGGATATATGATCGGATGAAGTATCGTTTTTATGTTTTAAAAGCAAAGATATTGTATCTCTGATTTTTTTTAGTTTTGTCTGGGTATCACTGATAGTCCCAGAGCTAACAGAATGATGTGGTTTGATGTGTAACACCCCAAGATCTTTCAGACCAGTCAAAAATCTATTGAAGTCATCATGATAGACCAGAAAATCATATTTATACATGGGTATAATCATGTGCCACTTGATTTTTGAAGTTTATTCTTTAGGATTTTTTGCGATGAAATCGCCAGATTCTCTTCGTCTTCCATAAATCTTTTTATTTTTTTAATGGACTGATCATATTCCGGTATCTGATTTTTTTCATAAAGATTTACTTTTTGTGTTGTTTTTTTACGGGCTTTATCCAGCAATAAAATTTTCCGAATTAAGATTTCTTTTTCTATAGCGAATGTTGACATTTTTTTAATAATGGTTATCCCATCCCCATACCAGTGTGGTTTACTGACAAGGTTGAATTTTTTTACAATAAAGTTTATATTGTCAAGTTTTGGAATTTTTACACCAGCAAACATGACAGTGTCAATTATCACATGCTTGATATCAATAAGGGACATATCAAAATCTTCCCATAATGGGGATAAATCTTCTAACTGTTTTTGATGTACTTCAATCAAATTGTCTAACGCAGCAACTTCATTTCGAGTCTTTTTTACTTCAATCCTCAATGCCGATTCTTTGTTTTTCAATACTGGCAAAGCACTTAGTCGGGTCTGCATTTGTTTCTGCAGGTATTGAAGGGATGTTTTATTATATTGAAAGGTGATTGCCATGTGCGTTTTGCTTATTTGTCTATCCAGTATAAATCCGAAAATTCTTTTTTAATGGCTACTTCTTCTTTTGAAAAGTATTTCGAAAAAAGTTCCCATGCTACATTGAGCATTTTTTCAGTGGCTATGTTAACATCAATAGCGAGTAATTGCATTGCATAATCTTTGGAAAAATCGAGAGCTCGTTTATCATAAGAAGTCAGTTCAAAACCATTCTCCTGTTTGGTACGGGCATTGATCGCATCTGCATACAACCGAATGGCAGCATTCATCACTTGAGGATGATCAGCTCTGGTTTTTTTACCAATTACGAGATTTTTAAGTCTCGATAAGCTTCTGAACGGATCTATTATTACCTTTCCGATATCTGTATTTCTTCTGAGAAAAAGCTGTCCTTCCGTAATATATCCCGTATTGTCCGGAATTGCATGGGTAATATCTCCACCTGATAATGTGGTTACTGCTACGATGGTGATTGACCCACCAGCTTCAAATTGAACTGCTTTTTCATATAGTCGGGCAAGGTCCGAATATAGTGAACCTGGCATACTATCTTTTGAAGGAATCTGATCCATCCTGTTGGATACTATACTCAAAGCGTCAGCATACAAGGTCATATCGGTAAGAAGTACCAATACTTTTTCCTGTTTATCCACTGCAAAATATTCAGCAGTTGTCAACACCATATCTGGAATCAAAAGCCTTTCGACCGGAGGATCTTCAGTCGTATTGACAAATGTGATAATCCGATGAAGCGCTCCTGCATTTTCAAATACACTGCGAAAATATAAAAGGTCATCATTAAGCAAACCCATGCCCCCAAGTATAATTTTGTCTGCTTTAGCACGTAGGGCAACCATTGCCATCACCTGATTATATGGTTGATCGGGATCGGCAAAAAATGGTATTTTTTGACCTGTGACCAATGTATTGTTAAGATCTATTCCTGCTATACCTGTTGCAATAAGTTCGGATGGTTGTTTCCTTTTCACTGGATTTACTGAAGGGCCGCCAATCTCTCTTTCTTCTCCCTCTATTTCAGGGCCACCATCTATAGGGTGCCCATACGCATTAAAAAATCTACCCGCCAAGTCTTCTCCTACCTTCAATGTCGGAGGTTTGCCAGTAAATATCACTTCCCCATGGGTAGAAATCCCTTCTGTTCCTCCGAATACCTGAAGTGTCACCTCATCTCCCATAATTTTTACCACCTGTGCGATACGACCGTCCACAGTAGCCAACTCATCATATCCTATATTTTGAGCCTTGACGACACACGTAGCTTTTGTAATTC
>JAABRR010000092.1 GCA_011390785.1 Sphingobacteriia bacterium
AAAAACCACCTTACTCAGGGCAATCCTGGGTTTTGTGCCACTTTCAGAAGGTACTATTGAAGTGGGCGACTTTAAAGTTGGAAGCCCCGGGTGGAAGAAAAACCGCAGCATTGTGGCCTACATTCACCAGGAAAGCATCAAAAACGGATTCCCCATCACCGCAGCTGAAGTGGTAAAGATCGGACTGGGCACTGCAAGGCTTTCGCGCACCGATTCTGAAATTCGCGTTGAAGTGGCCATGCGGCGCACCGGGTCCTTCCACCTTTACGATCAACCCTACAACACCTTGTCGGGGGGTGAAAAACAAAGGGTTTCGCTTGCCCGCAGCCTTTGCCAGAATGCCGGGGTTTTCCTGCTCGATGAACCAACATCCTTTCTGGATCAGCAAGGCAAGGATGATTTGCTGGAACTGCTGCACGAAGTGAGTCGCAACGAAGCCCCCACCATGATCCTGGTATCGCACGAGCACCAGTGGACCCAAAAACTGAACTGGAAAAGCATGGAGTTGAAAGGAGGAACCCTGTGTTAGAGATACTGACCCTTACCCCCATATTGAAAGGTTTGCTGGTGATCACCATTGCCGGACTCACTTTTCCGCTTGCCGGGGTGTATCTTTTCAGGCTTAACCTGCTACCCATGCGCTTTATGCTTATGCACGGCGCCATTTTGGGCGGTGCCATGGCACTGGCTTTTCAGATCAATCCTTTCTGGACAACCATTGGCGTTAACCTGTTGCTGGTGCTTTTCATGACGCGCTCATCGCGCATCCTGAAAATGGACCTGGGGCACATCAGCATGTTTTTTATGGTGATTACCATTTCACTGGCATTTATTTTTATTTACAAGTTTAACGTACCCGCCAAGGATACGCTGGCACTGCTTTGGGGAAACCTGTATGTGCTAAGCTGGGCAGATGTTATCGGGGTAAGTATTTTTTCCCTGGCGTTGGTGGCTTTTCAGTACTATTTCCGTAACCACCTGCGGGCATTGTTTTTTGACCGTGAAATTGCCTTCACTTCAGGTTTTAATGAAAACCTGCTTTACTACGTGGTGGTAATTGTGGTGGCTGTTACGGTGGCCCTGGCCATGAAGCTTATCGGGGCATTACTCCTCGATGCCATTTTGCTGTTGCCACCGGTTGTCGCTTCTTTCCGGGCACGCAGCCTTCGTGGAATGATCTTCGGTTCGGTGCTCTGGGGTGGTGTATTTGCCCTGGGAGGATTTCTGCTATCCGTTGCCATCGATATTCCGGCCAGCTCGGCCATTGCAGCCCTGGCCTGCCTGGTTTTTATAATTATGTATTTAACCCGTAAAAAATGAAGAACCTGTTTTTTTTGGTCATTGCAAGCCTGTTTATTTCCTGCAACATATCCCAATCGCCAAAGTCCGAAGTAGTAACAACCAATGCCTGGACAGCAGCCTACGCCATGGCAGCCGGTGCCAAAGATGTAAGGGTACTTACTCCCTACGAAATGATCCATCCCAGCGAGTATGAATTGAGACCCGGCGATATCTCGCATCTCAACAACGCCGAAATTGTTATTTATGCCGGTTACGAGATCATGATGGGTGAGATAAGAACCGGTTTGAAAATTCCGGACGAAAAAATGCTGCAGATCCAGACCAGCTATAAACTGGAAGAGATCGAAGAATCGGTGATGAAAATTGCCCAACGATTAGGTACGGAAGAAAAAGCCCGTGAAAATCTGGCAGCCATCCAACAAGCGATGAGCGAAGCCCAAAAATCGTTGATTGAGAAAGGATTTGGCGAAGAAAGTGCTGTAGTCCATTTCTTTCAACAATCATTTGTTTCGGAAATGGGAATAAAAACCCAGGCTGTATTTGGCCCGGCCCCACCCGAAGCGCGCCAGATTATGGAAATGACCCGAACCAATGCCACCCTAATTATTGATAATGCACACAACCCATCAGGAGGGGCCTTACGAGAAACCATGCCCGATGCAGCCTATATATCCCTTTTGAATTTCCCCGGGCTCTACAGCACCCAATCACTGGTGGATGTCATTGAATACAACACCCGCCAGCTTCAATCTCTGAATATTCGCACAGTATCTGCAAATTCGAACGAGACAAATTAAAATGATGTACTGAACACTTTTGCGAAGCCAATCTGCTATTCCTTGCGATCTGTTTTTTGCCGTTTAATGGGAATCAGATTAAATAGAAACAGGCAGGATCAATTGAATATCAACTGATCCTGCCTGTTTTTGTGTTATAAGACTATGATTCAAAAATCTCTTGCACCGGGCTTTAAGGATTTTGCTGCCCGTTTACCTCGGGATTTCGGTTCATCTCATCTTCAGGAATTTTTGCCAAAGTTTGCGGTGAGTTCCAGGCTATCTGCTGTCCGTTTCTTGTAAGGGGTTTATAGCCATAGTTCACATCGGCGTACTTCGATGGATCGCTGTAAGCACCCATGCGCTTCCAGTGCCAGTAAACATCTCCTTCAAAGTTGAGTTCTTTCAATCGTTCTGCCAAAATGCGGCTCATAGGTGCATTGTAGGGCAGGGGCTCTTCTATTTGACCAACTCCTGCACGAGTGGTTACTGCATTCAGATCGAGCTGGGCACTGGCAAGGTTCCTTCGAACAAGCCATCACGCTGACCTTGCAATCCTACCAGAACCTTATGGGTTGAACCGGTAGAGCGGTTGTCAACTTCCGGGTACCAGTAATTTAAGTTGTTTAGCTGCAATCCGTTACCTGCCATCACGGTCTGTTTGCGTATTTTCATCAAATGAATAGATAACCCAGGTATCGCCACCATCTTCTGAAAGGAATACCTCGCCCTTCCCGTTCTGTTGTTCTCCCAGGGTATGAATAAAATCATAATCATCGCGCCAGCCGGGGGCTGCAATAATTTTGTCAGAATTATTGGGATCGATAGCTATGCTTGCTATGGATCTGTTTCGGGTTGCGGCGATAAACCTATAGGTTTCACCGCCATCATCCGAAATATGAAGCCCGTATAAAGTGCCAACATATACCCGGTTAGAATTTTGAGGGTCAATGGCTACTGCATATACCCTGTTGTTCATTAAATGACCTGTGGTTTGCCATGATTCCCCGTTATCTGTTGTTTTATAAACACCTTCCATGTCAGAAGCAAGGTAAAGTGTGCCCACATTGCCCGGATCTGCAACCACATCCTGAACCTGGCCGCCGGCCCCCGGATTTATGGATATCCATTGTGCCTGCCCTATATAAATAACGAAAAACAGAATAAAGGAAAAAGAAATAAGATACTTCATTTTATTTGCTTTTTTGATGAATGCCTGGCCAAAAGTAACTTCATTTCACCTTAATAACCTTATGATTTATAAAATCGGAGTCAAAACCAAAAATTCCGAATAAACAGCAAGCCCTTTCGGGAAATGCAACTCCCTGGGTGTATTCAATGATTTTGTTTGCAACTCGTTATAATTTAATGTAATAAGCGTTTGACGCTTAGGGTTAGCATCGAAAATTTACTTTCACCAGGGACTCGATACTTTTAATACATCACAATATTCAGCTGTAAGTTACAATTTTTCTCTTTCGGAGAATATATACCTCCCTGAACCCAATTGATATATATTGTAAATTCCTTCACCAGTGAAGGGTATCTCTTCCCTTCCTGCTTCCTGTTTCAATTTGCCATTTCCGGGTACAAAAACCGTTGCAGTGGTATTGACCGGGATTTCGATCTCAAAATGGATCTTTCCATCCCTTTTTTCCCACGCAGATTTTATGGTTCCATATCCGGTTTCGTAGGATGCAAGGGCATAATCCAGATCATTAAGCACCACGGGTCTGATAATGAATTTCTTAAATCCCGGCCCATCATCATTGGGTTGAATACCGGCAAGTCCGGAAAAGAACCATTCGGTAACCGAGCCCAGGTTGAAATGGTTGTGCGACGCAAAATCTTCGCCCATATAGGCATTCCAGGCTTCGGTGATGGTGGTGGCGCCGGCATCAATGATCCTCCCGAATGATGGGTAGCCAAGCTGTGCCATGATGCTGTAAGCCACTTCGTCATGGCCGTGTTTGCTGAGTTCTGGTATCAGGAAGGTTGTACCCAGAAAGCCAGTAGTGAGATGATCTTCCTTCTCAGCAATATCATTCAGCACATTGGCCATAACCTTTGATTTGTTTTCAGGGGGGGTAATGCCAAAGCTGAGGGGTAAAATATTCATGGTTTGGGTGCCCGTGGAATAGTTGCCGGTATTGGGGTTGTAATATTCCCGGTTGTAGGCATCGGCAATTTCGATGGCCAGTGAATCAAAAAATTGCGTATCCACACTCTTGTTGAGTATCCGGGCAATTTCAGCCATTGTTTTGGTGCTGTAATAATAGTAGGCCGTGCCGATCGGTTCGGCGGGTGAAGGCTCAACAGCCAGCCAGTCGCCCCATCCACCCGAAGGGAACAGGTTGTTCTCACTGTCGTTCATCATGCTCATCACGTGGTGCTTCATGGCTTCGTAATGGTTGGAAAGCAAAAGCGTATCTCCATAATACTGATAAAGTGTAAAAGGAACCTTCACCCCGGCATCGGCCCAACCGGGAGCCCCACGGTTGCTTCCAAAAGCACTGCCACCCATTGATGGTGAGTAGTTGGGAAAATAACCGCTCATTTTCTGGCTGTCTTTCATATCGTACACCCATTTGTCGAAATAGCGGTTAACGTCGTAATACCAGGCGGCAGTGGCAGGGATGTTTCCGGCATCGGCCATCCATCCCAGGCGCTCATCTCGTTGTGGGCAATCGGTGGGCACTGCATAGAAATTTCCACGAAATGTCCATTTCTCATTCTCAAATATCTGATTGAGCAACTCATTGGAACAGGCAAAGTCGC
>JAABRR010000093.1 GCA_011390785.1 Sphingobacteriia bacterium
GCCCACGCACCCCTGTTTGAAGAACCTGATTTGGCAATGGATGTAATAGCATCGGATGTACTGAATCATGCAATTAGCCTTGCGGACATAAGTAATAATCCAAATAAATAAAAATATGGCAAGTCTTAAAAAAAAGGTGTTGCGGTTGCTTCTTCGCAAAACTACAAACTGGAACAAACCTGAAAATCCAAAAATATGAAGCCGTCCCAATCAATCCCTTTCGCTTTGCTGCCATTAAGGCTCTTTCTTTTTCTGATTTTCCAGAGTGTGGTGGCGCTTATGCTCGGCTCATGGCAGCAGTCGCAGTATTACTGGCTTCTGGCAGCCACTTTAACCAATGTGATAACTATTGCGTTGTTAATCATTTTGTTCAGAAGGGAAGGAAAGACTTTCTGGAACCTGTTTCGCGTTCATAAGGCCCATCTAAGGAAAGATATCCTTATTTTCATTGGTTTGACATTGCTGGCTGTGCCCGCGGTTCTGTTACCAGGGCACCTGCTCAGTATTTGGCTTTGGGGCGATGCATCAGCATCGGTAAAGTTAATGTTTGGCTCAATACCCAATGTTTTGGTTTACGTTTTATTGGTTGCATTCCCGGTTACCATTGCCTTTGCCGAATTGCCCTTTTATTTTGGCTATATTATGCCAAAACTGGCTGAACGCCAGAAATCGAAATGGATTGCAGTGATACTGCCGTTACTGTTTCTTTCCCTTCAGCATGTAACTCTTCCTTTTGTGGCAGATATAGATTTTATTATCTATCGGGCAATTGCATATTTGCCGCTGGCACTACTCATTGGAATATCACTTTATTACCGGCCTTCACTATTTCTGTTTTTTGTCATTTTACATGGATTAATGGATCTGGGTGCTGTGGCTATGTTTCTGTTTCAAAATCAATAAAATTGCCGACAGGGGTATCTCTCTCGCATTTTAAATATATTGATTAAGCTTATTATCCTTAATAGAACTTACTTTGATTCGTTAAATATTAATACGGATGAACCGAGTTTACAGGCTTGGCAAAGCCAAAATCATTATGTTTAATTCTTCTAATCTATTTTAATACAAATTATTTATTTATGAAAAAAGAAACTTCACTTTTTGGCCTGATTTGGCGGTTTTTGATACTGGTGGTATTATATACCATACTTTTTGTGGCTGGTGCCGGCATATTGCAGGGGCACCTCCCTGACATCACTCCTGAGCCCGGTGTGCTGACGGGTATTACGGGCTTGCTGCTTATTGCTGTAGTAAATACCCTTCTGATCATGATACTGATTATCGTTTCGAGATGGCAAGGGTGGCGGCTTGCTGCTTTACTGTCACTGGCATGGTACGGAGCAAATACGTTTATAATGCAGATTGAAACATGGTACTTCCTTTCAGACCTTACAGTTGATGATCAACTAATGCCGTTGCTGTTTCTGATGGGAATGCCGGTAGCTTTTGTTTTTATACCCCTGGCCGTGTGGGTTTTGAAAGGGATGAAGAGTACAGTTTCATCGCCCTACCCATACGACTTAAAAATGCCTTTATCGCAGTGGGTGGGTAAACTTGCTATCATTGCCGTAGCATATGTGTTGCTTTACTGGTTGGCCGGATATTTTATAGCATGGCAAAATCCGGAATTGCGCGCCTTTTATGGCAGTCCCGGCACCATTACTCCCTTTTGGCAGCATACTGCGCATACACTGAAAACCGATCCGTGGTTATTTCCCTTTCAGGTGCTTCGAGCTATGATTTGGACGTTATGTATGGTTCCGATATTGTACGGCTCATCGTTAAAAGTCTGGCCTGCAGCTATTCTGGTGGGAGTATTTATAAGTATTCCGCAAAACATCGGACATATTCTCGAAAACCCACTTATACCCCAGGCAAGTGTAAGGCTTAGTCACCTGGTTGAAACAGCATCTTCAACCTTCCTTTTCGGGATGGTAGTGGTATGGCTGTTGCACCGCAGGCATTATTCGCTGAGGGATCTTTTCCGTTAGATAGTGAAGATAACTCAGAGCCAACATTATATCATTGGCTGATTTGGTTTTTGCTGAGTCCCTGAAAGGGTTTTTACTAAAAAGCTTGGTCTTACTTTGCTCCCTGTGGGATTTGGTTATTATTGTGAGCTTTTAATTCCTTGATATACTCTTTGGCTGTTTTTCCTACTACTTTTTTGAATGAATTGTAAAAATAGGAATAGCTGCATATACCCACGGCATCCATCGCTTCATTGATGCGATCGCAACCCTTGTCAAACATGCTTTTGGCATAGTGCATTTTAATTTTCAGTATAAAGCTGGTTGTTGACTGCCCTACCAGAGATTTGAGTTTGCGGTGCAGTTGCATCCGGCTGAGACTAACAGCCGATGCCAAATCTTCAACAGAGAAATCAGGATCGCTGATATTTGACTCAATAATTTCTGTGATTTTTGTTATAAGTTTCTGATCGAACGGGGAATAGTGTCGGGTAATATCCTGGGTTACGTTCTGGTTAATCAGGAACTCCTTAAAATTGTTACGTGTTTCAATTATATTGTCAATCTTTTGAAGTAATGCATGGGTATTGAAGGGTTTGGTTATATAATCCCACGCCCCTGCATCAAGCCCCATTTTAATATGTTCTTCATCGGTTCTGGCGGTAAGCATGAGTATCGGAATATGCGATGTCTGGTTGTTTTTTTTAAGTTCGCGGCACATTTCAATACCATCCATTTCGGGCATCATTACATCACTAATTACAATATCGGGCAGGTATTTGTTTGCCAGCTCAATGCCATCTCTGCCATTTGCTGCTTCAAAAATGGAGTACTGAGGCTGAAGACAATTCTTCAGATAAGCTCTCAAATCATGGTCATCTTCTACAACCAATATGCTTTCCCGCTCTTCTGCAACTTCTTTGCGAGGTTTTTCGAAATCTGTCAGTACATCAAGCGTAGGGTTTTTGGATACAACAGTTTCAAATAATTCGTGACCTGAATAGGATTCTTCAGAAACAGGAATTTTTACAATAAATTCAGCTCCGCCATAATGGCTGTCGGCTAAATTGATCTCTCCTTTATGGGCCTTTATCAGCTGGTAGCTCAAATGAAGCCCTATACCCGATGATGAACGGTCTTTACCATGCACATATCTCTCAAATACCAGCGATTTTTCATTGTTAGGTATGCCTTTTCCGCTGTCTTTGATGGTAATTATGGCAAACTGCTTGCTTTTTTTCCAAATCGGCTTTAATTCAATTTCAACGATCCCGTTTTTGGGAGTAAACTTAAAAGCGTTGGATAGCAGGTTATAGATCACCTTCTCAATAATATCGCGATCGAAAAAGCATTGCATTGAATCAGGAAGGACGATATTGAAGTTGACCTCTTCACTTTCGGCCTGCCACAAAAATGCTTCGGTGGTTTGTTTGATGAAGGCGGCCAGATCATTTCCTGATACGTTAAGAATATTCTGGTCGGCATTGATTCTTCTGAAATCGAGAAGTTGATTTACGAGAAACATCAGCCGTTTTACGTTTCGGGAAACAATATGGAAGCAAAAGTCGCGATGTTTGATGCTTGTTTTTGACTCAATAAGGTCGTTTAATGGCCCTATGATAAGTGATAGCGGTGTTTTGAACTCATGGGCAATATCAGTGAAGAAGGTTAGTTTGAGTTCATGTATCTCCTTGTCTTTTCTGCGTTGCACATTATCGAGCTCAATCTGATGTTTGAGTTTTTGCCTGTTGCGCATTATGTAAATAAATGACCACAATATGGAGCCTGAAATCAAAACATAAATCATATATGCCCATGTGGTTTGCCATGGTGGAGGCAAAATTCTGATTTTTAGTGTTTTTGGCGTTTCACTCCAAATCCCGTCATGATTGGCTGCGTTAATCTGCAAGGTATAGTTTCCTGGTTTTAGGTTGGAATAGGGCGCAAAGCGGTGAGCTCCGTTGGTAAACACCCAGTTGGTGTCGTAACCATCCATTTTGTATTTAAACATATTCTCTGATGCATTGGCGTAATTGGTACCAGCAAACTCAAAAATGAAATCATTCTGCCGGTAGTTGAGTACAATTTCTTCTGTAAGATTGATGGATTGGTTTAGAATAACTGAACCCCAGTAGTCTTGATCCGGAACAATGCTTTGATTGTGAACCCTGAAATCAGATATGGCAATATTGGCAATGCCGGGATCATTTTTAATTTCATTGGGCCTGAAATAGTTTAACCCATTGATACTTCCAAAAAACAAAACTCCATCACGGGTTTTCCCAACTGCTTCGGTAAGTGTATTGGAATTAAGACCATCTTCATAGGTATAGGCTCTTACCTGTTCCTGATAGGGGTTGTAGTAAATAAGCCCCTGTGAATTTGCCAGCCACAGGTTACCTTCATCATCTTTCTCAATACCAACAATTTTTTTATCCAACACTCCTTCTGATTTTATCTGTTCAAAATTACCCGCTCCCTGTGTTTTCCTGAGCAAGCCTGAATCCGTGCCGATCCAAAGTGTATTTTCGTCATCTTTATAAAAGCACCATATGGTATTGTTGGCAATGTAATAATTGTTTTGCATTGATTGCCGGAAGCTTTCCATTGACAAATATTCTCCGTTGTCAGTCAGGTTTAGTTTAAACAGCCCTTCCGAGATGGTTCCAATCCAGACACAGTTCTCTGAAGCATCAAAATAGAGACTGAAAATTCTTTTGCCGCGCAGGGCAGATGCCTGCTCATATTGGTCATGAATCCAGAATGTCTGATCCTGCTTCTGAATAATGAGCCCGTCTTCGGTTCCAAAATAAATATTGCCATAGCCATCCTGGCATATCA
>JAABRR010000094.1 GCA_011390785.1 Sphingobacteriia bacterium
AAATATAATTAGTTGCGAACTCCCCCTTTTTAGGGGGCCGGGGGGTATTGGACTTTTCAGATTGTACTCATTGATTAATAATTAAATCCTGAAGGTTGAGAATGGTGCCCCTGACTCCCCGTTCCGGGAGGGAAGGGTCTTTTAAATATTTAATTAAACCGCATTTTATTTCTGATTTAAACTTTTCTATAATTCTGCATGAATAATAAAGCGAAGTTCATCTGTTGATTTACCAAGTTTGTAAGCCAGCATGTCTATCATAACCTTTTCCTTTCCATCATTAAATTGTAAATCGTGGTCAGTAATGGAAGGAAAGAGAATTTTAAGTTTTTCCTTTTTTTCAGCCCACGGTATCGATTTGTTTGACTGTATTGTTTCCATAGCTTCGGTTTTATGTTTGCGAATTCGGTAAACATTTTGTGAACATGGGGTTTATAAAGTACAAAGATTGGCTTTTTAGCATCAGATTGCATTACACATTTTTGGCAAAAAGTTACATAATTCTCACATCTGAAATGCTTTAACTATTTTTTTTAAAAGCCTTATTCGGTTTATGATGCAGATCTGTTTATGAAGCAAAGAGTGAAGCAGATTTACCCGCTTACCAAAAAAAGAAAAGGATGCCTGAAAAACTTATTCCGACATCCTTTTTACTTTTACACTTTTACTTTTTTATTCAGGCTGAACAACGGTATTTCCGTCAAGAATAACCGATGTTTGTGCCAGTGCTCTTCCGTTAAAGGTAGCCCCCGTTTGAAAGGTTATGCCTGTCATGGACAGGATGATCCCCTCAAAATGTGAGTTAGCGCCAAAAGTTGCCGTTCCTGCAACCTGCCAGAAAATATTTTTTGCCTGGGCACCCCCTTTTAGAATTACATTCACGTTACTACTTACTGTAAGGTCTTCAGCAATCTGGAAAATCCAGATATCGTCGGCACCACCTGAAACGGTAATACTTGTGGGCAGTGTAACAGTATTGGTCCATTTGTAGAGACCCGGTACCAGAATTTCTCCACCAATGTTTCCTGTATTAAGCTCAATGAAATGGGGTGATGTTCTGCCGGCAGCATCATTGTAGGCTGTAATCATATTTTCAACGGCTATGGTAAGATTATCAGGAGTTGGAGCTGCCATATCAGCGGCATATAGTCTTCCTGTGCTATTTTCAACCTGAGACGAGGTGGCATACCCGGTTTCATTTGTTAATGAAAACCCGGTAATGTATGATGTAGCTGCTGGGCTCAATCCCAAATCACCCGTTATGCTGGATGTTGGGTTGTTGGTAATGGCTGTTTTGGCCAGAATTACATAGTTTTCTGAACTCCCCAGATCTACCTTTTCCGGTGATTGGGATGAGAAAGTGGTGAAGCTCCAAACAACACCGGCTGTTAGCGGATTTCCATCTGTGTCTTTGGCTTCGGTGGTAATTGTTACAGTGTAATCTGAATTGAGCATTAACGGACTGGCAGGGGTGAATGTTGCTCTTGTTCCGCTATAGGAAATAACACCCACAACCGGTGTTGAGCCTCTTGTTACCGTAAATGAAGTTGCATTGATGGTTGCAGGATTCATAGCTACACTAAAATCGGCAGTAATTTCTGTGTCGATCTCTATATCAACTGCATCGCTTAAGGGTACTGTTGATGTTACCTGGGGACGTTCTTCCTGTAGGTCATCATTTTTATCACAACCTGATATAAACAATACCAGTAGAATGCCCAAAAATGGCAATAATTTTTTTAATAGCATAATTAGTTAATGTTAGTTTGTGAATGAATTTTCACGTAACAAAGGTAAGTTGCCCTGGTCCGGCAATTGTTACACAAGAGGATAAGTTAGTTACATCATTCACGCATTGGGCTGCTATAATGAATCTGATAACTTACAAAAGCAAAAAAAAGACTATTGGAAATAGCAGCTAAGCTAAATCCAATAGTCTTGATCAGGTTCAGGCTACGCAGGCTAAAAGCTTTTGGAGTTTCCGAAACATCGGTCTCGTAAATTCCTAAGGTCTATCCATCTAAAGTCTGAATCCCTTTGTAGTTATGATACTTCCTATAAGGCACTTTCTGCATTGCCCCTGGATTTTTTCTCCTGGCGTTTGGCCTCTTTGTCAGCTCTTTTTTCTTTCAGGTTTTTGGCCGGAGTCTTTTTGTCCGACTTCTCATTTTTACCTTCTTTTGTTTTTGACATTTTTTCTGGATTTTAAGATTGAATAAATTTTTTTGCACCAATAAATAATTGTGATGAGATACATTGTGCCATTCTTAAAAATGGAATATTGCTGCCATTCCGGTTTCGGTTGGCATTTTTTCAGCGGGAAACACCATTACATGTCCACCCATCTTTGTTACTAGTTCTCCCATATCATCGAGCAGGTCATCAACTTTAGGGTTTTGCATATCTTTTTTCTGCGTATTCCCTGTTATCAGGTTGGTTACCCGGGCTGCAATGATCCGGTCGGATTCAATGATCAGGGTCTTTACCCTTCCTTCCACCGCTGCCACCGCAATTTCTTTATAATCATCGCTTCCTTTTCCATTGGCTTTTGCCTGGAGAAATTTTCCGGCCAGATCGTCGAGCTTTTGCAGATACTCAGGCTCCATAATTTCCCATGCTTTGCCAATGAGCTTTTCATTGGTTAGGGTATCAGGATTTATGGGAATGCCATCAGGCAGCAACATTGGATTTTTATTTACCTCTCTGAAAAGACTATGGTGTTCTGGCAAAGCGGCAAGAATGAGAGGCCAGCCCGTGGGTTTTGAATAAGACTCTGCTATTTCAGCTGCTATGGTGCGAAAAAAATTCTCGGTGTACTTTTCGGCATCATCTTTATATCCGCCGTGGCCGTGATGCATGCTGAGATTTTGCCCCCCGGTGCCGCCATAAGATGCAACGGTTGAATGCTTTTCTCCCCCGTCATCATTGCCAGTCAAATCATCCTTTGATTGGGTGATATCAGCATGAAGTTCAACTTCAACCAGCGAGTGCCGGTTCCCTTCATAAAGATGAATGTCCTGCAGACTCAAACCCAATACATGGTATCGGTCGGCAGATTGTAAATATTGCCTTAGTGGTTTGGTGTGAAAACTATCAGCTACTACGGCCAATTCGCCAACCTCAGTGGGTAAACTCACAGTTTTTAAAAAACCGGTGCCACAAAATATTCCCAAACCTTCTGAAGTATGGTTCCAGAAATCGTGGTCTTCAGCCAGTTCTTCCAGGGGGCCAAGTAGTTTTTCTGCCTCAGCAGATGAATACTTTAGCAAAAGAGATTCTTCCAGTTCTTTAACAAGGTTCTTGTACCGGATCGGATCCTGTTGATTTTCAGGATGGCTCCGGTGTGTGGGCATATATAGCGAAAGGCAGGGTGTGAGCTCCGTTGCCAAAAGTTGTTTTATCAAATCTTTGGTTATTCGTTCCATTTTAGTTTGTTAAGTGCATTTTTAAATTTATTCTATGGCTATAAAACAGAAGACTGCTGTTAATTCGGAATAAAGCATAAAGGCCGGGTGTATTCTGGTATTCATTACCAGCACAGGTAAATGCTAGATCTGAAACAGTGTGCATTGTTTGTAGCTTGCTCTGAGGTCTTATTGACATTACATGGTTACATTGCCCATGTGACCCATATTGCTCAATACCCCAAAAACATTAAGAAGCCAGATTATTACAACTATTACAACAACCACATTCAATATGCTCTTTATTTTGCGATCCATTGGGATGAAGTTATTGATAAGCCATAACACGAGGCCCACAACGATTAATACAATAATTATGGTTAAGATTGGCATAACAGATTTAATTTAAGTGAATTATAGAAAGCTTAAGGTTTTCTTAATAAAGCAAAGCTAAGGTTTACCTGTACCGAAACCGTTACATTTCGAGCTGAAAAACTTACATTATTCACTTATTTTTCCCCTACCCGGGAACCATCCTGAATGATCATAAATTTTACTGTAAGGTTTGGGTGGGTAAATGCCAGGTCATTTTCGGAGGGAGATCACACAGTAGCAGCGAAGCTAAAACTCAAAGTGTTTACACCTTTTAAACGAAAAATAAAACCCCCAAAATATTTACCCAAAAACAATAAGCTCACAAAAAAAGCTTTATATTTGGGCGTCAAAAACACAAGGAATCAACAATAGCCTATTGCGCAAACTGATGCAACAGATGGTATATGGATAATATGGAGGAATTTCAAAATTTGCTATGCTATTCAGCAAACTGGTATTTGTGTCAACAGTAAAGTGGTGCTATAATAGTGCATAACAACAATTTTTGATATTCAACCGTTGTGGTTCATTTAAGACCTTCACCCCGACAGATTTTGCAGGTTTTGATGTATCTTTAGGGAAAATTTACTACGATGACAACAAAGCAAATAAAAACAGAGATACAGAAACTTCTGGACACGGTTCCAGAGAATGTATTGCAAGACCTTCTTGACTATTTAAAAGAAGCACAAAAGCAGACCAAAGACCAGGCAGAACTAACCAGCCATCTGCGCAAGATAATTCATGAAGACAGAGAATTGCTTGAGAAGCTTGCCCAATGATAAGCACGAAAGAAGTACTAAAAATACACAAACTCCTGATTGACCAATTTGGCGGTAGTCATGGTGTGAGAGATAAAAGCTCCTTGAATTCAGCGATTAATAGACCTTTTGCAACATTCGACCAACAGGAACTATATCCTGAACCAGTTGACAAAGCCGCAGCGATACTTGAGAGTATAGTGACAAATCATCCGTTT
>JAABRR010000009.1 GCA_011390785.1 Sphingobacteriia bacterium
ACTGGCTTCAAGGCTTACAGGCGGATCGCAGGGCGGTGTGGCCACAAATTCAAATTCCTGCTTAAAGACCAGACTCCAGGCCCCCAGATTGTCGATAGCCCTGACGCAAAACGGATGGTTTCCGGGTTGTAGTTCATTGAGTTCAGCAACAAATATTTTCTTAATATCCGGTTTGGCGTAAATCATGTTCACAGGGGTTCCATTGCCGGGTCCCGGGTCATCATTTATGTAATACTCCATCCTTACCACCTTGAGTGAATCACCCGGATGCCGGATAATTACAAAGGGTCGGGAGTGTGTTAAACTCCACGATCCGGTTTCGTCGCGACTTCTGCAGTAAAGAGAATGAAAACCCGGGGAAAGATTACCAAGAGGCAAGTCAACAGCAAATATTTCGCCGGGAAGCAGTTCGCCGGGAATATGTGTCGCATTGCCTATACCGGGATCTTCATCAAAGAAATACTCCAAACCAGTGATGCCGGGTGTATCGATCGACTTAACGAGCCAGAAAATATGCTTGTACAGGCTGCTCCAAAACCCATTGGTGTCTCTGGCACGCACAAACAGATGGTGGAAGCCTGGCAGCAATTCGTTCAAAGGCATGTTGATGGCAATTTCAATATGCGAACCACCCTGAAAAGACAATTCAATCCCCTTTCCCTGGCCGGGATCTTCATCAAAGAAATACTCTACGTAATCAATATCAGCATTTTCCTGAAATGACAGGTACATGTTTAAAATGGGTTGCGACCAGGTATTGCCCCAGCAGGTATTTTCATCCTGAGCCCGCACATACAGCCGGTGGAATCCCGGCGTCAGCGCATCCAATGAAATTACCATGGGCAATATCACCAGGGGTTCTGCTGGCAGATCAACGGTTGTGGCATTTCCAAACCCGGGGTCCTGATCAAAGAAATATTCAACCCGGCTAAGGGATGGTCCAATAGGCTTTTCCGTAAGTTTTACCCAGATTACCCGATGAAGGGTGTTGCTCCACAGTCCGTTCTCATCCCTGGCCCTTACAAAAAAATGGTGAAAACCGGCGTCTAAATCAGATATAGTGAGCAATGAATCGATTTCAACGGGAGAAAGAGATGTAATGTTGAAGGGATTACCCAGCCCATAGCCGGGATCAGTGTCCCAGTAAAACTCCACACGGGAAATATCGGCATTGGTCGTATGCGGCAATCTTCCTACCATGATTTGGTGGAGCAGCGTTTGGCTCCAGTGGCCGTTTTCGTCCTGAGCCCTTACAAAAAGGTTGTGCAGCCCGGGTTTAGCATCATGCAGCAATGCAGTAAAAGCTATCTCCTGGTTTTCATTGGCTTCCAGCGGTATAGTTATGCCATTGCCAAATCCGGGATCATCATCAAGAAAGTATTCCAACCGGATGATATGCTGGCCCATCAATGGTCCGTATAACATCCATAAACTGAGTAAGATGATCAGCTTTTTCATGGCTTCAAGGATTGAGATGAATACTAAGGTCAGTTTTGTGATCTCACCTTGATGATCACCGGTAGTCCTCCACTTTGCGATCCTGATGCCGGAATAATTGCCTCGTAAATTCTCGGTATGGCTGGCTGGCCTGATAAAACATAGGGCATTGATCCGCCAAACATTCCACAGTCGATTCCGTTTTCGCCGGCACCTGCTGCAGGGCCATCGGGGTTAAGCATCCATTTGCCGTCGGTGCTAAAGCCTTCCGTCCCGTCAAAGTCAATGAATACAGTATTCATATCCACATTTCCCAGGTTTCCTGTTCCGGGAGGTGATGGGGGATTATCGCCCGCGTGAAGTGCCGCCGCAGTAAGATTATAATCGATAGAATTGTAATTTCCGAAATTCTGACCCAGCGGATAGGATGACCCAACGAAAATGATGTTATTGCAGATAATGGAGTTAAAGGCTGAAATGTAATTGCGAACCACATTGTTAATAATTACCGCATTGGAAGAGCTACCCAAAGAAATATAATCATTCATGTAGTTATTGGCAATCAGTACGTTGCTTGCTGTTCCTGAATTGGTAAAAACGGCAGTTCCGTAATTCTGTGTGATGGTAATATTCTGAATGTTTCCATCCAGGATGATCCGGTCAGCTCCGGTTTCATAAAAATAGTTGCGGGAAATTACCACATCAGAGGCTTTAATATAAATATCATGACCGTATGTCCGCTGTATGTATAATCCATGAATCTCTGTTCCGGCAGCTGAGCCGTTGATTATAACCTGCTGAAAGCGTGCCGGTACATGGTTGGCGAAAACTGAATCATTTTCGGTAAGGAAATACCCCGGACCAATCATGATGAGCTTTTTATTGATCACTATATCTCCGTAGGAATTGCTGGTGCCATTCCCTTCTACATAAATAGTATCTCCGGCGGCAACAGAATCATGCGCGGCGGCAAAGGTTGAAAAATTGGCATCAATACCGGGGTTGTTGTTCAATCGCCAACTGGCGGCAAAACTTGCGCCAGCACCAAGGCAAAGCATAAGTAAAATGAACCGTTTCATAATTTAAGATTTTTTGTGTTATTTTTTAAAAATTACCTTGTTTGCGTTTTGGGGTTAAACAATTGGTCTATCCTTGCAACGGGAAAGTGCTTTACATTAATTTCTGATGAGTACTTTTCTGATCAGTATGCTGGCCCCGGTTTGTATTTTCACAACATACAAACCAGCGTGGCAGGATGAGATATCAATTTCAAGGCTCACTTTTCCCTGGTTGTTGAATTCCTTTTGTTCTGCAACCTTTCCGAGAATATTGCTGATCTGAACGAGCACAGGGCCACCCGAAATGTTGTCAAATTCAATCCATAGCCTTTCGTTTGCAGGATTGGGATAAACAGCCATTTCTGACAAATTCGTTTCTTCAATGCTTGTGTTTAATTCAAAATTGGCAGTAAGAACAATGTTTTCTGCCGGCATGGTAACATTACAAACTTCATGGTCGGAATGATCAACAAAATTGGTATGACCTGTCCATCCCATAAAAATATATCCCGGGTTGCAGACAGCTGAAATGCTCACTACCTGATTATGAGTATAGCTTCCGGCACCGGTAACTGAGCCACCTATTGGCGGGTTGGCAACCAGCGAAAGGTAATAGAAAAGATGGATTTCAGAAGGTAAGTTATGGGCACCGGGCTCTATTTGCCACCAAAGGTATGGATAGGACTGCCCTTCCATTATTTTCCAGACTTCGGTAAAATCCCAATTCGTAAAAGTTTGCTGTAGCACCATTTCCTGTGTGTTTTTTGGGATACCCCCGGCAGAAATGTTCTGGCCTGTAGTATAGGAATCCCAGTAGGATTGCATTACATTTTCCCAACCTGTATTCACTGCTACCAGGCCACCTGTTATTTCAACTCCGGTTACCGGCCCTGTGGTGTAACAACCCCAGATGTAACTATCGTCCGACAAATAACTGACAAATCCCCCCACCGGGCTAATTCCCAGGACACTTCCGGTTGAATAGCTCTCGGAAATAAATGAGCTGAAAGAATTACTACCGGCAAAACCTCCGGTACGCTCGCCTGTTGCAACTACCTGGCTTTTGGAATAGGAGTTGTAGATGGATGCAGACTGGTTGATCCCTGTGAGGCCGCCTGTTGATGATCCGCCAATTACGTTACCAGTGGAATAGGATGCGTCAATTATTCCATCGGCATTGGCCCCGGTTAACCCACCTGTAATCATGCCGTTGTTGTTTATATTGGCCGATGACCATGAATTTATAATAAGTCCCGAATTCCAACCTGCTAACCCTCCTAAACGCCCAAAAGTACCGCTACTGTTAACCTCCCCGCTTGAATAGCAATTTATAATCTCCCCGAAATTGACTCCGGTCAGAATCCCACACATACCGGAGGGGGTGTTGATGTTAGCATCAACCACACCCAGGTTGATTATTGTACCTTCCAAAGTAGAAAATAATCCCTGGTAAATGTTGATGTCCCTGTCTATAAACAGATTATACACTATATGGTCATTTCCATCGTATGTACCCTGAAAAGCTTCAAAGTAAGTAGATATAGGAAGCCAGCCTTCACCCTGGCTCCAGGCAGATCCTGCAAAATCTATATCTGCAATCTGCATAAAGTAACTGTCAGGAAAGTGCCTTACGGTAAATAATTGACCGGGTGTAGAAACCAGGTAAGGGTTTCCAAAACTGCCGTTGCCCCCTGCAAACCCGGTGTTTGCAAAAGAGATAACTTTTCCTGATGGCCGGCTTTCCTGCTCATTATACTGAGCAATAAGATAATAGGTGTGAATTATATAGTTCTCCAATCCGGAATCGGTATAAGTTGTAGCGCCCGCTGTCGGATAAGCAATCACTTCCCCATTCCTGAATAAAGTATAGCTGGTGGGGGTACCCATAGATGGGGGCAGCCATGATATAGTTATGGTTTGGTCTGTGCCTGCAGCCGTTAGATTCGATGGGGTAAGAAATGATGGTGGATAATTGAAATCACCGGGAGATACCTGAAATCTTAAATAGGGAAAGGTATTGCCGGAATTGATGTTCCAAACATTTTCAAAGTCCCACATTTCAAAATTGCCGTTCTGCATCATTTGAACGGTAGTTAAAGCATCACCCCCTGCTGAACTGCTTTGTCCGCTGGTTTCGCTATTCCAGTAGCTGAAAACTACATAGATATATCCACTTGTACGACCGATAAGGCCACCTGCGAAAAGATTGGCTGATACGTAGCCGGTGGAATAAGAGAATTCAATCGTAGAGTATCCTGAAGTATAACCCAGCAGGCCACCTGCATTTCTCAACCCTGATACATTGCCGGTAGCATAACTGTTGCTGATAATGCCTCCATTTTCATTAGATCCTGCCAGTCCTCCAATGCTATATCCTTTCGCATCAATATTTACCGCTGCATAGCACCCATTTATTATAGCATAGGAATAATTGATACCTACAAGACCTCCGGCCCAGTTTCCCCGGGCAGAAATGTTACCTTCAGCTGAGCAATTGGTTATTCCTGTTCCAAAGGATAAACCACAAAGTGCTCCTACCCTGTTTAAACCGGTAACCTGCACATTTCTAAGCCTGATGTTCATCAGAAAACTGCTGGCCGAAACCCCAAACAATCCTGCATAATCTTCCAGAGGCCTGTTAATGTATAAATTATCAATGAAATATCCGTTGCCATCGAATAATCCCCCAAATGGTAATTCGTTATTACCAATGGGTTGCCATCCGTCACCTTCGTTCCAATCTCCATCTGCAAGGTCTATATCAGCTATCTGCCTGAAGGCCGCTTCGGGAAAGATCCTGACATTGTTGAGTTGTTGTGCGGTAGCCACCAGAAATGGATTCCATTCAACACCCGTACCGCCGGCAAAATAAGAGTTTAACGACCCCCATAGGTCTTTAAGTATCACAGGACTGTCTATAAAAACAGAACGGTTGGGCTCACCAGCCCACTCCCCAATTGCCCAGGTAGGAGTATCCGCTACAAGAAAATATTTATACATGTGCTCCCCTTCTGTAATATCGAGAGTTATGGTATAAATAGCATCAACTTTATCCCTATTATCTGCAACCTTTTTATTTTTTGAAGATTTTTCAATCAAATTCAGTTTATAATCAGGATTGGTGCCGGGTTGTATCCAGTCTGAAAATGTTCCTGTTACATAAACAGTGTGTACGCTGGGATCAAAATCAACATCACCTTCGGCAACGGCATTTGTCATGTTCACCTCGAAAGTTACAGAATAAGCAACTTTTTGCTTTGGATCCCCTTTCGTTTCATTATTATCATCATTTACGGAATTACTTTTTTCAACTCTAGCCTGTTGCACTTTCAACCGAAGATGATCATACAGGCCAACATCAGTCCCACCTTGATCGTGGGACTCATAGAATGGCCCTGGGGGTAGATTTTCATAGCCTGTCTTCAGGCTTGTCTGCGAAAGCAGCACAAAACTGCTTGCCAGCCATACGAATAGTAAAACTGATTTTTTCATCACCTTATTTTTTTATTGTTCTGGGTAAGATTCCTCCTAAATGGGAACCCTAATTCTTTAAGTACCCTGTTTTGCGGATGGAATTGAAACCACCCTTATCCGGTAGCAGGTTAATTGTCTGAATGGGATTTTTTCAGACAGGATCAGCTTTTACATCGGGACTGGGAACCCCGGGTAACACTGTTGATTTTTAATACAATAACCCATTGAATGTATTTTATGGTTACTGCGACATTGGAAAAGTCTTTTGACTTCCCGTAATTATTAAATGCCTTATAAACAATCAACTAAAATGGTGTCGGGTAATTTTTACCGGGAGGAGTTAACGGTGATTTTTCAAATAAGTGGTTACTTATTCCTGTTGGTTTAAAGAAACCTTTTTTCAATCGTAAAATTAATCATAAAGATCGAATAATTAGTATTTTATTTTGGGTTTAAAGGTTCAATTTAATTCTTTGTTTATTACAATTAAAAAATCGGGTTAACCCCATTGCACAAAACAGGGACTTTTCTGCGTTTCTATTGATTTTCAATGTATCTTTGGGCACCGTGATTGTTTTACCAAAAATTGAAAATTATGGTACCAACAAACGTTCTTCTTTTTGTGGTGCAGCCGGTAAATATCTTCTGGCTGATGTATTCGATCACCATGGTTTCCGGAATTTTGTTTATGTTGGTGTGGGGTCTCAGGCAAAAGTATCCGCCTGCGTCCTGGATAGCTATAGTATCGGCAGTGCTGGTATTTTTTGTGGTAGGGCTAAAGCTTTTTGCCTATTCGTGGGCTGAGTGGGGGCTGATTTTTACAGGCAGCCTTGCTGAAGCCAAACAGGTGAAATATGCGCCAGGGGGTTTGTTGCTTGTGGCAGTGGGGATTTTGCTGGTAAGGCGTTCTCTGAAGTTCAGCGCCCCAATATTCGATGGTATGGTACTTTTTCTGCCACTGCTGGGTGTATTTCAGCGGGTGGGTTGCTTTCTCAATGGCTGCTGCCATGGTACGGTAACAGATGTACCCTGGGCAGTACAATATGCCTGGCCTTCGGCCCTGTTTTTCAGGCATTACGATCAGGGGCTTATTGAAGCCGGGCAGTCAGCTTCGCTGGGGGTTCATCCCACACAGCTATACACCATAGTGGGTAATCTTATTGTGCTGGGCATAATACTGTTTATGCGCAAGCGTTTTAGGTCGCCGGGCAGCCTCACCATTTTTGCCATGCTGTTGCTCGGTGGGTTCCGTTTTGTGCTGGAGTTCTTCAGAGAGCCTGGCAATATCCTGTGGGCACAAACCTACTGGCAGTCGCTAAACCTGCTTCAGTGGGTCATACTTTTGCTGATGGGGGTTTTTGGCTATGTGCTGTGGCGTAAGGAACGGGGCGCAAAGTCGGTAGCCATCACCCTGTCCGAAGAACAACTACTCCGAAGTACGGGGGTTGTGCTATTCCTGTTTCTTTTTTTGTGGCAGCTACGTGGCATAATGGACGGCATGGAGTTGCTGCTGATGTATCCGTTTTTAACCGGAGCCCTTGCTTTTATGGCATTCAGGCTGTTTCATGAGATCACTACACCCGTATCGCGTGGTATTGTTGCATCAATGTTGCTTGTCGCCTTTCTGTCTATGAGTCAGACTGTGTACCAGGCAGCAGAGGATACAGGAGACCAGAAGAACAGGGGATGGTTCAGTTTTGGGCCTGCGGGGGGATTAGGTGCTTACGAAGAGGTGCACACCAACTGTGAAGGTGAAATTGTGGACCGCTACAAAAGAGACTTCACCATTTACGGTGGGACGGCTTCCTGGCACTACATGCCCCGTACCGACCGCCATATTGAAATAGGCATCAGGTCTTACCATGTACAAGATCGTATCAACCATGAGTATCCCTCCAATTACAGGTTTACGAATTTCAATCCCTTTGTGAGATACGATATGAAATACTTTGGAACTTCATTGGGTTTCATATACAATAATGAAAGAAAACAGGAAGACATAGAAGATGGGTCTGTAGGTGAGCCATTTTTAATTCCCTCAATATCAGCGTGGGGCGGAAAACGGGATCTGGTTTTCGGAGAGCTGGATATTTTTAACCGTTATTCCTACGTTGGTCCTGTAGGTAACTTTCAGATCGGAATGGGTTTTGCTCTCGGCGGTTTTAACAGCAACCTTGTAAGGATTGGGTTGGCCCTTAACCAGGAAACCCGGGCCGGGTTCTACCTGGGCGGTGAATGGCTTATCAACAGGGATGTTACACTGGCACCCATGTTTACCATTGGAAGGTATCCGGCCTTTTCTATCAATATGAAATGGCACCTTGGCAAAAACAGATGGACACCGGTAAAAGAGATGCATTAAATGCGATAAGAGAGCATTCAGAAAAATCACAAAGTTTGTAGCATTCAATATCAGAGCCCGGAAGGCAAGTGAGTTGGCTTTAGGGACAGTCAATACAGGGACAGAACATGCCCTGTCTTTACTATAATACAGGCTGGCAAATGCCTTCTCGAGGATATCAAGATATCGCTGAACGATTTTTACAGTTGTTTTCAGGCTGTTGGCCTTTTCGTTATAAGAAATATCATTGCCAATCTGGAAGGCAACAAGGCGAAGAAGGTAAGGCTAAGGCTTAAGGTTACTTAGAAGATGTGGGGGTAATTATTCTGTTCACCATAAATCAAAATTTAAATATCAAGGTACACAATTTTAAGTAAATTTATGGACATCAGGGTTGTGATTTTGCTTTTTTGCATTAAATGCTTTGGAAGCTTCCAATTCCTCAGGAAGCTGGAAGTTCCTGCCGACCAAGGAACTGGAAACTTCGAATAATTTCCAGCTTCCGGTTTCTAACCAACTGATCTAAGGAGGAATAAAAAAAACCACCAAAACTATTCACAGAATTGGTGGTTTGTCGAGCTCCTCCTCAAGGACTCGAACCTTGGACCCTCTGATTAATCTCGTCAATATTGACGAGACTCTAACCAACTGAGCTAAGGAGGAATAACCATAAAAAAACCACCAAAACATTTTACAGAATTGGTGGTTTGCAGAGCTCCTCCTCAAGGACTTGAACCTTGGACCCTCTGATTAATCTCGTCAATATTGACGAGACTCTAACCAACTGAGCTAAGGAGGAATAACCATAAAAAAACCACCAAAACATTTTACAGAATTGGTGGTTTGCAGAGCTCCTCCTCAAGGACTTGAACCTTGGACCCTCTGATTAATCTCGTCAATATTGACGAGACTCTAACCAACTGAGCTAAGGAGGAATAACCATAAAAAAACCACCAAAACATTTTACAGAATTGGTGGTTTGCAGAGCTCCTCCTCAAGGACTTGAACCTTGGACCCTCTGATTAACAGTCAGATGCTCTAACCAACTGAGCTAAGGAGGAATATTATTTTATTGAACCTGAACCTTGGACCCTCTGATTAATCTCGTCAACATTGACGAGACTCTAACCAACTGAGCTAAGGAGGAATTTAAGAACATTACCTTCTATTTTGGAGATGCAAAATTAGTATTTTTTTCTTTCCGCAAAAATTTTTTTCTCTTTTTTCCCCTTATTAACATAGAAAACCTGTTAAGTAACTACTTTTGCAAAGTATTTGTAAGAAAATTTACTTTATGCAACTGATTATCAAAGACAATTTACATGCTGTAAAAGCTTTCATCTTTAGCAAAATCTTGTTCAGTTTTGTTTCACGGTCGGTTTTTTTGTTTTTGTTGATCTATTTTATGGGTGTGCCAAGATTTGGAAAAAGCGACCGCTATTTCCAGGGCCAGCCTGCCAGTGCCGGTTTCTTTAATGTATTGTTTTTTTCTGAAGAAGAGCTTCGTTTTATCGATCATAAAATAACCAACCTGCTTCTTGAAAATAAATTTAACGGCAATGTGCTGATTGCCCGCTATGGGATGCTTATCTATGAGCGTTCCTTCGGCTTCAGCTCTTTTCGTACTTCCGAACCTCTCGATCAGCAAACTACCTTTCAGCTGGCCAGTATCTCCAAAACCTTTACATCGGCAGCTGTGCTTATGCTACAACAGGATAGCCTGCTCACTATCGATGATCCGTTGAAGAATTATATTCCAGAGTTTCCCTACCCTGATATTACCATAAGGCAATTACTCAGTCATACATCTGGCCTGCAAAACTATATGTGGATGGTAGAACGCTACTGGAAAAAGGCAGTGCCTCCCACCAACGAAGACGTATTGCAGTTATTTTTATCTTATCCGCGACCATTGAATTTTTCTCCGGGAACGCGATTTGATTATTCCAATACCGGGTTTGTTTTTTTAGGGTTACTCGTTGAAAGGGTTTCAGGACAAAGCTACGCTTCCTTCATTCAGGAGCGGATTTTTGACCCTTTGCAGATGGATCGGTCCTTTGTTCATGATCTGCAAAACCCTGTTGAAATGGAGAATCGTGCCTATGGCTATCGGCAGTGGCGAGGGCAGCATATCCTTATTCCTGACGATAAACTTGATGGCCCACTGGGAGATAAAGGGGTGTTTTCTTCTACCCACGACCTTTACAAATGGGACCAGGCTTTGCACCGAAGCGAATTGTTGTCATCAGATATATGGCAGATGGCTTTCGAAAACGCCCGGTTAAATAATGATACAATGGTAGAGTATGGCATGGGATGGCGGTTGCAGGAATTTCTCGATAAAAAGATCGTACATCATCCGGGGCGTTGGCATGGTTTCCGCACCAGCTTTAAGCGTTTTATAGACGACCACACAACCATCATCGTTCTCAGCAACAATAATAGCAGTATCCTCGAAGTTATTGAAGGTATACAGGATATACTGTATTATGACGAGAAAGAGATCTGGCTGGCCAATAATGAATGGGTAGAAAGCCCTCAGGACGATGAATTACCTGAATTAGAGCCCACTGAATAGAAATATCCTTGTTTGTCTGCCTAAAATTTCTTAGCCCGGGGCAAAATTTCCTTTTAACAGTTTTTTCGGCTGTGTAAAAAAGCTTTTCGTTAAATTTGCCGCGAATTCAATGTCTTACAATAATCTAACTATTTTTATATGGATGTAAAGATTGTTAACAAATCCAATAATCCACTCCCGTTTTACGAAACTTCTCTTTCGGCTGGTATGGATCTCAGAGCCTTTTGTCCTGAACCTATCATCCTGAAGCCAATGCAAAGAGCTCTCATTCCCACAGGGTTATTTATCGAATTGCCTGCAGGATATGAAGCCCAGGTTAGACCGCGCAGCGGACTGGCTATAAAAAAGGGTGTTACCGTGCTCAATTCGCCCGGAACCGTAGATGCTGATTATCGAGGTGAGTTAAAAATCATCCTTATCAATCTTTCAACTGAAGACTTTGAAATTCAATCGGGAGACCGCATTGCACAAATGATCATTTCCAAACATGAAAGAATTAATCCGGTCCGGGTAGATTTGCTGAGCGAAACACAACGGGGGCATGGCGGTTTTGGACATACGGGTGTGAAGTAGGAGTAGGTCGGTAATGTGTAATATTTGGTCTGTGACGGGTGATTAGAGGCCAGGTTATTACCCGGAAATATTTTGGTGATTTAAATAATTGATAATCAGGCAATCATACAAAATAATCATTACCCACCAGGCTAATTAGCACCATTGAAAGGAATTACATTACAAAACCGGGCAAAATTCTTAAACCGGACTTATTTATTTAAAAACCACCGCATGAAGCGTTTTCATTATTTAATTGTTTTAGGATTGCTACTGGGCATTGCATCTTGTAAAGGCCAGCAGAAAGTATCTGAAAAATCAACATTCAACGAAATACCTGAAGTCAGCCAGATAGATCAGTTGGAGAGCACAGCAAGACTTATTGAAGCATCAAAACAGGTTATGCTTGGTAATATTGCCAATGCTATTTTATTATATTCGCAGGCTGCCGAGGTAGATCCCCGCAACTCTGCTGCTTTATACGAGCTGGCAAAGCTTCATGCACAGCAGGGCTTTATGGAGGATGCAGAGAAATTTGGTATCAAAGCTGTAGAACTCGATCCTGAGAATAAATTCTTCAATATGCTTTTGGCAGATATATATTTTGCCCAAAGTAAGAATGAGCAAGGGTTTAATGTGCAAAAGCGAATGGTAGGGAAATATCCTAACGATATCAATTTGCAGGTAAGCTTTCTTAGCACCTTATTATACCTGGAGAAATACGAAGAGGCAGTAAAGCAAATCGATTACATTGAAGAGATCAGTGGGTTTAACAACGAAATGTCGTTGCGCAAACAACAAATCCTTATAGAAATGGAGAAACCCGGACTGGCACTCGAGGAAGCAAAGCGGCTCGTATCTTTTTACCCCGACGAACCTGTTTATCTTGAACTACTCGGTGAGCTATACGAAGAAACCGGGCAAACCGATAAAGCTTTTGAAGTTTACCAGCGCATGCTCGAAATCCAACCTGACAATGCCATGGCGCTCCTGTTGCTGGCCGATTATTATCGAAATCAGGGAGATGAAGAAAAATCCTTTGAACAATTGAAAGATGCTTTTTCCAGTGACAGGCTGGGTGTTGATGGAAAATCAAGAATTCTTTCTTCCTATTTTTATTTAAGCGAAGAAGATACTATGTATGCACGTCAGGCTTACCGGTTATCTGAAATTATGCTTGAAACCCATCCAGATGCCGGACGTGCTCATGCCATTTATGGTGATTTCCTCATGCGCGACAATAAAATTGAAGAAGCCAGGAATAGCTATCTTAAAGCCACTGAGTTGGATCCTTCTGTGCTCGAATTCTGGCAGCAACTGCTTTCTATTGAAGCCCAGCGCGAAGATTATGAAAATATAGTGAAGTGGTCGGAAAAGGCCCTCGAATACTTCTTTGAGCAGCCGGTTCTTTATTTTTTCAACGGGTTGGGCAATATTCAGCTTAAAAATTATAACAAAGCCATTTCTGCGTTAAAAATGGGAAAGGATCTCACAGTGGATCAACCCGAATTTACAGGTCAGTTTCTTACTTTGCTGGGTGATAGTTATTATCAGTTAGAACAATACGACAGGTCGTTTCAAAATTATGAAGAAGCACTGGTTGTCAATCCTGACGATGCCTATACCCTTAACAACTACAGCTATTATCTGTCTTTATTGGGTAAAAATCTTGACAAGGCAAAAAAAATGTCAGCAAAATCACTGGAATTACAGCCCGAAAATGCATCTTTTCAGGATACCTTTGGATGGATCATCTATAGGATGGGCGATTTTCAGGAAGCAGAAATTTGGCTCAGGAAAGCCCTTGAAAACTCAGATCCGCCCGGCACAGTAGTTCTCGAACACTATGGCGATGTGCTTTATCAGTTGGGTCAGAAAGATAAGGCAATAGATTTCTGGAAAAAAGCCCTTGATGCACAAGATCTTTTGTCGGAAGAAGGTTCTGAATTTCTCCAACAAAAGGTAGATCAGAGAACTTTGATTGAATAACAATACAGAGAAAAAAGCGTTCTTTTTTTGCGAAAACCTCAGAAGGTAACCAGGGGAGTCTAAGTTTAAACAAATTGATTTTTACATCAACCCCTCAATGAAAAGAATCAATATTTTTCAGAGCCTGTATCCAAATCGTTCAAAATAATTTATCAGCAAACATGCATAAAACTAATAATATAAGAATCCTGTTGATTGCCATAGTTCTGTCATCATTTGTATATGGCTGCCGTGGGTTGCGCGAGCTAAAACCATCAGCACCTGAGCTTTCCAGCGCGCAGATGGCATTGATGGAAATGCAAAACAATCAGCCAACTTTTGACTGGATGAGCACCCGTTTTTCGGGTAGTGTTTTGTGGGATGGCAAAACCCATTCTATCGCCGGAAGCATGCGCATCAGGTCCGATTCAGCAATCTATATTTCCATTGCCCCGATATTGGGTATTGAAATTGCCCGGGCAATCATTACTCCGGATAGTGTGAAACTTATCAACAGGCTCGAATCAACCTACTATTCCGGTAATATGAAGATTCTCAGTGCCCGCTATAAAGCCGATGTGGATTATTACATGCTCCAGGCGCTGTTGACAGGGAACGATTTTCCCCACTATCAAAACAATGACTTTTTAATGGTTGATGATCCGGTATTTATCAAGTTGCATTCACCCGAAAGGCTTCCCAATGAAAGAACAGGTGCTTCCATAGATCAGACTCTGTCTATCGATCCGGCTATTTTGCGTATTCGCACCAATGTAATGAAACAGAATAACTCAGACAGGGCCCTAAGAGCCGATTACCGCAAGTTTGATGATTTAAATGGAAAGATGATGCCATCAGACCTTAAGCTAATGTTTATGGATGGTGGCGAAATGTCGCACATAGAACTTACATTATCGCGTACTACGCTCGATGTGCCGCAAAATATGCAGTTTTCGGTGCCATCGCGTTATACACCTATCCGGCTTACAGATTGAGAAAACTAAAAACTAAAAGCTAAAAGTGGTAAATGAGTGTCGCTTAGTCAAGTAATTCTGAAACCGCATAAATAACATATAATTTATATTTATGAAATTACATATATTAATATGTAGGACCAACTCCCCCTTTGAAGGGGGCAGGGGGGATGTTTTTAATAAACAGTACAATGGTTAAACATCCCCCTAACCCCCTTCAAAGGGGGAATCAGATAGTGCTAAACTCTTAACTATAAACTCATAAACCTGTCAATTCTTGAACAAATTAATAACCCAATGAATACCACAACTAAACACATTAACACTCTCTTTTCTCATCATCGATTTGTGGTGTTGATGTTTTTGTGTGTTTTTATTTTGGGAACCCGCATAGTATTGGCTCAGGATCGTCAGGAACTGGAGAGAAACAAGCAGCAAATAGAGCGCGAAATTGTTCTCATCAACCAGCTCCTTCAGGAAACCCAGAGTACCGCCGAGTTGAACCTGAGTCAGCTGGTAATTACCAATAACAAAATCCAATCGCGAAAAAATCTTATCACCAGTATTTCCAATGAAATTGATTTCATCAACCGGCGTATCAATGAGATCAACAATGAAAAGGAGCAACTGGAAAACGAACTGAAAGCCTTGCGCGAGTCGTATGCCCGCATGATTTTTTATGCACAGAAAAACCGCAATTCATACCAGCGGATGATGTTTCTCTTCTCAAGCCGCGATTTCAATCAGGCTTACTTAAGGCTCAGGTATTTGCAACAGCTTACCCGTCACCGCCAGATACAGGCCGAAAAAATTGTTGAAACATCTGATAAATTGCAGCAAAGTGTTGATCAGCTTGAAGAGCAAAAACAGGAACAACAAGAATTGCTTGTTCGTCAAAACGAAGAAATATCTGTCCTTAATCAGGAACGAAACGAGCAGGCAAAAAATGTTGACCGGCTCAAATCGAAGGAGAAAGAATTGATGCAACAGCTTCGCGAACAGGAAAAAGCTGCGCAAGACCTTCAAAGAGCCATCCAGGAAGTGATTGCTGAAGAGCGAAGAAGAGCCGCCGAAGCCGCCCGCGAGCAAGGCAGATCGGTGAGCGAAGCTTTTCGCCTTACACCCGAAGAGCGGTTACTGTCTGATAATTTTGCCGAAAACAAAGGGAAGCTACCCTGGCCCCTGGAAAGAGGAATTATTACCGGTTCTTTCGGAGAACAACCTCATCCGGTATTGCCAGGTATTACCATCGTTAACAATGGAATCGACATCAGTACCACCCAGGGAAGTGCTGCCCGGGCAATCTTTGAAGGTACGGTTTCAAGGGTGTTAAATATCCCTGGTGGATATGCCGTAATTGTGAGGCATGGCGAATACCTGAGCGTATACTCCAATCTTTCTGAAGTGTTTGTTAACAATGGACAGCGGGTATTGCCAGGGGATGAAATAGGAATTGCTGCCACCGATACACGCGAAGCCCAAACTTTTGTTCATTTGGAAATATGGTACGGAAATAAAAAACAAAATCCGGCCGATTGGATCACACGTCAAAGATAAATTTTGGCTTAAAAGGTTATTTCTGACAATAATTTCCTAATTTTGTTGCTAAATATATAAAATAGAAAAACATGACCACCACTTTTTCAATATTGGCTATGATCGGCCCCACCGAAATTATCATTGTAGCAATTCTTGTTCTGCTTCTTTTTGGAGGAAGAAAAATTCCTGAGCTTATGAAAGGCCTGGGAAGGGGTATGAAAGAATTCAAAGATGCTCAAAAAGAAAACGAAACAGAGTCTGAGACCAATAAATAGGTCGTTCCCTACCTGATTTCCTGTGATATTTTGCGTGGTTTACGTTGATTTTAATTATGAAAAATCAGCGTAAACCCTGTTGTTTTATAGGTGGAAATTTCAAAAATTTGCACATCTGTATTAATTGATGGAAACAGGCAACCCATGACCTGCTTTTTGCGTAAACAATACCGGAATTAATGTTTCGTTCTATTCATCAAAACTATCTTACAAAATGATTATCAAAAGGTTTCTTTTCAGCATTATTCTTTCCCTATCTGTTTTTGTTGCAATCCAGGCATCCGATTTACAACCGGAAGATACTGTGCCGGCAAAGGATCAGGCCGCCCAGGTTTTTGAAATCGAACATGACGATCCTATTGTAGCAATGCTGGATAGTCTTGCTTTACTAACAGTATTTCGCAATATTGAGAAAAACACTCCCCATCCGGAGTTTGAAACCGTTTTTCCTGCCGGATTTATTCCTGAGTATAACGATTCGGTTTACCACACCAGGTTTAAAGATCTTAACGATAATTCAACCATTGAGTTTGTTTATAACCCCTATGTAAAAACCTATATCGGTTTGTATGCCAACCGGCGTCGCGATCTTACAGAAAGGGTTCTGGGATTGGCTCAGCTTTACTTTCCACTTTTTGAAGAGCAACTGGATAAATACAACCTTCCACTCGAACTAAAATACCTTGCTGTTATTGAATCGGCTCTTAATCCGCTGGCACGCTCGCGCGTTGGTGCTACCGGCTTGTGGCAGTTTATGTATGGTACTGGCAAGATGTACGGATTGCAGGTAAACACCATGGTAGATGAACGCAGCGATATCTATAAATCAACCATTGCCGCCTGCGAGCATTTTGTTGATCTATACGCAATTTATAATGACTGGAACCTTGTATTGTCGGCCTATAATGCCGGTCCGGGAAATGTTAACCGTGCTATAAGAAGAGCCGGTGGAGTAAAAGACTTCTGGCGGATCAGAAACTACCTACCCCGTGAAACAAGAAATTATGTGCCCGCTTTTATGGCTGTTACCTATGTTATGGAGCATGCCAGAGACCATAATCTGTATCCAAATCCACCTGTATATTCTCATTTTGATGTGGATACCATTCAGATCAAACAGCAGGTAAGCCTTCAAACAGTGAAAGAGTTTCTTGATATTCCCATAGACCATCTAAGGTATCTCAACCCTACTTTCAAGCAAAATATTATTCCCCATAACGAAAAAAAACCCTACGTTCTGAGATTACCCAGAGATTATACCGCATTGTTTGTATCCAATGAAGATACCATCTACAATCATCGTACACCCGAACAACTCAGACAGGAAGAACTCGCTGCACGCATGCAGGAAACTACTGTTCATGTTGTGCGCTCAGGTGAAGTATTGGGCTCAATTGCACGTCGCTACGGAACCAGTGTAAGAGAAATTCAAAACCTGAACAACTTACGTGGCACCATGATCAGAACCGGCCAGCGACTTATTGTTAGTGCACCGGCCAGACCTGCCGTTCATCTGGCATCCAACACAAATACACATGTGGTGAAAAGGGGAGAAACCCTTGGTGTTATTGCCGCCCGGTATAGTATTTCCATAGATGAAATAAAACATTGGAACAGCATTAGTTCCACCCTAATTCATCCCGGACAAAACCTTGTGGTACGCAAACCTGAAGGTATGGAGGCTTCCCCCGAACAGGCAGAAGCTACAGAAGAAGACCCTGAATCGGGTGATGAAGAATATTTTTTCTACACCGTGCAGCAAGGCGATACACTAAATGATATTATTGAAAAATATGATCATGTTAGTCTCGAAGAACTTACCGAGCTCAACGGACTTACAATTGAATCTGCACTCACACCCGGGCAGCAGATTAAAATATTTGTTCAAAACAACCTGGAAGAATAATCTCCTGGTTTGATTTTCTTAAATGATTGTTTTGAAGGCAACTATAACAAAGCAATTGGCATTTTCCTGCAAGCATTAAATAGTTTTATCTACTTTTGATAAACCATACAATAATCTATTGTGTTTTCGGGTTTGTTCATTAGTTGTATTCCAAAACGAAATATCATGAAAAAATTATTTTTTCTTCTTATTGTTTTTCTTGCTGTTTCATGCAGTACTGAAGGACCCCGTAAACCAGCTGCAAGTGGCAAAGCCGGTGAAATGCTGGTAGTGATGAATACTACAAAATGGGAAGGTTTTGCCGGCGATGTTGTAAGAGATGTTTTCTCTTCATACGTACCTATGTTGCCCCAGGCAGAACCACAGTTTAATCTGTTTCAGATTGCCCCTGATGCTTTTGCCAAACTTTTTGAAACACATCGGAATATTCTTTTTGTGGAATTCGATCCTACACTGGAAAAAGGTAAGATTGAAGCCCGGAGGGATCAGTGGTCTTATCCACAAATGGTAATTAAGGTAATTACTCCAAATGAGGATGTTCTGCAACGTATAATGGAGAACAACCGGGAGTCTTTTATCAATTATTATCTGGGGCAGGAACGGCAACGAATGATCAATGCCTACAAACGCATGATCAATCACCAGGCCCGCACCGCAATAAATGAAAAGCTTAAACTTGATCTTGCTGTGCCTGAAGGTTATTTTGTAGCTAAAGAAGCCGAAAACTTCATTTGGCTAAGGCAAACCGGAACCCGTGATGATCTTGATCTGGGACTTATGATCACAGTATTGCCATACAAAGATCCGGCCGTAGATTTTGACCATGAGGTAATCTGGGCCCGCAGAGATTCAATTACCAAACTCCATATTCCGGGTACTTTCGATAATACATGGATGACTACCTATCCTGATATTCCCCCCGTTTTTAAAGAGATCAACTTTAATGATCTGTATGCTGTTGAAGCCCGAGGCCTTTGGAAAGTTGCCAACGACCATATGGGTGGCCCATTCATTAACATTACTTTTGTAGATGAAAAAAACAGCCGGTTGATCAATCTCGATGGGTTCGTTTATGCCCCAAAATATGATAAGCGCGATTATCTCAGACAAGTAGAAGCCCTGATGTATAGCGTAAAAGTTTACAACGAAGAGGAAGAAACTGAAGATATTCCTATCGGGAATGAAGAAAATCCCGGGGTAGTATCCTGACAATATCTTTTTTGATGATTTTATGATGCTTTTGGAGCGATTAAAAATTTAGGGATATGCCTCTTTACAAACATACTACCTGTTTTGGCCTGCTGAAACACACTCAACCCGCAGGTTGTCAACTCACTATGTTACTGTGCTAAACCCATTCAACAGGGCTAATTTAAAAAATATCTGGCAGATTTATAGACATTTATGGTTTAATCATAAAAATATTTCCAATTTTATTTTGTAATGTTAGTTATCCTAACTATATTCGCTATAACATTAAATTATGTGCAACTTAAAAACTTATGTTATGAGTAAATCTGTTTTTTATCACGCCGGTTGCCCCGTTTGTGTGAGTGCGGAGCAAGATATCGTTGACCTTATAGGCATATCCAAAGTTGAAATAGTACATTTGGGTGAGAACAAATCAAGAATTCCGGAAGCAGAAAAGCTGGGAGTAAAATCTGTCCCTGCACTGCTAACCCCCAATGGCAATGTGTTGCATCTTAATTTTGGCGCTTCCATGGCCGATGTAAAAGGTTAAAAAAAATTTGCCCCACATTGTTAGGTATCCTATCTTTGTGGGGCTTTTTTTATCTCACATGTAATTCTCTCACTTCATGGAAAACTCCCCTTTCAATCTTGACATCCAGAACAGTAATACCGACAGCAGAATTGTTGCAGCCCTTGAGCGAATTTCGCAGGCATTCAGGATACTACTCTGGAACGAAAGCAAGGATTTTTCATTAACCCCCATTCAGATACAGGTTTTGATCTTTTTATTGAACCATGGTGAAGAAAAAAGAACCGTAACCTATCTTGCGCGCGAATTCAGCATCACCAAGGCTACTGTAAGTGATACCATAAAAACCCTTAGCCAAAAAGATTTGATCACAAGGGAATACCATCAGGAAGATACACGAAGCTATACGATTAACCTTACCTCAAAAGGTCAGGAAATAGCCCGGAAAACATCCTTCTTCACAAAGGAGCTTTTTACCCCCATCAACAAACTCAATCCTGCCGAAAAAGAAAACTTTTTGCTCAACCTGGTTGGCATCATCCATCATTTGCAAAAGGCTGGAATTATCAGCCTGCAGAGAATGTGCTTTACCTGTGTCCATTACAGGCCCAACCACCCGCAGGGAGAGCATTTTTGCAATCTCCTAAATATAAAACTGGAAAACACTGATATAAGGATTGACTGCCCCGAACATGAAGAAAAACAGGGTTAAAATATTCTTTATGTTTTTCTAAAAGGGTTGATCTGTTAGTCAATTGTATTTCTAAGTATTGCGATTTTAAGTTTCAGGATTTCATAAACAATAATCTTTTCGGACCAGATTCACCTTTATTACCTCGCCAATACCTTTATACCCACACCCCTTACTGTTTGCCAGCCTTCTTTGTCGGTTAGGGCAAGAAAAAAATGATAATCACCCGTATCTGCATCTGCCGGTATCTCAATAGTGGCTTCTGCATGATGGCTGGTTAACCCATCGGGAATGGAATAGGATTGGATGAAAAGGAAAACATTATCAGTAGGTGTTTTTTTGGGGTCCATTTCGCAATTCAGTAATTCTGTGCTGTGGCTGTGATGATCAAAATTATGATGTATATCGATGTTGAAAGCGCCTAACTCCTGGTTGTCGGTAAAAGTAGCCTTAAAAGTGAACGATTCTCCGACATATACCGTATCGCAACCCAAGGGGAAATGATGACTTTTATTCATGATGATAACAGCGGGTTCATCGTCAATTTCTTTTTCAGAGCAACCCCACCACAAGCTTGCAGTAAGCATAGCCATGAGAACTAAAATGTTGATTCTTAATATTTTTTCCATTTTGTTTGATGATTTTGAAAAGGGAGTCAAAACAGATTATAAAGCATTTGGGAAATATGGTTTATGCCGGAACTAATCCCGATGGCGAATAATCTGTTTCGACTCTTCTAGGTGTAATTTTGTGGTGTATGTGTATATTAACAGGGTATCTTTGATAATACCCAAACGGGCCGCCAAATGCATCTTTCGCTTTTACCAGTATATAGTAATTTGCTTCTATACAGGCAATATTACCTTCAATAGGCATTGGCGTTTTCCAGGTTTTTCACTTCCAGTTCAGCCTCTACTTCCGTAACTTTTCCTTGCATGTCTATCACTTTGAAATGAAGATGGTAGTATCCTAATTCAGCATCCAATGGCACATCAGTATGCTCATGAAAGTTGGTGTTTTTCAATCCATTAAATTCAGTCCACTCCATTTCAACTTCCCAGCCATGGTCATCGTCTTTTGCAGCATTGCCTGATTTCTTGGCATGATCGCCTTTATGGTGAATTTCGAGCACAATGCGATCAATGCGCCCTTCAGCCACAATTTCTGCATCAATATGAAGTTCGGAGCCACGATAGGCCACTTTGCTGTTATCGTAACCAATTTCTATATCGCTGATTTCAGGTGCTGGAAAATCGTCTTCTGCGCATGCATTAAAGATCAGTACTATCGATAAAAGACTTAGTAAATTTAAAATTCTCTTGTTCATTTTTATAGGTATTAAATGGTTAATAAATGATGCCTTTATTTTCCTGTTTTAGTTCATTTGATGGAAAGGAGAAGGCATTTTTTGAAATAATTAAAATTGTTTTATAATTCTTATTTGTCAGCAAGAAAACACATCATTTTTACATGTGCTTGATAAGAAAGCGTCAAGTGCAAGGGTTATTCCCTTTGGTCATGAGCTCAAAACTTTCAGTTTTTCGGTTGCGATGACTGAAAAACAGGATTTTACTTTTCGTAAATGACTGTTTTGAAGGCGAGCATAACGCAGCAATTGGCGTTTTCTTACAAGAACTATTTAGGCACGGCGGCCTTTTGCTTAATAATATCCAAAGGGATAGATAACGAAAGAGTAAAATTTCTTCCGGGTTCGGGTACCCCAATGAGGCGATAGTAACTGGTATGTTCCAGGTAGAAGACGTTGAATACATTATTTACCATGAAGTTCCAGGTAATCCTGGTCCCGGCGATATTCCCACTACCATTCAACCCTATATTTGCCACCGAATACGAAGGAGTTTTCTTTTCGGGAGGTACAATAAGGTTTTGTGCAAGGGTATGACGAAAATCAGCTGATAGGCTCAGGTTTTTTAGCATGTCATTGATTGAATAGCCCCACGGGTTCCATGTTATACCTGCCAGCAGGGATGCCGGAGGTGAAAAAGGAATGGTAAATCCTTTCTTTTCACCCGAAAGTTGCTCACTGTAAACATATTCGCCTGATAACTCAACCGACAGGTTTTCAATCGGCTCACCCATTACAGTCAGTTCGCCTCCCCAGCGTAAAACTTCAGAACTGGTATAATTAAAAATCTGGTTGCCGGCACCGTTCTCAAAGTCAAATTCAAAACTGGGGTTGAGGTAAATATAATTCGGAAAATAGCTGATAAATGGACTGATTCTGGCTTGCCAGTCAGTAGAAAGATATTCCGCACCCATATCCAGTTGCCAGGCTATTTCGGGTTGCAACGATGTATCGCCCACTTCATAGCTAAAATGATGGTAATTTACTCCATTGGCTGCCAATTCTTTGGCCAGAGGCACGCGAAAACTTCTGCCCAGGTTCATCCTTACAATAGTTTTACTGGTATGATAATTTACTCCCAGCATACCACTGAAACTGCTGAATTCTCTTTCCATCTTTTCAGCTCTTTCCAGATAGTTTCCCTGTGTAGGAAACCAGTCACGATAGCTTTGTGTATTTACAACAGACCCATCGTAACGCAAACCACCGCTGACATTTAGTTTACTGCTAACTTCCCAATCATGCAACAGATAACCTCCACCCGATAAGAGTTGAAATGCCGGGATCATAAAACTGATTCCACCGATATCATTATCCTGATATTCGGCTGATAATCCCGCAGTAATTGAATGATCATTGCCTATCTCATTTTCGATTCTGATATTGGATGAGAAGGTATGTTTCAGAAAACTTCTTTCCAAATCAGACGGAATTTCCAATGTATCAGGCATGACCGGAGGCCTGTAACCATGATTTACATATTGCGAAAACTCTTCTCTGAAATTATTCTGGTACCCCAACTCACTTATAAACAGTGTTTTGCCCCAATCAGCCACCGTGCGGTTTACGATTTTAAAATGACTTGCTTGTTGGCGGGGGTAGAGAACATCGCGAGAGGAGCGATCATACAAGCCGGTGTCAACCTTTCTCGGTTCAAGGCCATGAGCATTGGCAAAGAAGCCGGCCTGTTGGGTTACATAGCTGATATAGATGCGGCTGTTTAGCTTACTGTTCATGTATCCGGCTGAAAAATGGAGGTTGAGTTCATTACCTGCAGTATTTCGCAAAAGATTGTTATGCAGAGGTACCCGAAAGGAATACACATCTATACTGTCAGTGGGCACCTGGCTATCTGCATAATCAAGCCAGGTAAAACGCGATGAGAAATACCAATGATCAAGTCTTCCTTTTAATTCGGCTGAAGTGCCTGCTAACTGGTTGCTGCTTCGGCCCAAAAAGTTCAGATTGGCAGATAGAGACCCTGGTAATGGAATTATTCGGTTGCTCAGTTGAACCACTCCACCAATGGCATCCGATCCGTAAAGAAGGGCAGCCGGTCCTTTTATCAACTCAATATAGTCATGGGCAAACTGATCTACTTCCAGGGCATGATCGGCGCCCCACTGCTGGCCTTCGTGCTTTATCCCATGCTCAGCCACCACAATACGGTTGAAGCCGAGACCTCTGATCAGGGGTTTGGATTGGCCCGATCCTACATTTACAGCCTGTATTCCGGGAAGACGCCGCAGGGTTTGCATCAGGCTACCACTTTGATGCTTCTGCACAAAGTCGATCCCTACCACTTCTACCCGTAAGGTTTCTTCCCCATGTCGCTGACCATCAAATTGATCGGTTACCTCTACCTCAGGCAGTAAAACGGATGAACTATCTACCATAGAGGGCAGTTCTGTATTACGCAATACTGGCAATGTATCCATTAGGGTATGATAGTATAATCCTGTTGCCCGCACTTGCCCGGAAACAGAAAATATTAAAATAAACAGAATAAAAGCCCTTACATCCAGGGAAATAGCTGAATAATACTTCATGGGGAAGCCATAAATTGATATGCCAATAGCACTGATTGCTATTGGTGAGAAAGAAAGAATAATGCAACTAATGGAGGTTTAAACCAAACAGATTATCAGGTTGTTGGAGGGGCTCGAAGAGAAAAAATAAATCCCTGGAAGAGAATGTAGGGCATATTGCACAGTACGTCATAACGAACTGCAAAGCTGTCTGGTACTTTATTAATACCTCTGATTGCGTCAATTTGCAACTTGGCGTAATTAAAATTACAAACGGCACATGGATCTTCTTTCTCTGATAAATAGCAAAGAGCACTGGCAGATGGATCGTCTGGCATTTCCTTGATGGGCTCATTTGCCTGCACAGTGCAATGGCTGCAACAAATATGCTCATGCTTATGCTCAAATACGTGTATCGATTGAAATGCAATGGGATACACGAAGAGAATAACCAGTATGGTGGAAATTATATGCTTAGTTTTTTGCAACATTGTTGCAAAAGTAATACTTTGGCGCAATATAAATCAAATATTATTAGAATTTATAAAATGTATTTGGAAAGAATATGAATCAATTTCAATTCTTATATTTACCCATGAAAAGAATCATTAAATGCATTTTTGGTTTCGATCCATTGCATTATTGGGTTTTTTAGTATTTATGTGCAAGGATTAGTAGCCAATTATTCGAATAACTATGCTTTAATATGTCGTTAGTTTCTAGTTGCTTTTGATGCTGGTATTTTAATCCGGGAGATAGCTAAGACTTGACACCGGACCCTTAACCAAGCCAGTTTTCAGCAATTAATAATAAAGAATCCAATTTCTAACCCCATATTATGCGTTGACCCTGCCTTCAGCCATTGCATCCAATCAAGAATTCAAATTATCCCTATCTTTACGACCATAAATTGGATACCCTTAAGAAAATCCAGAATCTGATGCTTCTATTCATTGTTCTACCCGCTTTTCTGTTTACACAATTCACAAACTCATGAGATTTGTATTGTTATTTCTTTTCTTCCTGGTTCCATTTGGATCTATTGCGCAGCAGATTAGATATTTAGACATTGAAGATGGCCTCAATGGACGCCATGCATTCAATTTCCAACAAGATAAAAAAGGATTTATTTGGATTTCAACCCGATTTGGAATTGACCGATACGATGGGAAAAACATAAAAAATTATTCTCTTGATGTAATTGATGACCAGAATTACGCTGTTCGAATGTTTAAAGTACTGATCGACAGAGATTCCGTTCTTTGGGCTTATACCGACAGGGGCGCTATATACCGCTACAACCAAAGCCGCGATGAATTTGAACTGCACAAAAACCTTAGTCAGTATTTGCGTACGCTGAATTTCGACCATCTCAACCGTATTTGGGTTGGATCAAAATCCAATCTGGGAGTAATTGGCAACGACTCCCTGATCAATTTGGACATTCCCCGTCTGCGCGGTATGGAAATACAGGCCATCAGCAATTACAATGATCACAATTTGTTAATCGCAACTGATAAAGATGTTTTTATTTTTCACCCGGAAACCAAAGAACTTGTTTCAATTTTTAATACGTACCCAAATTATTCAAAGAAAATAGGCACCATTGAATCGGTATATTTCGACGATGCTTTAAATCAAATTTGGATCGGAAGCGTTCATTCGGGGGTTTCTATGTACGATGCAGAGAAGAATCAGTTTCTCACCATTGAAGACCCACTCCTGATGAAAAATCCCATTTTGACGCTGCTGCCGGTGGACAGCAAATATATGTTTGTGGGTACTGATGGCACCGGCGCCTGGCTCCTTGACAAGCAAACCCTGCAAATTGTGCAATCATTCAGGGAACAAGAGGGTTTGGAACTTCCGCTGAGTGGCGATGGGGTATATGATATTTTTCGCGATCGTGAAGGACGCATCTGGATATCAACCTATGCTGATGGTGTAAACATCATAGATTTCGGGCGACGGGGATTCCAAATCATGCGGCACGAAAGAAACAACCAGAATTCGCTGTCAAGAGATCAGGTGGATGCCATTTTGGAAGATTCGCAGGGGCGCATGTGGTTTGGCACCAACAATGGAATCAATTTGCTGGATCGTAATACCGGAAAATGGGAGCAATTACTGGAATCAGAAAATGTACTTTTCATGTATGAAGATTCGCGCAAAAATATTTGGGTAGGCACGCATGCATCCGGTGTTTTTGTGGTAAATCAGAATGGAGATATTTTGCATCATCATATTTCCAGACCAGATGTTGAAAATAGTCTTAGCACCAATTTCATATATGCCATACTGGAAGACTCCAATGGCGACATGTGGATTGGAGGAAAAAAGGGAGCTACCAGCAAATACAACCGCAGTACAAATACTTTTTCGCAGATAGGTGTCAGCCAGGCAAATTATTTCATGGAAAAAGACCAGAACCATCTGTTGTTGGCAGGTGAAACGGGCGTTTTCGTAATGAACCTGTTCACAGGGCATTATTACCCGGCTACTTTTAGTAATTCGCTGAAAAGCAGATTTATCAGCGATATGTACGTTGAATCTGATTCCATTGTATGGCTTGCCAGCTTTGGTGATGGACTCAATCGTTGTAACTTTTATACCGGTGAAGTACAAAGTTTTAACAGCGAAAACGGACTGTTGTCGGATTTTGTGTATGCCATACTGGACGATGATTCCGGTAATATATGGTTCAGTACTGAGAAGGGTTTGGGGGTCATCAACAAAGAAAATTATTCCATGACCAATTTCTTTGCCGGCGATGGAATTTCTGATTCGCCTTACAAGCAGCTTTCCCGGGTCAAAAACCGGGATGGGGAGCTTTTCTTTGGCTCACATACTGGTGTTACCCATTTTTATCCCGACCAAATAACACCACAGGATGTAAAAGCAAAAATTGTATTGCTGGATTTCAGTTTGTTCAACCGGGTTGTAAAACCGGGAGATGACCTGTCTCCTCTTGAAAAAGCACTGGATGAAACGCATGAGATACAACTCAATAATAAACAACACTCCTTTTCTTTAAATTTTACCACTATCGATTTTTCTGCCGGTGGTGAAAGAAAATTCAGGTGGAAGCTGGAAGGACTTGATGATGAATGGATTGGGCCAATTTCGGACAATATTATCAATTACACCAATTTATCGCCCAACAAATATACCCTTCGCTTACAATCGCTGGGCAACAACAATGAAATACACAACGAAAGAACCCTTAGCATTCTTATCAAACCACCCTTCTGGGAAACTGCCTGGGCCCGTTTAACCGCTGTGATCCTGGCAATAATTATGATTTACTGGATTTATCTATATATCACCCACGCTATAGAAAAGCGACAGTCGGAAGCCAAAATCAGGTTTTTCATCAATTCTACCCACGATATACGCACTCCCCTTATACTCATCAGTGCACCCATATTCGAGTTGAAGGAACGAATGCTACCCGATGCAAGAAACAATTATCTGCTCGATCTGGTCACCACCAATCTCGACAAGCTAAATAAAATGTTTTCGCAACTGCTGGATTTCCAAAAAATTTATGAATCCAATGAACAGTTGGTGGTACGAAAAAGAAATACCAACAATTTCCTCAGCGAAAAGGTGATGTATTGGAAACCTGTGGCAGAGAAAAAAGATATCGATCTTACACTGGAATTACCGGACACCATTGTACACGGATGGTTTGACAGTGAAAAGATGGATAAAATAATGGATAATCTCATTTACAATGCCTTGAAATATACTCCTGTTCATGGTCGCGTGGGTGTTTCCCTGAAGTCGGAAGCCGGGTTCTGGCAAATTTCAGTTACCGACACGGGTATCGGGATTCCCCAATCAGACAAAAGAAATCTGTTTCGTCGGTTTTTCAGGGCCCAAAACGCCATTAACACACAAGAGACGGGTACTGGACTGGGATTGTTGCTGGTGAATAACTATGTAAAGCTGCATGGAGGCGAACTGGGAGTAAATAGCGAAGAAAATGTTGGCTCTGAATTTTTCATCCGTTTTCCTCATGGCACACGCCATTTCAAAAACAGCGTGATGCTCGACAACGCCAGACTGCCCATTGTTCAGGAAGATGCATTGCCACAATCTGTTACCGACAACAACAAAATAAAAGTTAAGATTTTGCTGGTGGAAGACAACAAAGACCTTAGAGAATATCTCAAAATGTCGTTAAGCCACCATTATAAAGTATATGATGCCGAAAACGGCTTACTTGCATGGAACAAAGTTGCTGAGGTAAACCCTGATATTATAGTATCGGATTTGCAAATGCCTGAGATGAATGGCTTTGAACTATGCAGGAAAGTTAAAACCACATTTGAAACATCGCATATTCCGTTCATTTTGCTAACAGTGATGACAGATGAAAAAAATCTGGAAGAAGGGCTGAAAACCGGTGCTGATGATTATTTGCCAAAACCCCTGGATCCCAAATTCCTTCGCATAAAGATTGACAACATCATCAACAACCGCAAAATTTTGCGCAAAAAGTTTCTGGATTTCGACAAATCATCCCCACAGGAAACAGATCTTGAAAACACGTTAAATCTGGAATTTATTCAAAAAGCAACGAAAATTGCCGAAGAGCGACACATGGATTACGATTTCTCCATTTCCGATTTCACAAAAGAAATGGGACTAAGCCGCTCCTTGCTCTACACGAAATTCCACACCATCACCGGTTATACTCCCAACGACTTTATCAAGGTTTTCAGAATGAAAAAAGCCATTGAGCTATTCAGAGAAAAGAAATACATGATCAATGAAGTGGCCAGCATGACCGGGTTCTCCGAACCTGCTTACTTTGCCACCTGCTTCAAAAAGATTTATGGCAAAACTCCACGGCAATTTATTGAAGATGATATTTCTTAAATAGGCAAACCATTTTCCCCAGAGCATTGGATGTTTTTATAACAGTTCTGGATGAATTGATAAGTCACCAATGTACCTGCCGGATACCTTTGCATTATTGTTTGGGTTAATTGTGGCTTCAAAGCCGGATTAGGTTTTGCTGGCACCCACAATAAATTTAAAATGTTTGGTTGGTTGATAAGCCCCTCAGGATAGTTTTGAAGGTATAACATATCTGTTGATGGCTGGTTTGGGCGCATGCCTGGGGGTCTTTTCTAAACCAATAAAGAAGAGTTAGATGTAAGAAGTTAAAATAAAAACAGGTCATTTATGAAAAAGAATGGTTCATCAATCATCGCGTTTGCATTGGTTATCATTGTATGTAGTGCAAATTCACAATCAATCAGCCCGCGGCTGGTGGGAACCAATGTTTGGTATTTCGATCCGGGTGCACAGGTTTGGGATTTAACCAAACAAAGCGGGGTGCAGACCATCAGAATTGGTGGCCATGCTTACGACCGCAAATTGCCGGACAATGCGACCCTTCTGGATTGGGTAAAGAAAATCCAGGAGGTGGGGGCTGAAACCGTACTTCAGGTTTCACAATACGGTACTGCCGAAGACGCAGCCAATCTGGTAAGGTTTTTTAATATTGAAAAGAAGGGAGAAGTTGACCCCATAAAATACTGGAATATTGGCAACGAGCCCTGGTTGCAGGCCGGACGTCCCAATCACGACACAGTGGGCCAGATGGTAGAAAGATACTTTAAACCTTTTGCCGCCGCCATGAAAGCTGTTGATCCAACTATAAAAATTTACGGGCCCAATTTCTGCGATTTTTTGGAAACACCCATCAATGATCTCTTCGGGGGCAAAAATGACATTACCATAAAGGTGCCCGGCAAAGATTATTACTATTGCGATGGACTTGCTTTTCACCGTTATCCGCAGGGCGATGGCGACCCGGCCATAGAAGGTGCCAATGACTTTTATGAACGCATTGTGAAAGCCCGAAACAAAATCGATCAGGTAAATGCACAACACAATCGTACCGGCGATAATGCCCTGATATGGGGTATTGGCGAATACAACTCAAAGGGCGGACCCGAAGTTCACACCTGGGGCAACGGACAAATGTTTGGGGCAGTGCTGGGCTGGTGCATGGAATATGAAGCCATGTTTGCAACCAGCTGGAGCATGTTTGAACATGGCGGAAGCCGCACAGGAACCGATTTCAGCTTTATCGATGGTGCCAATATGACCCCTCGCGCTTCCTATCGACACATGGAATTTGTGGCAAAGTATTTTACCGGAAACTTCGTAAAGGGGACTACGCCCGATGACGACTTTATCGTGTATGGTGCGCAGGATGGCGACCAATTGAGTGTTATGATCATGAACCGTGGCTTTGGAGAGCCAAAGAATTACAGCCTGTACCTCAGAGAAACAGATGCAGGAACGGGCTTAAACTTTGTCATCGATAGTAAACGTGAAGATGTTTACAGGGATGTGATACAGGAACGCAGTACTCAGGTTCTGATCTTCAATGGCAAAGAAGTAACAAAAATAAACTACACCAATAAAGATTTTGAAAATGAACGGCCTCCGGTTTATTCCAGGGCAACCAGTAACCTGCGGTAATTTCCTTTGAATTTGGGATCAGGTGAATCCTAATGTAAGAATCACCCATCTTTTGGTTACTTTCACCAATCCATTTATTAAATTTAACGCAATGAACCAAAAATTTACTCTTTTTATTCTGTTGGCAATCATATATATTGCCACTGCAGTCGGTCAAATGACCCAACAAGATACCATGTATGTTTATCGCAGCGCTGAACCCATTGTCATCGACGGGAAAGCCGATGATCTGGCATGGGCAGATGCTGAATGGTTTGCTATCGATCAGGTATGGATTCCCTATAATGCCACCATGGCTGATGGTGATTTTGAAGGCCGTTTCAAATTAAGCTGGGATGATGAGTATTTGTATATCCTGGCAGAAATTGTTGACGATATGCTTTCCGACGATCACGAAAATCCACTTCAAAACTGGTGGGATGATGATTGCCTTGAAGTATTCATTGATGAGAATCGTTCAAAAGGTGGTCATGAACGCAATTACAATGCTTTTGCCTATCATGTAAGTCTCTTTTACGACGCAATTGATTTGCATACCAACGGCAATCCTATCAACCTGAAAAACAATATCGAAGTTGTGATGGATACCCTGGGCAACAACACATACATGTGGGAATTGGCCATCAAAAACTACAGTGCGGCCTTTGATTCCGGCGATCCGGAAGCGAGCAGGGTTTTCCTGCACCACGATAAACTAATGGGCTTTACCCTGGCTTATTGCGACAACGACCAGACAACCAGTCGCGAAAACTTTATTGGCAGTATGTATATGGCACAATCTGTTGCCAACGACAACTACAAAACGGCCGACTATTTCGGCACCGTTTTATTGGTTGATCCTAATCATGATAATGTTTCGGTGGATGAATTCCAACCAAAACCTTTTTCCATATTCCCCAACCCGGCGAGCAATTATTTAACCATCGAAAGTGCAGAAAATTCTTTGCTTGAAATTTCTTCCATCGATGGAAAACGAGTCCGGTCGGTTAAGATAGAAAGAGGCAACATCAGCATTGATATAACCGATCTGCCTAAGGGAATTTACCTGTTGAATCTTACCAGCGATAACCACAAACATTCGGAAGTGATTATAAAGAGATAAGGCACCATTGGAAACGGATTGAATTATTGACAACCGTAAGAAAAAAAAAGGAAGCCACATTCTTACCCTGAAAACGGTTTCGCATGGCAATATGAATTACGATTATCTGGATTTCAAACTTATACCATAAAAGTACCCAGGCCTGATTTGGGTTTTTCTTTATCCTTACATGCTTAATGTCTTAGCGATAATTATTGAGAATGGTTATAAAATAAAAATTGAAGAAAATGAAGAGAATTGCAACATTTCTGCTTTTAAGCTCCTTATTACTAACTGCTGCTGCACAGCGAAGACCTGAAAACTGGCCCAAAATTGAAAAACTGGCCTTGGAAGAGATAAGGACGGCATCTGACAACATACTTGTCGCCTTTTTTCTTGGGCCCGATATGAATAAGGTATCAACCAATATTTCAGAATGGAGTCTTAACGGAAAACCAGCCATTAGTATAGACAGATGGATTACTCCCACCTGGAGAGATTCCTTTGGATTCGAACACCATATCTATCTGAAACTGGATGAAAAACTTGTACAGGGAAAAGAATATTTGCTCAAAACACCCCATGGTGACACAACCTTCATATTCAATTCAAGGGAGATTTTTTCTGAATCCATAAAAACCAATCAAAGTGGTTATAGTGCATTGGCTCAGAAAAGATTTGCCAATTTTGCCATCTGGACAGGAACAGGAGGGGGGCAAAAGATTGAAGGTGATTTGCCGGAATATGAAGTTTTTGAAATTGAAACAGGAAAAATCATCACCCAGGGAGTGTTGACCGAACTGGGTGCTAATGAAAACTCAGGTGATTTTGTTTACCAGACAGACCTTTCTGCAGTGCCAGAAGGTGGTCCATACATGATTGAAATAAAGGGTTATGGTCGGTCTTATCCATTTGGAGTAGGGGGTGTTTACTCTCAGCGACTAGCCTATATATCCTTTCGCGGCTTGCTACACCACAGGTGTGGAATGGAACAAAAGCAACCCTACTTTGACCATGATATTCGCTGCAAATGCCATACACAAGTTTATGACGTTAAAGTTGCCACAAGACCAGAATTCATAAACATAGATATTTCTACCGATCCGGTTATTAAGACCTATGGAGGGTATCATGATGCCGGAGATGCAGACCGGCGGGATCATCATATGATTGCACCAATGGTGTTGCTAACGTATTTCGACATGTTTCCAAACTATTTTTCTGACAATCAGTTTAATATTCCCGATATTTTTGATGAAAATATGAACCCCACAGGACAGGGAAACGGGATACCTGACATTGTGGACGAAGCCGAATGGGGTACCCTTATATGGGAAATTCTGCAGGAACCCAATGGTGGTGTAAAAGCAGGTACCGAAAAAGTTGGATACTTTGAAGACTCTGGATGGGAAGCTACCCTTGATAAAGACCCGGATCCATACGGTACTTTTCGTATTGAAAATCATTCAACCACATTGGCTGCCGGCCTGTTTGCACATCTTGCAAGGGTGATTAAGCCCTACAAACCAGAGCGGGCAGCTGTGCTGCAAGACAGGGCAGAAAGGGCATGGACATATGCGGGTGATTCAGAAAATGTATATATTGGCCATAAACTAAATTTTCTGGTGCAGTATTATTTACTTACCGGCGATCAGGCTACTCATAATGAACTGATTAAGCTTGCTCCGGAGATACCGGGTTTTTACAAAGAAAACCATCAGGGAAACCCACGAAGAGTCCATGACACCAACGTTTTGCTGGGGGCTCATTTTTTCAGTTACCTGGTTCAGGATGACAGGCCCAGAGATCCATCAGTAGTACAATATTTTGAAGAAGCCATAAGCAGTGTTGCCGATTGGCGCATCAAAGAATTGGAGAAAAATCCATGGCCAAACGGCACTTCTGAGCCTAACAGATGGTGGGGAAGTCAAACGGCACAGGGCCAATATGCCGACCCCATTTTAATGCAATGGCGATTAACGGGCGAACAAAAATACATCGATGCAGCCAGTCAGCTCATGGACTACAACCAGGGGCTCAATCCAATAGGCAAATGTTATCTTACGGGTTCAGGTTTCGACCGCGTAACCGATCCACTTAATCATGATTCTTATGTTAGAAAACTGCGCGGTTGGGGTCCTAATCCCGGAATACAGATATTTGGACCTGGAAATATAGCTCAACTGTTAGAAGGTGCACCTGCCATGATTCCTGCCCTGGAGACTTTACCTGCACAAAGACAATGGTTTGATAACCGCTTAAACGTTAGCGGTTCCGAATATACCATACCTGAATCAATCACATTCCCTTCGGTAATTTATACCATTCTGTCCGGGGGAAAAACCTGGGATAGAAAAACCATTCCATTCGATTCTTTAGAAGATTAGTATTTGTAAAGTAATAGGGTTTCATTGGATATTCAAGCAATGTAGCTCGCTAAAACTATTGATTCATTCTACTATAAACCAACATATTATGAAGAAATTAACTATTTCCATTTTTGTAACAATTACATTTTTCTTTACCTTCCTATCTGCCAGATCGCAGGAAATCAGTCCCTACCTGATTGGCACCAATGCCTGGCTACCACCCTGGATGGGAGGATCAATTAACAACCTTTGGGATGAATTGGGAGATGCAGGCTTTCAACTGATCAGAATTGGTGGAAACGGTGCACAGGATGCCAATGCCTACAACCATCAGAGGGTTGGCGATTTAACAGAGCAGATCAGAGCAACCGGAGCCGATGTTATTCTCCAGGTTCCACGCTCCCACACCGCAGCGCAAACTACAGCCCTGATTGAATACATAAACGGTACGCGCGATTTGAATGTCAGGTTTTGGTCTATTGGTAATGAACCCAATCTCAACAATGATCATTCAACAGCCATTCCTGTTGCCGATGTGGCAGCCTACATCCGCCGAATTGCCACCGCATTGAAAACATACGATCCTACCATAAGAACCATTGGCCCCACTACCGCATGGTTTGACACCAACTACCTAAATCCGTTATTGGTGAATGCCGGCCCCAATAATGTAGCAGGCACCGATGAAAATGGAAACTATTATATTGATATCCTGAGCTGGAACCAGTATCAGATTACATCGGGTGCAGGATATGAAAACACCATCAATTCAGGGATCAATATTGTAAATACTATCAACGCTACCCGACCCGAAGAGAATAAAATGTCGTGGATGATGTCTGAGTTTAATGGCCATTACAACAATGATCTTGCAAATCCCGATCAAAAAACCTGGAGCTTCAATGCCGGACAAATGTTTGCCGAAATGTATGACATTGGCATGAGAAAGGGTGGTTTTGCCTTGTGCAGCTGGAGTGTTTTTGAGTCAGGTGGAAGTCGTATTGCCGGTGATCTTGGATTGTTTGATCTTACAAATAATGAATACAGGGGCCGCTCTACCTATTACCATAGCCTTATGCTGGGCAGGCACATGAAAACGCAATATCTTCCCAACCAGAAGAATATTTCCAGTGTTACCATCAGCTCTATGGGCGATGAAGAAGGATTTTCGGTAATGATCATCAACAGAAACAAAACAACAGGATACAACTACTCCCTGAGTTTTAACGGAGAATATGGCTCGGCAGAGACTTTAAAAATTGCCGTTGATGCGGGTCTTGAAAAAGAAATAACCGGGCATATCGAAAAAGTAACTACTCAAATGCTTGTGTTTGATGCTGAAGGATTTTTGGTTAGAAAATATATCTACTCAGAACCCAATGCCAACAATTATATTGGCCCCATGGTTACTGATTATTCCAGCCCGGCAGCAACAACCGGATCCTTGATTTTTATCAGTCCTGAGCATGGTTCGAAGTATAAGTCAAATGAAGATTTAATAGTAGAAGTCGAAGCTACTCACCCTGACGGTATTGATTCCGTTAGCCTTAGCATCGATGGCGAATATGTTGGCACCATTTCAGAAGCGCCCTTTGTGTGGAATGAAGAAGACACCCTGCTTGCTGAGCTGGAACCGGGATATTATGATTTGAAATCGGTGGCTCATATTGCCAATGGCGATAGCATTATTACTCAAATTAGTTTTAACATCATTCTATCCTTTGCTCCCGATGAACCCATGCCGGTGCCGGGAATTATACAGGCTGAATTTTACAGTGATATGTTTGGCATACAAACCGAGGCAACTTCTGACATAGATGGTGGACTAAACGTGGGTTATCTTGATGTAGGCGATTGGATGGATTATGAAGTAAATGTGACTGAAACTGACCAATACTGGGCTGTTTTTAGGGTAGCAGGCTGGCTGAACACGGGCAAAATTGCCTTAAGAAATGCTGCAGGTACGACCCTTGCCAGAACTGATATACCCAATACAGGGAGTTATCAGACCTGGACAAATGTGGACGGATCATCTCCATTTGTTCTTCAGAAGGGAGAACAAACTTTGCGAATTTACATTGAAGGAGCTCCTTTCAACCTTAACTATTTCAATATCATACCTTACGATCCCACCAATACCGGAAACCTGGAAATTGATGATCTCAGGATATTTCCCTTGCCTGTAAAAGACCAACTGAATTTGCAAGGTATTAGGGGGATTGAAAATATCAGTATGTATAATAACCTTGGGCAAAAGATTCTTGATATAAATCCTGATAAACGAACAGAAACATCACTGAATATGGGTTTTATGATAAGTGGGCTTTATTTTTTACATCTATCAAATGGCCAGGCAACAAGCATTCATAAAATCGTAAAGCAGTGATGAGTAATCACGGAAATATACAGAGCGGCAGAGGAATCAAACAAACCTGTTCCTTTTTGACTTCGACACATGGTTTTTAAATACAAACCAGATTGCTAATCTACCCCTTGGTTGTTACTGCCTGATTTTTCTGCAGTCTGTTAGTCTTTGCAAACCTTATTTCTTTTTTAACCTTAGTAGGTTAAGGGATTACCCGGAAAAACAAAACCTTATTACCGTATTACCTATATCTACATTGCGCTGCAATCATCCGATTTCAATTTCCGGGTTTCTGCTGCAGCGCATCTGTTATTTTGTCCATTCTTTTTCTACTAAGGTTTCTTGAATGAAAATAAGTTTTTTTAATTTTTATTTTCAATCTCAGCAGCTTATCGAATTAAGATAACTAACAGGTTTCGTTAGACTGAAGGCTCTTAGGGTTACATGCAATAGGGATTAATTCCCTGTATTCTGCACGTGAGATGTCTAGGACGCATAATAGGAAGGTAAGGTTACTGCTTGCAGGGAGACTTTAAACCGTAAGTGCAAAAATCGTCTGTTCTTCATCTTTGCACTTACGGATGTTTTATAATTTTATCTATCTCACTATCATTCGTCTGCTCTGCATGCTTTGGCCAATTTGAAGGGTATAAACGTAAATGCCGGCAGGAAGTTTGTCTAGCGGAAGTACGATGGTGTAATCTCCGGTTGACTGATTTTGTTGCACAGGGGTTAGTACCACACGGCCGTTTATGTCATGAATTCTAAGTTGTACAAAATCACTGCCTGGCACACTATAGGTAATATTGGTGAAACTACTGGCCGGATTAGGGTAGTTCTGCTGTAGCAGATCACTGTCTGCAGGTGTGCTTATATCGTCAGTATTCGTTGTAAAGGGAAGGATAATATCACCAATAGTGGTAACCAAATTGGCTGGGCTGTGGTTGCTTTTGTTAGAAAGTACAGCTATTACCAGGCCATTATCACGATAGATCCGGATGTGAGATCTGGCACCAGTCCAACTACCGCCGTGTTCTGCAACTCTGCGGCTGTTGATCAATCTTCTTTCCCACCCCAGTCCGTTTCGGCAGTTACCGGCGGTGTTGTCTCCACAGTTATCGCGGACAGCAGCCCAGAGTCGATCGTCTCTTACTTCTGCAGAAACGATTTGCCCATTTAGCGTTTGCCAACCGAAGCGTGCAAGATCAAGTGCATCCATTTCGATGCCACCGCCCAGAACTTTCCAGCTACTATTGCTGTACGAAGTAGGAGTATTGTTGTCATTGTAGGGAACGGCTCTTTCGTAGTTGGAAGGCAGGCTATTTTCGGTGAACTGAGCACGAAAAGAATTCAACCCATGGGGTATTGCTATTTCATCGCGAACAAGCTGGGTAATATTTCTGCCGCTTACCTGCTCCAAAACAGCCCCTACCAGCGTAAAGGCATGTGTGGAGTAGCTTCGGGTAGTACCTGTGGTACAATTATTTAATAAAGTGCCCCAGATGGACGGGGCTGCTGCTGTAGCGCTGTTATAGTGTGTTGTTTGGTTGGCGATACCCGGGGATGTATCGTAATGAGGTATGCATCCAAGATGAGCCATTAGTTCATCTACCTGGTGGGAATGGCCGCTGGGTAGGTTATTGAGGTAAGTGCTTGTTGCATTGGTCAGGTCGAGTTGTATGGGCGTACGGTCTTCCAACCGGCCATTCGCTTCCAGTTTAGCGGCCAGTGTAGCGCCAACTACTTTCGATACAGATGCGGCATTATAGACAGTCCGGCTGTGAGCCACCTTACCTTCTTCTAAATCAGCGAAGCCGAAGCCCCGACGGTAAACAGTCTGCCCATCCAGCACCACTGCTACTGAAATTCCCGGTATGTTATTGGTTTGAAGGTATTGAGTAATACTATTATCAATTTGTGCTTTCAAGGGATAGCGGTAGCGGTCGGAGTTCTCTATCCAAATACCGCTGTATCTGGGCCCGTTGGGTGAATCGTTAAATTCAAAATCCAATAATCGGTAACCCTCGTCACTGTATTGTCGCCAAAGGTTGGCAAAATCTATTTCTGTACGGTTGGTTCGTACTTGTATTGCTTTTCCGGTGGGACGGGGTTCCCAGATAGCAGCATACCTTAATCCGTCTGGCGTATCGTATGCCTCATAGTCGATTACCCACAAGCCCAGGGCGCTTAGTTCATCTACTTTTTCCTGATAGCTGGTGCGCGTCATTTCCCGAAAAGCCGCCCAACCCATATTGCCTGGGTTCGCTTGCCAGATGGCCGCATATCTCATCCCTGCATCTGTTGAATAAATTTCCAGGTCTATGATTCTTCGACCCAGGTCTGTTTGCTCTACAAAATAATCTGCATAGGAGTCGCTGGTCATATTCCTTCGGGAAGACCATGCAATACCTTCGGTGTTTTTTATCCATATACCAGCAAAGCGCAAACCCTGGCTGGTCGTATAAGCTTCCTGGTCAATTACCCTGTAGCCATTATCACGGTATTGCGTCCACAAGTCATTATAGGCCTGGGAGCTGAGATCACGATGAGCAGCCCATGCCCGATTGTCTGTGTTACGTCGCCAGATCATGGCATAGCGCTGGTTGTTATCAAGGGTATAAGCATCTATATCAATGAGGATATAGTCATCATTACTGTATTGATTAAAAAGTTGAGTGAAGCTGTTGCTGCTGATGTTTCTAAATGAAGCCCATCCTAAATTCATAGCATAATCAATAGGGTCTCCCTTTAGTAAATAAACATCACCTGAGATTCCTGTTTGTGATTTTGCTCCGGTGTTGCTTAATGGTTCTGTTAATTTTACATCGTTGACTTCTATACCCGACTCTTCAGTGGTTTCGCGGGCTCCGTCAAATACTGCTGATTCGGACTCTCTGTCTATTGGTGAATAAAACTCGAATGGCTCACTCAATAATTCACCGTCCTGATCACTTACCAATGACTGAGGGTTGAGCTTTTGTGTGGCTTGTCCGAAAAGAGGGATCGAAACAAAAAGTACGGTTAGAATTCGTAATAAAGAAAAAGGATGACGAAAAATAAATATGTAATGTAGTTTCATAAGATTTAAGATTTAGTTTTACTTTATCTTTAACTGTTTATATTAAAGTTACAAATAAATAACCTATATTTTCTATTGCACATGTAAAAAATCGCACAAAAAGAGTAACATTTAGGGTAAATCGGTTTATGAAGTTCAATGAATTGCCCGAACTGAACGTTAGTGACCACAGGTTGATGTGAAAGGACCAGATGTTGCAACTCCCAACGGCATTGAACTCTATCTTTTAGGTGGTATACAGATCGTCAGTTGCACAAGCTCTCAATTCTTAATTATATTTTTGGTTACAACTGTATCACCCATATATATCCTGACAATAAAATATCTTTTTTGCCAATCGGGAAGGTAAATGGTATCTGCATTCGGTGTTGACAGATAGAGTTTGCCTGAAGAGTCGTATATTTCAACCTTATCAATTGGTTTAGCAGATATTAACCTTATATAATCGGTTGCCGGATTTTGATAGACCAAAACATAGGATTCGGCTAATTTTAACAGAATAAACTCAAACATCTCTGAGTGGTAGGTTTTGTCTCCTGCTACAGCACTATAACCAGATATTTCAAATTAGGAATTAAGTTATATAGTGTAAATGATACCAGATGTGTAGGTCGCATCCACAAGTATCGAGTCATTGGTTCCGAGCTGCATTGAATCAGGAAGTTCTATTACAGGCAGTTCAGCAACATGAAGAAAAACTGAATCGTTAGTGAAGCAGCTATGCTCATTTTCTACAGTGAGAATATAGTTCCCGGGCTGTGTTATAAGTATTGACCGGCTAGAATCTCCCGTATTCCAGAGATAGGAGTTAAACCCTTCGGCAACCGACAATTTGTGGCCAAAACAGACTGTGGTTTCCAAACCCAGATCCAATACCGGAGAAGGTAAAACGGTTACCTGTTTCCTTATGGTATCTGTTCGGTATGGATAGAATGCCAGCAGGGTTACATCATATTCACCCGGTTCATCAAAAGTGTAATAAGGTTGAAGTGCCGTGGAAAAATTTTCTGGTCCGAAATCCCACCTGACAGAATCCAGGCCTGCTTCGTTAGTAACTTTAAAATGCACTGGTTCACCGCTACAAGGTTTTGGAAATGAAAAAGATGTTTTAAAGAAATAATTCTGGATGAATGTGGGTGTGGGGGCAATAAATGCATCAGTCCCTCCAAGATACAAACCCAGTTCGCTCGCAATGATTGAATTCGCCGGATCATTGGGGTTTTCGATAATTCCCAGATATTTGGTTCCATCAGCTTGCCCAGATCCCTTGGTAATATAGATTTTCCCATCAGGAGCCAGTTGCATTTCATAAAAATCACTAGCCATGGGACTAAGTATCAAGCTTTTCAAATTTAATATTTCTTCGTAAGATTCTCCCCTGATATCAAATTGGTATAATCCATTTTCTCCACTTAGATTAGCATACAAATATTTCGAATCAGGCGAAAACTCAAGACCCCCGCCACCCCAACTTAAATCGTAATTTGGAAAAATTAAAGGATTGCTCAGCTTTCCTGTGAAATTATAGATATTGCAAAAGAAAAAACAAGGGCAGTGATAAAAAGTGGTTTCGTCATCAGCCGGATTTATTTGCTTATTGTAAAGGCATCAAATGTAAATGTTTTTTTTATTTGTTAAGATTTGTTTGCAAAAAAATTAAAGACGGATATAATTATTTGAAAAATAAGTCATTAATATATTATGGTTTTACGGTAACATACGTTAAGGAAACAAAAGTTCAAACTATATAAAAAAAGAAATATTTTTGCCCTTGTAATACTATTGCGGAAAACATTTAGGTCCTTTACCCACAACAATCCGATTTAAAAACAACAAAATTGTTCCATTTAAAAAATCCGATCTATCTATGAAAAAACCAGCCATTACAGGAATTTTGATCCTGTTCATCTTTGCGGCAATTGCCGGGGAAAACACATCCATCGCAGAGATTTCTGAAAATACCAGTACTGATGCAACTATAATGGATGAAGTAGCAATGCCTGCTTCTTATATAGGACTATCCTCAGGGATCAATTTTGGAGGTATGGTTGCCATAACAGGCGATTTTGGGCTAAGTCAGAAAACTTCGATTGCTCCATCGCTTGGTTTGGGGGCTTGGGGCTACAAACTGGGGCTTGATTTTAGGTTTTACCGTACTCAGTCTGTTGGCCGATTTTTTTCACTTGGTATCGGTAGATCAACCGGATTGCCTGAACCTCTCGAAATTGAAGCAGCTACTACCAGAGTTTCCAGTGGCGAAGAAGTTAGCATTAAATATGATCCGGTAAACAATCTTAATCTGGGAATGGGTTATGCCTGGAAAATTGGAACCCGTTCCCGATTTGTGCTCGATTTCGGATATGCCATAAAAATTACACCCGGTGATGGTTACGAAGTACTAAGTGGAGAAACCCTCAACGATGCATCAAAGATGGCGATGTCATGGTTAAGGCCGGGGGGATTAAGATTGGGACTGGGAATACATCTTGGACTTTAAAAAAACTTCTCTTTTGTGAAATAGTTTTTTATACCTATATCCGTTTTTATAGCATTTTTGGTGGTATTATCATTGCCCTTGCAGGTGAAAAGCCAACCCCCATTTAATCTAGAATGGTACAGTATAAAGACGCCTCACTATAGAATTGTTTTTCATGATGGTTTGCAGGACAAAGCGCTTGAAACTGCTGCCATTATGGACCATGTATGGGAGATCGTACCCGATATTTATTCCGTTAAACCCGCACCAATAAGCCTGTATCTCAACAGCCTGACCACCACCCCCAATGCCTGTGTTACCCTTGCCCCACACCATATGCATTATTATTTGCACCCGCCACAAAATGCCAATATGCTGGGTAGTGCCGACTGGGAAATCTGTTTTTTGATTACAGAAATGGGCAAACGGCAGGCCATACCGAAGCTTTCCAATCCTATGGCGTGGATTTGTTGTTTGATCTTCACTTTTTCAGGTTCCCGGCCGAAATCGATCTGGGTATCCGCCTTGTAAGCACCACCGAAGAAAGCTATCAGCCGGAATTTATCTTCTTTCAGCGATTTTGATAATGCAACGTTAGTGCATAAAAAAGCAATTCAAACTTCTGGCAAGCATGGTGAGTTTTCTCAGGAATTTGCCTTATGATCATAAATTATATAAGCAATGTAAATTACCAGGCTTATTCCTGTTGTCCATATCAGACCGGTTTTCAGACGATCAGTATCTTCACCAAAATAAGCCACAAGTGCTGCAAGGGGAATGATACCGGCCAGTGTGGCTCCTATATATTTCAGGTAACCCATCCGTAAAACACCGCCAACAAAACTAATAGCATCATTGGATAAAACCGGGGCCAGCCTTGTAATAACCACTGCCCATAGGCCGTATTTGTTTACATAAAGCTCCAGTTTCTCTTTTTTGCTTTCTCCAATAAGTCTGTCAATGGCCACCTCTCCCAGAAATCTTCCAATGATGTAACCTACCGATGAAGCAACAAATATAGCCAGTACAGAAATGACGGCGCCCCAGAATGGTCCATAGGCCAGCACTGCAACCACCATCAACAGAAAGGAAGGAATTACAATTAAAAACATTTGCAGGGTCATGGCTACAACAATTATGATTGGTCCCCAGATACCCCACTCATTAACCCAGTTTGATATGCGTCTTTCGTTATTGCTGGTGAGTACTTCATAGGCTTCCTTTACAAAATTTTTAAAATCAGGAATTAGGAAATAAATCGCAATGATTCCCAATATCAAAATGCCACTAACAATTAAGGGCCATCTGGATTGAGAGTTTTTTGTTTTATTTCTTTTTGTCATATTGTATCCGAAATATTTATGGAGTTTAGGGATTAAACAATATTAACAGGGTTAAGTTGATGTTATATACTGCAAAAGTACATATTGAAAAGGTTTTATAATTCATGAAAGGTATCTTTTGCTTCCTTGATTATACCTGTAAGGGCTTATGTAATTATCAGTTTCTTCATTATAATAACGATCCCGGAAACCCGTCAAGCATTATCAATAATGAATTGAATAAAAATAATTCACTCCTTCTCTATTCACGAAACAGGTTATAGATAGAGAATTCAAACGGAATAAGTCGTTACAACCCCTATACCGATAATTTTAAGAATTTCATGCCAGATAGCACGAAAAAAACCAAATCGGATACAATGCAATCAAAGATATCTGTAAGAATGCTTCCGGGAAATTTTATTTCATAAATGATATTTGCACTATATTTAAAATATTACACTGCCGTCCGAAAGTTTAATTGAAAAAGTGCCTGAGAATGCTTTAATTTGAAAAGTCTGCCAAAACATTTTCAAATATGGCACTCTACAGGCGAAGTAAAAATACTATCAAACCGTTATTAAAATAAAAAATTTGAATTCATGCCCAATCGTATTTTATGGGGTTCGGTGCAAAAGTATCAATCAGCTAAGGGTACACATAAATACAAGATATGGGATCAGTTTGTAGCTTTAATTTTCGGACAGCAGTGTTTTAACTAATGCTATTATTTGTGATTTTCGGTATAGCATTTTGGCGTTTTGCTGATTTTGTTATAGTAATTTGAATATTTTCTTAGCATCTGGTTTTTAAATCGGGCCTATTTTTACAGGTTATCTAATTAAAAAAGAAGATCAAGAATATATGTTGGTAAAAACCACAGGTTTCATTTCAGCAATACTATTTTGCGTAAACATCACCATACTGGCAATAAGTGTGAAAATGAATGGATTTGATAGTCAAACCCGCGTTTTGGTTACCGAATTTGGTGCCGTACCCAATGGCCAGGTTTTAAATACTGTAGCTATACAGGCCGCCATTGATTATGCATCGGAAGAGTTGAAGGGCGGAACAGTGGTCTTCCCCCAGGGCAAATGGCTTTCCGGCAGCCTGATCCTGAAAAGTAACGTAACGCTTTACCTGGAAGAAGGAGCCATATTGCTGGGGAGTGTAAATCCCGATGATTATCAGAAGCTGGAAATGGAGGGTGCACCCATTGCGCGAAAAGCAGAGGACAATTCAAGGCTGGCATTACTGCTTGCATTCAATCAGAGCAACATTGCTGTCAAAGGCAGAGGTACCATTGATGGCCGGGGTCGTGAACTGGCTCTGACCATCGACAGCCTGCATCATACAGGTGAGAAAATCGACCCCAACTACAATACCTGGAGTAACCGACCCTCTGAAACAGCACGTCCCAAGATCATAAATTTTATGATGTGCGATAATGTAAATATTGCTGATGTTACCATAAGAAATTCTGCCTGTTGGGTACAAACCTACGAACTCTGCACCCATCTGACCATTGAAGGTATTACGGTTGAAAGTCGTGCATTTTGGAATAACGATGGAATAAATATCGTAGATTGCAAAAATGTGGTTGTATCTGACTGCGACATTAATTCGGCTGACGATGGTATTTGCCTAAAATCATATTATCCGGGATACTACAACGATAGTATTCTGATAGAAAATTGCACTGTTCGCTCCAGCGCCAGTGCTGTTAAGTTTGGCACAGCATCTATTGGCGGTTTTCGTAATGTGGTGATAAACAACATCCGTGTTTTTGATACATTTCGCTCTGCCATAGCAATCGAAAGTGTTGATGGTGGCTTTATCGAAAATGTTACCGTTTCAAACATATTTGCAAGCAATACCGGCAATGCTCTTTTCATAAGGCTGGGCCATAGATATGGAGAAAAGCCCGGTTCGATAAAAAATGTTACAATACGAAACATGGAAGTTCAGGTGCCTTTTGGCCGCCCCGACGAAAACTATGACATGCGGGGGCCTGCCTTACCCTTTTTTCACAACCAGTTTCCAGCCCCAATCACTGGTATCCCCGATGCTGCCCTTGAAAACATTACCCTTGAAAACATTACCATTCGATATCCCGGCAGGGCTTCTAAAGGGATGGCCTATATTCCTTTATGGCGCCTGGATGAGGTCCCCGAAAAAATACAGGATTATCCGGAGTATTCCATGTTTGGTGAGTTGCCCTCGTGGGGATTTTATGTGCGCCATGTAAAGGGATTAACCATGAAAAACATTACCCTGAGACTTGATGATGAAGACTACCGGCCTGCTATGATTTTTGACAACGTTTCAAATCTTAAGTTGGAAAAAATTGAATTGCCAGACTACAATCATGGGGAGATCATACTTAAAAACACCAATAGTATCCATCTGGATGATTATTTACGAAATACAACCTTAGAATTCTGATTCGGTTAAACCTTATTTTAAATTTCAAATTACGAGTAAGAATGAGATATTTTAAAAGCATTATTGTTTCGACTTTCTTAATTTTTTTGTTTCCTGATTTTGATGTTCATGCCCAAAAGCCGCTGATGGATCATATTTTTGCTGCTGATCCTTCGGCCCACATATGGCCCAATGATCCCAATACATTATGGCTATATACCTCACATGATATTCCGGGCACCAATCATCACGCAACCATGTTCGGGTACCATGTATTTTCAACCACCGATCTGGTAAACTGGATCGATCATGGCAGGGTGTTGTCGGTGAATGATGTGGATTGGGCCGTTAGCCACGCCTGGGCCATTGATGCGGTTTATCGCAACGGGCAGTATTACCTGGTGTATTGCATGATCGAAACGGCAACGGGTATGTTCAGAACCGGCCTGGCTGTAAGCGATTTGCCCCAGGGTCCTTTTACCGATATCGGTTTTATACAAGGGGTTGATTGGGGGCAGGACCCGGCTTTGTTTGTTGATGATGATAATACCCCATATCTATTCTGGGGATCAGGAGGAAGATGCCATGCCGTGCAACTTACCGATGATTTGATGGCTGCCATACCCGAAACACGCGTAGAGCTTACCAGCCAGCTCCCTGACGTATTCGAAGGCCCCTGGGTGCACACTTACCAAGGAAAATACTACTTATCTTATCCGGGATTACCCAATGGTAACTGGCCGCAACATTACTATTATGCTGTAGCGGATAAGCCGCTGGGTCCATACACCTACAAAGGGGTTTTTATTTCTGGCTTTACTGGGCAATCAGGTACTAATCACGGCTCGATTATTAAGTTTAAAGATCAATGGATTGCCTTTTACCATGCAGCAATTGTATCAGGTGGCATGAGTGAAGTGCGCAATCTGATGGCCGATTTTCTTTTTTACAATGCCGATGGTAGCATACAGGAAATCGTGCCAGGCAACTTGAGTATTACCAACGGACAGGATACCCGGGTTAGCATATTATTGGAAGCTGAAAATGGAAAGGCCGCCGGGGGCAAACTGACCGGAACACACGTAAGTAGTTCAACTACCGGCTATTCCGGCAGGGGCTATGTAACCGGTTTTGATGTAAGCCATGATAATGTATCGGTTCTGGCACAAGTGGCCAACGATTGCACTGCAAGGCTGATCGTTAGGTTGTCAGCCGATGATAACTTTACTGCCGATGTGCTTGTTGGTGTCAAAATGATGGACGGATGGGAAGGTACACCCATGAGGAAAACCAATGGATGGGAAGAAGTTGATCTTGGAATGATTGACTTGAAAGGCGGAGACAATATCATTAGATTCACATGTAAAAAAAATGTAAATTTGAAAGTTGACTGGTTTAAACTGGAGATGTAACTATTCTGTTTACCAACACCTCTTCCAATGATTAAACAGATTACAATAATATTTTTTTTTCTTACTATCTGCACTTTCTCCGGGTTGGCTTCTCAACCCGAAAGGTTATTATTTCAGGAGATAACATATGAGACAGGTTTGCCATTTGTCAGATGTTATGGAATTTATCAGGACCCAAAGGGGTTTATATGGATGAGTTCCGATGTTGGATTGCACAGATATGACGGCAATGAATTCAAAAGCTACATCCATAACAAGGATGATGAAAACTCCTTGCGGGAGGGGAGGGTAAACTCAACATTTATTGATAGCAGGAATAATTTCTGGGTTGCTACAGCTTCAGGTGTTAATCGTTTTCTGGAAGATGAGAACCGGTTTATACCTGTACCTATGATATATGAGCCAATTGGTATATCCAGTGAGTCAGCGCTGCGATTTTTTGAAAATGAACAAAATGAACTCTATCTTCATTGCCATTTCTCCATTTACAAGTATGACCCAGATGCCGAAATTTTTAATCGGATAATTACCAATATTAGGGAGATTGACCAGGCTGATTTTGTTTTTGAATCGTTGATTCAGTCGGGTGAAAATTTTGTTTTAGCTACCAGTGGCCGGGGTCTGGTTGTTTTTAACACTTCAAAGCATACGTTTAAAAGCTACGGCAGTCAGCAGATCGGATCTATGGTTGTTAGTCGGATATTCAGAAGTTCTTCCGGGCAGTTATGGATGGGGACAGATAATGGATTGGTGCTAATCGATCAAATGGTAGATCTTTTTTCTGAAAAAGAAGTAGATTTTAGAAAGATAGAGGCTACACTTCATACAAGAATTACCGCCATTGCTGAAGATCAACAGGGTTATATCTGGGCTGCGAGTGATGGAAAAGGAATATTTCGGATCGATCCTGAATCAATGGATGTAATTAATTACCAGCACAATGGTGAGCCTGGAAACATAATGAGTAATAAAGCACTGCTACTTTACATTGATAATCAGAACAATCTCTGGACCTTTTTCGGCAATTATGGCTTTAATGTTGCCAACCTCAATTATAAGGGTATTTTTAGAACCTATACCAGCAGTGCCAAAAGTGACTACCGTTTATCAGGTGATATAGTTACCTCATTTGTTGAAAATGACAAAAATGATTTTTGGATTGGGACAGATGGGCATGGATTGAATTATTTTGATACCAGGCAGGATAAATTCATCCATTTTTTTGCTGATCCAAACAATCCCAATAGTCTTACATCCAATGTTATTCTCTCTCTATATCTGGATAGTAATAAAATCTTGTGGATCGGTACCTTTCAGGGCGGGGTAAACCGTTATGATACTGAACGGGGACAATTTGATTCTTTCATCCATGACGAGTCAGCCCGAAATTGTATTAGTGGAAATGATGTAATGTCTATTCTGGAAGATGATGATGGCAATCTGCTTTTTCTCACCAACTCCAACGGCTTGAATATTTACAATCGAAGTACAGGGGTTTTCAGAATTATCAATTCAAATATTCAGGATAAAAAGAAGCTTAGTCATAACGGAGGCACTGTTTTATTTAAAGATCATGCCGGGAATATCTGGATCGGTACATATTACGGTCTCAACCGGATGGATGCAAAAACCAGAGACATCACCAAATACATTCATGATCCCAATGATCCAGAGTCAATCAGCACATATTCAATTGATTGTATCTTTGAAGACTCTCAAAAGAGAATTTGGGTGGGCACTCCCAAAGGCTTAAATATGTTGGATAACCAAAGAGGTATATTTAAACGTTTCACAACCCTTGATGGCCTGCCTGATGATCAGATCAACAGTCTCATTGAAGATGATTTCGGATATTTATGGATGGGTACCAACAAAGGGCTTTCGAAATTAGATCTGAATACTTTTGAGATAAAAAATTATGGTGATAATTATAACCTACCAGGGCATGTATTGGTACCACGGGCGGCCATGAAATCAAGCAATGGCCTGCTGTATTTTGGTGGAAACCGTGGTTTTACAACCTTCAATCCCAACCAGGAAAATTTTATCATAGATCAGGCTCCTCTCTATTTTACCGATTTTAAAATATTTGATGAATCGGTGAAACCATTGCAGCAATTGAATGGTAGAGTTATTCTAACAAAGGATATTTCCAACACCCAATCGATTACCATTCAGAATGTTCACCGTAGTTTTTCATTGACATTTTCTTCACTCGACTTTGCCAAAATCAGAAAAGCAGAGTTTTTTTATATGCTCGAGGGTTTTGATAATGAATGGCGAAAAACCACCACTCCGAACCGAACACTTTATTACACCAACCTTAATCCTGGTAAATACCGTTTAATCGTAAGATCGAACCCCTACGAAACCGGAATTCATGAAGAAAGAGTAGAAATGAATATCAGGATACTACCACCCTGGTATCAAACCTGGTGGGCCTATCTTTCTTACCTGATTCTTTTTGCTTTGATAATATGGACCATAGCAGTAGTTAGTCTCAACCGGATCAAACTAACTCATAGCCTGTTTATCGAAAAAACACAGAAAGAACGGGAGATAGAGATAGGCAAAATAAAGGATAATTTTTATACCAGCATCACACATGAGTTCCGAACACCCCTAACCCTGGTATTGGGCCCGCTCGAAACTATTATTGAGCGATATAAGCATGATGATTTTTTATCGAACCATATCCAGCTGATCAAAAAAAATACTACCCGCCTGCTGGTATTGATCAATGAGTTACTCGATTTTAAAAAGCTGGAAGCCAAAGCAATGCATCTGAAGGTGGAGGAGTACAATTTTTCGGAGTTTTTGACTCAGATAGCGCAGAATTTCAAATCTTACTCCAACAGCCGAAACATCAACTTTACCATCGAAATACCTGATAACAAAATCATCCTTTGGTTTGACCGCAATAAACTTGAGAAAGTTTTTTACAACTTGTTGTCCAATGCATTTAAATATACTCCTGATGGTGGATCAGTAAATTGTCGGTTGAAAACTCATTCTGATGATTTCGTTTCCGTTTCCATTTCTGATTCCGGCATAGGAATCCCTGAAACTGAAATGGAAAACGTTTTTAATAAGTACTATTCGGCCCTCAATGCCATGGGATACCAAAGTACGGGTCTGGGTTTGTTCTTATCCAAGGAAATTATTGAATTACACAAGGGTGCGATCAATGCTAGCAATAACGAGGACGCTGGTGCTACTTTTGAAGTAATACTCAGGCCGGGCAACAGCCATTTTAATAATGCTGATCTTGCTGGCAGTGGAACTTCAGGCTCCGGCTCCGATGATTTTGCTCTCGCTCCCAGCCTTTATCAAATGGATAATGATAATGAACAGATAGCGGAGTTTGATCCCGAAAATCCTGATTCAGATAAACCCATTGTACTTATTGTTGAAGACAATGAAGATGTGAGGTTTTTTATTAAAACGGAACTCAGTGCCGGTTACATTGTTCTTGAGGCTGTGGATGGGTTAAAGGGGCTGGAAATTGCCCGCGATAAAATTCCCGATCTCATCATATCTGATATTATGATGCCAAAAATGGATGGCCGAACCCTTTGCCACGCCTTAAAGAGCGATGAACTTACCAGTCATATCCCCATCATTATGCTTACGGCTCTTTCTGATATCGAAAACCGAATTGCAGGACTGGAGATGGGTGCCGACTCTTACATCTCAAAACCTTTTCACCCCCGACATCTGCATATTAGAATTAAAAAACTACTCCAGCTAAGAATGGTATTGCAGGATAAATACAGCAACCAGCTCGAGCCCGGTAATTCGGCTTTTACCTATACCGCTGGCGAAGTTGAAAAGCTATCAGCTGATGAGCTGTTTTTTCAGCGGTTGGTGAAAACGATCGAAAACAATATTTCTGATTCCAACTACCAGGTGGATGATTTATGCCACGAAATTGGGATGAATTACCTGCAACTCTACCGAAAAGTAAAGGCAATTACAGATATGTCCATTAAGCAGTTTATCCAAAATATCAAAATGCAACGAGCTGCAAAAATGCTCGAATCGGGTAAATTTAACATCTCTGAAGTGGCCTATGATGTGGGTTTTTCTTCTCCTGCCTATTTCTCCGAAACTTTTAAAAAGCATTTCTCCATCACACCCACTGAATATATCCGTAAGTCGGGTTAGTCATTTCTGCATTCATTTGAGCGGTTTGATAAGTTTCTTATTGATTAATGAAAATTTATCAGAAGACAAACCATCCCCTTTAAGTTATTTTTGCATTTGATGATGCTGGATAATGACTTGTTAGGTCAGGTGTTAGGTCGTTGGTTTGGCGTAGTAATACATGTATCTGTTTTGTTGGAAATAAATCAGTTTATATAATAAATCAGTTTGAAAACCTTCCAAATCATACACACACTTCTTTAATCACCTATGGAAAGACGAAATTTTATTAAAAAACTAACAGTGGCATCAGCCGCAGCAAGTGTATCCGGAACAGTTAACGCAGCCATTACTACTATGATAAAATCAGACATGAATTTTTCTGACCAAAAGACCGGATTTGTGGCTCCTCGGGCCATTACCATGTGGGATTTCTCCTGGCTCGAACGGCGTTGGCCCGGAGCCGGTTACGAGAATTGGGATGTGGCCTTAAGCCAGTTGAAGGAGCGAGGCTACAATGCAGTGCGTATCGACGCCTACCCACACCTTCTGGCCGAAGGGGCAGAGAAAGAATGGACCCTTAAAGAAGTATGGAGCATTCAGAACTGGGGAAGCCCCGATATTGTGAAGGTGAAAATACAGCCATACCTTAATGAATTTATTGCTACCTGCAAAAAGTATGATATTAAGGTGGGTCTTTCTTCCTGGTTTCGTGAAGATATAGATAATACCCGCATGAAAATAACCACACCCGAAAAACACGCCGAAATTTGGCTCAAAACCCTTGATTCAGTAAAAAAGGCCGGTGTACTCGATAATGTAATGTTTGTTGATTTCTGTAACGAGTGGCCAGGTAGTTTATGGGCGCCATTCTTTGAAAACGATCCGCCCAATCTCACCTGGGGTTACTGGCACACCCAAAAATCAATGCAATGGATGAAAACATCGGTAGAAATACTTCGGCGGGAATATCCTGATATGCCTATTAATTATTCATTTGACAACTTTGATGTAGAAAAATATTCAGAACGGGATCTTTCATTTTTCGACTTTGCCGAACATCATATCTGGATGGTTAAGGGCAACAACAATGAATTTTACAGAGAAATAAAAAACCGCAGCGAAGCAGCCGGAAGGCCTGTAGATATCGACGGCCTTTTTTCCAACCAGGTGTATAAAAACCTGGTGGCCGAAGGAGAAAAGCTATATTACGAAAAACCTGACTACTGGAAAAACCTAATGGTTGATTTTGTGCAACGAACTGCCTTACATGCCGGCAAAGCCGGGCTTCCGCTTGTAACTACCGAGTGTTGGGGTATTGTGGATTATAAAGACTGGCCATTACTATCGTGGGACTGGGTAAAAGAATTATGTGCATTGGGTACCACTACAGCTGCTCAGACCGGAGGATGGATGGCTATTGCCACCAGTAACTTCTGCGGGCCTCAGTTTGTGGGTATGTGGCGTGATATAGACTGGCATCTTGAGTTGACACAAATAATCAAATCATCAACCATTAAACCCGAATTGGTAAATGATAAAATCAGAAATGCCCTGGTATAGTTTTACTTTTCACCTTTGGAATACCCATTTATCAACGTTTTGATAGTGCCAGAAATTCTCTTTTTAATCCTAAACTTCATGCAAAACAATTTTTGTCAATAATACTTTAAAACCGCTTAACATGAAAAATTTGACCAGAATTTTGTTCTTTTTAAGTTTAATGCTTATCTCATCCAAAATCTTTGTGCAAACGATTGAACCATACATCCGGGTAGATCAGTTTGGATATCGCCCGGGTGATGGTAAAGTGGCTGTAATTGCCGATCCTATTATTGGGTTTAATGCCGACGATGAATTTATTCCGGGAGAACTCTATCAGGTTCGCTCTGCCGATGACCATTCAGTGGTTTTTGAAGGTACCCCGGAGGTATGGAACAACGGCGCCACACATGAGCAATCAGGCGACCGCGGTTGGTGGTTCGATTTCAGCGAAGTATCCGAAGTGGGTACCTATTACGTCTATGATGTAAGCCAGGATAGACGATCATATGATTTTGAAATCAACCCCGATGTATATAAAAACATGCTGAAAGCATCTACAAAAATGTTTTACTACCAGCGGCTTGGCATCGAAAAAGATGCTTTATATGTGGGCGAACAATGGGCCGATGGCTACCAGCAACCCATGGATTCGGTATGCCGGGACATCTTCGACCAGGATAACTCTGATAAAATCCGCGACCACAGGGGTGGCTGGATGGATGCAGGTGATCAGAACAAGTACACCACTTTTACCGTACAACCGGTACACCAGTTGCTAAGTGCCTATACCCTGAATACGGAAGTATTTACCGATGATTTTGATATACCGGAATCGGGCAATGGTATTCCAGATATCCTTGACGAAGTTAAATGGCAGCTGGAATGGCTAATGAGAATGCAGGATACTGTAGATGGAGGAGCCTACATCAAAATGGGGGGACAGGTAAGCTTTCCACTTAGCCAGGATACACATCCAAAATATTACTTTTCTCCCAAAAGTACGGCTGCCACTATTGTTATATCCAGTATGATGGCACATGCCTATCTGGTTTATAAAGACATTCCGGAGCTGGCTGATTTTGCCCTTGAGTGTAAGTCAAGAGCCCTAAAGGCATGGGAGTATTTTAACAGCAACCCTCTAAACGTAAATATTGACGATGGATCGCTGGGTGGAGGCAATGCCAACCGAAGTGAGGCCGTACAAAGGGCTGAGGCGCTTGTGGCTGCAATCTATCTGTTTGCTGCTACCGGTGAAGAAAGCTTTAATGAATATATAATAGAGAATTACACCCCTCCCGGAAACTGGGGTATTTATGATACCCACCAGGCTTTGGCCCGTATTTATTACGCATTTCTGCCAAATGCCGATCTCAGTTTAGCCATTAAAATCATTTCGCAAAAGGCCGATAGCCATACCAACAATGCCGGCGGTTGGACCAAATGGGATCCTACCAAAGATCTGTACCGTGCTTTTATGCCCAACCCCCAATACCATTGGGGAAGCAACCAACCCAAGGCCAATGTGGGTAATACACTAACACATTTTCTCAATTATTATATTTTGCCCGAAAAACGAACTGAGATCAAAGATCATGCATTGAATTTCCTGCATTATTTTCACGGAGTTAATCCCATGGGAATAACCTACCTCACCAATATGGAAGAGTTTGGTGCCGACAGTTGTGCAAAATTTGCATGGCATAAGTGGTTTAATCCAAACCATTGCCCTCCCGGATATATTCCCGGCGGACCCAATAAATATCATAACATCGATCCATCATACCCGGGCGATTTTTCACCTCCGCAAAATCAACCCCATCAAAAATCTTTTAAAGACTGGGTTGATGATTGGCGCACATACCCCTGGGAAGTAACAGAACCTGCCATTTATTATCAGGCTGCTTATGTGCACCTGGTATCAAACTTCGCCAATGAACCAGAACAAACAACCTTTGAAATCGACAGCCTGGCCATTTTTTACATAGAAACTGATTCTTTGTATGCAAATGTTAAACGAACCCTCTACCTGCGCAAATATCCACTGGCTGCCTGGGATGCAAAAATTACTTGGCACTCTTCTGATACACTAATGGCCACCGTTGACAGTCTGGGGGTTATAAAACCTTTGCAACCAGGCTCGGTGCAAATAAAAGCAATTGCCGAAAACGGAGTAAGTGATTCGGTGATGGTGCATATTAAGGAATGCACATCCGTGCCCTTCCCCGATCAACCTCACCAGATACCCGGTACCATTGAATCAGAAGATTTTGACTTTGGTTGCAACACCTATTTTGATACTGATGCAGCCAATAGCGGTAAAGCTTACCGACCCGACGAAGGGGTGGACATCGAAGTAACCCAGGACGACCGTGGGGTTTATAATGTTGGCTGGATCCATGCCGGCGAATGGATGAAATACAAGGTTAATGTTACTACTACTGATACCTATATTATTGATTGCAGGGTGGCAGCCATAAGGCCCTCCGAAATGAAAGTAGAATTTGATGAGGGAAATCAGTTCGATGTTTCTTTTTCACTCCCTCAATCAGGAGGTTATCAAAACTGGTACAGCCATTATACCCCTCCCATTGAACTGGCACAGGGAGAAAACACCATGACGGTGACATTTTTAACAGATGGCTTTAATATCAATCACCTGGTTTTCCATAAATATGTACCCGTTGAAAGTGTAGAAATTCAAACCGACACACTTAGTCTTTTGGTAGCCCAAACTGAAACTCTTGTGGCTAACGTTTTAGGAGCCGAAGGGGTTATTACTGAAGTAAATTGGTCAACATCTGAGCCCTTAATTGCTACGGTGGATAAATCCGGTGTGGTTACCGGCGTGGCCGAAGGCATTACATATGTAACAGCTACCAGCGCTGTTGATGGTTTAACCGATTCGGTTGTTGTTGTAGTAACCAAAGATTACACATCTGTGCCGAATCAAAAGGGTGCTTCCCCTCGTGTTTTCCCTAATCCGGTAACCAATGGAAAGTTTCAACTTGCTATACCCGAAGATGCTGCCAATCAACTCCTCGTTCGTATTACCGATATTATGGGGAAAGTTGTTTATCAGAGAGAATTCCGCAATAATTCAGGTGATGATTTACTAATTGAAGCGGATCTGAACAATGGTATTTACATTGTTAGTGTAATGGGCGAGAACTACTCTTTTGTGAAGAAAGTAATATATAACAGGTAAACGGATTTTTGGTAAGTTTTACAATTGAAGTAAATGAAGGTATCTTTTATCTATTTATGGATTTTAAATTTGTTATTGATTGGCGGGTCGTCAGCTCAGTATGTTTGTAATCCCATGAACCTGAGTTACCGCTACAGGCCCGAAACCAATGAGTTGTCAAGAAGAGAAGCAGCCGACCCCACCGTGGTCCATTTCAAAGGCAGCTATTACTTATTTGCTTCAAAAACAGGCGGCTACTGGTGGTCTGATGATCTGAAGGAGTGGAATCTGGTTGAAACAAACCAGATACCCACCGAGGCCTACGCACCCACCGCAATAGCCATTGGAGATACAATGTATTTTCTTGCCTCCTCTTCCACAACATCTTATCCCTTTCTCAAATCAGTTGATCCCAAAAGTGGCGTGTGGGAAGTTGTTCGTGATTCGTTCCCTTTTGCCATGACCGACCCTGCCTTCTTTTTGGATGACGATAACAAGCTGTATATGTATTGGGGTTGTTCGGATAATGAACCTATTTATGGTGTTCAACTGGACATGAATTCGAATTTTGAACCCATGAGCCAACCCTTACCCCTTACCTGGGCCCGCACTATGCAGCATGGCTGGGAAAATCCGGGCGATTACAATGAATTAACACGACAGGCTCCCTGGATTGAAGGCGCATGGGTAACCAAACACAACGATACCTATTATCTTCAATACTCAGGCCCTGGCACCGAGTATAAGAGTTATGCCGATGCGGTTTATATTTCCAATCATCCTCTGGGGCCATACACATTGCAGGAGCACAACCCTTTCTCCATAAAACCTGGAGGTTTTGCCTGTGGTGCCGGTCACGGAAGCACTTTTAAGGATATCTACGGTAATATCTGGTATGTAGGAACCATAACCATTTCAGTAAAACATGTTTTTGAAAGAAGACTTGGTATTTACCCTGCATTTCTTGATGACGATGGAGTGCTGTATGCACACACAGGCTTTGGCGACTATCCCTTTGCTATACCCAACAGGAAGATAATATCACCTGATGAGTTATCTCCTGGATGGATGTTATTGTCATATAATAAGCCAACGTCCGTTTCTTCAACCCTTGATGGTTTTGAAAGCAGCAATGCGGTGGATGAAAACATCCGCTCCTACTGGAGTGCTGCGACACGCCAGCCCGGTGAGTGGATCATGATTGATCTGGTTGATACATGCCAGGTAAATGCAATTCAGGTAAATTTTGCCGATTCAGAGTCAAATCTGTATGAAAGAGATGAAAATACCTACTATCAGTTTTTGATCGAATATTCCCTGGATGGCAAATCCTGGCAAATATTTAAAGATAAGTTGGATGGGTTGAAGGATACCCCGCATGATTTGATTGTGAATGTGAATCCGGTTAGGGCCCGTTACATAAGGTTTACAGGCAAGTATGTGCCTGATGGCTATCTGGCACTTTCCGGATTAAGGGTTTTTGGAATCGGATCTGGAGTTACCCCAAATCAACCTGCCGAAATCGAAGTTGATCGGCCATGGCAAGACAAACGAAAGGTAACCTTTCAGTGGGAGTTAGACGATAATGCAACAGGTTATAACATACGCTACGGAACCCAAAAGGATAAACTATATCTTGATCATATGGTGATGGGCACCAATGAGGTAACCATTCGCAGCCTCAATGCAGCCTTACCCTATTACTTTACCATAACCGGTTTTAATGAAAATGGCCTTGGCAAACCTTCCGAAATAATCGAAGTGAAATAGACCCTGGGAACTGAATAAGTTAACTTACAAGCTTTATCGATTTTGTTATGGGTTTATGAAAGGACTATGGAACCTTATTAGTTATTATTAAGGTTACTTTGAAGATTATTTTTTGCAAAAATTTAAGAAAATGATAACAAAACGAACAGTAAGGAAAGAATTGTTGTTCTTGTTCCTGTTTGGAATCGCTTCGATAAATGCGATTTCTCAAAACCTGGACTGGAAAGAAATCGTAAACTCAGGCGACCTGGTATGGTCAAAAACGGACAGCAGCTTTTACAACGGAGCTTTTATCGGCGATGGTGTACAGGGGGCTATGATCATGAGAGACACCGAAAACCCCGATGGTATCCGCATGCTGATGGGGCATTACAAAGCCATTGCGCATTACACCGTTACGGGTTGGGAATACATCAATTCCAGAGTGTATGCCGGAAATATCATTATTCATCCAGCCGGGAATACCTTGTTGCAGAATATGCACATGAATATTTTCGATGGCGAGGTAGCCGGAAAGATCGTAACCGAAAACGACGAAATTTCCTGGACAGCACTTTCCGACAGAGAGAACCTGGTTTTTGTGGTTAAAATGGAAACCGGGCCCAATGAATCTGACGCTATACTGGGTGTTCGCGAAGAATGGGGAATTTCTCCCCGATATTACCTCGAAAACCTAAATCCTCTCGATTATGCATCGCATTTACCCCCATTGCCTGAATTGGATTCAGAAGGAGATATCGATTTGGTGATCAATAAAATGAAGAATAAAGGGGCGCATGTGGTGGTTTCGCAATTGGTGGAGCAGTCCGATGGTAGCCAGGTACTATATGTGGCTATAGGAACCAGTGACAACAACACCACCGTAGCCGCCAATCTTGCCCGTGCTGATGCGGTTGCAAGAGTTACAGCCGCTGTAAACCAAGGGTATGAAACCATACGTACCCGAAATCAAAACTGGTGGAATGATTATATGTTATCGAGCAAGTTATTCCTTCATGAAGATTATAAATGGCAGAAATTCTGGTGGTTGCAGATGTATAAATTTGGGTGTGCATCATCTGAAACTTCTGATTTGCTAATAGATACACAGGGGCCCTGGATTACCGAAACTGCCTGGGCAGGTGTGTGGTGGAACCTCAATGTGCAACTGGCCTATTTCCCCCTTTTTAGTGGAAACAAATTGGATGCAGGCCGTTCACTGATAAATGGTATCGACAGGTTGTACGATTCAGGTGCATTGCACGACAATGCCGGTGGTGTTGGAATAAACGTGGGTCGTTCATCTACCTATGATGGCAGGGCCACCTGGGGCGAAGAATATGGCAATATGCCCTGGGCCTTGCACTGCTACTGGAAATATTGGAGATACTCCGGCGATGATGCTGTTGGACAAAAACTTTTCACACTTCTGGCCGATAATGCCGATTTTTTAATCACGAAGCTCGTTCTGAAAGATGATGGGAAATACCACATGGTAGAAAGCCGGTCACCAGAATATTCGGATAGCGAATTATATGAAGATGCCAATTACGGCCTCATGTCAGCCCATTGGGTTTTTAAAACCTTAATCGAAATGGACGAATTCTTTGATATTAATCATGATAAAAAAACGGTGTGGCAGGATTACCTGGATAACCTTACGCCATTTCCAGTCAATTCAAATGGGTTCATGGTAGGCGCTAATCAGGGTTTCGACAAAGGTCATCGTCATTACTCACATTTGCTGGCCATTTACCCTTACCATACTGTTGTACCGGGCACCGGCCAGGATGAATTAATAACTACTTCGGTTGATCGTTGGCTTTCACTAACCCAGGTTAGTGGTCATTCAGGCTACACCTATACCGGTGGTTGTGCAATGTTGGCTACATTGGGCAGGGGTAACGAGGCTCTTGATCTCCTCGATAAGCTGTTTGATGATAAGCTGCAACCCAATACCATGTATTCCGAAGGGGGAGGACAGGTTATAGAAACGCCATTGTCGGGGGTTGAAAGCATCAATTATATGCTGCTGCAAAGCTGGGATGGTGTTATAAAGGTATTCCCAGCTGTGCCTGATAAGTGGCAAAACGTAGCATTCGAAGATTTTCGCACCGAAGGGGCATTCCTGGTATCAGCTTCTTTAAAGGATGGTAATTTCGACCGGTTTATGCTATTGAGTGAAAAGGGAAATATGTGTACTGTAGAAAATCCATGGCCTGAAAAAGAATTAGTTGTATTGGATGCAAAAGACAATATTGTACCTATTGTAGAAGAGGGAAAAAATGTTGTGTTTTCTACCCTGCCCGGTGCAAGATATCACATATCCTGTGAGTAATTAAAATGTCAATTCTTAAGCTTTAGAAAATTTAATAATCAGTGAAAAGTATTTTGCATGCCCCCCATCAGTTGTTTATAAATGTGATGAGGATCATGGAATAAGATATACGCTTGCAGTACTTGTTGAAATACGTATGTTTGAAATGAAATGGGATTGCGGATAAAACACAAAAAATGTAGCAGTTAACTATAATAGAAATGAAAAAACAAATTATTGGCATTTTTCTTTTTGCAGTAACCATAGTTTTATTAACTGGGTGCAATTATAAGAAACCAGAATATTCAATATATGCTGAATCAACCCATCTTTCGGTAATCAATACTGCAAAGGATGAACTGACTCATTACCTTTCTCATCTCAGTGATAAACCAGTGAAGAAAACCCAAAAGAGTGATAAGGCTGATATCCTGTTATATACTGTAACCCAATTGCCCAATTCCATAGAGCTAAGTGACAGGCCTGCCAATCCTGAGGAATTTGTTATTTCAACCATCAATCAAAATGGGAAAAAACAAATCATCATTTGTGGGTTTGATGAAAGGGCTGTATTGTATGGGGTTTATGAATTAATTGAGCATTACATGTCACGAATCAATAATTCACCATGGGTTGACATTAGTTTTGATTTCGAACGGGGAGCCGGGCGTCATATTGACATTTTGAATGAAGAAATAAGCCTTCGTAAAGTGCCCTTCTACAAAAACAGGGGAATTCATCTCGATTTTATTGGCCTGGGAGCGGGCGCCATGCTTGATAGGGACAGCACCCAACCAATGGATAAAGAGATTTGGAAGCGGTGGAGCAGATGGGGAGCCCGTCACCGTTTAAATTTCATTACCAACTGGCCTTACGGTAAAACCAACTGGTGGGAACTGGTGCCTGATAGCGTGTTGGAGGGTGCCACCAATTTTAGTCCGGATGACTTAACCCAATCGATCGATATCAGGATGCAAATGCTGGATTACACCAGAAGCTTTGCGCTCGATCCTTACCTGATGAACTATGTGCCTGGAAAAGGATCAAACGAAATGGTTGAAAAATTCTCCAACCTTTTTACCTATAATCATGAAAAACATGTGGCACGATTTTGCTACCAACAGCCCGGGCTTTGGGAAATATTTAATGATGTAATTGTTTCTGTTACAAATTTATACCCCGATATGGAAGGGTTTAATCTCAGAAGATGGGGAGAATCCTATCCTTGTGAATGTGATTTTTGCATTGGCAGGGATACCGAGCTAAGCCGCCAATTGCTCATCAACATGATTGAAAATGCCAAACTCGAAAGAGAAGATTTAAAAATATTGTTGTCAGGATATGCCGACCCTGAGTATGCCCAACATTTTCCCGATTATGTAACATGTATGATCAAATGGGGAAATGATTGGGATCCTTCACCCGATCCCGGAAGATCACCTGAATATTTGCGTAGCTATGGCAATAAGGATGTTATCATTGATATTGCATTACCAGCCGAAGAATCCTTTCCCCTGGGCCTGATTCAACACACCCATATAACCGAAGGAATATTAAAACATGCTTTGAATCGGGATGAATATCCCAATTTAACAGGGTTTGCTGCCGGTTTGGGTGATAGTGATATTGAATTTATCACAGAGCTAAACTATATCATTTTCTCTAAACTTATCCGCGATCCCGAATTTTTTGATCTCCAGGAGTTTGTAAACGCATATCTGACCAACAAATTTGGTAAGGAGTCAGCTGCCGATATTCAGGAATCGCTTGATATACAGGCTGCGGTTTGGTCCGACTTCTTCCTTACCAGAGAACGTGGTGGGTTTGAATTTGCAAATCTTGCACCCTATAGCAACTGGGCTCGGTTTGGCGATTTGTTTGTATCTTTCCCCAATGGGGGAAAATATGCGTTTGAATGGCTACAGGAGCGATCCGATGATGAATTGAACGAATCACTTATGATGATTAATCAACTACTTCCGTTGCAAATGGAAGCATATACCCTGATTATCAATACCAAAAACCAAATCTCAACAAAAAGCCAGATAATTTATAATGACTACTTATTACAAACCAGGGGTTATTTATCTTACCTTCAAAGTAGAAAAGCTTTTGTGGATGGTCTTTTGGCTTATCGAAAGGGCTTAAAGGAAGAAAGTCTCACCAAAATCAGAATGACCATTCATTTCAATTCCCAATTGGTAAAGATACTTAAAAACAAACCCAATAATGTTGGATATGGTGACACCGGCGGAAATATTGCTGAGTGGGAACTCAACCGTGCCATTGAGGGTATTGAAATTGAAAACAATTATCTTGAAAGCTTAATGCATATCTATTAAAAAACCCTTAATTTAGTTGAAAATTACTTTTTGGATGATAGTATTTACAAGATTAGAGTTTATGTGTCATGGATGGTTTTCTTTTATCAACAATGTTTGCTGCATTGGCTTTCGCCCATCTTATTTCAGGCTGGTTTCTGTTTTGGCGATAGTACTTTTTGCTCCGGCTTTGGTGGGGCAGGAATTAGTACAATTCAGCATAAAACACGAGTTGGAAACTATAAATGCACCTGTTTCCATTCAGCTTGATGGGGTTAACTATAATACCGACAAGGGCAGCCTGGTACTCTACGAAATAACTCCACAGGGCGAAAAAGTAATCCCCTGTCAGTTGGAAACCGGGCATGGAGCAAGGCTTTGGTTTATCCTGGACGGTATTACAACCCCAAATACGAACCGGACATATGTTATCAGGCGGCAAGATGTTAACCTTGGGCAAGGGCAGGTGAGCATTAACAAAGATCATAAGGATTTGAAATTGGGAAAAGGTGACCGACCGGTTTTAAGCTACCGCTATGCAGTTACTTACCCCCCTGATGGTGCTGATCCGCTGTTCCGGCGTTCGGGTTTTGTGCATCCCGTATGGTCACCGGGCGGGGAAGTATTATCGCGCATACAACCACCCGATCATTACCATCATTACGGGATCTGGGGGCCATGGACAAAAACCACCATCGATGGCCGTGAAGTTGATTTCTGGAATCTTGCCTTTGGGCAGGGAACAGTAAAGTTCGCTGGTTTTCTATCTGAAACGGAAGGCAAGGTGTTTAGCGGATTTACAGTTTTGCAACAACATATCGATTTTGGAGCGAAAGGGGAAGATCAGGTGGCTATGAATGAAATTCTCGACCTTAGGGTTTGGAATTCGGCTGATAGCCTATGGATGGTTGATTACACCACTACTCTCAACAGCCCGCTTCCCAATGGTATTATGCTAAATGCCTACAGATATGGTGGTGGCATTGGCTTTAGGGCAACCGAAAAATGGCATGCTGATAATTGCACGGTACTTACTTCCGAAGGAAAAACACGGATGGATGCCGATGGATCTTCCGCCCGGTGGTGTATTGTGGAAGGCGAATCAGATTCCCCTGAAGGACGGTCCGGCATTTTGTTTCTCAGTCATCCATCCAACCGTATGCACCCCGAACCGATGCGCATATGGCCTTTGGATGCCAATGGAGGCCGGGGAGATATGTTTTTTGAGTTTTGCCCCATAAGGCACAATGACTGGAAACTCGAATCCCGGCAGGATTATACCCTTAAATACAGGATGATTGTGTTCGATGGTAAAATGGACCCACAAACAGCAGAAAGATACTGGAATAGTTTTGCGGCAATGCCCCGGGTTGAGATATTGAAATAATTTTGTCCTTTATGAGTAATAGGAAACGAATAGAAAACACAAAAAATGGGAGATAAATCTGTATTGAAATACTTCATCATGTTGGCACTGGGTACTTTTTTGAGTATTCAGTCAGTTTACTCCCAACTTACCGTAACCGCTGAAAGGGTAGGCGATAAAATAGAGTTTCGTTTTGATGGAAAGCTCTTCACGAGTTATATTTTGTCAGAATTTGAAAAATATCCTTTCTTTTTCCCTGTCAATGGCCCTTCAAATGCAAGTGTAACTGCCATGAGGAATGCCAATTTTCCGCACCACAGTTCCCTGTTTTTTGGGTGTGATCATGTAAACGGAGGCAATTACTGGCAGGAGGGACTGGATGCCGGGCAGATAATATCTATCCGTGCTGATATACTCGAAACGGATGGACCAAAAGCGGTAATTGAGAATGAATGTATCTGGCGAAGGCCTGGTGCAGATGCTCCTGTTAAGGACAAGCGAAGGATCACCATATCAGCACCTTCAAAAGATAAGTACTTCATCGATTTCGATATAACCATGGAAATGTTGATGGATGTTTCCATTGATAAAACCAATCATTCGCTTTTCAGTGTGCGTATGGACCCTGATCTGGCAGTAATAAACGGAGGAACAATGATAAATGCCGAAGGAGAAACTTCTGAGCAGGGCACATTTGGTAAGCCATCAGCGTGGATTGATTTTTATAGGCCAAGGATGGGGAAGACAGAAGGTATTGCCATTCTACAACATCCATCAAACACATGGTATCCTTCACCCTGGTTTACACGCGATTATGGTTTCTTTTCGCCAACACCTATGTTCTGGCCTGAAAATGACAGCAATACTTTCCTTGAAAAGGGACAGAAGGTAAAACTGAGATACAGGGTGATCGTACATTCAGGGAACCATTTAGAAGCCGATATTGCCAGTGAATTTATAAGATACTCCAACGAATAGAACCGGTTTAACTTATCGCTCAAAGAATAGCGGCTTAAAATTCAGAAAACATAAAACATCTATAAAATGAAAAGAAGAACATTCCTGAAAGGCATATCAACAGCCACCGCCGGTGCAATTATTTTACCCACCATTGTACCATCATCAGTTTTTGGTAAAAATGCCCCCAGCAATAAAATCCAGATCGGGCAGATTGGTTGTGGCCGCATTGCACGCGATCACGACATGGCTTCCACCTTACGGTTCGATCAGGCAAGAATCATTGCTGTATGTGATGTTGATAGCAACCGAATGGCCGACGGTAAAAAACTGGTAGAAGATTATTATGCCCAAAAAACTGACAGCAATCATGCAATGGATGTGAAAATGTATGAAAATTACCAGGAGATGCTTTTAAACAAAGACATCGATGCCGTAATTATTAGTACTCCCGACCATTGGCATGCACAACAGGCTGTGGAGGCTGCCCTGGCCGGAAAGGATATTTATTTGCAAAAGCCCAATTCACTTACCATCGCTGAGGGGCGGCTTATGAGTGATGTTGTGAAAAAACAGGGTGTAATACTTCAGGTTGGCACTCAGCAACGCTCTGATAGTCAGTTTAGAGTAGCTGCTGAACTGGTAAGAAACGGACGGATTGGGAAAATTCACACTGTAAAAATTGGTCTTCCCGGCGATCCATCGGGGCCGGTCTTTGAAAAAATGTCCATACCCTCAAATCTTAATTTTGATATGTGGCTCGGATCCACTCCATTACTCGATTATACCGAGCAGCTCGTTCATCCACAAAATGGATATGGACGCCCGGGATGGTTGCGCCACGAAAACTACGGTGCCGGAATGATTACCGGGTGGGGTCAACATCATTACGACTCGGCTGCCTGGGGTATGGATACCGAATTAACAGGGCCTGTTTCGGTACAGGCAGTTGCACAATTTCCCAAATCAGGTAGCTGGAACGTGCACGGCGATTTTATGGTAAAACATGAATACGAAAATGGTATTAACGTTTATACAAGCGGCGGTTTCCCCAATGGAATCCGCTACGAAGGTACCGAAGGCTGGATTTTTGTTACCAGGGGTGCATACCGTGCCACCGCCAGCGATCCTATACCCGAAGGAGCTACAAAAGCACTCGATGCCAGCGATCCGCGAATACTGGAATCAACCATCGGCGAAAATGAAACCCATCTTTACGTCAGCAATAACCAACATGGTAACTGGCTTGATTGCATAAAATCGCGTCAACAACCCATTTCTCCTGTCGAGATTGGCCACCGCGCCTGCTCCGTTTGTTTGATCAGCCACATTGCGATGAAAATTCCCGGATTACTAAAATGGGATCCGGTGGCTGAAAGATTTCTGGACAATGACCTGGCAAATTCCATGTTAAGCAAGCCTCAACGTTTCCCCTACGGAACCGAATACATAAAAATGTAAATGGATGAGGCACTATTGCCAGTTCCAGATTGTTTACTTTGTTTTTCAAACTGTCAAATTCATTTTGATCGATTATAAAGATGAAAACATCAACCATTATTATTTTAACACTCGCTATAGTTACCAACATCCTGGCAGGTTGCAATCAGCCTGGATCAACCCATGAATCAAAATCCAATTTTGTTGGAGAAAAGGGTGAAGTAAAGATCATGACCCTTAATCCAGGGCATTTTCACGCCGCACTGGTTCAAAAATCCAATTACCATCAGGTATCACCCGAGGTGTATGTTTATGCACCGAAAGGTGCGGATGTTGAGAGGCATCAGGCTCTTATCCAAAGCTACAATACCCGAACAAACGACCCAACTGCCTGGGAGCTTAAAGTGTATCTGGGTGATGACTATTTTGAAAAACTGCTTGCCGAAAAACCTGGGAACGTATTGGTTACGGCTGGTAATAATGCACTAAAGACCGACTATATTCTTCGGGCCGTGGAAGCAGGAATCAATGTGCTGGCCGATAAACCTATGGTTATCTCACCCGACGAGTTTCCTAAACTGGAAGAAGCATTTAAGGTAGCTGAAGAGAATCAGGTTCTTTTGTACGACATTATGACGGAACGTTATGAGATTTCATCCATCCTACAACGGGAGCTTTCGATGACGGAAAACGTTTTTGGTACCCTGAAAACTGGAACACCCGAAGAGCCGGCTATTACCAAAGAAAGTGTGCATCATTTTTATAAGTACGTTTCGGGTAGTCCTTTACAGCGTCCGGCGTGGTTTTTTGATACCAGGCAGCAGGGGGAAGGTATTGTGGATGTTACCACCCACCTGGTTGATCTTATCCAATGGGAAGCCTTTCCGGAAACCATTCTTTCCAAATCCGATGTGGAAATTGTTTCGGCCCGCAGATGGACTACCGATCTTACACCTGAAATGTTTGAAAAGGTAACAGGGTTTACCGGTTTTCCTGAGTATTTACAAGAAGATATTGCAGAAAGTGTGCTTCAGGTATTTAGCAACGGAGAAATCAATTACCGGTTAAAAGGGATTCATGCAAAAGTTTCCGTAATCTGGAATTACCAGGCTCCAGAAGGGGCGGGTGATACACACTACTCCATTATGCGCGGAACCAACTGTAACCTTGTAATTAAACAAGGTGAGGAACAAGGCTACAAATCAACATTGTATATTGAAGCCCACGAAAATACTGATTTGGCTGTTTTGGAAAGCAATTTACAAAAAACGGTAGCAATCGATTTACAAACCCAATACCCCGGGATTTCGCTCGTAAAAGTAAATGAGAAACTATGGCATATTGATGTTCCCAACCAGTTGAGGGTGGGACATGAAGCCCATTTTGCGCAGGTTACTGAAAAATACCTTCAATTCCTGATTGACGGAAAACTGCCCGATTGGGAAGTGCCCAATATGATTGTAAAGTATTATACCACTACACAGGGCCTGAAAATAGCCAGAGATCAATAATCCTACCTTTTAGCTTAAATTTTTCAATGAAATACGATTGATAATACAGTTTAATAATACCAGAATCTGGTATTTTAATCTGTGTTGAATTGTTGCCACCCTTCTTTCTAAATTGCAAAATACTTTCCTGAAAATACCTTTTTGTTAAAATTGTCACTTTGGCCTTTAAAATCGTCCTTATTGAAAGTTTCATTATGGAATTGTGAAATATTTCTTATAGCCAAAGCCGCCATCTACCAATACATTTGACCCAATAAGTTAAAGCAACCCAATAAATCTAAAATTTTTCCTAAATGAACCGAATCAACACTATTGTGCTATCCATGCTTCTTTTAATCGGTACAGCAGGATTTGTAAGTGCACAAAATGCTGTCAGAGTTAAAGGAACCGTAACTGATCATCTCTCAGAAACTCTTGTAGGTGCCAGTGTAGTGATAGCAGGAACTCAAATTGGTACCGTTACAGATATAAATGGGTATTTTGAAATCACAGTGCCTGCAGAATACAATGAACTGATCATTAGCTTCATAGGTTATTTGCCTGAAAACGTGGCTATTGATAAATTATCAGGAGTTGAACAATCGATTGCAGTGAGCTTATCGCCCACCATTGAATCGCTGGCAGAAGTAGTGGTAATCGGTTACGGTACAGTAAAAAAAGAAAACCTTACTGGTTCCGTTTCGGTTGTTACATCAGAGGAATTAACAAGAACCCCAATTCCCAATGTAAGCCGGGCAATACAGGGTCGTGCTTCAGGGGTTGTTGTTTTCCAGGGTGGCGAACCCGGTGGTGGTGTAAACATGAGGGTAAGAGGTATCGGATCAATTACCCGCGACCCCGATCCTATTTTTGTTGTGGATGGTGTTGTGGGAGTGGATATAAATTCCATTTCACCTGAAGATATAGCGTCGGTATCAGTCCTCAAGGATGCATCCTCTACTGCAATTTATGGTGCCAATGGTGCCAATGGCGTTATCATCATAACCACCAAAAGAGGGAAACCATCTGATACACCCAACATTAACTTTTCTGCCAGCATGGGTACAAGTTGGGCTCCGCAACGGTTCGACCTTATGAATGCTGATCAATACGCTGCGTTTTTTAATGAGGTCAATGAACTCAATAATACTGCATCACACATTGCTTATACCGATAATTTCAGACAACAATATTATAATGGCGACTGGCGCATGGGTACCGATTGGCAAAGTGAAATACTACAGGAAAACATGACCCAGAGCTATTACTTTAATATTAACCAGGGTACTGAAAGAAGTAATTATAGTCTGTCATTTAACTACCTCGATGAAGAAGGATTACTTCTAAACTCTATGAGTAACCGGTTTAACATCAGGGCCGTTTCCGATTTCAAGATCAATAATTACTTTAAGATTGGCGAAACCATCAGTCTTACCCGAAAAATGAACACTTCCCCCGATAATTCGGCCTGGGGGATGGCACTGGAATCTACTCCACTAATGAACATTTCTAATCCTGATAATAAAGGTGGCTACGAAGGAACCCAGATTAACTTTGATTATACCACCGAGGAGGGAGAATCTGCTACAGCGCTGAATACCGGAGGTAACGATAAATTCAACCCTGTTGGGATACTTTCTATTCCCGAACGAAACCGAACCTATGACAATATTCTGGCCGATGTATATGTTGAATTTAAGCCCCTTCAGAATCTCACCCTTACTTCAACCGGTACAGTAAATGCTTACTTTAATGAATCGCACAACTGGCTCCCTTCCTATAATATGGGAACCCGCAGTGTTACTTCTACAAGTTTGTCGCAATCCAATTCAAGAGGCCAGACATTTAATCTTAAAAACCAGGTGAATTATTATGCCGATCTGGGTAAGCACTATATCGAAGCCACAGCAGTGCATGATGTAAGCAAAAGCTCATCGAGAAGCATTAATGGGAATGCCTCCGATTTTCCATACGAACAACTGGCAGTGATCTCACAGGGTATATTAAGAGATGTTGGAGGGGGCGAATATGAAGGGTCACAATTATCCTATCTGGGTAGGATAAACTACAACTACGATTCAAAATATCTCATCTCTGCCAGTATTCGCCGTGATGGTAGCCCTAATTTTATGAAAGGGCGCCGTTGGGGAACCTTTCCTGCTTTTTCTGTTGCCTGGAAAGTTAATGAAGATTTTCTACAGAATGTAAATGAGATCGATATGCTGAAGGTAAGGTTTGGTTGGGGAAAAACAGGTAACTCCAGAGTTGGTTCCTTCGCTTATACTACCCGTATCGGCTCTCCCAACTATTTTCGACCCGTTTTCGGACTCACTTCCACACAGGCGTATGCCCTGAATGAAGATATCTGGACACCTCCCGGCAACCCCTTTATTCAATGGGAAGCTGCCGAAATGACCAATTTTGGGATCGATTTAAATGCCTTCAACAACAGAATTCAGTTTTCGGCAGAATACTATCTTAAAACCCAGGATCAGTTGATCATGAAAGTTCCTATTTCTCTGGTTCATGGAAAGGGAGTAAACTGGAACCCAGGATATCCTGATATCAACATTGCCGAACTTCAGAACAAAGGATTCGAGTTCGACCTCAGATACAATAAAAAGGAGGGTGATTTCAATTACAAAGTATTTGCTAATCTCTCTACCGTTGATAACAAAGTAATCAGTATTCCATCTTCATTGATCAATAACAACAACATAACCATGGAAGGGCATCCTATTGGAAGTATTTATGGTTATGTGGCCGAACGGATTCTTCAGGAGTCTGATTTTGATGAACAGGGGAACTACTTGCACGAAATGCCTGCAACCGGAATGCCGCAGCCCGGCGACCTGAAATTCATGGATGTGAATGGCGATAGCATAATAAATGATGACGACAGAACCATCATAGGTTCACCTATACCTGATTTTACTTATTCTTTCGGTATAGAAATGTATTACAAAAAATTTGATTTCTCTGTCTTTTTCTATGGTATCCAGAATGCTGAAATACTCAATACCATGCGAAGTAAGGTGGAATCATTCCGCTCGCAGGATATGGATCATAATAAAACCGCTGATTGGGCTGCCAATTATTATGGGAAAGACGGAATCCCTTCTACCGAATATGTCAGAGCCGATAGGAATGATACCAATCTCAACAGCCGACCATCTTCGTGGTGGGTAGATGACGCTTCCTTCCTGCGCCTTAAGGATGTTCAGATTGGCTATACCCTGCCCCGAAGTATTCTTCAAAGAGTTGGATTTAAGAATGCCCGCATCTATGTGAGCGGAATGAATTTATACACCTTTACCCGATATAAAGGGTATGACCCGGAATCACCACTAAACTCAGACGATCCGAGAACTCCCGGAGTGGACAATAACAAATACCCTATCCCTCTCACATTCACCGGTGGTATTCAGGTAACTCTGTAGAAATATAATAATTGCCATGAAACGAGCAAGTATTGTCAAACTCAAAGGGCCAGCGAGCTCAAAGTAATTAAACAGAATAGAAATAAAACAGAGATCATGCGGGTTCTCCCGTTTTTGCGAGACAAGCTAACAATCCTTAACAACCAAACTTAATTATGATGAAACGATTTATAATTCTTTTCTTTATTTCTCTGGGTTTTTTTCAATCATGCACAGATGATGTGCTTGATATAGAGAATAAAAATAACCTGACCATGGAAAACTGGTACCAAACGGCGGATGATTTCCAGGCAGCAATTAACTCGTGTTATGTCCATTTTATGTCAAGAGGCATGTTTGCCTTGAGATACAATAACTCGGTAAGCACATGGGAAGATCGCACCCTGTTTGAAACAACAGGTAACGACAGGCTTTTGGAGATGACACCCTCAAGCGAACTGGTTACAGATATTTACCAATCGCTTTACCATGGTGTTTATCGTACAACCCAGGTACTAATAAAACTGAATGAAAAAGGGGTGGCCGGTATTGAAAACATGACCCAGGATAATTACAACTACATTGCTGCACAGGCAAAAGCCTTAAGAGGTATGTCTTATTTCTACCTTGTAGTGTTTTTTGATACACCCATACTTTACAATGAGACCACTTATTCCGATGAATACATGGCCGATCTGAGCAATGGTGATCGTGAAGAATTGTGGGCTCAGATTGAAAAAGACCTAAGCGAGGCGGCAGTGCATCTGAAATTACGCAGTGAGCTAACACCCGATGAATTTGGCCGGATTACCAAAGGGGGTGCACTTGCTCAGTTGGGCAAATCATTGCTTTACAAGCATTATCATTTGTATGAGAGATTTGGTAATGGTAGCTCGGCAGAAGCTCAGGCCGATCTTCAACGAGCCCGGGATGCCTTTCAGCAGGTGATCAACTCCAATGAGTATATGCTCATACAACCCCAGGAACCCAAAACCGAACTGGATTATCTCTATGCACTTTTATCCAATACATCATTTGTTGATCTGGTCTCAGAGAATAACACCTATATGGCAGAAAACAACCGTGAGTCGGTATGGGAAGTTCAGTTTGATGATGCTATGGCACAGGGAAACAATCAGTGGTTTAGCGGCTACTACAGCAGTGGAGCACTCAACTCACAATGGTATTCACCCCTTCCTTCCAGCTACAAAAACTGGGAAGTACACCCCGCCATGTACCACGCTTTCGAAACCGAAGGGGCACCCGAAGGCTTCGATGCTGATCCCCGCCGAAAGGGTTCAATATATTCCAACGGTGATCTGCTGGATTTTGATCCCGCATCGCAATATTACAAACCCTTCAATGGTGTAACTATGGTTAAAAGGGTTGCTTTGTTGCGCAACCTGCCAAACCGGATTGGTTTTGGCGTAGGAGTAAAGAAAAGCCACTTCCCGGTTTATTATGATGGAAACCAGGCTCCTTTTAACGACCCGGTAAACAAAAGGGTAATCAGGTATGCCGATGTGTTGCTCATGTATGCTGAGGTGATGTACCTGCTGGGTGATGATGGCACGGGATTAAATGCCCTCAACGAGGTGCGCCAGAGAGTTGATATGCCCGTGATAAGTGCACTCACTACCGAAGCAATTATTCACGAAAGAGATATTGAGCTCTGCTTCGAAGGCCTCAGATGGCTCGACCTGGTTAGGTGGAGTTTTTCCTCACAATGGAATATCAACTGGAATAATATTGATTGGGGTATTGATGCCACCAATTCAGTTAACCCGTTTGTGGTTGGCCGAAATGAATACCTCCCCTTCCCGGTTTCAGAAATTGATGTAAACGGAGGGGGGCTAAAGCAAAATTCTGGTTATTAATGTTTTCGCATGCAGGGTTTTGCAATTGCAGGGCCCTGCTTTATTATTCTAATGTTTTAAGCACACAAAAACTGTAATTCATAAAGCAAAATACGATAACCCTAAAGTTGAATAGCAAATATTCAATGAGTTTTATTAATCTTTATTTATCAATCTTTAAAAGTTACAATTATGAAGAAAAGAATCTTTACTTTTTTAATGTTTGGCCTTTTGGCTGCTAATTTAATGGCGCAACCTTTTACTTGCGTTAACTGGGTAAACATGGCTGATGAGCCTGATTATGCTGCTACCCCTTTTGACAAACCCACCTATTCTGCTTTACCAACCCCTGCAGATTGGACTTTCAATGCTGAAACACTTGATTTTGATGCCGCATGGGCTGCTGCCGGTGATGAAGCGTTTATTTCCAAGGCAACCAACGTAGTTGGTGGCGACCCTTATGATTTAGGTGATGGAGATACCTACGGTGCAAGCTGGAAAGCCATGTACGATGAAACCAACCTTTACGTTTTGATCAAGTGGATCGGCGTTGATTTAGGTACCGATGGATTTACCAATTTAGAGATCATGTTCCAACCCACGGCAATTGATCGTTACGAACCTGATTTTACTGCTGCTGCCGGTGATGTTGTGCTTCAAAACCATTCCTATGCCCGTTATCTGGAACTTGGTGGCGGCAAGGCTGTATTTAAGGATGCACTCGTTACCGAAGTTGCAGCATCAAAGGGGCTGACAGCTCAATGGAGTGCCAATGAACATGCTCTCACCGAACTGGCTCTGGCTACCCACTATTGGGTTAAAGATGGCAATATGATTAAAGCCGTTATGGTACTCCCATTAAACGCCCTTTCCATTCCAGATGCTCCATTTGAAGATCTTTCAGTTAGAACTCCATTGGAAATTGTTCCCAATGAAACAAAAATTGCCTGGGATATGAAATCCAATCAAAGAATTAACGAAGGTACAAACGACGATAAGATTGAATATTGCTGGTCTTCAAATGCCAACAATGTTTACGCCGTTAATTATTATGCCGGTTACCTTTTGTTTGCTCAGGATAACACATCTGTAACCGATATTTCAAAAGAAGAAGTGTTGGTCTATTATGCAAACAACAATCTTACTATCAGCGGAATTGAACCAACTGATGTAAAGATTTACAATCTGGCCGGTATGCTGGTTGGCTCATATAAAAATGTGACATCCGGTATCAACCTTGGTGATCTGAACAATGGTATTTACATTGTACAGTTGAACAACAGTAACAAAGCTCACAAAATTGTTAAGTTCTGACCAGGGTTTGGGAGTATTGACAATACTCCTCTTTACTTTAGGCATTTTTAATGCACATTTTCATAGAATGTAATGTTTGGGAGGCTGTTGCGAAACATCCTCCCTTTTTTATCGTCTTTCTGGTATTTCTTCCAGAAGGATTAGCGTAGGTTAAAATTTCTCATTTCCTTCTTTTTTTTATCCCAAAGCTACATTTATTCAGAAAAGAACAGACTACGAGGCACTTTGAGATATTTTTACAATGCCCTGTAATTCTGCCGGTTGTATTTTCTTCGCAAAACATCATCCGGTAATACGTTTTGCTGGCCCGGAGGTTATTGCAATATTTGGAGTAGTCTCAAATGCCATATTTGTGCTATTTTTTGTAATATTTCAAAACCAATTCCCGAATTAAAATTGGAATGTTTATCTTCGTAAGCGATCACTTAAAGTATGTTCCGATTTGCCATCTCTTTTGTGTTGTCTTTTTTTGCCTCCTTTGTTGGGGGGCAGGAGGATATTCGGTTTAGTCATCTTACCACAAAGGATGGGATGAGCCAAAACTCTGTGCTTTGCATTCACCAGGATGATTACGGGTTTATGTGGTTCGGAACAAGGGATGGCCTCAATTTGTATGATGGTGTTGGCTTTAAAACGTTTTATCACAGCTATACCAATGAAAGCTCCCTAAGTAATAGCTATATCAACCATATTGCCGAAGATGCAAATGGCGATCTATGGATCAGTACAACCAACGGATTGAATCGTTATAAGCGTGATGCCGAAAGGTTTGAACGATATTATATTCCTGGAATTGACGGAGAAAGCCCTATGTTTTTTTCTTTTCAGGACTCTTACGGAACACTATGGATTGGTGCCAGTGACGGGCTTTTTATATTCGACTGGGAAACAGAAACCCTGAAACCTTATGAGTTTAAAAATATATCGGGTTCATTTCCCGACAGACAAGTCTCCTACATTTTACAGGACCATAAGGGATCAATAATATTTGGGACATACTCCAATGGAATTTTTATTTATGATCCGGTAAACTCTGCAATTAAGAATCTGAATACCCATTCCGAACCCTCTCTAAGCAGCAACAATGTTCAATCAATCGTTGAAGACAATGACCATAATATATGGATAGCATCCGATGGCGGAGGTGTAAATATCTGGAACAGATCTGCCAATGAAATCACTAAAATGAATTTGGAATCCCATCCTGAACTTAGCAGCAATGTAGTTCGCACATTGTTGAGTGATGGAGATCAGAATATCTGGATTGGTTCTTTCAACGGACTATCTGTTTTTAACCGGGAAACCCAAAAACTGAGTATTGTTGAAAGCAATGAGCACAACCCCTACAGTTTAAATAACAATGCTATACGATCTCTTTTTCAGGATAATAAAGGTACTGTGTGGGTAGGCACTTATTTTGGCGGGGTGAATATATATGATCATGTAAATCAAAGGTTTAAGCATCACAATTATACCCCCGAGCTGGAAGTGCCACTCGACTATAATGCCATAAGCGCTATTGTGGAAGCCCCAAATCTTAGCCTATGGATCGGAACGGATCGCGGCGGACTAAACCATTACAACTACACCACCCGAAGATACAGTTATTATTTACCTGATGACGAGATCAGTGATGCCGAACCCATGTTTACCATCAAATCGTTGTTGCAACAGGATGAAAATACTTTATGGGTGGGCACACACCGCCGGGGATTGTACCGGTTTGACATCCCAAACAGAAGGTTCAGAAGAATACCCTTACCTGTTTCAGAAGAATCAACCACGTCGTCGCTTACCAATTCCGTAATCAACTCCATGCATTGGGATTCTAAGGGCCACATCTGGTTGTGTACAAGAAGCTATGGTGGTTTGTATAAGTTTGATCCGGTAAGTGAGATGATAGTCCCCTTCGTAATGCAGGAAAAGATACATAAACTGCTGGGCAGCACGCACGTGAGATCGGTATTTCAGGATAATTTCGGTAATGTGTGGATTGCAACCCGTGGCAAAGGGATCATTATTTTTAATGAAGAGAATAGATTTTTAGACCATTTCTATCATGATCCTTTACAACCAGGCAGTTTACGGTCTAATCATATCTATCAGATTGAACAGGACAACAACGGGGAAATATGGGTGGCTACCGATGGCGCAGGAATAGCACGATTCGACAGGCTGTCAGGAAGTTTTGATTTTTCCGTATCAGATGAAGGGTTACTCAATAACAAGGTGCTGGGGATCCTGGTTGATGATTATGACAATCTGTGGTTCAGCACCATTAAGGGTATTTCAAGGTATCAAAAAGGGGACTCGCTGTTTAAAAACTATGACTTTGCAGCCGGCTTGCCCATTTCAGAGCTTGCTGAAGGAGCATTTCATAAAGGTAGATACTCAGGCAAACTCTACTTCGGCGGAGTGGATGGATTTATTGAGATCAGCCCCCAATCCTTTATTGACAACGACCATATTCCTCCGGTAATCATCAGTGGCTTCAAACTGTTTTCTGAAGAAATAAAACCCAGTGATGGCAGCGGTATAATGCAGAAGTCAATTCTTCACACCAATGAAATCAGGTTGAAGTATAATCAATCCATTTTTACCATTGATTTTGTTGCGCTCAATTTTACCCACCCCGCCAGCAACCAGTATGCCTACATGCTCGAAGGGCTTGAGAACTCATGGAACTATGTTGGTTCTCAGAACTTTGCCACCTACACCCTGTTGAATTCGGGTAAATACACATTTAAGGTAAAAGCGGCCAATAATGATGGATTATGGAATGATGAGCCTGCAACCCTCGATATTATTATTTTGCCTCCACCCTGGCAAACATGGTGGGCCTATCTTATTTATTGTTTGCTTATTGCTGTGATTTTGTACTTTATTCGGTTTTTCATCCTGAAAAATGAGCAATATAAAAACAGTACCATCATTAATGAAATGCAAAAGGCCAAATTGCAGGAGATCAACGAAGCAAAAATTGATTTCTTTACACAGGTTTCCTATGAGCTCCGAACGCCTCTTACCCTTATTATTGCCCCCATAAAAGAGCTCGTAAAAACCCGCGGAATGAAACATGAAGTTCGTGAAAAGATCAGCCTTATCAGAGACAATGCTCAGCTACTCAATCAACTGGTAGATCAAATCCTGGATTTCAGGAAGCTGGAGACCGGGAAGGAGAAGCTAAGAGTATCTCACGAAGATTGGGTTTCCCATATCAGAAACATTACTTCCCATTTTACAAGCTATTCTACTTACAGAAACATCAGTTTCAGTTTCAGATCAGCCAAACGAAATATTTTTGGAATGATTGATACAGCGCTGGTAGGTAAAGTTCTTTTCAATCTTATTTCCCACGCTTTTAAAAACACACCTGACAAGGGAAAAATTAAACTAACGGTAGCAGAAGCAAACCTGAACGAGGCTCCGGAGCGACTAACCGATAAGTACCAGAATTACAAACAAACAGGAAATGCTTTTCCGGCAGGCCAGGATATAATCATCATTACCATTGAAGACAACGGCATCGGCTATACCAGGGAGGAGATGGAGAGTATATTCGCCAAGTTTTATGATATGCAGGGGGCCAATTCTGCCCGCACGGGTATTGGGCTTTACATCGTAAATAATATTGTACATCTGCACAGGGGATTTATTGAAGTAAGCAGTGAAAAGCACAAAGGAACAGTTTTTAGCCTTGTTTTTCCACTTGCAAAGGGCAGCTATTCTCAGAGTGAGATAATTGACAAGCCATCAACCGAACTTTCAGACATCTACAAACCACTGATGCCCACAACCCTGGAAATTACAAGCCAGCAAACAACCTTAGACGAAAATGCCCCTAAGCTATTGGTGATTGAAGACCAGCCGGAGCTTTCAAATTACATGAATTCGATTTTGCGAAACGAGTATCATATTCGTTCCGCCACCGCCGTGAACGATGCATTTTCTATCATGCGCACTGCATTGCCTGATATAATTCTATGCGATATTAACCAGAAACCTTCTGATGTAATTAAGCTTTGCTTAAGGCTGAAAAGGATAAAAGTACTGGAGTCGGTACCCATTGTAATAATTTCTGCAAATCAATCGGAAGAGTTCAGGATACAAAGCTATGAAGCCGGCGCCAATGCATTTATTCTAAAGCCTTTTACCCCTGATCTGTTAAAGGTTAGAATTAAAAGCCTGCTTACAGATAAGAAGAATGAAAAGATTCAGGGCGAAATTGATCTGGCTTCAAAATTTATTTCAGGTGCCGATGAGAAACTATTGCGAAACATCGATTCTATTATCAGAAAAAGTTTATCTGATCCCCGTTTAAGTGTTGAAACCCTCAGCAAAATGATCGGACTAAGCCGCGCCCAGTTTTACAGAAAAATAAAGGAACTCACAGGGCTTACCGTGGTGGAATACATCAGATCAAAAAGATTGGATGAAGCAGCATTTTTGCTTAGGCAGGATAAACTCAGCATAAAGGAAGTTGTTGGACTTACCGGTTTTGGCGATATGGATTATTTCAGAACCCATTTTAAGAAAAAATTTGGAACCACTCCATCCAATTATATGGAACAGGAAAGAAATAAGAAGCAATAATTTGCGGTTTTTCTGACTCCATTCTTGCCTGTTTCCCCAACAAAGATGAATTTAACATACCCTGTTTTTTTAATCTTAAGCATCATCGTTTTGGGGAAAGTAGTACATATTTCTAAAAGTATTTATGAGTTTGTTTAACAGTAAGTTATAATTGATGGTTGAAAATTGACTGCATCAATTATCACCCACAATCATGCAACATTTGTGGGGTATGTCTCTGTTATTTTTACACCTTTTTAGTAAACCACCCTGTGTTTTTGAAACAACTTCGTAATGATTGTTTCTGGGCTTAGCAGTAGTTTAGCGTAATGAAATATTTACTACATGAGTGGATTGTTAAATTCAGACATATTAATAAGCAAAATAAATATTTTATTATAGAAATGGTCCTTTCATTGCTCTTAATTGGAATGTTGATAGTGTTTATTAATATCTTAAAAATAATCTGAAGTCTTCATCTTTTTAATAGAACGAATTAATCAATCTCAACCCAAAAATAATATTATCCGAAATGAAAAAAGCTGTCACCTTTTTACTATTAATAACAATATCTGCTTTATCAAGCTATTTATCGGCACAGGGAGGTACGGCCAGTTTGATCGGTCAGATTACCGATACAGATGGCAATACGCTAATTGGAGCAACCGTTTATATTGAAGAAGTAAACAAAGGAACGATTGCTGATGTAAATGGCAACTACCAGTTTGTGGGGATTGCTGCAGGGGAATATACGGTAACATTTAGTTATATTGGTTATCAGGAGGAAAAAAGAAATATTTCTCTGGAAAGATGGGATGTAATAAGACTTGATGTAAAGATGCAAATTTCTGCCATGGGTCTTGACGAAGTAGTAATAACCGGCCAGGCGGTTGGTCAGCATGCAGCTATTCAGCAGCAGCGCAATGCAAGCGGAATCATGAATGTGGTTTCATCGGAAAAGCTGCAGGAGTTGCCCGATGTTAATGTGGCTGAAGCAGTGGGGCGCTTGCCCGGATTGATGGTTGAACGTAACCGTGGCGAAGGGCAGAAAATCATTATCAGAGGCTTACAGCCAAAATACAATACAATTTCCATTGGTGGAAATATGATGCCATCTACGTCAACAGATGACAGAAGTACCGACCTTAATATGATTGCACCCGAAATACTGGGTGGTGTTGAAGTAATGAAGGCAAACACTGCCGACAAAGATGCTGACGGACTGGGAGGTACAGTAAATCTGATTTTACGCGAAGCCCCATCGGGTCTTGAATTGAACCTGGGAATAATGACCGGTTACAGTGGGCATTCAAATGAATTGAATAACTATAAATTTAATTTCCATGCCAGCAATCGGTTTTTTAATAATAAGCTCGGTATTATGCTATCCAGCAATGCAGAAATGGCCGAGCGAAATTCCGACCGCTTCAGAGCAAATTATGATGTACAGGGTGTGCCCGATTATGAAGCCGGCGAAACCTTCATTACTCCCTGGGTAAGTAGTACCGAAATTCAGGCAAACATTGAAGACCGAACAAGGGCTGGTGGTAGCATTTTGATGGATTGGAAGCCAAACACCAAAACAACCATCAAGTCAAATAATTTTGTGGGTTACTTAAATCGCGATATTTACGACCGCACCAAAAATTACTCATTATCTAACAACTACATCAGCATAAGGCAGTACCAGAACCAGATATCTCAGTTGTTATACTCCAACTCACTTGAAGGAGAACATTTGCTGTTGGGCTCGGTATTTAATTGGGGAGCATCGCGCGCCCAGGCCTTAAATGAAAGACCATATGATCACAGAGTTGATTTCCGAACCCTTTCGGCATTCAATGGGTATTCGCAGGGCAATTCTTTTGATATAGAGCCCCCGGAGCAGATTCCCAATCCCGAGAATCTCAACGAGTTTATTGACAGGTATTATTTCTATAATGGCAGGACATCTCTTTATCAATCAAATGAGATCGAATATGGCATCTTTGGTGATTGGACAACCCCCTTTAAAATAGGTGACTTCGTTTCCGGGAATGTGAAAGCCGGAGCAAAATTACGCTATAAAGACCGAGACCGCACCAATGATCTTTATTCCCGCCGGCTCGATTATCCGGGCAGTGTCAACTCATTTCTTGAACAATACCCTGACTATGCGCTTACTACCGAAGGCGTGGTAGGCAGGATATCCATCCTTAATTTCCTTGATCAAAACTACGAACCCGGTACCTTCCTTAATGATCAGTTCCAATACCTGAATGTAAATGAAGTACTTGATATTGATAAGATCTCCCAGGTTTACGATGATTACCTTAAAGATTATTACCACTTTATTCCGGCAGGAGCACAGAACGATTATCTAACCCGGGAGTCTATATTTGCATACTATGCGATGTCTGAAATTAATATCGGGAAATACATCACCTTCATTCCCGGGGTGCGAATTGAGCAAACCGATATTGAATATGAAGCCTATATAGCCGATGCAATCCCTGATGATCTGGGTTTACCCAGTGAGGTCAATTTTCGTGATACCCTTGCTACAAATTCTTACCGCAATATACTGCCCCAAATTCATTTGCGCATAATGCCCACCGATTGGTTTGATATTCGCCTGGCCTACACCAACACTCTGTCGCGCCCTGACTATAATCAGCTGGCACCCAAGAAGATCATCAACCCAACAGGAAGAACCGTAGAATTGGGCAATACAAATCTTAACCCGGCTAAATCTGAGAACTTTGATGCGATCTTCACCATATTCCGACCCAACTTTGGTCTTTTTACTATTGGGGGATTTTACAAGGAAATTGAAGGCTTTCTTTGGAATAGACAAGCCATAGTTGTTGCAGGTACTGAAACAGCACCCGATGTTTTGGCCTTGCCGGAGAGTACAAGAGGTTTTGAAGTACGGTATCCGCTCAATAATACGAATCTTTCAACCATAAAGGGTCTTGAAATTGATCTTCAGTCGAACATGAATTTTTTACCGGTAAAGGGATTTGTTTTCAACTTTAATTTTACTCTTATGGAGTCGGAAACAAAGTATAACGAAGCACTCATTATCAGAACCCTAAACCCCGACTTTGGTGTAGTGCCAGGGGCTCCACGAATTCTTCTGGTGAATCAGGATACTGCTTATGTTGACCGTTTGCTGCAACAACCCAGCTATCTGCTTAATACCGGTATTGGGTATGATAACCGTAAGTGGGGCCTTTCGGTAAGGCTCTCATTCAATTACCAGGACGATATTCTGATACGCGAGCAAAGAAGACCCGACGGAGCCGATAGGGAAGGAACGGTTGAGTTTTACAGATGGGATTTCCAGCTCAACCAGAAAATTACCAAAAGACTTTCTGTTAATGCCAATGTTGCCAATATCTTCAATCAACCCGATAAATCAGTACGATTGATCACCGGGTACATCAGAGATCTTGAATACTATGGCCTGATGGCGCAGGTAGGGCTTAGATATAACCTGTTCTGACCCATTGGAATTTTAACTTGAACTTCACGTGAATCTTTTATTAAATACAGCTGTTATCATTGTTTTTTAACTTAAATCTAATTTTTATACTTAACAAAAATCAAAAATCAAACATCATGAAAAAAAATCTTTACATGTTAATTATTGGGGCATTGGTTCTGCTATCAGTACCTGCTTTTGCCCAACAAGTTCTTATTGTTGAACCCGATGAAGGTATTAACATAGGAGCCTTAAATGCAGCCATTGAAAATGCACCCGATCCTGGAAATACCATTTTTGAATTAAAAAGAGGAGGTATTTATTACCTCAATGGTACCATTTCTTTTTCCGATTTTAATCTTCACATAAGAGCAGAAGAAGGAGATGGCCCAAGACCCGTGCTACAACCTGCTGTAGATGAGCAAGGGAATGTTGGTCGCCACTTTTCCAGCAGTGGTAATCTTACCCTCGAAGGCCTTTACCTTCAGGGTACCAGTGAGCTGGGATCAATCATTGACCAACCTGTGCGTGTGACAGGCGATGATACAAGAGTTATTATTGATGATTGCCTGTTTGACTATGCTACTTCCAGTATGGTACGATTGAATGCTTCGGGCACAAAGCTTTACATTTCAAATTCGATTTTCCGTAATGCCCTGTTGGCAGATAATCCTGACAATGGCCGTTTGGTTGATACCCGCAGCAATCCTACCGATACCATCTGGGTTGTAAATTCTACTATATACAACGGTGGTTCAAGGCTCATCAGAACATCGGGAGCGAACATTAATTATATGGAGCTGAACCAAAACACTGTTTTCCAGCTTAGCTTCAAGGAAAATTTTATGCTGGATGCAACAAAAACAGCCAAGATCACCAATAATATTTTCTACAATTTCAGCTACCGGGTAGATAATACACAGCATGACCCAATGTTTACAGTTGACTCAATTGGTGAAGGTGGACCCTGGACGGATGCCGAGAGATACTTTGACCTGAGCAACAACAATATTTATCAGCAGCAGGAAATTATTGATGTATTTAATAATTTTGGCCCTGATGACCTGGTTCGTTTTAATGCATGGGATACCCTGGAAGTGAATCCAATACCCTATAGTTGGGAAGTAAACACCAGCCAGTTATTTGCAAATCAGAATATTTTGGATACTGCAACCTGGACTCCAAAACCGGTTCTGCTTCATTTTATCGATAACGGACAGGTGGATACAACCAATATTTTCAGCGAAGAACTTGTGTTTGACAATCCACCGCCATTAAACCTCGAATATTTGCAGTTTTACGTTGAAAATAACTTTTCAATTGGTGGCACAAACCCACCCAACCCCTATGCTGATGAAGATCCTTCTGTAGTGGGAGAAGTTGCTGTTGGCTACTCGTTTGGGTATTCATCAGTTAGCAGATCCGCTACCGCCGGAAGCGACGGACAAGCCCTGGGAGATCCGAGATGGGAATTCACTGACGTAAGTACCGATGATATTACCGCTGTCACCAGGATAAAAGCATATCCTAATCCTACCAATGGATTGGTAACATTGGAATATCCTGGAAACAACATCGGGAACACTACAATTGATGTTTTAAATATTACCGGGCAGGTAGTATATACCAAACCAGCAACAGGAGAAAGATCCGGATTGGTTACCCTCGACCTGCAACACCTTAACGGTGGTATCTATTTTATAGTACTCCGTCAGGCTCAAGAATCAAATGCGATTAGATTGGTTATTCAATAGTTGATTTAGGTGCGATTAGTAAGTTTGGTAAAACTGGTTGGTATTTCGGTACCAATCAGTTTTTTAACCCAAATGGCAGAAATCCAACTAATTAAGAAATTATAATACATAGTAACTTCTTTAAAATAAATTCATTGCCATGCGATTATTAACGATTCTTTTTGCCTTGATCTTTGTTGGCGGCTACGGCTCATTGGCCCAACCTTTTCCCCATTCGCCGCAGCCCTGGCAGGATGCCTACAATATAAGCATGGCAGATTTTGAGTTTTCTCATCCTGCCACAGTGTTTAATGCTGTGCAAAGGGATACCATCATTAACCGGATTGCCAACCAGAAAGAGCCTCAATATTTAACCTATCAACAATTGATGGGTGAAGCTGAAAATTTGCTGCTTTATACTCCCCAGCCACCTGCCAACATGAATATTATGGGCGGATACGAACCCGGTAGCAACCTGGTAGAGATGAGAGAGATTCTCTGGACCAACTCCTATGCTGCCTATACTACTGCACTGGCATACAACATTTCAGAAGACATCCGGTTTGCAGAAAAAGCGGTCGAAATTCTGAACGCCTGGGCATCAACCGGAACCACCTTTACCGGTGCCGATCGGGGTTTGCAGTTAGGCAGTTTTTTCAACTCCATGCTTTACGCAGCTGATCTGCTTCATGACCTTGAAAGCTGGCAACCAACCGACAGAGAAGCCTTTGAAGCATGGTGGCGAAACAACATCCTTGATGAAGGCGATGTACTCAACGTAATGCGAACCCGCGACAACAACTGGAAAGATGCCGGAGCACTGGGGGTAATCTCTGCAGCTGTGGTATTTGAAGATACTTTGTTGCTTAAGGAAGCGGTGATACAACTTACCAGTTATTTTTATGAAAGAACAGATGAAAATGTTGATAACCCGGGTGTAGCCTGGAAAATTACCCATGATAACCTGGGAACCTATTTGCTTCGGGAAGTGGTGCGTAATGAGGGCAAAAGCGGCCTTACCTATACTGCCTATTCTCTTACAACAATGGTTCAGGCCATGGAGATTGCCAGAAATGCCGGATTTGATTTGTGGGAAAAGGAAACTGCCCAGGGAGCGAACATGCAAAAACTTATTTCACAATACTTTGATTGGTCGGTGCTCAATCTCCCATTTCCATGGAATAGCAACCCGAATAAAACCTCTGCCCGAAGAAATGCCTTCGAAATAGCCAACAACTATTTTGATATGGGCGAAACCTTCCGAAACTGGATAGCCGTGAATAGACCTTTGAATGGACAACAAGGCGACGCATGGACTACTTTTACCAAAGGACTTACAGGTGAAACAGTAGCCGGAGGTACCGACTCGCTCAAATTCGAAAGAATTTATCTTGAGGCAGAAAATGCCGAAGTTGAAGCACCCATGGTTATCCAAACCGATACTCTTGCATCTGCAGACCAATATGTAATTGTACCAGCCGGCAACAGATCAACAGGAAGTGTTCCGGAAGCAGGAAAAACAACCTTCACTGTTTATCTGAAAGGAGGAACTTACCGCATGTGGGCAAGGGTTATTGCCCCGAATCCCGAAAGTGATTCATATTGGGTGCAGTTAAATAACCAGCCGGCTTTCTTCTGGAATCAGATCACCAACTCCGGTTCATGGATATGGGTACCCGTGCACGTGAATAATGATACCAATGCACCCTGGAGCTTTTCGGTAACGGAAGATGAACACAATATTACCATCCACCTTAGAGAAGATGATGCCCAATTGGATATGATTTTCATCTCCAACGATGGTAGTTTACCCAACGACAATGATCCTGAAGTAGATGTAGTAGTACCCCAACAATATGAATTAAGTATCACTGTAGATCCGCCCAATGCAGGATTCACTTCCGGGGCCGGATTATACTATCCAGGTACTGAAATTACCCTTATCCCTTATGCTTACCAGGGTTATGCATTTATGAACTGGACCGATGAGAACCAAAACCCGGTTGTTTTATCCAATAACGTGTTTACCATGCCTGGAAACGATGTGGTACTTACCGCAAACTTTCAGTCAACAACAAGCATAATAAACCCACAGGCAAATGCATCAAACCTTAAGGTTTACCCGAACCCTACCAATGGTTTAACTACCATCGATTTTCCCGGATCAACCATCAGTTCTGCCACAATTGAACTGTTCAATATGATGGGGCAAACGGTATATTCCAAAGAAATTGAAAGCAATAATTCAGGGCAGGAGACTTTTGATCTTTCACACCTTGAAAAGGGACTGTATTGGGTGCTGTTCCGAACCAGGGAGCAAATTTTTTCAACACCACTACAAATAGTTAATTGAAATCAATGAAATTTTATATTACACAATATCAGTTGATTGAGAACTCCCTTTTCCTGTGGGGGCGGGGGTACTACCATATTTGGAACAGACCCATAATAATCAGAAATATTTTTATTAACATCCTTTTCTTTTTGCCGGTTTTGCTATATGCAAATTCTTATCCCCATTCACCCGAACCCTGGCAGCAAAAGTACAATATTGATGTAAGTGATGTTGTATTTGAGCAATATATGACCGTTTATAATGCTAAGGAAAGGGCTATTATTCTTGATCGGATCAACAAAAAACAAGAGCCTCAGTATTCCGCCTATCAGGAACTTCTGACGGAAGCTGACAGGCAATTGGAGTTTACCCCATCTCACCACAAAACCCTCCATATCATGGGTGGTTACGAACCCAGCAGCAATCTTACAGAGATCAGGGAAATCCTTTGGCAAAACGCTTATGCCGCATATACCTGTGCCCTGGCCTGGGATCTGTCCGATGATATAAAGTATGCACAAAAAGCTACAGATATTCTTATGGCCTGGACAAATGCCGGGACTACATTCACAGGTGATGATCGTGGGTTGCAACTGGGTAGCTTCTTCAATCCTATGCTATATGCTGCTGATCTGCTTGGCCATTACTCTGGCTGGAAAGAAAAAGAAAGAGCTCAATTTGAATCATGGTGGCGACAGGAAGTGCTAATCAACGGCGCTGTGTTGCAAACCCTGCGCGTTAAGGATAACAACTGGAAAGATGCCGGTTTGCTGGGTGTAATTTCTGCTGCGGTGGTATTTGAAGACAGCGATTTGCTCAAAGAAGCCCTGATTCAACAAGCCAGCTACTTTTATCCCCGCAAAGACTCAAGTGTAAGATTAAAGGGAGAAGATTGGAAATTTGAAAAGAATGAGAAGGGAGAATTCCTGCCAAGAGAAGTGGTGCGAAACAACGGCAGAAGTGGCTTAACTTACACCGGATATGCCCTTACCACTATGGTTCAGCATTTTGAAATTGCGCGCTATTGCGGATTTAACAATTGGCATAAAGTAGCTGAAAATGGCGCATCAATGTATGGTATCATCAACCAGTTTTTTAGGTGGGACATAAATAATGATCCGTTTTTCTGGCACAACAACCCCGGTAAAAATTCCACAAGAAAAAATACTTACGAAATTGCCAACAACCATTTTAATCTAAGCACTGAATTTAAGGACTGGATCATAAACAACCGGCCTCTTTACGGTGAACAGGGAGACCCTTGGGTTACGCTTACAAAAGGAGATATTCCGACCCGATATAATGAAAACGAATAAATAAACTCAAATCAATTACCATTAAAATCAATATTATGACCAGGTATTTTCGGCCACTCAGTTTTATCCTGCCAATGATGCTTTTTCTAACTCCATCGTGCTCGGAGAAATCAAACCAGTTGGATGTGGAAAGTGTTTTAAACCAAGCAGTAGAGAAAGTATTTCAGGCTCAGCAATTGCAAGCGAATAACGAGCAAATACCAAGAAATATAGAACCCGGCGATGAATTCTGGAGTACTCAATCATACACTTCGTGGACATCTGGTTTTTGGCCTGGTATCCTCTGGTACATTTACGATTATACCGGAGATGAAAAATGGAGGCAGATAGCACATGAAAAGAACCTGCCGGTAGCCAATATACTTGAAGGCGACAAAAAGGATCATGATTTGGGGTTCCAGTTTTTTTGCTCCTTTGGCAATGGCTACAGGCTCACCAACAATCCGCAATACAAAGAATACATTCTTACTGCCGCCGATCAGCTGGCCGATATGTACCACCCAACGGTGGGTACCATTTTATCATGGCCCCATGCCCGCGACCGATACAAAGCGCCACACAACACCATCATTGACAACATGATGAACCTGGAGTTACTCTTCTGGGCTGCCAAAAATGGTGGCAACCCCGATTATTATGATATGGCGGTACGTCATGCCACCGTTACCCTTGAAAATCAGATACGACCCGACTTTACCCAGTGGCACGTAGTGGCATACGATACCATTACCGGCGAAGCGGTGCAAAAGGTTACCCGCCAGGGGTATTCCGACGAATCGTTTTGGGCACGTGGGCAAGCCTGGGGAATATATGGCTTTACCATGGTTTACCGGGAAACCGGCGAAGCAAAATTTCTGGAAGCAGCTCAAAATATGGCCAATGTTTTTCTTGAGCGGCTCCCCGATGACCATGTTCCTTACTGGGATTTTGATACTCCCGACATCCCCGATGCTCCGCGCGATGCATCGGCAGCTGCCATTGCCGCTTCCGCTCTGCTTGAATTATCCGGTTTGGTAAAAGATCCGCAACAATCAGAATATTACTTCACTTCAGCCGGCAACATCCTGAAGTCACTTTCAGAGAACTACCGGTCCGGCTCCGAAAATTTGGCCATCCTGAACCACTCGGTTGGCAATTTCAACACCGGCTCCGAAATTGACATCCCCATCATCTATGCCGACTACTATTTTATTGAAGCATTGCTCAGGAAAAGAGCTATTGACAGTAAGAAGTAGGTATAGAAATCTTTTTTTACGCAAAAAAAATAACCCGCTAATCAAACTGAATAAGCGGGTTATTTTGCTTAAAAAAGGCCTTAATTGCCTGTTCGTCAGGTGACTCCGGGGAGACTCGAACTCCCAACCGACAGAACCGGAATCTGCTATTCTATCCAATTGAACTACGGAGCCGTAAAGTGTTGCAAATTTACTGTTTTTTTCTTTCGAATATGTTCTTTTACCAATTATCGTATTACCTGAATTTTTTGTTCGTAACTACCTTAATTGGTTTGTGCACGTATTATATGCAACCCTGATTCCAGACCGGAAGTATTGAAAACCATTTCATTTTGCAGTGGAAAAATTTCTTTGACAATGGCACCGTTAACATTGATAAGTTGTACCCGAAACGGGCTTTTAGCTGTGCTCCTGATAAGGCAGAAAAACAAGGTTGATGCTAATGGCGCCCGGGCTGTAAACACCTGTTTGCCATATTTGTCCCTTGTCGGCAGTAATTTGCCATGTCCCTGAATTGTTGGAGTTTATATCTGTTGGAATGTTTTACCAAAATACGACGAAAATTTCTGATCTTACTTTCTTCCGAAATCAGCGGGTATTTCACCCCAGTTGCGGGTGTCCCATTTCAGTATTTTATTTTTCCAGGTGTTTTCTTTGAGCCAGTTCTCTGCTCTTTCAATAAATTCGAATAATCTTTCGTTGCTGGGTTCTTCGGCAAGAGTAGTTTTCGCCTTTTTATTATTTACCCAGGCCATGGCAGTTTGACTGTCAGTGTAGATAGGAAGATCGATGTTTTGTTGTTTACAAAGTGCCAATGCATGAACAATGGCCAGAAACTCGCCCACATTGTTGGTCCCTTTGGGTAGTGGACCTCGCTTAAACCAAACCGATTTGTCGGCAGTATAAACCCCCTGGTATTCCATGTTTTTGGATGCTGAGCTATAGGCGGCATCTACTGAAATACTTTTCATGATGGGGCCACCACCTGCGTTTTGATTAGATGTGGAAGCAGATGCCGGTTTTTTGTTCACATATTTCCAGTAGTTTTCATTGATGGCCCTGTGGGCAAGGGCTTCATTTTCAAATGATTTATATTTGGCGCCGGCATATCCTTTAATGGCCGTTTCACAGGTTTTCCAATTGTCGAAAACTCCTGTTTTGTGACCTTCCCAAACTACGTAAAATTTTTTCTTTGCCAATCGGTTAGTTGTTTTAGGGTTTGAGAATCAATATCGTTTATTTAAGGTTTTTGCACTGCCTGATTCCCCCTTCAAAGGGGGAGTTGGACCTACAAATAAATAATGTAATTACTATATTTTTAGCTATGGTTATTAATGTGGATTAAATATTTCTAATTCAATGCCGTTTAGTTTGGTAAATTGGTTTGACTCCTTAGGAGTCACATGTTTATTGAAGAAGCCATTGTTTTTTATAAACATGCGACCCCATTCGGGGTCGAATAATCTTAACTAAACGACAATAATTTCTGATTCGCTATTTCTTTCCTGATCGCTCAGGTTATTCCTTCCTGAACGAATCCCACCCTTGTGCCCGCAAAGTAACAATATTACCCGATGTGGCTACCAGGTCTCTTTGTGCCGGATTTTCTGTTATATGACCAATGATGCTTATAATTTCCTGGTCTTTGATTTTTTCGTAATCGCTTTGATTGATGGTAAAGAGCAACTCATAGTCTTCGCCCCCATTAAGGGCAAATGTAGTAGGGTCTATTTTGAATTCGTGGCCTACTGCAGCGGTTTGCATATCGATGGGTATTTTTTCTTCATAGAGTACCGCACCTTTTTCTGATGCTTTGGTAATATGCATAATTTCAGATGCCAATCCATCGGAAATGTCAATCATGGCAGTGGGAATTATCTCAAGTTTTTTCAATAATTCAACCACATCTTTGCCTGGTTCCGGTTTTAATTGTCTTTCCACCACATAGCTGTAACCTGAAATATCGGGTTGCATGTCGGGGTTGGCTTTAAAAACTTCTTTTTCGCGCTCCAGTACCAGCAGTCCTGAGTAGGCAGAACCGAGATTTCCGCTAACGCATATCAAATCTCCGGGTTGGGCACCTGAGCGGTAAGCGATCTTGTCTTTGTTTACTGTGCCAAATGCCGTTACCGACAGCATCAATCCTGAAATGCTGCTGGTAGTATCGCCTCCCACCATATCAACATTGTATTTGTTACAGGCAAGCAACATCCCTTCATAAATTTCTTCAAGTGCTTCAACCGTGTATTTACTCGAAACGGCAATACCCACCACCACATGGGTTGGTGTGCCATTCATAGCATAAATATCTGAAAGATTTACCGCAATTGCTTTATAGCCCAAATGTTTCAGTGGTGTGTACATAATATTAAAATGAACACCTTCTACCAGCAGATCTTTAGTTATGAGATTGTAAATATCTTTATCAGGGCTGGCTATAACAGCGGTATCATCGCCAACACCCTTAATGGTTTGTTGATGATGATGCTTTATTTGGGATGTAAGTTTGTCTATCAGGCCAAATTCTCCAAGTTCGGTTACCGGGGTTGCGCTCATATTTGGATTTTAAGATTTTTTTTATGAAATACTGCAATATTTTTTAGAAATGCAAAGTTATGAAAGTTGAATAAGATGACTAATTTAAAAAGGTCGGCAGGCTCATTCTTTATGAGTATTGGGCTGCTTTTGGTAGTGCTGTTTGATTTGTTGGGCTAATTTAACATTTAGCAAGCTTCATTAAGGGTTTAACGTAGAAAAAATACATCTAAAACTATTAGTTTTGCATGGTTCATAGTCCTTAGGAAATATTTATCATATTATATACATCTGTAAATGTCAAAAAGAATATATTTCGTTTTTGCGATACCCGTTATTTTTATCTTTCTTCTTAAATTATTTTCCTCCGGAACAACAAATAATGAACAACCTGGCAATGTTGTGTCAGAGCCAGATCATGACTATCGTGTTTATGCCTTGCCTATTCCCCAGGGTTTGAATCTGGCAGGAGAAGAAGTGCCGGTGCACAATTTCGATATCAGGGAACGCTTTGATCGTGAACTGCTTGTTAACAGCTACTGGCAGTCGCAAACCCTGCTTTTTATAAAACGGGCCAACCGTTGGTTCCCCCTTATAGAACCTATACTTGCAGAAGAAGGTGTTCCCGATGATTTTAAATACCTGGCACTGATTGAAAGCGGACTCACAGATGTTGTTTCTCCCGCCGGTGCAGCTGGGTTCTGGCAAATTATGAAAGCCACTGGCAGGGAGTTGGGCCTTGAAGTTAATAATGAAGTGGATGAGCGCTATCATTTGGAAAAGTCAACCCGTGCTGCTGCAAAATTTCTTCATAAAGCTTATGAATTATATAATAACTGGACTCTCGCTGCAGCTTCCTACAATATGGGCAGAACAGGGTTAAACCGCCAGTTGTCAGCACAAAATGAAAATAATTATTACGATTTGTGGCTCAACGAAGAAACATCAAGATATGTTTTTCGAATTCTGGCCATAAAAGCGATTATAGAAAATCCGGTGATGTATGGTTTTAATCTTAATGCCGATGATCTGTATGCACCACTCGATTATTATACCGTTAAAGTAGATACTTCTATTACAAATCTGGTTGAATTTGCCCGCCTTCACCAAATTACTTACAAAGAGCTACGTACACTTAATCCCTGGATTCTTCAATCAGGTATTACCAACAGTTCGGGTAAAGTTTATGAGATCAAAATTGCCAAGGAATCTCTTTTTGGCTATGCCTACGCTCAGCCTGAATCGCCTGTTTTACCCATTAGCCATGATGCTGATCCACAAAAGGATACCGATTTATAGGGGTTCTACAATATTAATCGGGCAATGCCAAATCCTTAACTAATCGACATTGCATAGCCTGTAATAATTTTCCTGCTTGCGGCAAACAATTTCCGATCTGAATACTTACCTTTGCAGGTTCGGTTTAACACATAAATAATGCAGCAGATATCTCCTCAGGATTACAAAGAATGGCTCGAAGTATTCGGAGCCAGAGAACACAATCTTAAGAATGTTGACATACAAATACCCCGCAATACCTTAACGGTAATAACTGGTTTGAGTGGTAGCGGAAAATCATCGCTGGCTTTTGATACCATTTACGCCGAAGGACAAAGGCGCTACATAGAAACCTTTTCTGCTTATGCAAGGCAGTTTTTAGGCAGCCTGGAGCGCCCCGATGTGGATAAGATCAGCGGATTAAGTCCGGTAATTAGTATTGAACAGAAAACCACCGGAAAAAATCCCCGTTCTACCGTAGGCACAGTCACCGAGATATACGATTTTCTCCGGTTATTGTTTGCCCGCGCTGCCGACGCCCACTCTTATGTGACCGGAGAAAAAATGGTTCGATACAATGAAGGGCAGATACTGGATCTTATCATCGAAAAGTTTTCAGGAAAGAATATGCTTATGCTCGCCCCCCTTGTAAAAGGGAGAAAAGGCCATTACCGCGAATTGTTCGACTATATGCAACGACAGGGTTTCCTGCGTGCACGTGTTGATGGTAAAGTTCGGGAAATAATACCCAACATGAAAGTAGACCGTTACAAAATTCATGATATTGAGCTGGTTGTCGATAAAATAGCTGTAAAGGCGGAACATCTTAAACGGATTGATGAATCCGTAAAGGTAGGTATGAAGTATGGTAAAGGTATGATCATGCTGCTTGATGAAACTACCGATGATGTATTTCATTTTAGCAGAAACCTTATGTGCCCTGTTTCTGGTATTGCCTATAAGGACCCGGAACCCAATACTTTCTCGTTTAACTCCCCATACGGAGCATGTCCGGTATGTAACGGTCTTGGGCATATCAGTGAGATGGATCTTGACAAGATCATCCCTGATAAAAACCTTTCCATAAACAAAGGAGGGTTAGCGCCACTGGCAGAGACAAAAAATCCATGGATTATTAAGCAGCTGGAAGCTATCGGGCATAAATACAATTTTAATCTCGATACACCTATTAAGGATATTTCAGACGAAGGTATAAGCGATATTCTATATGGATCAAACGATGTGTTCAGGGTAAAGAATACAAATTTGGGTATCACTCAAACATACAATCTAAATTTTGATGGGATAGTCAATTTCATTTCTGCCCAATATGATGAAAGCCCTTCGCGAAATGTAAGGAAATGGGCGGGCGAATTTATGCAGCAGAAGATTTGTCCCGAATGCGAGGGTCAAAGGTTGAAAAAAGAATCTCTCCATTATAAATTGGGGGGCTTTAACATTGCTGATCTGGCAAAGTTAGACCTTACAAGCCTGAAGGAAAACATTGCAAAACTTCAGCAAACCCTTGACGACCGAAAACTCCATATTGCCAACGAAATTCTTCGCGAGATTAACACCCGTCTTGGTTTTATGCTCGATGTTGGATTGGATTATCTCTCTCTTGACCGGCCAGCCCGATCTCTTTCCGGCGGCGAAAGCCAGCGAATTCGTCTGGCTACCCAGATTGGTTCTCAGCTTACAGGTGTGCTTTATATCCTCGATGAACCCAGTATTGGCCTCCATCAACGGGATAATCACAAGCTTATAGAGTCTTTAAAAAATCTGCGTGATATTGGCAATTCTGTTATAGTGGTAGAACATGACCGCGATATGATTATGGCTGCTGATTATGTTATAGATATGGGACCGGGTGCCGGCTTGCATGGCGGTAAAATTGTGGCAGAAGGCACCCCTCTGGAGATAATGCAGAAAGGTTCTCTTACCGCTCAATATCTGCGCATGGAAAAGGATGTGCCTGTCCCTGAAATATTGCGGAAAGGAAACGGTAAAAAACTCATCCTAAAGGGAGCTACTGGCCATAACCTTAAAAATGTTGATGTGGAAATTCCGCTGGGTATGCTTATTTGTGTTACAGGTGTTTCAGGAAGTGGTAAGTCAAGTCTTATTAATGAAACGCTGTATCCCATTTTGAGCAGCCATTTTTACCGTTCAGAAAAGAAACCTTTACCTTACAAAGATCTTAAGGGAATTGAGAATATTGATAAAGTGGTAGAGATTGATCAGTCGCCCATTGGTCGCACACCAAGGTCAAATCCGGCTACCTACACCAAAGTTTTTGATGAAATACGAAAACTGTATGCATCTCTTCCGGAAGCCGCAATCAGAGGATATAAACCCGGAAGGTTTTCTTTTAATGTAAAGGGTGGGCGTTGCGAAACATGCCAGGGTGCCGGTGTAAAGGTGATAGAGATGAATTTTCTACCCGATGTGCATGTTGAGTGTGAAGATTGCCAGGGAAAACGCTATAACCGCGAAACTCTCGAAGTACGTTACAAAAGCAAATCCATCAATGATGTACTAAATCTGAATATAGACCAGGCGCTTGAATTTTTTGAAAATCTTCCGGCAATTGTACAAAAAATAAGGACACTTCGCGATGTGGGTCTTGGCTACATTACCCTGGGGCAAAGCAGCACTACTTTGTCGGGTGGAGAGGCGCAGCGGGTTAAGCTGGCTGCTGAACTATCGCGCCGGGATACCGGGCAAACCTTCTACATCCTCGACGAGCCTACTACGGGGCTGCATTTTGAAGATGTAAGGGTACTGATGGATGTGCTCAACCGGTTAGCAAACAGAGGTAATACCGTGCTTATTATTGAGCACAATCTTGATGTAATAAAGGTTGCTGATTATATTATTGATCTCGGGCCTGATGGTGGCCACAGGGGTGGGCAGATCATATGCAGAGGAACACCAGAGCAAATAGTGAAAAACAGCTGTGGCTACACGGCCGAATTTTTAAAACCGTTGTTAACCTGAGTAATTAACCAGATTTATTTTGCCTTTTCCCTTAGCGATATAGGGTAACATCGCCTGTAAGCGTAAAACTTCTACCATTGGTGCATCGGCCGGTAGCTTTCCAAACATAAACATCCATTTGAGAAAGCCTTCCTTTGTGATAGCCATCCCAGCCAATATTGATATCGTCTGAACGGTATATCAATTCACCCCAGCGGGTGTAAATTTCCAGTGCATAGTCATCAACCCCTTCATATACAGGGTGGAAAACACTTGTGGAAGGATTGTTAACATCAAAGCCACCACCTGATGGGCCTGCTTTGTCAGGAATAAAGGCATCGGGAAAAATAATCTTACAACTTTCGTCAACACGAAGAGAATTATTTAATACCAAAGTATCATAGCACATAGGCAGGGTGTTGCTGGTGGCTATAAGCATAATATCATAAACCCCGGCTTCAGTATAATAATATTCAGGTTCAAATTCGTAACTTGTGCTGCCATCACCAAAATCCCAGAAATAAAAATCGGCCAGCAATGAATTATTGATTACCTGCAGGGGTTCTTCCGGTATGCTTATATGGGGTGCTACAAGTTCGAAACTGGCAATGGGGTTTTCGATTACTTCTACCTGTTGAAATGTAGTATCGCGGCCGCCATCTCCCAGAGCTACCATATAAACATTATAAATTCCATGATCTATAAAGGTATGTTCAGGTGCCGGGTCGGTAGACATACTTTCGTCGTCGAAGTTCCACCGGAAGCTGTGAGCATACATACTATGGTTGGAAAACTGAACGGTAAAGGGGGCGCAACCCGATGTTACCGATGAAAATTCTGCTTTGGGAACAGGCGATGTAATGGTTACAACCTGTGTATGTAGGTCAGAACAATGTTCATTCTCTGCAATCAGGGCTACTACATATTCTTTGGTACTCATATCATTTTCATCCCAGATATAGGAATGGTCAACTGGATTGAAGTTATCGGTTTCAACACTGTTTTCATCGCCAAAATGCCAGGTGAAATCCCAGTAACCCGGATTGGTATTATTGGTAAAGGTTACAGTTGTGTTTGGATAAGGTTGTATTTCTGGTTGCGCCGAAAAATCTGCTATCGGCGAAGGATACACGCTTACTTCACGGGTAACTGTATCCGAGCAACCGTAAACAGATTTGGCGATCATTTCCACAGGATAGATCCGGGGATCCAAATCTTCATTGAAAAACACATGCAGGGGTGCTGCACTGTTGGATGTGTTTTCATCAGAAAAATTCCATTTGTAAGATTCGGCTAACAGAGAGTTGTTGACAAATTTTAATGTTAAAGGAGAACAGCCTTCCCAGCTATTATCTTCTGTACTGAAACCGGCTGTTACTTCCGGAAAAACAGTAGTAGTTTGCATGTTAACTGCCTCGCAGCCAAATTCGTTGCTCACTGTCAGACTAACAGGTATTTGCATAGGAATGGTTCCCTGGTTATTCCATGTGTAGTAAAACGTACTGTCCGAAGTGTCTGATAAAGAATCGCCCAAATTCCATTCGAATGTGGTGGCTCCTGTTGAGAGATTTCTGATTTCAGGAGTAAACGGAGAACATCCTGAATATGGGGTTATCGCAAATAAAGGTTCCGGAATGGGTCTTACGGTAATCTCCTGCATGGTTTGGGCTTCACAACCCCATGATGATTCTACCAGCAGAGTAACCTGAAATACATTACTTTCCGTGTGGCTGTAATTGGTAAATGTTTGTTGAGGATGGGCTGCTTGAGATGTGTTTCCGTTACTGAAATTCCAGGAAAAGATTTCACCACCCTGGCTAAGATTATCAAAAACTGCGGTATGTGGATGGCAGCCTTCATTATTGGTGGAAAATTCTGGTATAATTTCAGGATAAATAACGACTTGCTGCGAATGAGTATTTTGGCAAAGGTGATTGTTTTCGGTGGTTAAGGTGATGGTGAAGGTACCCGGGCCCTGATCAGCAGGTTGATAATACAGGTGAGTGAAAGATGCATCATGAGTATAAAGCGTATCGCCATCACCCATTTCCCATGTTAGCTGATCGGCTCCTTCTGTAAAATTCTGGATGATAATATCATAAGGGGCACAGCCCGGTGTGTTGGGAACTGAAAAAAATGCTTTAGGTTGTGGCAAAACCCTTATGAAAAGCGTGTCCTGATGCAAGCATCCATTTTCGTTGAAAGCGGTTAACAATACCTCGTAAATCGTGTCATGTGTATGGCTAAAATTATGGAAGGTATGGATATGCTTATCGTTCATGTTTTGAGAAGAGTTGCCGTCGCCATAATTCCAGAGATAGGCAGCTGCAGCAGTGGCACCATATGAATGGTTGGTAAACTCAACAGTAAGAGGATGGCATCCTTCCTCAATATCAGCGTCAAATTCTGCCTTAATGTTTGGATAAATAATGGCTTGTTGTATAAGGGTGTCCTGGCATGAAAAACTATTTTCAGTTATCAGGTTTATAGAAAAATAGCCGGGTCCACTACCGGGTTCTACGTTGTAAGCATGTGTTACCACTGCAGAGTCATAATGCATTATTCCACTTCCATCATCAAAATCCCATGAATAGCTTGTAGCACCTAGAGAATTTTGTTCGATTATGATTTCATAAGGTGAGCATCCGGGTGTATTAATAATGCTAAAACTGCTGTTGGGTTTGGGGAAGATCTCTACATGTGATGTAGAATCAGCAAAACAACCATAAACGGAAGACGCAAAAAGGTGAATATTGTAAGATACAGGGGCTAAATGATCAAAGTTGTGAAATGTGTGTTGGGGGCTATATTGGTCGCTTACTATACCATCACCAAAATTCCAGTCAAAATAGTTGGCATTTTCTGTTGTGTTCTCAACAGGAAACGGCAGAGGATGGCAACCCTGCTCCGGATGAGTGTAAGCAATGTTTACTTCAGGAAAAACGGTAATAATTCTTACCAGGGTATCTAAACATCCATCACTATTGGCGGCTGTTAATTTTATCGAAAATTCCTGTACCTGATCGGTTTTGTTTTCATAAATGTGGGTTAAAATCGACCCGGTATCATTGCCTGTATCACCATCGCCAAAATCCCAGTTCTGGGTTAAAGCCCCTTTGGTTTTGTTATCAATAGTTACGATAAATGGTGAGCAACCCTGATTTTCTTCAACAGTAAAATTTGCCTTTACCACAGGGAAAAGTGTAATGGTATGGCTTACACTGTCGCGACACAGATATTCCGACTCTGTATAGAGCCACACATCAAAAACTGTATCATTAATAAAAGAAGTGTTGGTAAAGGTATGGGAAACAACTTCCTGGTTGGAGGATGATCCATCGCCAAACTCCCATTGATGTTTAAATACGCCGTTGGATTGATTGTTGAAATCTATTTCAAGAGGCGAACACCCAATATCTGCTGAAGGGGTAAATGCTGCGTTTATTTTCGGGTATACAGTAATTGGACGATTCAGTGTGTCGATACAACCCTGATTGTTGGAAATGGTTAGTAAAATGTCGTAAACAACCGGAGTAGTTTCATTATGATCAAAAAGGTGCTGAAACTGCAGAGAATCTGCACCATAGTTGTAAATAGTTCCATCACCCATATTCCATTCATAATTAATAGCTCCGTAAGCCTGGTTAAAGATGGTTATCTCTTCCGGATTACAAATTTGGGCAGGATTAAAATCAAAATCTGCCTTCAGGTAAGGATTTACGGTAATATCGACAAAGGCAGAATCACGACAGAAGTTGTCTGTTCGGGCTTTTAACCATACTGTATAGGTTATGGGGGCATCGGTATTGTTTTCGAAAATGTAAACAGGATCTGTTTCTGAAGAAGTGGCACCATCGCCAAAATCCCATTCAAAGTGTGAAGCAGTAATCGTAGAATTGTTGGAGAAATTTACTTCTACAGGGCTGCAGCCGTCTGTAACCGACGCATTAAATGCAGCAATTATTTCAGGATAAACCTGCAGCTCCTGGGATGATGTGCTGCTGCAATGCTCATTTCGGGCTATCTGGGTTATGGTGTAACTGACAATGGTATCGGTTGAATTGGAAAATGTTACAATGCCGGGGTCTTCATCTGTTGATGTTGTTCCATCGCCAAAATCCCACTCATAATCGGTAGCTCCGGTGGCCATATTGGTTATTTCTACTTCCAGTGGATGGCAACCTGCAATAGGTGCCATGCCAAATCCTGATTCTATGGCCGGGTAAACAGTAATGGGAATGGTATCGGTTGACATACAAAAATAGTTTACCGACATCACCGAAAGGACTGCATAAAAGGTAGTGTCTGCATCCGAATTATTCACATACGTTTTCTCAGGGCTTTCTTCAATAGAAAAGGTTCCATCACCAAAATCCCAGAAATGAAAAAGAATGGGCCCTTCAGAGTTGGTTGTAAAGTCTACTGTTAACTCAGAGCATCCTTCCGTAACTGATGCAGTAAAATCTGCCACTACAGGTGGATAAACTTTTACAGTACGTTGGCGAATATCTGAACAACCAGCGGCATTTGTGGCTTTTAGGGTAATGGTGTAATCTTCAATGCCGGCTACTATAGGGTAGGTATACAAAAAAACCGGAGCGGCTTCAGTATCTGAAAATCCATCCCCATAATTCCACTCGTAATTAAGGGCTCCCACCGAATGATTAGCGATATTTACATCATTAGATATGCAAATATCATCACGGCTTGTATAAAACTGTGCCTGAACGTAAGGCAATATTGTTAAGGGCTGAAAAGCATAGTTGGTACATCCGGTAACCGGATCGTTAAATTCATACATCACTTCATATACTCCTTCTCCAATATCGTGGGGCAGGAAGTTTGAGAAATCTATATAGGGAAGGTCCAGAACATTTCCGAGATGGTCGAGCAGGTAATAGGTGCCTCCTGCAGGAGCACCGCCACTTAGAGCAAACCCTGGTGTGTTGGCACATACAGTGTTTGGCATAGTCAGGGATATTCCGGGCAGTGGATTCACATTTAACACAACCGATGCTGATGCAGGGGTTGCTCCCGGATTTAAGGCATCCCCCACTTCAACAGTATAAGTGGTTGTTTGAGATGGACTGGCCACTGGTGATGCCAGAGCTGATGGGAAATCGGGTGCATCGGCTGGGTTTGCCGTCCAGTTATAAGTGTAACTACCTGAGCCACCACCCGGCAATACCCATAATTGAGATGAATCGCCCTGGCAAATAGTATTGGGTAATCCTGCTAATTCAGAAATGTGGATGTTCCCTCCCTGAATATTAACCACAACATTATCTGTTGCTATACAACCGGTTAAGATATTGGTTACTGTAAGGGTAAACTGGGTAGATGTATTTAGATTTATCGTAGTTGGATTTTGCACATTGGCATTAATAAACAAATGGGCAGGTTCCCACGAATAACTGTAGGTATCCGGGCCGGCGTTTTGAGCTGTTAATACTGTGGGATTGCCCGCCAGAAGAACCTGATCAGCGCCGGCATCAGCCAATGGCAATTCATTAATCACAATCAGTCCGGTATCAGAAGATGCACATCCGTAGGCATTTATAAAAGTGTATTGTATTTCATAATTTCCCGGGATGGCTGCATCTGTGTTGAAGTTTCCTGCTGAAATGAAATTGCCGGAATACACTCCTCCCGGTGGACTGGCCCCCCCTAAGGCTTGCCACCCCTCGTTGTTACAAAAGTTATCTGTTGCCCAGGTAATAGTGGGTAATGGAACTATTGTAATTGTCTGATTGGCAAAGCCCAAACATCCGCTAGTGGGGTCTTCATATTTATAGGTAACTTCATGGTTGCCCGCACCCAGATTGGCAACATTAAAAAAGGGCGAATAGTTACCATTTACGTAGTAAACCCCACCTAATGGAGTACCTCCTGTAAGTAAAAATCCCGGAGTATCTTCACAAACCGGATCAAAAGTATCAAGGTTAACGTTTAAATCGTTTTGCGTAGAATAAACGGTAAATTCAAAAGATGGGGTTCCGCTTTGACAAAAAGAAATGGAGTGTGGGCCAGGGTCGCCCTGATCAAAACAAATATTGATTAGGTTTGATGTGGCAAATTGTGACGGTCCGCAATTAACAGTGTAATAAACACTTCCTATGGGTGCGGTAAAAACAACGCTTACACCATTGGCATCCGGATGCAGGTTAACAAGAAATTCCATACACTGATGGTTGGCCGGTGCACCACAGCATTGACCATTGGGCATAACAGGCCCGGATGTTTGCCAGGTTGCATCGGCAGAAGCACTTAAATCAATATTAAATGTAGTGGTTCCATCGGTGCAGTTTTGACCATAGGAAGTAGTAGTAGATAGCAATATTCCTATCATAAAAATCATGATTCTAAACCATGAACGCATTTTGCTAACCCGGTAAATTTCTGATGGAGCAGGAAATCCATTTACAACCAAAGGTTCATAAGCTTTATTAGATATGGGAGCTAAGGGGCAATAATGAATAAGGCTACCACACCATTGACAAAGGCATAAAAATTTATGATAAAAATCCATTAGTTGTATTTTAACGAAAAGTCTGCAATTCTTTTATTTCGCTGAGTTGACAATAATTATTTAGTCACGAATTTACTAATTAATAAATTGGTCAACCATCGTTAAAACAACCAATTTTTACAGGTGTTTTTACCTACTTGTAATGGCAAATTTTTTTATAAGGCAAAATGGAAAATAATATCTCTTTCAGCCAAACAAGAAAATTTAATTTATAATCTGAAAATTCATTAATATTGTAGTCTGATATTCAGTTGTTTGTAATTGATTTTAATACCTTTCTTATCTTTTTTCAAACCTATGTACTCACTTATTGTTTCAAGTAATAATTAATTCAGATGAAAACTATAATAAATGTAATTAGTACAGCAATGATTTTATTAACCTTGAATTCCTGCAACACCGAAACCAACCCCTTGTTGCAAACTTTTAATACCCCATTCGAAACTCCTCCATTTGATAAAATCAAACATGAGCATTACAAACCTGCTTTTGAAGCTGCTATTGCAGATGCCCGGGATGAAGTGGATGCAATAGCCACCCAGGCATCAATTCCTGATTTTGAAAATACAATCGAAGCTTTGGCTTATTCCGGAGAACGGCTTGATTTGATCAGTGGTATTTTTTATAACATCCTGCATGCTGAAACCGATGAAACGATGCAGCAAATTGCCCGCGACATCTCTCCGATGGTAACCGATTTTCAGAATGATATTCGGTTTAATGAAGCTCTTTTTCAGCGTGTTAAATCAGTATATGATCAAAAAGACCAGCTAAACCTTACCACAGAACAAGAAATGCTTCTCGAAAAAACATTCAAAGGGTTTTCACGAAATGGTGCCAATTTATCTACAAATGATAAAGAAAAGATGCGCGGCATTTCTCGTGAGTTGTCAGAACTTTCGCTAAAATTTAGCGATAATGTGCTGGCTGAAACCAACGGCTGGTTTTTGCACATTACCGATGAAGCTGATTTAGCTGGATTGCCGCAATCTGCCTTAGACGCCGCGTTACAAGCTGCCAAATCAAAGGACCTGGAGGGTTGGGTTATTACCCTTGATGCCCCCAGTTTTGGCCCATTTTTGCGATATTCTGAAAAGCGTGACTTAAGAGAAAAAGTTTACATGGCCTACTCTACAAGGGGTTACCAAAATAACGAACACAACAATTCTGAAATCATAAAACGAATAGCCAATTTAAGACTGGAACGGGCCAATCTGTTAGGCTATCCTTCGCACGCAGATTTTGTACTAGAAGAAACCATGGCGCAAAGTGCTGGTAATGTAAACAACTTTTTAAAGGATCTTGCAGATGCTTCTCTGCCTTTAGCAAAAAATGAATTGGTAGAGGTGCAAAAATTCGCTGCACAAAAAGGCTTTAAAGAAGAGATAAAACCCTGGGACTGGAGTTTCTGGGCTGAAAAACTGAGAAAAGAAAAATATGATTTCGACGAAGAGATTACCCGCCCCTATTTCCAGCTTGAAAAAGTAAAGCAAGGAATTTTTGATCTTACCGGAAAACTTTTCGGAATCACTTACAAAGAAAATACTGAAATACCCGTTTATCATGAAGATGTAAAGGTTTTTGAAGTGTATGATGCCGATGGAAGTTTTCTCTCTTTGCTCTATCTTGATTTCTTTCCACGGGAAGGCAAAAGCGGCGGTGCCTGGATGACCAGCTTCCGCGAACAATACGTTGAAAATGGAACTGACTACCGCCCGCAGGTATCCATTGTTTGTAATTTTTCCAAACCTACAGACACGAAACCCTCCTTGCTAACTTTTAATGAAGTAACCACTTTTTTGCATGAATTCGGACATGCACTTCATGGTATGCTATCAAAAGTTACTTACAGTAATCTTTCAGGAACCAGTGTTTACCGTGATTTTGTAGAGCTCCCATCCCAGATCATGGAGAACTGGGCGGTTGAACGGGAATTTCTTGATATGTTTGCACGTCATTACGAAACCGGAGAACCCATCCCATCTGAACTGGTAGATAAAATTATCAAAACAGAGCGTTTCCATGCTGCCTATGCCGCGGTTCGTCAGTTAAGTTTTGGTTTAAACGATATGGCATGGCATAGCATTACGGAACCTGTTTCTATGGATCCTGAACAATTTGAAATCCATGCCATGCAACCCGTACAGCTTTTTAAACGCATAGAAGGCACGATGATGAGTGCTGCTTTTTCTCATATTTTTGCCGGCGGTTATTCTGCCGGATATTATGGTTATAAATGGGCAGAAGTTCTTGATGCTGATGCCTTTAAAGCTTTTAAAGAAAATGGTATTTTTAATGTTGCCACATCAAAATCTTTCCGCGACAATGTTTTATCAAAAGGTGGAACCGAGCACCCCATGAATCTCTACGTGAAATTCAGGGGTAAGCAACCCACCATTGATGCTTTGCTGGAAAGAGAAGGTCTGAAGGAAACGATTTAACCTTTTTTGTTACGAAATTTGTTAGGAATATTTTCCTTCTTGTTGCAGAACAAATTTAGATGTGAATGTCATGCTGCGCCCACTGATTATTATCTTCACTGAGTTCATTTTTTATTATTGGTTTCCAAATATCTGAAAATGTTACAGATAAAGGAGATATAGAGTATGGGAAATAATGTGTAAAAGCCGTATCTTTGAATGAATATCATTTCGCAAAAAAATATTAGACAATAAAAATTCTGAGATGGAACGATTGTTAAATTTACACATTGAAAAATTGCCTGTAGGATTTTATCTGGCAACTTCTGATAGTATCCAGGGACTTGTTGCCCAAGGTAGAACCATTGCTGAAACAATTGAAATTGCGAAGGATGTAGCAAAAAAATTGATTGAAGCTCAGGAGGATAATATTCCAAAGTTAGAATCTATTGATGATAGTTTTGATTACCCTATAGTTATTGGAGTATAATGGGCTGATTATCAATGATTAAAAAAACCTAAGAACAAAAACAATAACCCAATAAACAGCCTGTTGAGTGATTTTCAGCAGGCTGTTTTGCATTTAGTAATTTACAGAGGATGGGGTTCTATGCTATTTTCAAATTCAGGAATTTACATCATACTATTTCTTAAAAGATTCAATTAAAGATTTTGAGTATTCAATCCATAAAATGCGGTTTTAGACTAAATTATTTATACATTTGTTATGGAAAGTTTATGTTTTGTTTAATTTTTTGGGCACATGGATAAACATTACTATGCTCATTCTGTTTGAAATAAATAAGAATAGTCAAAAAAAAGCAAAAAATACAGTTTAACATGTCCGATTCTGTTACCAATACTGAAGAAAAAGATTCTACCCCATCTAAACAGTCTTTTCAGGAAGTACTAAAGAACTTTTATTCTCTTTATCAAAAAGTACTTAATGGGGGATCGGAAAAGGCAGTTGCTTTACACAGAAGCCGTGGAAAACTTACAGCCCGGGAACGTATTGATATTTTGCTTGATACGAATTCTCCATTTCTCGAATTTTCTGCTCTTGCTGCCAATGGGCAATACAATGATCAGTTTCCTTCAGCCGGCATTATCACCGGTATTGGTAAGGTAAATGGTCGTTTTGTTGTTGTGGTAGCCAATGATGCTACCGTAAAAGGGGGTACTTATATTCGGGAAACCATCCGCAAGCACATTCGGGCTCAGGAGATTGCTACCGAAAATCATTTACCAGCCATTTACCTGGTTGATAGTGGCGGGATTTTCCTTCCAGAACAGGCCCGGGTTTTTCCCGATAAAGAAGATTTCGGACGTATTTTCAGCAACCAGGCGCGCATGTCGGCCCTGGGCATACCCCAAATTGCTGTTGTGATGGGTTCCTGTACTGCCGGGGGCGCTTACATCCCGGCCATGAGCGATGAAAGTATCATCGTAAAAAACCAGGGAACCATCTTTATCGGCGGTCCACCATTGGTTAAAGCGGCAACGGGGGAAGAAGTAACCGATGAGGAGCTCGGTGGTGGCGAAGTTCATGCACGCATTTCGGGTGTTGTAGATCATCTTGCCATTGATGATGTGCATGCCCTTAAAATTTGCCGTGATATTGTTTCTGGTTTTTCATCATCTGAAAAACAGCCGGTTAACAGAATAGAGCCTTCTGAACCCTTACATCCCGCAGAAGGATTACATAATCTGGCTCTTACTGATTCTACACAGTTGATTGATCACGTAAGGGTTATCGAACATATTGTTGATGGAAGTATTTTTCATCCCTTTAAAGCAGAATATGCCAAAACCATCATAACCGGTTTTGCCCGTATTAATGGTTACCAGGTGGGAATCATTGCCAACAACGGAGTAGTTTTTGGCGAAACAGCACGCAAAGCTGCCCATTTTGTCCAGTTGTGCAATTTTCGGAAAATTCCGATGGTTTTTCTGCAAAACATTACTGGTTTTGTTGTAGGTAAGAAATATGAACACGATGGCATTGCCCGCGATGGCGCCAAATGGATTCATGCTGTTTCTACCAGTGCGGTTCCCATAATAAATATCGTTACCGGTGGTTCCTATGGTGCTGGCAATTATGCTATGGCTGGTCGTGCTTTCGATCCAAGATTCCTGTTTATGTGGCCCAACGCCAGAATTGGAGTAATGGGTGGTGAACAGGCAGCCAGAGTATTGGTGCAGATAAGAAAGGCAAAAGGCCCCAATGGAGTAAACAATGAAAAATCGCCGGAAGAATTATTTAACGAAATAAAGGCCAGATACGACTATGAAAGCTCTGCTTTGTATGCTACCAGCCGAATTTGGGATGATGGCATTATTGATCCGGTCAATACACGGAAGATTTTATCGCTGACGTTGGATATAGTTGCTCATAAAAAATGGCCTGAGTTTAAACCAGGTATTTACAGGATGTAAGTTTTGATTTTACTTTTTTAGCAGGATAGTGAAGGATTATAGGCACATAGAAACAAAGTTGGAAGAAGGAGTTTTTACCCTGACGCTAAATCGCCCTGAAAAGCGAAATTCTATAAATGAACAAACCATGGATGAGTTGCTCAGCGCCATGGAAAGTATACCCGTTGACGGAAGTGTCAAAATTGCAGTGATCGATTCTAAGGGGAAAGATTTTTGTGCCGGTGCCGATCTCGAATGGATGCGCAATACACAGCAAATGAATGAGATGCAGCTTCAGGAGCAAAATATGAAGCTGCAACGTGTTTTTCAAAGGTGGTTTGATTTGCCCGTTTTTACCATTGCCCTTACCCATGGAAATATTGTGGGCGGTGCATTGGGAATAGTAGCCGCCGCCAATTTGGTTATCGCTGCACCCGACAGTAAATTCAGGTTTTCGGAAGTTACCCTGGGTCTTCTTCCTGCCACCATAGCCCCCTTTGTTTTGCAACGTACCCAAAGCAGTACTATCAGGAATGCTATGCTCACTGCCATGCCTTTCAATTCGAAAGAAGCCCTTGACGCTGGTTTGGTTGATATAATTGCCAGCACCAGCGATCATCAGCACTATGTTAATGAAAATTTAACGGCTCTGAACAAAACGGAAAACGTGGCTGTTGGTAAAACAAAAAATCTCTTAAACGATTTGATTTTTAATCGTATCGATGAAAATATTGCTCTGCATACTACCCGGTTGCTGGCTCAGGTGCGAAAATCTGAAGCAGCGTCAAAAAGAATAAAAGCATTTTTTGAATCAATAGATAAAAAAGCATGATGATAAAAAAAGTTCTTATTGCCAATCGGGGTGAAATAGCCATAAGAATTATTCAAACCCTCAATAAGATGCAGATTCAAAGTGTAGCACTGTATACATCTATGGAATCTGACGATCTTCATGTTAAGGCTGCAGGCGAATCTGTTTTGTTGGGCAATGGCACTTTGGTAGAAACCTGGCTCAACATCCCACTGATTATCAATATTGCTAAAGAATATGGAGCTGATGCCATTCATCCCGGATATGGCTTTTTATCTGAAAATGCACGTTTTGCAAGGGCTTGCGAAGATGCTGGAATTATTTTTATAGGACCAACTAGCGCCGTTATTGAAAAAATGGGTAGCAAAATAATGGCTTCTGCTACTGCCCGCGAAGAAGGAATTCCCCTTTTGCCCAGGTTGGAAGGAAGTCCTGCCGATTTATTAAAACAGGGTGCTGGTCTTGGATTTCCCCTTTTGGTAAAAGCCGCTGCAGGTGGTGGTGGTAAAGGTATGATTCGTATCGATGATGCAGAAATGCTCGAACAGGCAGTTTTTTCTGCCGCCGATCAGGCAAAAAGATATTTTGATGATGACAAGGTATTCCTGGAAAGGTATGTGCAAAACCCCCGTCACATTGAAGTACAGATTCTGGCTGATAAACATGGAAATGTAATCCACCTCCACGAGCGTGAATGTACAATTCAGCGAAACCACCAAAAAGTGATTGAAGAAGCCCCTTCTGTTTCGTTAAATCCCGAAAACCGGGCCGAGCTTCATAAGGCAGCTGTAAAACTGGCTTCTGCTGTTGGGTATCAAAGTGCTGGTACCGTCGAATTTATTTTGGATGAAGATGGCAGGTTTTATTTTCTGGAAATGAATACCCGCATTCAGGTTGAACACCCGGTTACAGAAATTATTACGGGTATTGATATCGTAAAGGAACAAATGCTCATTGCTATGGGAAAACCACTTTCCTATACACAAAATCAGGTAAAAGTAAACGGACATGCCCTCGAAGTACGTTTGTATGCTGAAGACCCGGCTAATCAGTTTCGACCATCAGCCGGAAAAATAAAGAAGATTATCTTCCCTCAAAATAAATTTCTGCGGGTAGATAGCGCTATAAATAGCCAAGGTAAAGTTCATTCGAGTTTTGATGCCATGATTGCCAAATTGATTGTTTCTGGTGAAGACAGAAAGAAGGCTGCTGAAAGAATGAAAGATATACTTGCTGATGTTTTGGTTCATGGCATTACTACCAACATTCATTTGTTATCAAATATCGTTGCTGATAAACTTTTTCTCCAAAACAAACTTAGCACGCATACCCTTTCAGATAATCTTAGCAAATGGTCGGTTTTACGCGGGAATGATACTGCTGATGTAATGACGGCCGCTCTTTTCGTTTGGCTGGAAAGGTTTTATGCACCCCACGGAGCAAGCGCATGGAGAATGGCTGCTCATGAAAAAGTTTTGGTTAACAACAAAGAGATCAGCTTGTTTTATTACCCGCTGGGAGATGCAGGCCTGATGATTACTTTGCATGAAAATGAAGAAAAATTTATAGATATTTCTGTTAAAGGCAACAAAATAGATTTTTTATGGAACAATAGGCCCTTGAGTGTTGTTTTTAGTTATCACCAGCGCAGTGCTATGTTTCTTGTAAATGGTATTCACTACCACGCTATCTTGCCCGAAACGAAACCTCTTCCCAAAGCTTTGGTTAATGGAGCTGTAAGAAAAATGCCCGATGTAAAGGCATCGTTATTTGGCAGGGTATTAAAGGTGAATGTTTCGGAAAAGCAGAGTGTTAAATCTGGTGAAACACTAATGGTAATTGAATCAATGAAAATGGAAAATACGATTCTTGCACCTGATGATAATGTTATTTCACGTATAAATGTTAAAGAAGGCGACCAAATCAGTGATGGCCAGGTCTTAGTCAGTTTTGAGACCTGATTGGTATTAATGATCATTAAAAAAAGCACAACAGTATGAGTAGTCCTTATTTTACTGCCTCGCACGAGGAATTCCGGCTCAAAGTAAGAAAATTTGCCGAAGAGCATGTCAGGCCTGTAGCCGCAGAGCTGGATCGAACAGAGAAATTCTCTGAAGAGTTAACCAAAGCCATGGGGCATAATGGTTTGTTTGGCATCAATATTCCTGCAGAGTATGGCGGGCATGGAAAAGATTATCGCTCCCTGGTACTGGCAGTAGAAGAAATTGCCCGCGTAGATGGAAGTCAGGCAGCAACTCTTGCTGCTCATAATTCATTGGGAATAGGTCCTATTTATATGTTTGGAACCGAAGAACAGAAGAAAAATCTGATTCCAAAACTTACATCAGGCGAACATACATGGGCATTTGCCCTCACAGAGCCCAATGCAGGTAGCGATGCCATGGGAACAGATACCCGTGCCGAACTGGTTGATGGCAATTGGGTTATCAACGGCCAAAAGATATTTATTTCCAATGCCGCTGCTGATATGTCTCTGGGTGCTACCATCCAGGCCATTACCGGCGAAAAAGATGGAAAAAAGCTCCTTTCTACCATTATTGTTGATAGCTCCACCCCGGGCTATACCCGCGAACGAATCACCAATAAAATGATGTGGCGTTCTGCCGATACCGGCAAACTGAAATTTGACAATGTAAAAGTTCCCGAAGCCAGTCTTTTAGGAGAGTTAGGTAAAGGGGGACGACAGATGTTGCAAACACTCGACAGTGGCCGCCTTACTATCGGTGCTATGGGCCTTGGTCTTGCAAGGGGTGCATTTGAAATGGCCATGGATTATGCCAACAAAAGAGAACAATTTGGTAAACCCATAAAGCATTTTCAGGCAATTGCCTTTAAACTGGCCGATATGGCTCTTAAAATTGAACTCGCAGCCAATACACTTTATAACGCTGTATGGCTTAAGGATAATGGGTTTCCATTTGGCAAAGAAGCTGCCATGGCAAAGCTTTACACTTCAGAAATTGCCCGTGAAGTAGCAGACGAAGCTGTTCAGATTCACGGCGCTTATGGCCTTGTAACAGATAATGATATTGAGCGTTTCTATCGCGATCAAAGAATTTTACAAATTGGTGAAGGCACCAGCGAAATACTAAGGCTGGTAATCTCACGACACATTGATAATAAATAAATTGCCCCAACTATGGAAGACCGTAAAAAAGATCATATAAACTTAGCTCTTTCAAACAGGACCGGCTCTGTGGATAAAGACACCCGGTTTGTTTATGAACCTCTTTTATCCGGTCATTTCGTTCCTGATATACCGCAGGTTGCACTGGCCGGTAAATCAATGAAAGTGCCCGTTTGGATATCGAGCATGACCGGTGGTAGCGGCATTGCCAGGCATATCAACACTAATCTTGCTATGGCGGCCAACGAATTTGGTCTGGGTATGGGGCTTGGCTCTTGTAGAATACTACTGGAGTCGGAAAAACATCTTCCGGATTTTAATATGCGGAAAGTTATCGGAAACGATTTGCCATTTTGGGCCAATCTGGGTATTGCGCAGCTGGAAGAAATGATTGAAAAGGGTACCTTAAACGAGGTTACCGATATGGTAAATCTCCTACAGTGCGATGGTCTTATTATTCATGTTAATCCGCTACAGGAGTGGTTTCAGCCCGAAGGCGACAAGTTAAAACATTCCCCTCTGGATATAATAAAGGAAGTATTAAAGCAACTCGAAATGCCTGTTATTGTTAAGGAAGTAGGGCAGGGAATGGGTCGTGAGAGTTTAAGGGCACTTATGGCTCTGCCATTGGCGGCAATTGAGTTTGCTGCATTTGGGGGTACCAATTTCGCCCGCGTTGAAATGATGCGACGACCCAGTACCGATCATGAGCTTTTTGAACCAATGGTTTATGTTGGTCAAACAGCAGCAGATATGCTTAAAGATGTGAAGGAACTTTTGTATTATGGCGTTGAATGTAAAGCTCCCGCACTAATCATAAGTGGTGGCATAAGGAATTATCTGGATGGTTATTACTATATTAAAACAAGTCCAATACCTGCAGTATATGGCATGGCCTCAGGATTCCTTAAACATGCCCGTGACAGTTATTCAACACTTAAAGATTGGGCTTCAGCCCATATTGACGGACTCAAAATGGCACATGCATATCTGCGGGTGAACGAGTAAATATCTGGTCTTTAAAATAGAAACATTATAACTTTCTGAAATTAGAGAAACCTAAAATAATTGTTTAACATCTTTTTTAGTTAAAAGAATAATAAAAGATATTTTTTGAAAAAAGTCATATTCTCTTTACAATCTTCAAATAAATTTACATAATAGATGATTACGCATAGTCAGCAACCTGTTAAAGGATTTTCCAAATTAAACAGGGACGAAAAAATTAAATGGCTTTCAGAATTATTGTCGGATAATGAGACAGCTTCATTTCTTCAAAACTTTAGATATTCAGATGCATCCTTACAAAAAAAATTTGAAAGCTTCTCTGAAAATACGATGTCAAATTACCATCTTCCATGGGGGATTGTTCCAAATGTTATGGTAGATGGGACAATATTTCATGTGCCGGTTGTAATTGAAGAAAGTTCTGTGGTGGCGGCAGCATCTAAAGCCGCTTCATTTTGGGCAAACAGAGGTGGTTTTGAAACCCTTTTTATCTCTACATTAAAAAAAGGTCAGTTGCATTTTCTTTTTTCGGGCGACCAGGAAAGATTGAAAATGAACTGGGGTTTAATTGCTGAGGCGTTAAAAGCCTCTGTAAGTTATCTTACAGATAGTATGCGTAAGCGCGGGGGAGGTATTACAGCTTTAAGGCTTAAGAAAATCAAAGGGCTTGCTTCCGATTATAGCCAGATTGATCTTGAAGCCAAAACTGCCGACAGTATGGGGGCCAATTTTATCAACTCTTTGCTGGAAGAAATGAGCAGGGTACTTCCTGATCTTATCAATAAGCATGCAGGAGCCGGGAATGTGGAAATACTCATGTCCATCTTGTCGAATTATACGCCAGAAAGCATCGTTAAAATGCAAATACAAGCCCCCATTGAAACACTAACATGGGACAAGAACATGGATCCTTTTAAATTTGCTGAACGGATGAAATGGGCTTCTGATATTGCCTGGCATGACAAGGGCAGGGCTGTTACGCATAACAAAGGTATTTATAATGGTGTTGATGCCGTTGTGCTGGCTACAGGGAATGATTTCAGAGCAGTTGAAGCTGCAGGACATGCATTTGCATCACGAAAGGGGAGTAAATACAGATCGCTGAGCAGCGTTACCCTTTCTAACAATATGTTTACTCTTGAAATGGAGATTCCCTTATCTCTTGGAACTGTTGGTGGTCTGACCAATCTGCATCCTTTAGCGGCAAAATCTCTTCAAATACTGGGTAATCCTGATGCTAAAACCCTTATGAAGCTATCTACTGCCGTTGGTCTTGCAAACAATTTTGCAGCTATGGCTTCGCTCGTTACCACAGGTATCCAACAGGGGCACATGAAAATGCATCTAAAAAATATTTTAAATTCGTTGAATGTGCCTGAGAGCAAACATGTTGATGCAGAAAAATATTTTAGCAACAAAACGGTTAGCGTAGCAGCAGTAAAAAAATATATAGGTTATACTGGCAAAGCTTAATTAAAATCGAATTAGTTCCTAAAACCCTCTAAAGTGATTCCAGAAGATTTATGGAAGAACATTTTTCAAAAGGCAAACTAATCCTCATGGGTGAGTATGCCGTGCTTCATGGAGCTGATGCTCTTTGTCTTCCCCTGGAAACAGGTCAGAAGCTAATGGTTGATAAATCTGATGATGGTCTTATTCATTGGAAATGGAGTTACCGAGATATTATTCTGGCCGATTTCTCCCTTATTGCTTCTACCCTAAAAGTTTTTAAACAGCGAACCGGACAAGCAGAATGGGCAGTAAAGCTATTAAGTCTTATAAGAAACGATGTGGACGGTTTTCTTCTTAATGGCGCTAATCTTCATTTTGTCAATCTTTTTCCTGCAGAGTGGGGGTTGGGTAGTAGCTCAGCTTCCATTGCATCTCTATGTCGTATGGCACGAACAGATCCTTTCGTTGTTAATCAAACTCTGATGGGAGGTTCCGGTGCTGATATTGCTGCAACTACAGCCAGCAAATGGTTTATTTACCGAAAATCTCCGTCCCGGCAAAAAAACTGGGAACTCCCTTTTCAATATCATTTCACCGAAAATACCTATTTTATTTATACGGGGAAAAAACAGGCAACAGCCAGCCATCTGGCCGAAGTTGATCAAAGGCTAAGCCGCCAGGCCATTTCATGGATGCAGGCCAACGAATATGTCTATCGTTTTCTTGCGGTTCCACCAATTTCTGAAGCCATGAAAATAATGCACGAACATGAATTGTTCGTTTCTAAAGCAATTGGGAAAACTCCTGTTGGCAATGGATTCAATGATTTTCCAGGACAAATAAAATCGCTGGGTGCCTGGGGAGGTGACTTTATTATGGCTTTAACACAGCAATCGGACGAATTTGTTAAAAAATATTTCCAACAAAAGGGCTTTCAGAATGTTTTTAGCTGGAAAGAACTTGTTGAAACCAAAGTTTTTTAATTTTGTTTAAACTTATATTTCGATTAAGATTACTTTTGCAAGGATTTAATAGAGGTATGAAAAAGACCTGTTTATTGCCATAACTTCAAAATAAGATATAAAATGTGTATTAAAGGAAAAGTAAGATTTAGCAGTCCGTCGAATATTGCGATTGTGAAATATTGGGGAAAAGAACCCGGAGATCAGATCCCCATGAATCCTTCGTTGAGTATGACGCTTGATCACTGCAGAAGTTTTACTACAATAGATTATGTAATTAAAAAGGGTTACGAACCTCATATTGAAGTTGTTTTTGAAGGCAAAAGATCTATAGATATTGAGGCTAAATTACAGCGTTGGTTTACCAAAATATCCTATTTTTTTTCCTGGCTAAATTATGCAAGTTTGAAAGTGGAAAGTCACAATAATTTTCCCCACTCTGCCGGTATTGCATCTTCGGCCAGTGGAATGAGCACTATGGCCATGTGTTTATCTGCCATTGATGCCCATTTGAATAACGGACAAATGCCTGGTTTGGATGTTCAAAGCAATATTTCACGGTTAGGATCAGGCAGTGCTTCGCGCTCTGTCATGGGCCCCTGGGTTTTATGGGGTAAAACTGATCTCGTTGATGGCGCTTGCAACGAGCATGCCGTGGTAGTTCCCGATGTACATTCTTATTTTCATAATCTGAAAGATACCATTATTGTTGTAGATAAAGAGCCCAAACGCATAAGCAGTCGTGATGGGCATACCTTCATGGAATTGCACCCATGGCGCAAAGGGCGTATTGAACAAGCCCATCAAAACCTTGAATTGCTTATAAATGCCATGAAAAAAGGCGATTGGTCTTTGTTTCAAAAGGTAACAGAAAATGAAGCCCTGAGTCTTCATGCTCTTATGCTTGCCTCTGAAGGAGGAATTCTGCTATGGAAAGGGAATACTGTTGATTGGATGCATTATATACGCGATCAGCGTAAGAGAACAAGCTTGCCACTAACATTTACCCTTGATGCAGGAGCAAATCTGCATCTATTATATCCTGCTGAAGTTAAAGATCAGGTTATGGATATTATTGAATCATCGCCTGTACCGCGTTTGGAAATTCTTCATGACCAAACTGGCAAAGGGCCTTTAATGTTGTTGGACGAATATGATCATTGCTGAGAAAAGAGATTTTTTTGCCAAGATTCTTCTGTTTGGCGAGTATAGTATTATTGATGGTGGACAGGCTCTAATCCTTCCGCTCAAGAAATTCTCAGGCCATATCGATTTTTTTGCCGAAAACTCTAATAATAGAAATACAGCAGCAGATTCAAACGATTCTATCCGTAGATACCTAAAGTATTTGCAGGAATTAGATAAATTAAAAAAATTTACCTTTCCTCTCGATCTGGAATCCCTGGAAAGCGATCTTGCCAAAGGTTTGTTTTTCAAAAGTAATATTCCTCAGGGCTATGGTGCAGGAAGCAGCGGGTCTTTGGTAGCAGCTTTGTTTTATCACTACTCCTTGTCAGGGATTGAACTAAATTTCCGTAAGTTCAATATTGATTTTGATAATCTCCGGAAACAACTGGCTTTGATGGAATCATGGTTTCATGGTAACTCGTCGGGCCTTGACCCCCTGAGCAGCCTGATGGGAAAGCCATTTATTCTGGATGTCAATAAAAAAATCCGGTTCCAGAAAATATCTGTTAACTCAAACGGCTCACGCCCTGCAGTTTTTTTGGTTGATACCGGCCAACCAGGTAAAACCAAACCCCTTGTAGATTGGTTCCGAAAAGAAAAATTACATAAAAGGCTTAATGCCCTTCTGTTAAATGATCTGAGTAACGAAACACTTACTGCATTCTTAGATAAGGATGACTGGCTTTTCTGGAATTATCTGGCCCAATTGTCTATTTTTCAACTTGAAAACATGAAACCCATGATCCCTGAAACTATTCGTGAATTGTGGGATGAAGGCCTTTACAGTAAGCAATACAATTTAAAGCTTTGCGGCTCAGGCGGTGGAGGTTTTGTTTTGGGTTTTTGCAAAGATTATCCCTTTGTAAAAGAGATGTTCGATAAGTCGGGTTTTCGATCTTTTTTGATGTAATATTTCCAGCAAAACCTTCTTAATTCCATGCAAATATTTCCCTGTTCAGGGGTACTTTCTCCATAAACGTGCTTTTAAGTTGCTCATCCTGAATTTTTTCAGCCCGTTCGGTTATAATGGATTTTGCCTTTTCTGCAAACTCTTTGGCTTTTTGGCTATCTCCCAAAGCATTTAAAATTATGGCATGATTAAACCAGGCCCGTTGCAGGTCTTCCACAACATCATAGCCGGATAGGATTTCGATTGCCTTTGATGAGAGTTCCATTGCGGAGTCTTTATTTCCCAATTCCAGTTCGGCCCTGGCCAGACCCGAAACATCCATCATTTCAAAGCTTTCTGTTTTTAGTTGCTGTCGAATAGCAATTCCTTTTTTAAATTCTTTTCTGGCATCATCAGGTCTGTTCATTTCCAAAAATATATAACCTTTGTTGTTACACGTAAGTCCCATAATATAAGGCTGACGGATAGTTTCGTTGATTGCATTGGCCTGTTGGTAAAACTCAAGTGCTTTTTCAGGATTACCACTCCACCATGATGCGGTTCCCAGGCTGTTGAGTGCTTTTCCCAGCCCTTTCTGGTCGTTGAGTTGGGTAAGAATTTGCCTGGTTTTGTTGAGATGGATAAAAGCTTCTTCTGACAAGCCCAGGCCCCGAAGGATTATGCCCATGTGGTTGTGAGCTTCAGCCAGATTGCGCGGGCTATTTGCCTTTTCAAACAGGATAAGAGCCTGCTTCAGACTTTCCATAGCAGGGATGTCCTGAAATTTTTGCCATTGATTAATACCCATAGCCGAATAGCATCTGGCCATTTGTGCCGGCAAATGAACCTTTTCAAATAATGGGATGGCTTTTTTGAAAGAGTCAATAGCTTCATCAAATTGATCAATATGTCGCAAACACCATCCTTTGGCAACAGCTACTGATGCAAGGGCTGCATAGTCGTTGGGGTTGGTAAAATGATCCGATTTTTCGAAGTACCATAGTGCTTCTGCATATTCACCTTCATGCTGAAAAATTTCGCCAACATAAACAAGCATTTTCCAGGGTTGTACCGGCAGATCTTCATATTGAAGATATTTTTCGGCACTTTTTCGCGTAAGGGTTTTTAAGATATCTGCTTTTTCAGCACTACGGTAAGCCACCAGATCAAAATGACGGGCATCTTTACCACATAGAGAAATAAACAACGTATTGGTAACGAGCTCATCCAGTTCATTGGCAAGATTAGCCTGCTGAAGGTGTTGGGGCAGCATTTTCAGGGCATAGGTTTGTTCAAAACCCTGCATATCGGGCCAGGATGAAAGGTAAGCTGCCCATTTTTCTGCGTATAAACGAGTGGATGTGATTATTGATAGTTGCAGGTATTCTGCAAAACTAAAATGAAACAACCGGTAAAAAACAACGGAATCATCATCTTTATAATCGATCCCTTTTTCGTTTACGGGGATGGTATCAAGATACTGGCCTATGTAGCGGATACACCAATCGAAACGTAATGGACTTAGATTCAGGCATTCGCAAAGCTGATTGCGGGTAACAGGTTCCCGGGCGGTAAGAATGGCTCCCAAAACATCGTATATGTCTTGCAGTTTGTCAGGATCATCGGTAAATTTTTCTTTGAGCCTTTCAAAGTTGCCGTGATACCATTGGTTAAGGCTTTTGTTTTCCTTCAGGTAATTACTTATTTGATCTGCCGGCAAGTCATCTTCCAACATTGAAGTGCAGATTTGTTTTAAGAAGAGAAAATTCCATCGGGCCAGATCGGCTATTTCCTTTTGTTTGCTTAACGGAATTTTTTCACCCAGTTTTTCGGCCACAAACTGGTAAGCATCCTGTTTGTTTTCTTCGGTATCGGCTTTTAAAACAAAGCTCTGATAATCTTCCCTTTGCGATAATTTCCCGGTAATGGTACTCTGTGGCCTGGTGCTTACAGCAAAATAGATTTGCGGGGGAATAAAACCGGGTAATATATCGGTAATGGTTTGTCCATCGCTGGCTGGCAAGGCTTCATCAATAGCATCGAGTACAATGTATTCTCTTTGCCCGGGTTTGAGCATGGCAGAGATGGTGTGAAGAAGATTTTCGAACTGCATGCGGGTATCTTTGGCACCGGTAGGTGGATTCTCATTTTCTATGTTGTATTTTTTAAGCAGGAAATGAAACAGGCTCGATATACATTCATCAGGATCAGTTACATTGGAAGAAGCCCTGAAGAAGAAGTGTGGCGTACCTTGAGTCGGATCAATAAGATTGGCCATGACGGCTGATTTTCCAATGCCCGGTTCGCCCAGCAAAGTAAATACCCCTTTGTCGTTTTGGGCAAAAAACTCTTCAAAGCGCTCAAATACAAATTTCCGTCCGGTAATGTGTGAATATGAGTCGAGCAAAGCAGAAAAATTCCGTACATGTTTGTCTATCGATAGTACCGATGCATGAAAAGCATTAAAAACCTTAAGCAACATGGATTCCTGAAAAATTTTCTCGAGAATGACTATGGGTTTATCACTTGCTGTCCGCACACCAAGTTCATAATCAAGCATGTAAAGGTTTCTCTTTTTTTTGTTTTTCGAATAACTCTTCTGGCTGTCATAATACAGGAATGTGGGTTGGTTTTGCTCGTTACCGTTTTCAAGCATAAAAAACGGTTCTACTCCTAAAAACTTATTTTGCAAAACAAAACCGGGCTTTCCAATATTTTCCGGGTTGTATTTTCCTTCAATAATAGAATGATTGATACCACTCCATTTTTTTGCAGAAGCTTCATTCAATGGCTCAACAACTGGAAAATCGCCAAGAAACCGGGTTTGCAGCATAAGTTCCTGGAAAGGTTGTATCCTTTGTCCGAGTTCTTTTTTGTATTGTTTTTCTGAAAGTCTTGCTCCGTGGTGTATTTCATTTCGAAACTTCACAAAATCTATAAGCTGAAGCAGATGGGACGTTGGAGTTATTTTCTCTCCCTTGATATTGAAGAAAGTACCGAAAAGCTTTTGCGTTAATATATTGTCATCTTTTATTATATGCATTAACTGGTCGAGCATTGTAACCCAGGTTCCTGATGAAGGCCTGGCAAGATTTCGCAACAAAGCAATGTCATTATCATTACTTCTTTTGGGCGATTGCAAGTAAAGGCTCAGCCCGTATATCACGAAGCTTTTTAAACTCGCTTCAATAGCATCTTTATAGAAGGAAACCCTGTCCCACCAGGAGAAATTTCCCTTTAAACTTTCTTCCAGTTGCTTTATACGCCATGCTGCCGGATAGGGAAACTGATCGTACATGAATTCTTTTTTTTGTGGTTTTGCACCTGTCTTTCCGGGAATCGAAATGTCTTCTTCCAAGGTTTCCAATTGGGAAGTATCTCCTGAATTCCTTTTTAGCCAATCAATCTGCTCCATCAGGTATTTTCTGTCGGGTAAGGATTCAATACCCATTTCCAACAGATCGTATCTGTCTATATGTGGAAGGTATTCAAAAGTTACCTGGTGGTTGTTAAAATATTTGGCATATTTTTCTTTCCCGATTTGGGTGAGCCATTGGTAGATATCCATATTTATTGGTATTTATTTTCCTTAATTGGCGTTTTTTTGCAAGCATTAATTAACAAATTTACACAACTAATAAAATATAAGTGCCGTTAAGCAAAGTTTTTTGTAATTTGGGCAAAAAATATTCTGTTAATAAAAGAAATGTGATGGATCAGGTAGCTGAAACGATTCCCAAACAGGCCTATACAATTTTTTGCAGTGCTTTCCGGTACAATGAGAAAAACTCACGTACCGCAGAACCTGAGTGTTTGATGCCCTGGCAGGCCCATGTATTCAGAGATAATCAGCCTAATACCCGCTATGATGATATTTCTGCTCTTAAAAGCAAGGAACTGGAGGCTGATTTTCGCGATTATTTTTATGGATCCTTCACTGATTGTTTGCTTGGGAAAAGCTTTAAACTTCCCGAGTCTTTACTTCCCGCCTATACATGCCCGGTAAAGCAGATACTGGCCACCTGTTCGCATGAGATGGAAGTAAGTTATATTGACTATTATTTGTTTCCTAATAATATAGGTATAGTTGCATTCAAGGTGAATTATCAGCAGAAGTCTTTCGATGATATATCTTTTCTTATCAATAAAATCCGCTCATTAGATCATTCGGATATGTTATTTGCCCGTAAAAATCTCCCCTTTATTGTGGAAGAAGCGCTAATGAATGGCAATAAGTTCAAATCTTTTACGGTAATTGAACATGATCTGAACTTTTCTTCAAATTATTCTGCTGATCAATTGTTGTTTGATATGGCTACCTGCTCGCCGGTGGGTGCCGCCGCAGGTAAAGGGAAAGTTCCATTGCTGCAGCCATCCGAACAGTATTTTAATGAAACAATCACCAACAACAAGATATCAGTATTTGAAAATTGGTCAGCATTGGCATTGTTCGATACCTTTACTGTTTTGCATAAGGGAAGCGTTTACAATTATAACTGGGAAACCAAATATTTCAGGTTTATTTATGTATTAACACTTTATGCCAAGAATTATCTGATAGAATTGAACCGGGTTTTTCATGATCCTTTGGATAATAATCTTTATGAGAATGATTTTTATACCTTCGACAGGGATTTCAATTTTGATCAGATTTCCTATAACTTTCTTCCCCAATACATTTATGAGCAAATCAGAAAAAGCTTAAACCTTGATAAGGAATCAGAAAAGCTAAAAATTGCTATTGATCGCGACACAGCGGTAAAGGATAAAATACACAAGGCAAGGGAAGAAGAGAATGAAAAACGGATTAATACGGCTCTTTTAATCGTTGCTTTTTTGGCCATAGTTTCTGCCGTTTGGGATGGCTCAGAATGGGCTGCCAGTGTGTTTGGCCTGGAAAGAAGCTTGTTGTACAGTGCCCTAAGCAGTGCTTTTATGGTAGTTATTGTTGTAACGATAATTATTCTGTTGAGAAGGAAATATGGAAAAGCAAAATAGGATTTTTACCCCTGAACGGCAATATCATTGTTTATTGCATTTTTCGGAAGTTCCGGAAGATTATTTGATCGAATTGTGCAAAATCACCGGCCATTCGCTTGCAGAAGCTCATGAACTGATGAATGCACCCGGCAGTAAATTTCAGGTCAATTGGATTGAGAGCCCCCTTTCTCTCTGGGAAAAGCTACCTGAGTTCGCTCAATTTATTGTAAGAGAGCAGGTTCGAAAAGATGGAAACAAGCATATTGCGTTTAATTTTCCTAAAAAGTTATACCCCACCGGTATTGGGTTTGACGGTATTATTGCCAAAGATCAACTCCCTTCCAACTTGCTTACGCGTATTCAGTATGTGCTACGCAATGGTTTTGAAGTTGCTACTGTTAAAATAGATAACACGCCAGTAACTTATGAGTTGCATCTGATAATGGGTTCTGGAAATCCGGAATCTGTAATCACTATGTTTCCCGGAACCTATGCCCCTCCTTTTCCCAAAAAGGAGTTTCAAACAGAAGAGGATTTTTTGAATAACATGTCCTTCTGGGAAAATCATTTGATGGTTTTATAGAAATTGGCCCTGAACTAATACTTTTCGAAGACTTGTCCCGCTAAGAATAAACTGAGTTTGGTACATGGTAATCAATCAAGGTGCTTTTCCCGGTTTGCCTGGCGCCTCAGAAGAAAATGCTTTCTGCATCCGAATTTATAAATATTTGCTTTTTGGTGCACATACCAGAATAGTGAAAGGGTATTAGAATTATTCAAAATACTATGCAAATTTAAAACCATACTTTAAATATACATGTGAATTTAAAGTAGCACTTTAGATTTTCATGATTTAAATGATCCGGAATTATTTTGTAAGTGGATTTGTATAAACCGGATTTTTTTGGGGGCTGAATGAAATTTAGCTTCGCTGAGCTCCCTTTGGTTGTTTTCAATTTCGCTTTTTTTATGATGTAGCACGAATCAAAATTTATTTTTATTGCGCTGTCACCAGATTATTTCCTCCGGTTTGCCTTTCGTGGACAGCGCACTGTTCACATTGTTCGCCATTAACTAAAAAGATTATCACCCCTAACGGGGCTGGGAGCAATGAATTACAGAACAAGTCAGTCAAATTGGTTTTCTTTTCCATTGCCGTCAGTTTTAACTGACGAATTAAAATGTGCACAACACCAGAGCGGGACTTTTGTCCCATTACAAATAAGTTTATCAAAAAAAAGCCATAAATAAATATCTTTTATTTTTCAAAAGTCATTTTTTACTGTATCATTGTGTTCGTTTTGACGGCAGATCATAAATGCCAGTTAAACAGAATAAATAAGATTAGGGTTCGTCTTATAGGAAATAATTTCTTTTACTTCAATGATGACAAAAAACAGCCAACAAAATGATCAACAAACAAAAATGGTACGATATTATCTTCGGAAGTGACACCCCGGCTGGTAAGAGGTTTGATGTAATATTGCTTTGGGTGATCGCATTAAGTGTTCTTACGGCCATGTTTTAAAGTGTGCCCGGCATGTCTTCCCAACTGAAAAGAGTGCTTTTGATTGCTGAATGGTTTTTTACTATACTTTTCAGCATCGAGTATTTTGTGCGTATATACATAAGTCGCAAACCACACAAATATATTTTCAGCTTTTGGGGTATTATCGATTTTGTGGCTATTCTGCCTTCCTACATCAGCTTGTTCTTTTTTGGCTATCAGTACCTGCTGATTGTGCGTATTGTTCGCATGCTCAGGGTATTTCGGGTTTTAAGGATGGTAAGGTTTAGCAGCGAAGCACAAACCTTGCTCACTGCCCTGAGGGCAAGCATGTACAAAATTGGAATATTCTTTTTTGCAGTCATTTGTATTGTTGTAATTCTTGGTACGTTGATGTATGTGGTAGAAGGGCCGGAGAACGGCTTTATCAGTATTTTCCAGGGAATCTACTGGGCTATTATCACTATTACTACTGTGGGGTATGGTGATATTGTTCCCACTACAGTGTTGGGTAAGGTCATATCATCGGTTTCCATGATGATTGGCTACGCCATTTTAGCTGTGCCCACCGGCATAGTAACGGTGGAAATGTCGCGCAGTGTAAACAACAGCAACACTTGCTCCCATTGTGGCTTTGGAAACAGTCCGGTTGCCAACTACTGTAACCACTGCGGAACGCAGCTTAATACAGAAAAGAGTGAATGATTTATCGTTTATTTTCAACTATCATTGTTGTCGGATTGCTTGTTATAACTTGCAGGCCCTACTCTCCCTTTGAAGGGGGACTGGGGGGATGTTTTTCACACGTAGAAATTCTTAATACATCCTCTGACCCCGTTGGCTTCGCAAAAAGTTACGGTTCAAAACAATACCTTTTGCCTGCGTGTTACCAATTTGATTAATTCGCAACAAAATCACCAGGCATTGAAAACCAAAACACCATCAACCCACGGTTACCAGATTATCTCTGATTGGATGAATTCCAGCTCTATAAAACCGTTTCCCTACCAGCAAAAAACATGGGAGTTGTTCGCCGGTGGGTATTCCGGACTGGTAGTGGCGCCCACAGGTTTTGGTAAAACGTTCTCGGTATTTCTGGCTTTGGTGATTGACTATCTGAATCATCCCCAAAAGTATAAGCCTGGATTGAAAATGCTCTGGATCACTCCGCTGCGATCACTTTCCAAAGATCTTACCCGCGCCATGCAATCGGCAGTGGAAGAAATCGGGCTCGACTGGACAGTGGGCCTTCGCAATGGCGACCTTACCCCGGCTGAGAAACAACGCCAGACCCGAAATCTGCCCGAAATACTGGTCATAACCCCCGAGAGTCTGCACCTTTTGCTGGCACAGAAAGCCAAATCATCTTTTTTTCGCAATCTGCATTGTGTGGTGGCCGACGAATGGCATGAGCTTCTGGGCAGCAAAAGGGGTGTTCTTACGGAACTTGCCATTGCCCATCTGCGAAGCATAGCACCCGGACTTAAAGTTTGGGGACTTACCGCTACCATTGGAAACCTGGATGAAGCATTGCAGGTGCTGGTCCCCTGGCAAACTCCCAAAACCCTTGTAGAAGCCGGGATGAAAAAGAAGATCGAAATTACCCCGGTAATACCTGATGAGTTGGACGTATTGCCCTGGGGCGGACATATGGGCAGCAGCATGGTAAGCAAGATTCTGCCCATTATTAATCAGAGCAAAACCACCCTCGTTTTTACCAACACCCGCGCCCAGGCCGAAACGTGGTATATGAACCTTATCGATGCCGACCCGATGCTGGCCGGGTTGATAGCCATCCATCACAGTTCCATTGATGCCCATCTGCGCACCTGGATAGAAGATAACCTGGCTTCAGGATATCTTAAGGTGGTGGTTTCTACTTCGTCACTCGATCTGGGTGTCGATTTCAAACCCGTAGATACCGTTATTCAGATCGGTTCGCCAAAAGGTGTTGCACGGTTTCTGCAAAGAGCGGGCAGAAGCGGGCACTCGCCGTTCGAAACATCCCGTATCTTTTTTGTGCCAACTCACTCGCTGGAGCTGATTGAAGCAGCAGCCCTGAAAAAGGCATGGAAGGAGCAACAATTTGAGAAGCGAATACCCGTGGTGCTGAGTTTCGATGTGTTGGTGCAGTTTCTTGTTACCCTTGCCGTGGGTGAAGGATTTCGGGTTGACGAATTGAAAGAGCAGGTAAAATCCACCTTTGCCTTTGGCGCCATTACTGATGACGAATGGAGCTGGGCCATGATGTTTATTACCCGGGGTGGTTCATCATTACAAAACTATGAAGAGTATCACAAGGTTGTTTTGGATGATGATGGTATGCACCGGGTTAAAAGCCGCAAGGTGGCCATGCTGCACCGAATGAATATCGGCGCCATTGTAAGTGATGCCATGATGCGGGTAAAATTTTTCAGTGGTGGATATATTGGAATGCTCGAAGAATATTTCCTTACCCGGTTACAAAAAGGGGATGCTTTTATTCTGGCGGGTAGGGTGGTAGAGCTGGTTGCCATTCGAGAGGCAGAAGCTTTGGTAAGATTAAGCAAGAAGAAAAATGCCCGGGCAGTAAGCTATATGGGCGGACGTCTTCCTTTGTCGTCTCAGTTGAGTTTTTATTTACGTCAGAAGTTGGGTGAGTCTCTCCTGGCTGATGTGCGTGACAAAGAGTTGAAATTTCTGCAGCCCCTTTTGAAAGATCAGCTTGCGGTTTCGCATATTCCTACTTATGATGAATTTCTGGTGGAAGCCATTTCCAATAAATACGGCAATCACCTTTTCTTTTACCCGTTTGAAGGGCGGCAGGTACACGAAGTGATGGCTGCTTTGTTTGCCTGGCGAATAGCACAATTATTTCCTGTTTCTTTTTCCATGGCTATGAATGATTATGGTTTCGAACTGTTAACTGACAAACCATTAGCACTAACCGAAGAGCAGTTACTTACCATTCTCAATCCCGACAACCTGATTGGTGACGTAATGAGCAGCATCAATGCAGCCGAAATGGCCCGGAGAAAGTTTCGCGATATTGCGGTTATTTCCGGATTGGTAATACAAAATATGCCGGGACGACAGCAGAAGCTCAAATCCATACAAGCATCATCGGGCATTATTTTTAAGGCACTTGACGATGTTGACCCCCAAAACCTTTTGTTGCGACAGGCCTATGCCGAAGTTTTTAACAGCCAGATTGAAGAAGCAAGATTGCAGGAAGCATTTAAAAGAATTGCTGCCAGCCGGATTGTTTTTAAGCAATCAACAAGGTTTACTCCTCTGAGTTTCCCCATTAAGGTGGATAGTTTACGCCAGAGTCTTTCGAGCGAAGACCTGGTAACCCGCATAGAAAGAATGAAGATGGTGAATTCTGCAACCGGTAAAAAATCCAAAACCCAATGATACAACAGTTAGAGATCATATCGGGTGGGGAAAGATTACTTCTCAACAATTACCGTAGTATCTTCTGGCCGGCCCGTAAAATGCTTACTCTTGCCGATCTGCATGCCGGCAAACCTGCACACTTTCGAAGGCATGGCATTGCTCTTCCGCAACAAATTATACAACGCGATCTTGATCGTCTTACAGTATTGATCGAACATTATACGCCGACACAAGTTGTCGTTGTTGGGGATATGCTTCATTCCGGAAGAAATTCAGAAACTGAAATATTTAGCAAATGGCTGAAAAAATTTCCATCCCTAAAATGGATCCTAATTAAAGGTAACCACGACAGAAATCTTCTGGAATTATCTGAATTTTTTCATTTTGATGTTGTTGATTCGCTGGAGGTTTCGCCCTTTCACTTTGTACACCACCCCCAAGAAGGAGATTTGATAACTATCTCCGGCCATATTCATCCCGGCGTAAAGTTAAGGGGTGCCAATCGCCAGGGTTTGAAATTGCCTTGTTTCCTGGTATTGCCAAAGCAGATCATCTTGCCAGCCTTTTCTCTGTTTACCGGATTAGATACTGATTTTGTAAAGCACCATCCGGAATTTACATCAGTTTATGTGGTGAGTGATGAGGGGATTTTTGAAACGAAAAACTGAGTCCTTTACGAAGTGTAAAATACCCGCGCATCCTATTCATTTATAAACGGGATTGGCTGTATGGGAAGCAGACAACTTATTTGGGTTTATTGAAAAACACTCGATAAACTGTTTGTCAATATACTGTAAACGCAGTATTTGGCGTTTTCTTACAAAGACTAATTAGCAGAAAACCTTTGCGTTATGCTTGCGTTATTTTTTTGCACGACATCTGCTTTGATGCCTTCAGTTCGTAGTATATTATTACAACACAGCGTTGCATCTAATGTAATAAAAGCTTTTGCAGCAAGTCCTAATTGTATTTCAATGTATTGATATTTTTTAGTTTGGGATTAGCATAAAGAATCTTCTACAATATCGAAGGCTTTCATAAGCTGTTGCCCGGTGATAGTAAGGGGTGGCGAAAGAGTGAGTATATTGCCATCCGAAACTTTAAAACTCAAACCATTGCTCATGCATGTGTACATGGCCTTTTCGGCTGCGGAAACATTTTTACGGGTAAGATCTCCGTCATACACCAGTTCTATACCCCAAAGTAGGCCTATGCTGCGAATTTCACCAATCAGGTTGGTTCTTGCTTTCATCTCCTCCAACCGCTTAGCGGCAAAGCTGTGAAGATTGTTTACATGCTGCAGGATTTCCTGTTGCCTGATGTACTCCAACACGGCAATTCCGGCTGCCGAACCCACAGGAGGTTTTTCATGGGTATAATGTCCTAATGCTGTTTCACTGGCTACATTGTATTCATCTTTTGTTACTATGGCAGCCATAGGAAATACGCCGCCACCCAGTCCTTTGCCCAAAACAAGGATATCGGGTTCTATGCCCATATTTTCAAAGGCGTATAATTTGCCGGTCCGGCCCAGGGCTATGGGTATTTCATCCAGAATAAGCAGAATTCCGTGGCGGTCGCAAATTTCACGGATTTTTTGCCAGAAACGTTTAGTTGGAACATGAACAGTGGTATTTCTGATGGTTTCCATGATTATTGCACCTACCCCGGTTTCTTTTTCTGCCACATATTCAATATACCTGGCGTATTCGATGTCGGCATCAGGGCCATTGAAGAAACCGTTGGTGGTATTGTAAGCAGGCACATGTATTACCCCAGGCATCAATGGGCCCATATTTTGTTGAAATAGTGCTTCGCCACCCGCAGAAATGGCATCGAGTGATGCTCCATGGAAAGAATCCCATGTGCTGATTACCTTGTGTTTTCCTGTTACATATCGCGCCAGCTTTAAGGCCATTCCTATTGCCAGTGTGCCTCCGGGAGCAAACAAAACACGGTTTATACCTGCCGGCATGGTTGCTGTAAGGTGTTCGGCAAACTCAACAGCATACTGATTGGTGTATCTACGTGGCGAAAAATGTAGCTTCCGTATGGCTTCAATGGTCCTTTCAAGAATAAAACTATTGTTGTATCCCAATTGATGAACATTATTGCCATGAAAATCCATGTATTGCCTGCCATCGGTATCGGTTAGAAAAATGCCGTTGCAACTGTCAACAGCATTTAGGCAGGGGGTTGACAGTGACTGGTGAAGAAACACATTTGCATCGCGTTGTAGCAGCCATTGTGTTTCTTTCGAAATATTCTCTTCAATCCATCGGGCACGTTCGGTGGAAAGGTTAATGTCGCCTTCGGTCTTTAGATGATCCGTTGATTGATTCTTCTGCATACTCTTTATAAACTTCATTAATTGATCAGGAGTTTTAAGCGTTGAAGATAATCAAAAAATTTTACTTGCATAATTTGTATCCAATAGTTGAAAGACAGCATTTAGACGTGTGACGGGGTGACTTGAGCTCACCCCGTCACTGTTCACAATTATCATCTTTTTATCATCAAAAAAACGTATTTTAGCCATCTGAAAATCTTAAAAAATTTATCATATGGGTGAGTTAAACAGTTTTCTGGATTTTTTGAAGCAGGTTGTTCTTACAACGTTTAATCAATTGATCTGGCTCCTGGGGTTGCTTTTCGTTTTCGGACTTATTTTGTATGTTTTTGCCCGCTTTACCAGAATCACTTACGTGAAATCGGTGGGATACAAGATGGATGTTTTTTTTACCGGCTGGATCGGTACCCCCGTGCATGAACTCGGACACGCTATTTTCTGCATCCTGTTCGGCCATCGGATATTGCAAATGAGATTGTATTCACCCAATTCCGGTGATGGTACCCTGGGGTATGTCAATCATGCCTACAATCCCAACAGCACCTACCAACGTATTGGTAATTTTTTTATTGGTGTTGGGCCTATCATTTTTGGGGCTGTGGTTCTGTATGCTTTGCTGTATTATCTGGTGCCCTCAAAAGATGACGTTTTTGGAGGAATTCATGCCCAAAGCCAGACACTGGTTGATGGTGTGCGGGGCGAATACAGCACTGCATTGGGTGCTATATGGGCTACTACCCGCCAAACACTGGCCTTTCTTTTTAATATGGATAACTTCAGCGACTATCGTTTCTGGATTTTTCTGTACCTCGCCATTTGTGTTGCATCGCACATGGAACTTAGTCCACCCGACATCAAAGGTGCTACAGGTGGCCTCATCTCACTGGTAATATTTTTTCTGCTTTTCAATCTCCTGGTTCTTGGTCTGGAAGCTACCGGCATCAGCAGTCATTTTGGCTCGTGGTGGGAATTTATTAAACTCGAAAATTATGCTTCAGGAATTAACAAATGGGTAGGTCTTTTTGGTGCCCTGTTTGTTTTTGCTTCCATTATTTCCGGATTGAATTTCATCGTATCCTACATATTCCTTTCTTTATACAACCTAATTAGAGGGCGGGGTTTTATCAATCCGGTGTGGCATTAAACATTGCTGGAAGCAGCTGGGGCCAGCGGTCCCATATAGCGATAGAGAATATTAACAAAAATGATCATTGCGCTGCGAAACAAGGATCTTAGAAGCACTAATTGATGTGACAGCGCAAGTTGATTATTGGGATTAACAGAAATTTTCAGGCATTGCAAAATAGGGGAGTATCATTTCCTAAAACAACCGAATCAGCTTCTCGGTAATGGTTTTTCTTGAGAATTCACTGATGGCTTCCCTATGGGCCTGCCAGGGGTGCGTTGGGTCTGCCACCTGACTGATGAATCCGGCAATCCCCTCAGTGTCATGGTAGTGAAACATCTTTCCCGAGCCTGTTTGCTCCAAAATCCGGGCAGCATCGCCATCTGTAGGGCCAACGCCAAGGATTTGTTTTCCTGACGCCATGTATTCAAAAATTTTCCCGGTAACAATTCCCCTGTTTTGCTCAATATCAGGGATTACAAGCAGCAGCAGGTCTGCTTCCTGCATGTGTGACAGTGCTTCCTGGTGGGTTGTATGGCCATGAATATCAATGTTCTGCCCCAGGCTTAAGGTAAACTGCTTTTCCCATTTGCCCGAAAGACTCCCTGTAAATTTCACCAAAAATGGCTGTTGCGATTGTTTGTGCCATTGGTTTACTGCCGATATGAAACCCGATAGGTCGTAATCATCTGCCAGAGTTCCTATATAGCCTATTGTAAAGGCAGTTTGATGGGGTTTTGTTGCTTCAGGATGAAGATCTTTAAAATCATCCGGGTCGAAACCGTTGGTAATTACATGGAATTTGGATGAAGGCTGGCCGGAAATTTTGCCTGCCAGTTTCTGTTTGATGTAGTCGCTTACCGTAACAACAGAATCGGCGCTTTGCAGCACACTTTTTTCCAGTGCCAGGTCACGCGATTTTACAAACGGCAAATGGAGCATCTTGCGGTAATAGAAGATGTCTGTCCAGGGATCGCGCAGGTCAGCAATCCAGTTGATTTGCGGGAATTCTTTTTTGAGTTGCAATCCAACCAGCTGGGTGGAGTGGGGGGGACTGGTGGTGATAACTATCCTGATATCCTGTTCTGTTATCAACTGCCGTGCTTTGCGCAAAGCAAAGCGGTTCCAGCCTACCCGTGCATCGGGAACAAACAGGTTACCCCTTATGAACCGTGATAGGGTGCTGAAAAAACTGCTTTTTTGCTCGTTGGTGAAACCTGAGTAGGGAACTTGTTTGCGTCGGCTGATTTTTTTGTAGAGCGAATAAGGTTCGCGGGTAGATGTATGAAAAACCTTTACCTTTTCCGAAACCTGGTTTGTCAGGGTCTGATCCGCAACCGGGTAGGTTGCTTCATCCGGATTTACCGTAACAACAAAAGGTTTGTAGCCCATTTGTGCCAGATAGGTTGAAAATTTAAGCCACCGCTGCACCCCCGGGCCACCGCTCGGAGGCCAGTAATAGGTTATGATCAGCAGCTTTTTCATAGGGATAAAGATTCAATGTTGTTAAGGTTAGAGTTTAGTACAATCTGATTCCCCCTTTGAAGGGGGTTAGGGGGATGTATAATATTGTACTTTTCGTTTAGAACATCCCCCTGCCCCCTTAAAAGGGGGAGTTGGTTCTGCACAATATTGTAGTAAGTTTCATAGAATTTAGCTACATGTTGTTAATTAGATTAAATATTCCTTAACTAAAACAGTGCTATGTTTTGCAGTTACGCTGAGATAGTTTTTTGGGTATAAACCCTATATCCATAACCAGCTATGGCAATTACAAGCAATATGCTGAAGAAAAGGGCAATTTTATTGCCGGTATAGTAAGATGCCGGTCTGAAAACAAACTCAATTTCATTCTCTCCGGCAGGAACTACCATGGCTCTTAAGACATAGTTGGCCCTGAAGTGTTCAGCCTTTTCTCCATTCACATACACTTCCCATCCATGAGGGTAATAAATCTCTGAGAACAAGGCCAGTTGCGGCGCAGCAGTGTTCGATCTGTAAGAAAGTTTGTTTGGCTGATATTCCAGAAGTTCAATGGTAGCGGTAGAGTCGGCAACGGGCTGATCGATGGTAACCCTATCTTCAAAACGTTTGTCGATCAGGGCGGTTTGTCCGGGTGATATTTCCAGTAATTCCATGATCTCTTCGTTGGCATTTTCTACCCACTGAATATCATTTACAAACCAAGCATTGCCCAGCGCTTCATCGTTAAAGCTGGCTGCAGGTTGCTGGTCGGGCCCCGGAACAATCAACCACCGGGTGTTCAGCATATTGAGTACTTCCATATTTCCCTTGGTAATATGCATATCGATAAGTTCCTGGTAGCGCTGTAGCTTGGCACCATGGTAGCCTCCAATAGATTTATGGAACCAGCTGGTGGAAGAATCGTTGAAGCTGCTCACCGTTACATTATAAACCCGGTAATGGGGCTCGGTGTCCTGCAAAATCTGCCGATCGGCCTGGGTTGCCTGGAAAGGAGATTCAACCTGTCTTTTGGGTACAAACTTGCTGTGGTCGAAGTAGCGGGTGCTTACAGGCAGCATATCAATAAGAATCAACGCACCAAGCAGAAGAAGGAAGACTGGTTTTTTGATTTTGTTGGCAGAAAACAGCCAGATAACCAATGCTGTAGCCAGTGCGAAGAAAATACTTCTACCGGCTTCAGCCTTAAAAATAGCCATTCGCGCCAGTTCCAGATTGCGCTGAATTTGCTCAATGGCACGACTGTTTTCAGCTTCCTGGGTCATCCAGCCGGCAAACATGCTCACTTCTTCTGTGCTCATGAAACTAAAAAACATGCCTGGGGCAATGTAAAATAGCAGGGATATACCACCGGTTAATCCTAAAGCTGTTAAAAATGCCGGATGTTTGATGTTGATTTTTACCTGACCGGTGAAGAGCTGGTGTAAGCCCACAAATGCCAGGGCAGGAATCACCAGTTCGGCCACTACCAATGTCATGGAAACCGCCCTGAATTTATTATATCCGGGAATATAATGGATGAAAAACTCGGTTAGGGGCATGAAGTTTTTACCCCACGAAAGCATAATGGCCAGTACTGCAGCAAGTAGCAAACCCCATTTTAGGGCGCCTTTTACTAAAAACAATGACATGAAAAACAGAAATAATACCACCACACCCACGTAAACGGGGCCTGATGTAAAGGGCTGGTCGCCCCAGTACTGGTTGCCCTGCCCTACATTGCGACGCAAAGCAGGATCTACTACTTCCATGGCTTTTTCATTGGCCCCGATTTGTCCTGATGCCCCCCCTTTTACGTTGGGAATCAATAAACTGAATGTTTCAGCAACTCCGTAACTCCAGTTGGTAATATACTCAACGCTTAGTCCGGATGTGGTAGTTTCCTCGCCAATGGTTAATTCTGAGCCACCCCTCATGGTTTCTGTTGTATAGACATAGGTGCTCCAGAAGTTGCCAATATTCACACCCACGGCAATAATAGCTGCGAATATCAAAACTCCGGTGGCTTTTAAGAAGTTGGGTAGTTTTTTTTCGCGGATTTGGTTTACCAGTTCAAAAATTCCGTAAAAGACTACTATAATCAATAGGTAGTAAGTAATCTGAAGGTGATTCGAAAAGAGTTGCAGTGCCAGGAAAATAGAGAACAGAATGCCTCCTTCAAGGTATTTGCCTCTGAAAGTATGAATGATGGAAGCCAGCACTGGTGCCATATAGGCAATGGCCAGGGCTTTGGAATTATGGCCGGCATCAATAATTATAAAGTGATAGGATGAAAGGGCAAAACCTGTTGCCCCCAAAAGTGCCACCCAGATGTTTACTTTCAGAATCAGCAAAAAGATAAAAAAGCCAATAAAATAAAGAAATACCATATCTGCAGGACGTGGCAGGCCCAATGTAAGCACATTATGGAAAAATTTAGCAATGTTATTTCCATACAATACTGAGATTTGAAAAGCGGGCATTCCCCCAAACATTGAATTTGTCCAAAGGGCTTCTTCTCCTGTTTCGGCTCTGAAATCGGCGATTTCTTTAGCCATGCCCGCAAATTTTACAATATCTGACTGCATCAGTTTTTTCCCCTGCAAAACAGGATACATATAACCAATACTGAGAATTAAAAAAATAAGGATGGCTCCTGCATAGGGCATTAACTTTTTCCAATCGGGCTTAAGCATGTCTTTTTGGGATTTATGGTAAGGGATCAGTTTTTCTTATCTTCTTTAATTTCTTCATAATCAACATATTCACCAATCTGATCAGAAGGTTTTGATTTTGGTGGACTTTCCTGGTTTTCTTTGTCCTTGCGTAGGTGAGGATTTTGTTCGTAGAATTTCTTCTTGTAACGAAAGATTTGCCAACGAACAATAGGTGGAATAATGTAGAGTGTTACAAATCTGAATACCAGGTAAATGATAAAAAACGTTGCCAGAATTTTTATTAGGCCCATGATAAAGTGTTTGAAATAATCAGGAAAAATGGTGTAATACTAATTATTGTTTAAGTAGTTGCAAGATCCGGATTACATTGTTTGAAAAAATAATCATTGGTGTCCGGTTAAAATTAGGAGATTTAGCTTCGCTTCTACTTCGTGGTCTCCCTATGGTCGAAATGACTAGGACTTTGAAGTATATGGTGGACAACAGCTAACTGCTTGTCATTCCGAACAAAGTGAGGAACCGTAAGCTCGACGAAGTCAATCTCAAATTCATTTTGCAGTATTTTCAAATTTAACCGGACACTAATGAAAAAATAATAGGCAAAAGTAAGAAAAAACATTGGGTTTTTACTACTGCCCGGGTTATAGCAAAAAAGGTTGAATCAGTGATGAAACAACCTTCTTAAACCAAATATTATGATTTCTTATCGCTTATTATTTGTGCGTTTTTTCGTCAGAAACAGTAAGTTTTTTTCTACCTTTTGCTCTTCTTGCAGCTAAAACTTTACGTCCATTAACTGATTCCATTCTTTTTCTGAAACCATGCTTGTTTTTTCTGCGTCTTTTGGATGGTTGAAATGTCCTTTTCATTGCTTATTCTTATTTTGCTGTGAATATTGCCGTTTTACAAAAATGAAAACCGTCTTTTAAGCGGCATCTTGTAATAATATTATTTCTTTTTCTAATGCCCTGATTTTGGGACTGCAAAGATAGATAAAACTTTTTTATTAGCAAATGCTTTTTTAATGTTTTTCTGATGCAGTATTTTTTAAAGCAGATTAGCCAGTTACTCCATAAATGTGCCGGTTTTAAGATTATAAAAACGATTATGTCTCAACAGATCAGCCGCAAGGCACGAATGAACAGGAATGATTCCTGCCAGGCTTCCTTGGGGAAAATCATCCCAAAACTCATCGGGGCAGTAGAAAATACCATGCTCTTGCGAAATTCTGGTAACATAGATCGGTTCGTTGTATCTGAGCCAGCCATCGGGGGTTAGTTTCACAATCTCACCGTAAACCTTTCCGGCATCAGGAACCTTGACAAAATCTTTTGAAAGATGCACTGCACCGGCATACAGAACTATTTCGTTCCGATCTTTTTGTCGTGAAACCACCGGAGCTGCAACGGCTACACCAATGTGCTCCCAGTCGCAAGATGCCAGGTGAAACTGGGTTAAATCATAAAAAACGAAGTTGCCCGGACGTATTTCATCCGAATCGTGAAACTCATTTACCAGGCTGCATGTGGGGGTATCTCCCCATGATGAAATAATGTTGGGGTACTGTTTTTCAAAATGGAGTTTTACGTTGGAGAGCTGCTCAGTGCCGGTTTTGTAGATTTTGTGTACATCGTTGAGCGATTGGGTTTGATACGCATGGCCGGCATGTGCAACAAAACCACGGAATTCAAGCATCAGATTTCTTCCTGCTTTTTCCAGCAAAGCAGTAAGGGCATCAAGATTTTCAGGATCGAATCCGCTGCGGTTGTTTCCTACATCCAGTTTAATATAAAAGTCGGTAAGATGGGTTAAGTTCTGTTCAAGTGTGTCTAAGACATCGGCATCGGCTATCAATATACTCAGATTTATTTTTGATGACAGGTCGTTTATAAGTGGCAACTCCCTGGTATTAACCGGAAATGCCACCATGATATCATTCCAGCCGTCTTTGGCGAAATAGTTGGCCATGCTGAAAGATGAAACAGCAATCCTGGTAACACCCGCATCCCTGAACCACCGGCCAATTTCCAGCGATTGATGTGTTTTGAAATGGGGCCGGAAAAAAATCTTTGAATGGGTTGCTTTGGCTGCCATGTTTCTAATGTTTCGGCGGCAAATTTCTTCATCTATAATAAGCGTGGGCAACGCTATTTCATCCATAATCAGCTGTTTTAGTTTTTACCAGGCAGGTTATTGCTAAGGAAACCTGCTTTATAAATATTCCGCAAGAAAAATCTTTTGAAAGATTTCAGGCAGACGCTATTTTATCTTCTGTTAATTTTAATATTTCTTTTTCCTGTACCATCATCTCATCAACAATTTCCTGTCCCTTTCCAATGGTTTCCTTTACAAAATCCTTATCATCCAATCCTGCTGCATTGATCTTTACATTCATAAAGGCACCCATTACAGCGGTTCTTACACAAAGTGCGCCAACTGCTGCATCTGTAACAGAATTGGGATTTCCTTTTTCTACCATTTCTCTTATGATTTCCAGGCTTTCAAAAGATTTCTTCATCACCCTGAATGGCACTTCAATGGCATACCGGGTGGCATCCTGTATTGCCTGAGTGCGTTTTTCTTTTTCTTCGGAGGTAGATTTAGACATGTCGAAAGCTTCCATAATAAGATTGAAAGAGCGCGTATCTTCATCAACAAGAAATAAAAGTTCATTTTTAATGGCCTGTCCTTTTTCTGCCCACTTTGAGAAATAATCCCATTTATCATCCCAGCCACGTTTGTGCGAAGAAAGATTGGCCACCATAGTAGCAAGTGATGCTCCCAAAGCGCCTACATAGGCCGAAATAGAGCCTCCACCGGGCGCAGGTGATTCACTGGCGGTTTCGTCGGCAAAGTCTTGCAATGTCATATTGGCGAGCTTTTTATCCGATTGGCTCTCCAGCATGTACTCAATAATTTTTTCTTTGGGATTGAAGGGTTTCAGCTCATCCAAACCCATAGATTTTACGGCAATTTTTATCAGTTCAGCGTCAGATACTCCTACACTTCGTTGTTGCTTCTTCAAGAAATATTTTCCTGCATCGAGCATGGCTTTCAAAGGCACAAGTCCTACCAGTTCAGATCCTGTTACCCGTATGCCACGGTCAGCGGCTTTTTGGGCCACTTCATCAAATGCAACATGCACGGGTGTTACAGAAATATTGGTAAGGTTCATAGATATCTGGGCAATGCCATATTCTTCTATATACCAACCAATGGCTTTTACTGCTTTCAGGGTTCCTGGTATCCAGACCTTATCGCCTTTCTCATCGGTAACAATTTTTCCGGTAATAGGGTTTCCTTCTCTTTTTAGCCTACCTTTTTCCCTTACATCAAAAGCAATGGCATTGGCGCGACGGGTAGATGTGGTGTTCAGGTTTATGTTGTAAGCTACCAGGAAATCTCTTGCACCCACGGCTGTAGCTCCGGCTTTGGCATTAAACTGTGCCGGACCGAAATCGGGTTTCCATTCCGACTTCTTTAGTTTATCGGGCAAGCCTTCATATTCACCGCTGCGGCAATTGGCCAGGTTGCGCCTTTTTGGTTCCAAAGCAGCGTTTTCATAACAATATACCGGAATGTTGAGCTCCCCGCCGATTCGTTGTGCCAGTTTTCGGGCATAATCTACCGTTTCTTCCATAGTAATATTGGCTACGGGTACCAGCGGACAAACATCGGTGGCGCCCATACGCGGATGCTCACCTTTGTGCCGGCTCATGTCAATGAGTTGCGAAGCTTTTTTAACTGCTTTGAATGCTGCTTCAATAACTTCGTCAGGTGTTCCCACCATAGTTACCACAGTGCGGTTGGTGGCTTTACCCGGGTCAACATCCAACAGTTTTACCCCTTCGGTTGCTTCTATTTCGGCGGTGATCTGCTTTATAATTCCCATATCGTTGCCTTCACTGAAGTTGGGAACACATTCAATAAGCTTTTGCATGGTGTGTTTTGATTTTGTGTTTTGAAATATATTGGATTACAATAAGTAATGTGTAATAGTAAACGAAATTATAAAAAAAAGCCACTGGTGAAATACCAATGGCTTGATTATTTTGACGAAAAAAGATATTATATTCTTTTTTCTTTGATTCTTGCTTTTTTACCACGAAGTTCTCTAAGGTAAAATATTCTTGCTCTTCGAACGGCACCGCGGCGGTTGAGTTCAATTTTTTCGATAAAGGGCGAATTAATGGGGAAAATTCTTTCTACACCAATGTTGCCTGAAATTTTTCTTACAGTAAAAGTTTCTGTATTGGCTGTGCCTCTTCTCTGGATTACTACCCCCTGGAAAGGCTGAATACGTTCTTTATTACCTTCTTTGATTTTATAATGCACAGTAATTGTATCGCCGGCTTTGAAAGCTGGGGTTTCTTTCTTCTGCATAACAGCATCCTGTACATAATTGATTAATTCCATCTTGTTCATGACTCAGTATTTAGATCGTTTATGGCTTCACCCCATTCGTGAGGCTTTCATTATGAATATTTTACAAGTTTTTCTTCCGAAAAAGGGAGTGCAAAGTTAGACAATTAATTGAAATAAAAAAAGATAAACATAATTATTTTTCCTGACAGTGCGGGCCATGATTATATTTGTTCATATTGGAGTCAGGACTTTGTATTGGCTATTATTATATGTATTTTTGGATGGGTAATTAAATGATTTTTTCAACCCTTAAAAATAGAGTTTTTCACTCAAAAAACATGTATTATGAAAAACAAAACAAAATTAACTCTCCTGTTATCTGTAATGATGATTTTAATCTTCGCTGTCAATACAACACAGGCCCAATTTGTAAGTTACGGATTGAAAGGCGGGCTCAATATTGCTAATATTGGAGGGTCTGATGCCGGAGATGCCGGCCCTATAAATGGTTTTCATGCCGGTGGTTTCCTTGGAGTATCGTTGTTGGGAATTGTAGCTGCTGAAGGGGGTGTTTATTTTTCGCAAAAAGGTTACATGGTGAGTGGAGACAACATTAGCGATCTTAAGGTAAGCCTTAATTACATTGATATACCTGTTGTTGTAAAATTCAGCCCTTTGCCCCTTATTCATTTTTTTGCCGGTCCGCAGGTATCTTATTTCCTTTCCGGAAAGTCGGAGCAGGATGGCACTGAAAATGAAATCGATAACTTAAGACAACTGGATTTTGCTGTGGTTGCCGGGGTGGGAATAAACCTTCCTATGGGTTTAAGACTTAGTGCAGGATACGATTATGGTTTTACAACATTGCTCGAAGAAAATCCGCGTGATATGTATAACCGGGTGATTAAAATTACCGTGGGTTATAAATTCTGACCCAACTATTTTCTTTCTTACAGCCAACAGTATAAAAGCTTTTAGTCTTCAGTCTGGTTATTATGGATTGTTGTCACTACTGGCATCAGGTTTTTGTTGTTGATAGAGGTCAGGTCTTCTGTCCCTGGTGCGTAATAGTGATTGCTCATGTCGCCAGTCGGCAATCTTCAGGTCATGGCCGGAAAGCAATACATCGGGCACCTTCCATCCATTATAGTCAGCTGGCCGGGTATATACCGGGGGCGAGAGCAATCCATCCTGGAATGAATCGGACAGGGCAGATGTTTCGTCGCCCAAAACACCCGGAATCAGTCTTACAAGGCTATCGGTAACAACGGCTGCTGCCAATTCGCCCCCCGAAAGCACATAATCGCCAATACTGATCTCGCGGGTTATGATGTGTTCGCGTAAGCGCTCATCAATGCCTTTGTAATGGCCACAAAGTATAATGATGTTTTCAAGAATGGAGAGCTGATTGGCAATGGGTTGGTCAAACAGTTCGCCATCCGGGGTCATAAAAATAATTTCATTATAGTTACGCTCCTTTTTCAAGGCTTCAATACAGTCCATTACCGGCTGAATCATCATCACCATACCCGCTCCACCCCCAAATGGATAATCATCTACCCGGCGATGTTTATTGGTAGCATAATCGCGGATATTATGCAAATGAATATTCACCAGGCCCTTGTCAACGGCGCGTTTTACGATGGAGTGGCCAAATGGGCCGGAAAACATTTCGGGGAATATGGTGAGAATATCGATGCGCATGGGCTTTTTTGTGCAAAAGTACGGTTTTTTTAGGGTTTAAGTATAGGTACAACCATCAGAGTTTATTGTCTGATATGCGTGTTTTTGTATAACTTTACCCGTCGAAATTTTAAAAACAAAACCATGTTGCTCTCAAAACTCAGCAAGCATTTTTTCTATGATTTGGAAATGGATACTATGATTGGTCAAAAATGATTACTGAGAAGGAATTATCGCTCAATGCAATAAAAACCTTTTTAGAAAAAAAGGTGAATGAATATCTCGAAACAACGATGAACCAAGCCATGACAATAATATTGACCACATGCGGATTATTATAATTCGCAGCATGGTAAAACCTGCAGTCAGAGTATTGTTGGCGGTTTATCCCGCTTTTCGCGGGAGCTCTCTCGTCATAAAAGACGAGACAAGCTATCTGACCGAATTAATCAAATTACAAACAGATGAAATAAGAATTTGATTCTAAATATATTTACCAAATGATCTCCATCGTAACCCCCGTATATCGGGCCGATAAATTGCTTGCTGAATTGGTAGAAAGGGTATCTGCTGCTGTGGAACCTCTGGATCCGGAATACGAAATTATTCTGGTGGAAGATCACAGTCCGGATGAGTCGTGGGGTGAAATTGTGGAGCTATCAAAAAAACATCCCCAGGTAAGGGGCTTGAAACTGAGCCGCAACTTTGGGCAGCACTATGCCATAACTGCCGGTTTGGATGCCGCGCGGGGTGAATGGATTGTTGTAATGGACTGCGACCTGCAGGATGTTCCTGAAGAAATCCCTGCCCTTTACAAAAAAGCACTCGAAGGTTATCACGTGGTGCAGGCACGGCGAGAAAACCGCCAGGATGGATTTCTGAAAAAGTTTTTCTCGCGTGGGTTCTATGGAATTCTCAGCTGGCTTACCGGCACAAAGCACGACCCGGCTATTGCCAACTTTGGCATTTATCACCGCAAAGTGGTTGATGCCATTTGCAGCATGCGCGAGAGCATCCGCTATTTCCCAACCATGGTAAGATGGGTGGGCTTCAGAAAAACTACCATCAATGTTACCCACAGTACCCGCAAGGAAGGCAAGAGTAGCTATAATTACCGCAAACTGATGTACCTGGCCATGGATATCATCCTGGCATACAGCGACAAACCCCTGCGAATGACAGTAAAACTGGGAGTATATATTAGTTTTACATCCTTTTTGTTTGCCATTTACGCGCTTGTTATGGCACTTACCGGGGGTTACCGGGTGCCAGGCTATGCCAGCCTGATCGTTTCCATCTGGTTTTTGAGCGGACTCATTATCCTTATCCTTGGAATTGTAGGCCTATACCTGGGCAAAACCTTTGAAGGGGTGAAGAATCGCCCGGTTTATCTTGTGGAAGAACGGGTTGAAGCAGTGAAAACCAGGAACTAAAAATAGTTGATAGCCAGCAGTCAACAGTCGAAATTCAATGGATCAGACGAATGTCACCCCGTGACTTTTGGTAATTAAATAAAACAGGGTTTGATGAAGAAAAATATTTTTTAATGCAGTCACGGGGCGACTGATTCGGGAACATGATCAGTGACGGGGTCACTGAAAGTGGCCCCGTCACATCACAAAACGCAAAATACTGAACGCTGAACGAAAATCTCTATTCATTAAATTTCGAAACATTGATCAAACTATTAACATGGGATTCTGAGTTTTATGGTTTTCCCACCGGACAGATTTTAATGGAAGACGCGCTCAAAGCCGGAGCAAATGGGCTTCTTACAGAATTGCAAAATCAGAATATAAGATTTCTTTATCTTTTTCATGACCTTTCCATAAAGTCAGATACCAACGAGAAGTTGAAAATGCTTCAAACTATCGGTGCCCATTTGGTTGATACTAAGATCGTTTATGGCAAAGATCTTTCATTAATCTCCAAAACCCGGCTTCCCGAAAATATTTCAGAATACACCCTGCCACAAGCAACTGATCGTCTCTACCAAATAGCTCTTGAGAGCGGCGTTTATTCCCGTTTCCGGCTCGATCCGAATATTCCAACAGGCAGCTACGAACGAATGTATCGACTGTGGCTCGATAACAGCATAAACCGAAAAATTGCCGATCATGTAATAGTGTCAAAAGATGAAGCACAAATAGTAAATGGTATGGTAACTCTTTCTCTTAAAGATGAAAGCGCTGTTATTGGGCTTATTGCTGTTCATCCTGATGGTCTTGGCAAGGGAATTGGCAGTCAACTAATGCAGGCTGCCGAACACTTTGCAGTTGGGGCAGGCAAAACTCACCTTACTGTAGCCACCCAAAAAGCCAATAAAGCTGCCTGCCGCTTTTACCAAAAGGCCGGATACACAGAAGATAGCAGGGTAGAAGTTTGGCATTGGTGGAGTTTAGGTAACAGGAAATAGGAAACGGGGAAATAGGGTAGGGGGAACAGCTATTTTACATTTCCCCATAATCACACTCCAAAAAAACTCTTCACACTCGTAATCACCTTAGTTTGTAATTCAGTTGTAAGGTCATAGAAAAGGGGCAATCTCACAAGGCAATCACTATAATGGTCGGCCCAGGGAAGTTCATTGCCGTAATGCTTATCAGCATAATAAGGTGACTTATGTAGGGAAAGGTAATGAAAGACGGATAGAATTCCATCTGCTTTCAGATGTTTAATGAAGCGGTCGCGGGTGTCGGCATTATCTAAAACCAGATAAAACATATGGGCATTATTGGTAGCATACTCCGGAATTACCGGCAATTGTGCAAACCCTTTATCCATAAGCATATTTAATTCATTAGCATATCGCTTCCAAATTGCCGTTCTCTGTTTCTGAATTTTATCCAGATTTTCAATTTGGGCATAAAGAAAGGCTGCAATTACTTCAGATGGCAGAAACGACGATCCCACATCAACCCAACCATATTTATCCACTTCTCCCCGCCAGAAAGCTGCCCGGTTGGTGCCTTTTTCCCAGATTATCTCTGCCCTTTTGATGAATTCAGGATCGTTGATCACCAGCATACCACCTTCACCGGAAATTATGTTTTTGGTTTCGTGAAAAGAAAAAGCCGCAAAATGACCCATAGAACCAAGAGGCACTCTCTTTTGGATTGCCTCTTTTGATGAAGAAAGTTTTTTTAAAAAGAAAGAATCCACAGCCTGGGCTGCATCTTCTATAACATAAAGATTATATTGGGTTGCCAGAGCCATTATAGCATCCATATTGCAGGCCATACCAGCATAATGAACCGGTACAATGGCTTTTGTGCGTGTGCTTATCAGCTTTTCCAATCCGGCAACATCCATATTGGGATGCCGGGGCCCACTATCGGCAAATACAAGTCTGGCACCCCGTAAAACAAAAGCATTGGCTGTACTTACAAAGGTATAGGATGGCAAAATTACTTCATCACCCGGCTTTATATCAATCAGAAGTGCGGCCATCTCCAAAGCATCGGTACATGATGTGGTAAGCAGGGTTTTCTCAAATCCATAGTGGTTCTCAAACCAGGCCTGACAACGCTTCGTGAAATCGCCATTGCCTGATATTTTGCCAGACTGAACCGCTTCTTGAATGTATTGAGTTTCTTTGCCGGTGAAGAAGGGTTTGTTGAAGGGTATCATATTTTTGGGATTGGAGATTAGGGAATGGAGAGCTGATAGTGGGCATCTGGAAACAGATATTGGGAATGTTAAAACTGGGATAAGAGATAAGGAATGAAAAATATATGACTTGTATATTTCACGCTTCTCAATTCTATGATTTCTAAAACGGAACAGGCATAAAATCTTTTGTATTCGCGGTTTCCTTCATCTGCTCGTCGGTTTCCTTCATACGTTCTTCGTTCTCCTTGAAAAGAAACCATACCTTATCAAAATTAAGCTTTTCGCTACCATATGAAGCGAGGGGTTCTTCAGCCCTGCTAATATCTTCATTTTTCTTCTTTGGTGCCATTGTTTAATATTTTCTGCAAAAATACAACAATCGTATCATTTTTATTTCAGGAGACCAAACCAAACGCCCACCTGACCCGTTTAAATAACTAAATTTGCCCAATTCAAAATATTTCAACCACTCAGCGGATGCATCAACCCCATACAATTCCTCCTCTTCAGGCTTTATTAATTCGTAAATCGGTACATTTTTTTACAGGACTGGCTGTTTTTGGACTTACCTGGTTGGTTGATAAAGATATGCTTTTATGGCTTATTGTGGCTGGTTCAGTGTTTTCTTTTGCTACTTTCCGATATAAACGTTTTTACCTGCTGCATCAAACTACCGATGCCAGTCTGGGCACCCTATTTTACCCGATAGGCATTCTATCTTCCTTTATCATTCTCTACGATTTGCCCTACAACTATTTCCGTCTCACATTGCTCATTCTTACCATTGCTGATACTGTTGCCAGTCTTACCGGGAGAATCATCAACGGTAATGGCTGGTTTCGTATTATGCATGATTACAAGAGTATGCATGGTATTTCTGGCTATGTGATCATCACATTGATATTATCTCTTGTTTTTCTTCCTTTGGAGATAATCGTAAATCCGTGGTTTATGTTCTCTTTTGTTTTGCTGGCAGCCCTTTTTGAGGTGATTTCATGGCGTGGTTCAGATAATCTAACTATTACGCTGGGGTTGGCTGTGTTTTTCTATCTGGGGCATACCAATCAACTCGATTACCTCTATTTATCTTTTGTACTGGGGTTTATGTCGGTAGGAGGATTGTTGTTGTATCATAGCAAAGTGCTTACCCGGTATGGTAGCCTTGCAGCCTGGATTTTAGGCATTTATCTGTTGCTTACCGGTGGATGGAGATGGGTTGTTCCGGTTCTTGTTTTTTTCATTACTTCGGTTATTTTCACTAAAATCCGGGCAGCTATTCGTGAGAAGAAGAAAAAGAAAACCGAAGGAGGACGAAATGCCTGGCAGGTGACAGCCAATATTTTGTGGGCTGTGCTCAGTACAGTCGGATTTTTGATAACCAAAAATGATTTCTTCCTGCTCCTTTTTATTGGCTACGTGGCAGCGGTTACCGCTGATACATGGGCCAGTGAGATTGGCCCTCTTTTTAATCGTAAAAGCTTTTCCATAGCCGACTGGAAAATGCATGAAGCCGGGTTTACCGGTGGTATATCTTTTGCCGGCACCCTTGCAGCCCTGGTGGCTTCATTCATTGTTGCTGCCACCTCCTACATTCTACTTTTTGGTGTATGGAATATTTTTGAAATTTCAGCACTAACTTTGGCAGCCTTTCTGGCATGCTTTGCCGATACTTTTCTGGGCGCTTTTTTAGAGAACCGATTGCTGGAAATGCCTCGTTTTAAAAACAGTATAAACCCCGAAGCCATAACCCCCAACGATATAGTTAATCTTGGAGGTTCCTTAACAGCGGGGCTTTTTTACTGGGTTATTACCCTGATCATGTGATTTGGATCAGGAAGAGTTGATAATCCTTATATCACATAAATTATAAATCCAATAATCAACAAAAGGGAAAACGACACATGGGTAAGAACAGTAAATTTTGCTCCTTCTTTCATTTTGTCGGCATCAGCATGGTGCTTTAAGATGATTCCCATCCCTTTGGGAAATATAAGAAGGTAAGGGATCAGGGGCAACAGAAACACCCAGCTTTTACCGGGGTATGTTGCAAACATTGATACCATAGTGGCAACAATACCCAGTTGAACAAACAGATAGAGAACCGATGTAAATTGCGTTCCCATGCGCGATGCAACACCATGCTTTCCCCCTTTTCGGTCAGCATCCAGATCGATTAACTGGCCTGCCAGCAAAATAGAGAGTGTGCTCAATCCGGTGGCAGGCATAAGGATCAACACTTGCTGGTGAAACAGTAATCCCTGGCCCACTGCCGCAATAAGAATAGCCATGGGGCCGAAAGCAAACCAAACGGAGAATTCGCCTAACCCACGATAAGCCAGTTTAAATGGTGGTGCCGTGTAATACTTGCTGAAAAAGGCTGATAAAAGATACAAGCCCCATAACCAGGGCCACAATTCTCTGTCAATCAAAGGTGTTAAAGCAATTGTACCCACTAGTGCCATAACTAGACCAATGCGGGCCAGCATATACATTTTGGGCATTAACTCAGGATTGTCGAGCAACACACCCGACCCGCCACTGTTTTCATTGCGATGAACGTTTACTTTGTCGGTGCCTTGAATAGTATCGTAGATATCGTTATACACATTGGTGGCTACATGCAGACCTATTCCAATGAAAATAACAATGATAAACTGAAGCACATCCAACGACCCGTTGATGCTTACAGCCAGTAAAGTACCAGCCACCAAAGGGGCTATGATTGAACTGAGGAACTGTGCCCTCACCATTTTTGCAATGCTGGGTTTTGCCATATCTTTATGTTTTTAAGTTAAATATGACAAAACAACAGCCTGAGTCTCAAATTGTTTTTTTATTGGTAATGATGACCTTATAACTAATCATTCAAAATTGAGCTTTTTCCCAACAGTAGTTCAATAGCTAATTATTAACCCGGAAGATTAATGCTTGAATGAATTATTCTAATAAGTATCTTTTGAAAATGCTGATTCAAATGTGTAATTTCGTAGGGTAAAATTCCTGATATGATCAAACCCGAAACCATTGACAAAATCTTTGATTCTGCCCGCATTGAAGAGGTTGTGGGAGATTTTGTTACCCTTAAACGTCGTGGGGTTAACATGCTGGGGTTGTGTCCGTTTCACAATGAGAAAACACCATCATTTACTGTTTCACCGGCCAAGGGAATTTTTAAGTGTTTTGGATGTGGAAAGGGGGGCAATTCGGTAAATTTTATTATGGAACATGAGCATTTCACCTATCCGGAAGCGCTCAAATATCTGGCAAACAAATATAGCATAGAAATAGAAGAAGAAGAGCCCACTCCTGAGCAAAAGGAAGCTATGGATGAAAAGGAAAGCCTTTTTAATCTTACAGCATTTGCGCAAAAGCATTTTGAAGAAACTATGCATAACACTGAAGAAGGGAAGGCTGTTGGACTAAGCTATTTTAAGGAAAGAGATTTTACTACTGAAACCATTAAGAAGTTTGGGTTAGGATATAGTCTGAACTCATGGGATGATTTTACATCAAAAGCACTTGAAAACGCATACAGCAAGGAATTGCTCGAAAAAAGCAGCCTTGTTCGTACCAAAGACCAGAAAACCTACGATACTTTCCGGGGTAGGGTAACTTTTCCTATTCACAATCTTTCGGGGCGGGTACTGGGTTTTGGAGCAAGAATACTAACTCAGGATAAAACCAAACCCAAATACATAAATACGGCAGAATCTGAAATATATCACAAGGGCAAGGTGCTCTATGGATTGTATTTTGCCAAAAGTGCCATCGTAAAAGAAGATAATTGCTACCTTACAGAAGGCTATACCGATGTAATATCTCTCCATCAGGCAGGCATTGAAAACGTTATTGCCTCTTCGGGCACATCGCTCACCATCGACCAGATTAAACTTATCAGGCGCTATACCGAAAATATTACTCTCTTGTTTGATGGTGATCCTGCTGGTATAAAAGCTGCTTTCAGGGGGATAGACATGATTCTGGAGGAGGGGATGAATGTAAAAATTGTGCTGTTCCCCGAGGGTGAAGACCCCGATTCTTATGCCCGCAACTACCGACCCATAGAAGTAAAGGAGTTTATTGAAGGGAATGCCCGCGATTTTTTAACGTTCAAAACAAGCCTGTTGCTCGATGAAACGCAAAATGATCCTATCAAAAAGGCTGCTTTGATAAAGGAGATCGCACTGAGTATCTCCCGCATCCCTGAACCCATTGCAAGAGCCTTGTATGTGCAGAAAAGCAGCGATCTTTTACAGATCGACGAGAATCTTCTCATGGCAGAAGTGAATAAACAGCGTCGAAACAGGTCAAGGGAACTAACTCCTGATCCTTCGGCAACCCAACAGCAGGAGTGGGTAACCCCTGAATCTATCCCCTTTGAACAAACTCCTGCCAAAGGAAGCTCTCCCGTAAATTACCAGGAAAAAGAAATTATAAGGTCACTGCTGCTATACCCATCTAAAGAAATATCATTTGCGGTTTTGGATGAGAATAACCAGGAAGTTTCTCAAGAAATCCTCGTGGCAGACTACCTCATAAATGATATTGTAAATGATGATATTATTTTTGAGAATAATCTATATCAAAAAATTTTTAATGAAATAAAAGATGCCCGCGACAAAGATATGATGCTTGACGAGCAATATTTCTTTTCTCATCAAGACCCTGAGATCAGCAAAATTGCCATTGATATGTTAACTTCTCCCTATCTGTTAAGCAATCAATGGGAAGATAAACATAAGATCTATGTTAAAAAGGAGGAAGATGATGTAAAAAAGAATGTAGTAGAGATTTTGTATGCCTTTAAATTGAGAAAACTTGAAAAGATTATTTTTGAGAATAAGGAAATGCTGAAATTGGAATTGTCAGAAGATGAAATGTTAATGAAAATAGAGAAGGTTCGTAATCTTGAGAATATAAAATCTCTTTTGGGGAGAGAACTTAGTCGTATTATTATTCAATAGATGTAAAGGCTTTCAACCATCATAATAAAACAGAAGATATGTTTGATTTTTTGAGAAAAAAGAAAGACTCTGATGAGCATTACGAATATGGCATCGTTCTGAGTGGCGGGGGAACCCGTGGATTTGCCCACCTTGGAGTGTTAAAGGCAATGGATGAAGAAAATATAAAGCCGGGTATTATCAGTGGTGTAAGTGCCGGTTCCATTGCCGGTGCTTTGTATGCAGACGGAATGACTCCAGAGGAGATACTCGAAGCTCTTACATCCCAAAAGATCTTTCAATATCTCGATTTTACCATCCCCAAAACCGGATTGGTAAAAATGACCGGGTTCGAAAAGTTGCTGAATAAGTACCTGAAAGCTAAAAATTTTGAAGACCTGAACATCCCACTCAAGGTTTTTGCTGTAAATATCAATACGGCTGAATACAAATGCTTCGATTCTGGTCCGTTGGCGCAGGCGATAAAGGCATCATCATCTATACCTGTTTTGTTTCCTCCGGTTCAAATTGGCGACGATTATTACTGTGATGGGGGTGTTGTTAATAATTTCCCGGTAGAACCTTTAATCGATACATGTGATTATATTATTGGAGTGAATGTAAATCCGCTGGGAAATCGCGGTAAACTGGATAATCTGAAAAAAATTGCTGAAAGGACCTTCCAGCTGACCATCCGCACGCATACGCTACAAAGGAAGAAATTCTGCCACCTGTATATCGAACCCGAAAGTATAGGCGATTACGGTGTACTGGATCTTTCGGGCGGAAAAGATATTTTCGAAAAAGGATATATAGCTGCCAAAAAAGCCCTGGCCGAAACTGACTGGAAAACCAAAAAAGAGTCTGCCTGAAAAAGCAAATTTTCTCTTTTTTAGCTTTCTGTTTTCTTTTCTTTGATTCCGAAAGACTTTTCAATTTTAAGGAAGCGAATGATGAAGAACCCTGGAAGGGTGCACAGCACTACCCAAATAAAGAAGTTTTCATAACCTGTAATTTCCTGTATCCAACCTGATATCATGCCCGGAAGCATCATACCCAGGGCCATCAATCCGGTGCAAATGGCAAAATGAGCCGTTTTGTGCTTTCCCTCAGCAAAGTAGATCATAAACAACATATAAGCAGTAAATCCGAACCCATAACCAAATTGTTCTATGGCCACCGAACCAGAGATAAGCCAAAAGCTTGTGGGCTGAGCAAATGACAGGTACACAAATACCAGGTTGGGAAGGTTCATAGCCAGTGCCATGGGAAATATCCAGTATTTCAATCCGCGACGCGATGCCATCAATCCACCCAGAATTCCCCCCAGCGTGAGAGCCAGAATGCCTATGGTACCATAGATGATTCCCACTTCTCCGGTGGTAAGTCCCAACCCGCCAAGATCTCGTGTATCGAGCAAAAACGGAGACGCCATCTTTACCAGTTGCGCTTCTCCCAACCTGAACAGCAGCAGAAAAGCCAGTGCAGCCCCAATATTCGACTTGCGGAAGAATGAACCGAAAGTCTGGAAAAATTCGGTAAAAATCCCGCTGCCTTCTTCTTGCAGGGTAGAAGCATCTGAAGATGGGCGGGGTAATGCAAATCTGTGGTAAATAAAAAATATTAGAAACAGGATAGTGAGAATGACAAAAGTAAGCGACCAGGCAAAGGGTATGTTGCCCGATCTGCCTTCAAAATCTGCTATTGCACGGGTTTCCAGTTTCGGATCTGCCTGTATGGCCAGCCAGGCAGTTTGGTCATAATTGTCGGATGTAAAAACAAGTCGCTCGCCCACAATGAGCTTCAAACTGCTGTTGCCGCGTTTGAAGCCGGTGTTGAGAACAATCTCTTTTCCTGGTTCAGGTGTTCCCGAAAGTTTTATTCCTACCAGCACCATATTGCCCTGCATAGTATTCTGGCTGTTATCAGCCAATTCTTCTTTCCCCGCCTTTTCTTTCAGCCAGCTGCCCAATGGTCCCGAGATATTTACTGACCACCACGATGTTTTTTTATCAATGGTTGCCTCGGGCAAAGTGAACTGATTTTTTAGGTTCTCATCTGTGGCAAACTCCTTAAGGCTATCGGCTGTTTCTTTGCTCATGTTTTGGGTAGAAATAGTAAGTTCTGTATTTGCCAAAAGAAAAGTGAGCTCATCAGAATTTGCTGTTGTTGGAAGTTCTGCAAATATTCCAGATGGCTGGTTTGCTGATGGATCAGCTGTTACAGAAAACTGAACCGGCTCCTGACCGGTAAATACTTCGAAAAAGCCTGCCAGGATAATAAGCAAGCCTTGCCCGGTGATCATGGCGAAACGGTAAAAAGTACTCCTGATGCCAATAAAGTACGATTGTTGTCCTTCTTTCAA